>CAYTPD010000001.1:0-135256 GCA_964439975.1 uncultured Candidatus Saccharibacteria bacterium
TATCTTAATTTATCATAGATTAACCTATGTGTTGATTATAAGGGGAGGGGGACACAGAGCTACTTGCGAAGGCTTTATTGAGCGTTCTATTGCACCAGGCAGTCTAGTTGCTACTGACGGGCTAGACTCCTATAATGAGATCCATTTGCTAGGCTATGAACGGGAAGATTGTAATCATAGTCTAGGCATATTTGGTCCGACCAATCACATTGAGAATCTCTGGAGTGTAATCAAGAGGCAAATTAGACGAATACATAACACCCTATCTTTCTCCTACCAAGATCTTAGCGCAATTCTGGGCGAATATGAACTACGCCATAATCGTCCAGAATTGTTCTATAATGTAGATAACTACTTATTCTACTGTTCTGCTTTGTTACAATGAACCTTTTCTCTAAGCTCCTTGCTTATTGATTTTTTCCAAAGTCGGTACGGGGAATCGCAAAGCTAGATCTTTGACTTCTTCTCGCAAGGCTCGCAAGTCTTCTGTAAAGGCATCGAGCCCCTCCTCGGTTTTCGCCTTTTGACAAATCTCGGCGACCTCTTTCATCCATTTTGCTAAGATAATCATCTCTGGTTCTCCTAGTCCACGCGTAGTCATCGCCGGCGTCCCGAGACGCACTCCTGACGGTCGAAAAGCTGCGCCTTTGTCGGTTGGCAGGGAATTAGCATTTAGGGTCAAGCCGATTCTGTCTAGCGCCTCTTCGTAAAACTTCCCGTCGATCCCAAAACTGGCTTTGACGTCGACTAAGATTAGGTGATTTTCTGTCCCATTACCTTGAAGCCGAAAACCTTGTCTCTCTAATTCTTTGGCTAAAGTTTGCGCATTTTCGACAATTTTTTTGGCATAAATCCGAAATTCTGGTTGCAAATCTTCGCCAAACGCCACTGCTTTGGCTGCGATGACATGCTCGAGCGGCCCACCTTGCGTCCCTGGGAATACTGCCCGATCGATTAAGGTCGGAATGTTTTCCTTGCAATGCTCAACTTTTTTCAAGGGGTTACTAACCTTGCCCATCGAGACGATCAATCCACCGCGTGGCCCACGCAAAGTTTTGTGTGTCGTCGAAGTCATGACCTGGAAGCCCTGCTGAAGGGGATTCGGATGGACGCCTCCCGCGATCAAACCTGCCACATGTGCCATATCAGCCATTAACAGAATTTCCTCACCAGTTTCCGCCTCAATTTCCTTCGCGATCTTGGCCACACGCTCAAAATCTGGGATTTTCATAAATGCCGAATAACCGACCAAAATCAATTTTGGCTTATGCTCATGCGCTAACCTTTCTAGCTCGGCATAATCAATATCTCCCGTCGCATCGACGCCATAGCCCACAAAATTATAGATTTTTGCACTCCGGGTCACTGGTGAACCATGCGTCAAATGTCCACCAGCCGGCAAAGACATCGCCAAAATCGTGTCGCCCGGCTTGCACCAAGCGAAATAAACCGCCTCATTAGCGTTCGCGCCTGAATGTGGCTGAACATTAGCATGGTCAGCGTCAAATAGCTCCTTCGCGCGATCAATTGCCAGATTTTCGATTTGATCAATATATTTATTCCCACCGTAATAACGCTTTCCTGGGTAGCCCTCGCTGTATTTGTTGGTCAAAATCGAGCCCATAGCTCGCAAAACCTCCTGCGAAACATAATTTTCGCTCGGAATCAACTCTAGCCCCTCACTTTGGCGCCTCTGTTCGTCTGCAATAATCTCAAACACCCTATCTTGCTTTTTTTCTGTCATTTTCCTCTCCTTATCAATTTTCCGTGCTCTAAATAGGGAATTAAGACATACCTCACACTCCTTAAATTACCCCAATTATAGCAGACCATTCAGAGCGGTAAAAGTATTGACTTAGAAAAGCATGTGTGGTATAATAAGAAATGGGGACCGGAACGTCCTAACCTATGGACTTGGGGTGAGCGTGTATAGCTTTATGGCTACGAGGAGCGGTCTATAGGCTAGCTACCTGTTGAATTTAGGTCTTTATCTTTAGATTCAGATGTGCTAAAATAAAATTATGGTTCTGTAGCTCAGTTGGTAGAGCAGAGGCCTGAAGAGCCTTGTGTCGACGGTTCAAGTCCGCCCGGAACCACCATCCAGGCTTCTTTATGGCATTTTTGTAACTAAATGCCGTTTTTTTGACCATTACACGCAAAATCTCCCCGCTAGTTTCCCAGCGAGTGTTTGTGCTTGAACATCCGAGTGCTTAGGTTATCCCCTCCTATGACAGATATTTTGGAAGTTGATGGATACTATCTTTATTATAGCACAGATTTCTAATTTTGCCAATAGAAACAGGGGTTAAACAGGTATAAAGTAAAACCTATTATACAACAATATTACCTCACTGCCTATACAATCTTACATTTATTAAACAAAAAGTCTTGACAAATCACAACTAATACAATACAATCAAAAAATCCAGTCCTTTTATATTCGGCGACAAAAACTATGTCCTACCTAACTGTAAACTAACTGTAATACGTTCTTTGCTGTATAAAAGTATATTCGGCTCGAACAAGCCAAACCTCGCCGATAAGGACTTGATAGACAGAAGCCAAAACTTTCGACCACACAATACGTCGAAGAACCTTCTCCTTACCTAATAGCATACAATAATCTCAGATCATTGTAGAAAATACCTCCCCCTAACACACTATTAGGTCGAAGCTTCTGTCCGGGGCCACGCTTTATGTGGCCCCTATTCTATGCAGGATATTTTATAAAACTTTACAAAACTTCTAAAAAAGTCTGTTAAGGCACTTGACTTATAATAAAAAGTGTGCTAGAATGAGCACATCTAGACAATAGTGTCTAGCAGAGAGTGTTTACGGTCATACGAACGACCGTTGTATATTAAAAAGGAGGTAAAGATATGTTGAAGATTTTCACGACTAAGAATGTAGCCAAGGAAAAAGAACAGATTGTCGAGGTAAAACCTCAGCGCCTACCAGAAGAAAAGCATAGTATCGTGGAAGCTATGACAGTCCGGCTGATGCTGAAAACTGTTACCGAAAAGAAAGATGATGTTCCTGCGTATTATACAAAGGAACAGCTCAAGTCCTTAACGGAGGAGTTGGGATTCGGACCAACAGTCGAGTACCGGCTCTGTACCCTTGACGAGGAAGGACGGATCCAGAAGGATCTGGGCGTGGAAAGAACGCTGGAGTTTTTGAAGAACGAAAGCGTTACAGATATGCAGTACTTTCCGAAGACCGAGGAGAACACCTCTAGGCCAGAACTTCCGCCAACCGCAGAGTCGGACGTAGCCATGAAGGCCAAGGAGGAGCTGATCGTTGGGCTCTGCAGGGCGTGCGGAATCATCGATCCTGAACAGGAGCAGGCGTATCAACAGTACAGCACAACGCGGAACCTGCTGAACGCAGCTGTAGGGATCAAGGCAGAAGGTGAGCCAGAATACGACCTGAAATATCTGGTCGAACAGCTGACCAGCCGGTTGCTTGCGCCACAGGTGCAGGCTTTAGAGGACTCTACTCCAGCCCCGTCTCCGGTAGGAGATACCAGCTCTAGTGATGATTCGGATTCGCCAGAGGCTTCTAACTCGTCCGAACCTTCCAAGCCTACAGGTAGTTCTGGAGCTCAGGACTCATCCGCTAACCCCAGCAACTCGAACCTCAAGAGTCTTAGAAAAAGCCTGAAGCGGAAGTTCGGGATTCAGGTGGATAAGGATGGTAAAGTCGATCTGGAGGCGCTTTGCGCGCGGTTCGATAACCATTCTAACAGTGCGAAGAGCTTGGAGCTGTTCAAACTGCTGTCGGAATATAAGTCCGCAGACAACCAGCCCCAGCCCGGAACCCCTCAGCCCCAGCCCGGAACTCCTCAGACTCAGGCTAATGACCCGAATTAGGGTCAATGCAACATATCAACCAAGGTCGCCCATTTGGGCGACCGCACTCGTTTTTAAGCATAAGCATTTTCAGAGCTATAACCAGGCTCCACACTCCCGCTAGGCACTTTCCAATCCACACATTTCTTGCTGAAACACAACCATTTTACACTCAACCACGGTTCAGTGCTAAGCATAAGCAATTATACACCAATTATGTCAAAACCATTTTACCCTGATACAACGCCTAAAATAACCAAAACCACGATCTCTCTGTTCGATAAATCGTCCAATTTTCTAAAATTAACAGAGGTAGAATCGTCAAAATTGACGCTTATGCTTATAGCATGATAAAACACTTGACTTTTCTAATTATCTGTGCTACAATGGAAGCAGTCCGAGAAGTAAGGTGAGAGCACTTCCCGGAGGTCCATTAATAGCAGCTAAATACATCTCAGATACAACGATTTTGTATCTGAATGTCAAACGTTTTTCTAATAGATTGGATTGCGCGAAATGCGCCGATCCTCATGACTTTTTTCAATGAGGGTCGGAAAAGACCCTCTTTAAATAGATAAAATATAAAAAAGAAAGGGGGTGTTAAGTATGACACAGCTCATACTTAACATTATAGTTGCCAGCAATTTACTGTTGGCGGGCTTCGTTGCAGGACGAGGAATCGTCGCGATTATTCTTGGAGTAAATAATTCCAAGAATAATCAGTCAGTCGTAACCATGGGCGACGTCGGAGAGGAAGTGCTATACGTAGCGCTTTCTCTAGGCGCACTCATCGGCGATGGGATTGCTATTCGCAATATAGCGAATGGTAAATCCTCATTCTGGGCAATCGCTATAGTCACAGCACTTACGCTGGGTGTAGTAGTCTCCCAGGTGCTTGCCGTAAAACTCCTACGTGCACACTGCCCAATCGATCCAGTCGGCAAAGATCCAAAAGACTACACAGCCGAAGAGGAAGCGTGGTCGGCGGAGGTGAAATTCCGTCGGATTTGGATCTATATCGGCGCAATTGAGGTCGTGTTGCTGGCTCTGGCAATACTCCTAAGTGCACTCTACAAAGGAGCACCAGGAGAAGCGCCAGCATCTAGCAATGCGAAACCAGCCGTCGAGGCGCCAGCTTCCGGGGACGTCGAAGCTCAGTCGGAAACGCCTGTTGCTGGAGACATCTCTGAAGTGAAGGCGGCCGACAAGGAAGTCGACAAACCGGCTGACTCCGTCGATGAGCCAGACATGGCGTCTTGGGGAGAGGCTAGTCCGACCGTTCTGAAGAAGGTCGGCGGTTACACTGCTGAAGATCATGCTATGGTAAAGAAATGGTCAAAATATTTCAGCAAGAAACCAATCTCCAACGTTTCTTTCCCTGAAAAGGACAAGGAACGGAAGGCGCAAGCCGAGTATCGCCGGCCAGTCACCATGCGCTACTCGAAAGCGAGCAACGAGGCGAAGACTCGCAAGGAAACTTACCGAGAAATCGCTCGTAACCCAGTGTATGGAGCGGGAATGGCTGACGCAATTGTCACCTCATTTCCAGACCTACCAGGACTCGACGATGAGTATCAGCGCGTGGTTCAGTTTGCCAAGTTGCACCGTATAGTCTATAAGAAAAAGATTGACGGTCGGATTGGCAACCAACACTGGATTAACGAGGACGAGACGGCAAATAAGCTGTATCGGACGCTCGCATCCTGGCTGATCGAGTTGCTTGACCAGGAATATGAATATTCCAAAGTTGAGCGACGTGAAACTCGGGAACAGTGGGGCTTGCCCACTACCTTTTCGAAGGTATCGCAAATTCCCAAAAGCCTGCGAAAGATGTATTTTGTCGGCGACAAAATACCACGCAAGTTGCGACATACTAAGCGGTATACCGCAGTTAGCGAGCAGGACAGCCTCCCGGCAGTAATCTGGATCCACAAGAGTGGGAAGAAAGATTACACGTTCGGAACCGGTAAAGACAACAAGAATTTCCGTCTATTTAAGGCGGGAAAGACAGTTGCACGACGCGAGAAGAGCAACCCAGGAGGTAATCCTGGTACAGGCTCACCACCGGCTGAGAACGAAACGCCACAGGAAGGATCCGAGCCGAAACCAGGCGGAACACCGAAATACACTTCGCCAAAGAAGAATCCGGCGAAAGATCCGGTAAATAACGGCAATGCAAAAAAGGGTGGTGGAAAGAACAAAAGCCCTAATAAGGAAGAGAAAACGCCCGATCCTGTAAGACAGGAGCCTCCAAAAAGCGTTGGTGATGAATCAAATGATTCATCTAGCGGAAAGAGCGACCCGCCCAAAGATACTCAGGGTGGTAATACAGACAGTACCGCTCTGCCAACAGTTAATAAAAATACCGGAAACGACACCATTACAACCGTCAAAAAAGACGGCTCGGGGAATCAAACTACGGAAACAAGCAAGCCAGCCGACAAAGTCAGCACTGGTAAGCACGAGATTGCTGAATAAAACAATAACGTTTGACATGACTGTTCTTTAGCCTAGCAACTTCGGTTGCTAGGCAATCCCGAGATATCTTGTGTTTGAGACGTATTTAGCTGTCTGTTACGGAGTTAACAATTTGGACCAGAAACTTAAACAAAATTAGGTAATTAATCGAGTAAATATTTAATAATCTGCAAAAGGAGATTATATTATGAATAAAATTGCGAAGACTACTCTCGCAGTGACAGCTGGTGCTGTCGCGGTTGCTGGGGTAGCGTCCATTCCGGCCATCGTCTCTGCTTGGGGCGATAACTCCGGTTTAGAAAATGGTCGCCCAGAGTACACCCTTGACCAAATCAATAATGGTGAGCTCGGCGATACAATTACATTTAACTCAATCAAAGACAGTGTCATCGGCCACGAATTTAACTTCGTTGGCGCTCGCGAAAACACCGGTATTAATGCCGGACCAGACAATGTTTGGGACGACACTAATATTACCGTGGAGAACGGTAAGACTTACATTGTCCGTATGTATGTCCACAATAACAACCCTAAGGGTCGCGATGCGATTGCTAAGGATGTCCATGCATCCTTCAGCGTACCTGGTCAATCTGATGAGAATAATAAAATCCAAGTTGTTGGCTTCATTAACTCATCGAATGCTACTCCAACTGAATACTACGATCACGTTAACTTTAACAGTGATCAACCATTCCACTTGGAGTATGTTCCTGGCTCCGCTCTATTAGAAAATAACGGTGTTGGTAGTAATGGTGGTGCTAAAATTAGCGATAATATCGTTAACGCAGCTGCTGGTGGCGTTAAAATCGGTTATGACTCAATCGATGACGGCAATATCCCCGGATGTTACGAGTTTGCAAGCTACATCACCATTGAGCTGAAAGCTGTTTATGATACCCCATACACTATTACTAAGAGCGTCCGCCCAGCCGGCACTAAAGGTAACAACTGGACTGATCAGCTAGAAGTTAATATTGGTGATGAAGTTGAGTATCAAGTTTTATACGAAAACACCAGCGGACAAACTCAATATAATGTTGTTCTGCAAGACGCATTGCCTAACAACATGGAGTATATACCTGGAACCACGCGTCTCTGGAATGACCACTACTCTGGTGATACCTACGATAATGATAACCTCTTCACTGAGGAAGGTATCAACATTGGTGGCTACGGACCTGGAGCGAATGGTTATATCCGCTTCAATGCTAAAGTTGTTGACAAAGATCTCGACTGTGGTTCTAATACCTTAGTTAACTGGGCGCAAGGTTGGGTTGGCGATCAAGCTATACGGGACTATGCAAACGTTCACCTTACGAAAGTTTGTGATACTCCAACTCCAACCCCAACTCCAGAAGAACCAAAAACTCCCGTTGTCAAGACGACAACCACAACTCCAAAAGCTCTCCCAACTACTGGTCCAGAAGCTGTCGCTGGCGCAATTGCTGGTACAGGTTCAATCGTGACCGCTGCTGGCTACTATGTAGCAAGCCGTCGCTCACTGAAGAAATAAGCTAAGCAGTAGCTTGAGTTACAAATTCCCCGCCTTCCAATCGGATAGCGGGGAATTTTGTTGGGTGAGATAAGATCTCATCCCGCATTTCCGTATTTTCCTATTTTGAAAAAGTTTATGATAAAATAAAACATATGGATGATAAATCTGCTAAATTGGGCATGCAAGGAAATACGCAAACTACCGTTCCAACTTCGACCGCTTCTACTCCGCCAGTTGCTCCCACAAGCGGTCCTCATATCGAACAGTCGCCCAATATGGCCTCGGCACTCAATACTCCATTCAGCTCGAGTCATCCTATTCAGACCAAGTCCACCAGCACAGGCGACATTATTTTACATCCAGACAAACCTAAGGTCGACAAAAAGACGTTTATTATCGCTGGGATAATTCTCGGCGTAGCGATTCTAGTGACGCTGATCGTTATTTTGATTTTTGCTAATCGCCGTGTCGACAACTCCGCTTCCCAACACGATTTTGCTCGCTACGCAAATTATTTGCTTTATGGCGAGGCAAAAGATGAGCTAACTGGCTCTTACAACCCCGACGAGACGTATGAAGTCGACTTTCAGTTCTACGCTGACGAATACAATGCTGAATATTGGGACCAAGCAAAGAGTTTGTTGGACAAATCCGTCTCAAGCTATATTACCAACGAACGCGCGCCAGAAACTATACTCTTCGCTGAAAATCTGCGCAGTTATCAAGAATTATTCAACTTTATCGCCTACTACCGCCAAAATTCCCTCCCCACGATCCTTACGATCTATCAAGATCTAGTCGCGAAAGGTTATGACGAGACGAAACAGTCGATAAACAGCTATTTTGACAGCCTAAAAGATGCTAATCCAGGAGAAATTGCCGAAAATTATCTCAACTCTGCTCGCCAAAATCTCGATCTCCAAGTCGAATCGCTCGAGATCTATCATCGTTATGGTTGTACTGTCGATGCCGAAGGCGAATTTGCCTGTCCAGACTTTTCGCCAGAAGACCAACAGCGTATTTCCGAGCTCAACAATGAGCGCATGACGCTTGGCTGGAACAATGATGAATATCTCGCAGGGCTTTTGACTGATTTGAAGGGAGAATGTTGGGATATTTCCGAGCAATATCTTACTGCCACGCTAGATGAGGATACCGAAGAAGATGAAGTTAGCGACGAAAAAATTGAGGAAGACCAATCCGAAGAAAATACATCGGAACCCACCGACACCGTTGAGACTGATGAGGGCGAAATCTACAACGAGGGCGATGGTTCTGAAGGCATCGATGACTCGGACGAAGCCTACCAGGTCGAAAATGATGAGGAAGAGGTGTCGGATGATGCCCCAGAAATCATCGAAGAAATTGACGAGACCGAAGAAGAGCCAGAGGAAGGGACGATTCGTACCGAAATCGATATCACAGATTTGATCAATGCTGCGCAGAACGAAAATGAGGACATCGAATGAAGAAAATCCACAAAAATAAATTAATTCTCACATTGGCTGCGGTTCTAGTCCCAGCAATGGTTTTAATTAGTGTCAATTCAGCCCACGCGGTCACTCCAGCGCCCGAAGTCAGTAAAACTGACGCATCGACGTCTGAAGACGCGAACATAAACACCATAATCAACAAAATCAAGCTGACCAACGTCTATAAATGCTATTATCGTAGCAACAAGGCAGGAGTAAAGACAAAAATTGATGCCAACGATTATACGGATGCTAAAAAGGCTAGTAATTTAATCCTGAAGAGCAAAGATCAATATCAACCCGCGCTTCCGCAAGGAATTGTCAAACATACAGAATCCTATAAATATAACTGCGAACAAGCGCTGAATGAAGGATATTCCTTGGCAAAAAATGTCTACGGACAAAAAAACCCGAAAAATATTCCTCCGAGTGCTTCCAAAAAGAAACAAGTCAAAGAATTTCTTATTGGCATGGGTTATGATGCGCCAAAAGAAGACACATCGAATAAGAATAAACAAACAACCACGACGTTTAAGTACACCCAAAAACCAAAAGTAGCACAAGAACCTGAAGCTACTACGGTAAAAATATCTGCTGAAGTTAACGATGAAGGGATTATTACATCAAAAGTCAAAGCTTCATGGACGGGGTTATGGAATCGACGTGATATTGAATTAAAAGACTACCCCGACGATAAAGGCGACGGAAAGAACGATCGAAAGCTGGGTTATTGTTTTGTTTCGTGTCAACAGAAGAAATTTATACGCTATACCATAGGCAAAACGAAATGGGAAGATGTGCGTAATAAAGTTCTTACGGCTTTAGCAAAAAAGAGTCCATTGAGAGATACTGAGACAAAAATGGTGAATAATATCTTAACCACAAAAGAAGTTGAGTATACTCTGAATAAAACCGCAATCGATGATGAAACCCCCATCACCGATGGCACAATCTATAAATTAAAGGACAAAAGCGCCAAGACTGCTGGTAGGGAAGCCATTAAATTTCTCTCGAACGGCACTTATAGCTCTTCCAGCATGCTCGCTCTTGATACGGCGGAAAAAATCATTCTGCTCCAGACTTATCTCGAAGATTACTATAAAATCAATATTGAAGCCTGCAATCCTAGCAAAGATCAAAAAACTATATTAAAGGCACAGAAAGAGTTTTCACCCGTTCGGCTTTATCACGAAGGTAAATTCGAAACATGCTATGTTAAGCCAACTAAAAATGCCAAGAAAGAAGTCTATAGCTATGGTAGTACTGGTATATGGGGAAAGAACAAACTGAGCTATAACCAAATTCTAAAGGCGCTCAATAGCAAAGAGTTTAAAGAAGTTACCAAACTATCTAACACCGCGTTTAAGCTGGATTCTTATAACAAGTCCGAAGAGGAAAAAAGTGATGACACATCGCAAACCACGCTTTGTTTCTCGGCGTCTGGCTCTCTCGGCTGGATTTTATGTCCAGTCATCCAAGCAGTCGGCGATCTGACGGACTATATGTATAATTGGATCTCAACAAGCTTCCTTGAAGTTAACGCCTCTATCTTTAATAACGACAAGAATAAAACTACTTACGAGGGTTGGAAAGCTTTTCGCGATTTTGCAAATATTCTTTTCGTCGTATTATTAATGGTTGTTATTATCTCGCAACTCACTGGTGTCGGAATTAGCAACTACGGCATCAAAAAAGTCCTCCCTCGCCTCATTATGACAATTATCTTAATCAATCTCTCCTTTATTATCTGTCAATTAGCAATCGACGTTTCAAACATTGTCGCGGACGGCATTCGGACTCTGTTCGACGGTCTGACCTCAAGAATCGATCCTCAGGTCGTAGAATTTAATGTCGGCACCTTCATACGTGGTCTAATTACTTCGCTCTTCGAAATCGGTGGTACCGGAATTGGTGTTTACGCTCTGGTCAACAATTGGTCGGCTGTTCTGCCCTTCGTCCTGTTGACTCTAATTTCCTGCGCAATCGGTGTTTTATTCTTCTTCATTTTGCTCGCCGTACGTCAAGCAGCTGTTATCCTGCTTGTCGTCATCTCGCCAATCGCCATTGTCTGCTATGCCCTCCCAGGAACAAAGAACATCGCTAATCGTTGGTTTAAAATGTTGACCGCGGCTCTTCTAGTCTATCCAATCTGCGCCCTAATGATGAGCGGAGGAGAATTCGCTGGCATGCTTCTCAGAGTAGCAGGCGGAGAAGCCGATGAAAAAGGATTTTTCTTCCAGCTTATCGCCGCCTTAATCAATGTCGTACCGTTCTTCTTAATTCCCAGCGTCCTCAAGAGTTCATTCAGCGCTATGGGTAGTCTCGGTACAAAGATCTCTGGTCTCGGCGCTCGCCTCAGTCGTTCGGCAACCGGCGCCACGCGAAATTCGGAAGCCTATAAAGACTGGCGCACGCAACAGCTCAGTACAAACGCCGCCAACGCAGCCAGACGTTATAAGGAAGGTCGCGGTCTCCGTCACGGCGCATCTAAAGCTCTTCGTCGCATGGGAGCGAATGGTGTCGCTGACAGATTGGACGCCGCGCACGCTCGCAGTGCAGCAATGAGTTATCAGCGATATACGAAGAATGAAATGGACAATCTAGCGGCCGGTCTAGCTGCGGAGAACATGGATGAGACTAGCCTAGAAGGTAAAAAGGCCACCATGCGCGACGAATTCGAGCAGAGCCAGATTAAGGACGCTGCGAACCTTATCCGTCAGGACAAAGGTATATATACTGACGATGATGGTAAAGTACATAAAATCAATGTCAACGATACTGGTAGTCTTGCTACCGCCCAAAGGCATTTCATAGATAAGGCTAACAATGCTACGGACGGCAAAGAGCGCCAACGCTACATGCGACAAGCTTTGGCAACCCAACAGCTTCTGTTCGAAAAAGGTGATCCGGGTCGCACACAGGCTATGAAGAACCTGTATAAGAATGTTGTTGGTGATAGTGAAAATGGTATAGAAGGGCAAGGTAAGTCTGCCGCTACCGTAGCTCTCGCTAGTCAAATCCAACGCGACCCGAAGGCGATGGCTACTCTCAAGAATGAAGATCCAGGTTCGCTTAGGTTGGTCAATGCTTTAACTAGCAATGAAGAAATCACCCCAGAGAAAATCAAAGAATTCATGCCAAAAGCTAGCGACTTTCCGGTGGACAAGGCTGCCACTATGAGTGATAACACAGTTGATATGATCAGCGACCATCTTAATGAAATGGATAACCCCGAGGTTCTTGCATTCAGCGATCTTTTCGAGCAAGCCTTTAGCGACTCTCGTCTTTATTCCCAAATCAAGCCTAAAAACACATACATGAATATGGTTAATAATGTACGAAAAAAAGCTTATAACATTAGAGCAGAGGAGTGGATGCAGAAAAATGGAGGAAGTAGAGAAGATTACGAGAAACTTCATGGTAAATTTGAAAAAATTGTTCGACCAGGAGATGATTTCTTAAAAGTACCACGCGATAGGGGAGGGCAAACGAGCAGTCCTCAATCAGCTCCTCCCGAGGCTGGGTTTGGCGGTATTGAAGGCTGGAAAAACTAGATTATAAAAATAGCCGTTCCTCTTATTGGGAACGGCTGGATTCCAGGTTACCACCCTCACATTAATCGAAAATCTCTGTGTAAAGAGTAGTCCGTTCTTTGATCGCTTTGGCACTGTAGCGATCTTTATGCTCTGAGTTGACGGTCTCAATAGTTTCGTCATACGCTCCCCGTAAGCAATCAAGCTCGAATTTAGTAACGCCTTTTTTACCTTTTTCTTGCGTACTAACTAAAACTGCCCAGTCGTAAAACGAAAGATAGTGCTGGTTCTTATTCCGCGGATCTGCTCGAAACGCCGGATAATAAGACCAGTCGATTTGTTTAGAAACCCCTTTACCTACCTTTTCCGCTTCGGTCATTTCGCGTTCATACCTCTCACGACAATACTTACAAACAGACCACTCCCGATCAAAAACGTCGCTAGACCACGAAGTCTTACGACACAAAGGACAATCCATAACTTCACCCACCTTTCTTAAAATTGTCAGTCTTTCGGTTTTCCAATTTCCATTCTCATTAAGGTACAATAAGAATACCTCAGAGTATAGCGCAGAGCTTTACAAAAGGCAAGCATGAGCGTAGCAGTTTTTGCCAAAGCAAGAAGGACGAACCATAGTAAAGAAATAACAAGTGATACTCTTTGCAACGACATATTTTTTAGCTCAGAGAGCTATGATATAATCCACCTTATGACGAACTATCTTTTTATCGACGACAGTGGCTCTAAACAATGGAAAACTCCCTATGCTAAAGATTTTATAGATCACACTCCAGAGCGCTCTCCGGCATATCGTGATTTTTGGCAAGGGAACTATTTCGTATTAGCTGGTATCCATACTAATTCTAAAACCATGTCAAAACTTAATATGCTAATAAACGAAGCAAAAGAGAACTATTTTGGGACGAAAGATATTGAAATTCATTCTGTGGATTTGAGAAACCCCTACAATCAAAGGAAGAAATATCTTCAGCCCTATGACCTTGAATCGGAAAGGCTCAAGGAATTTATTGATACTTTTTGGTATCCTCTATTCTCGCAATACAACCTTCAACTAGTTGCTATCGTGGTTGATAAGAGGTATTTTGATGTCGCAAGTAGAGGTGAGATACCACTAGAAATAGCGACTAAGGCCTTATTTGACCAAACAGAAACCCACCCGCATAAAAACTGCCACATCGTATTCGATCAGATGGATAGTCAACTAAGATCGAGTAAGCACGATCAAGGTAAAATTCTACGCATCGCCAATACTAATATCAAGCTAGATGATGGGAGCTATGCTAAGAAATTTCACCACACCTCAATTCAATTTGATAAATCTTGCAATTCAAATTTCTTACAGTTAGCTGATACGGTCGCGTATAATACATGGCGACAATTTGTAGATTTTGGTCATGAGTGGGATAAACATTCTGTTGGTGAAGAGGAGCATAGAGTACTGCCGATGTACGAATATTTTGCAAGAATCGCTAATAACTTCTACTGTGGTAAAAGTAGAACTGTGAGTGGGGTTGGTCTCATTAAACTACCCGATCCGTTTAACGATTGTGTATCGTGCAAAAGATGGCGAATTATAGATCAGTTATCAAAAAACACCTGCCATAAAGTAGATGTTCTTTTGAAGCAAGCCTCTCTCACGAGATCCCGTCATAAGCTTAGAGGACGGCTTAGGCCTCACGACCAGCCAGCTAACAACATTATATCATACTTTTGTTTTTTTTGACTATTTTATTTAAAATTGATTACTTAAAGATTCTGGAGAATTCTACTCGTTGCGGTTTCATGGAAGTGCCAACCGTCCCCTCATGCTCATCCCCCCACGTTCACTTTAATACCATCTCCTATGCAGTTTCCTGATTTCATGCTATAATTACTCAATGAGAAGTTTATCGACAGACTTATTAGACAAAATTGGCGAAAAAGTTGAAGTTGCTGGTTGGGTAAATTCGCGTCGCGATCATGGCGGTTTAATTTTCATTGATTTACGCGATCATCGCGGCATTGTTCAGCTCGTGATTACCCCCGATACTAAAGATGCTTTCAAAATTGCCGAAACTTTGCGCGACGAATTTGTTATCTCTGCGATCGGGACAGTCCGAGAACGCGCGCCCGAGTTAAAAAATCCTAATATTGCGACCGGTGCTATTGAAATTGTTATCGAGCAACTCGATCTGATTAATAAATCTGAACCACTCCCCGTCAACACACACGACGAAGGCGATCTATCGAGCGAAGAGTTGCGCCTGAAATATCGTTATCTTGACCTACGTCGCCCCTCAATGCAAAACATCTTGAGGCGCCGCGCCGAATATTACCGCATCATGCGCGAGTATATGGATGCACACGATTTCATCGAAATTACTACGCCGATTCTCGCCAACTCTTCTCCCGAAGGCGCACGAGATTTTCTTGTTCCTTCACGTTTGCACGCTGGAGAATTTTATGCCCTTCCCCAGGCTCCACAACAATTCAAACAATTACTCATGGTCGGTGGTGTCCCTCGCTATTACCAAATCGCGCCTTGTTTTCGTGACGAAGATCCGCGCGCCGATCGGCTGTATGGTGATTTTTATCAACTCGACATGGAAATGTCCTTTGTTGACGACGGCGAAATCGTTCGACAAACCATGGATCCACTGATTAAAAAACTGGTCAAAGATTTTGCCGGTAAAAAGTTACTCTCCGAAGACATCCCGCGCATTCCTTATCGTGAGGCTATGGAAAAATATGGGGCTGATAAACCTGATCTGCGCTATGGTCTAGAGCTAATCGATTTGACCGAAGATCTCCAGAGCTGCGAGTTTAAAGTTTTTCAGACACCTTGCGTGAAAGCAATTCGTGTCCCTGGTGGAGCGAAATTTACCCGCAAGCAAATCGATGAGTTTACTGCAATCGCTCGCGAGAACGGCGCTGGTGGACTTGCTTATCTTATATACGAAAACGGTACTGTTCGTAGTCCGATCGCGAAGTTTCTCAAAGAGGAAGAGCTTGAAGCAATCCAAGCAAAAACTGGCGCAACAGACGGCGATGCTGTATTCTTCGGGGCGGATCATCGGCAAAAAGTCAATAAAGTTCTTGGAAACTTGCGGATAGTTTTTGCCGACAGCCTCGGCTTGAAAGATCCGCAGACGGTCGCGCTTTGCTGGATTATTGATTTTCCGTTCTACGAGTGGGACGAAAAGCGCCAAAAACTTGATTTTGGTCACAACCCCTTTTCTCTTCCGAAAGGCGGGCTTGATGCTCTTCGCACGACGGAGGACAAGCTCGAAATCGTGGCTGACCAATACGACATGGTCATGAACGGTCTTGAGTCCTGTTCGGGAGCGGTCCGGAACTACAATCCCGAAATCATGTATGAAGCCTTCAGCATCCTTGGTTATGATCAGGAGTTTGTAGCTCAAAAATTTGGTGGCATGCTTAACGCCTTTAAGTTTGGCGCTCCTCCTCATGCTGGCTGCGCTTTCGGAATCGATCGTATGCTCATGGAGCTTCTTGATACCGAAAGCATCCGTGATGTTGTCGCTTTTCCAAAAAATGGTTCTGGTGTAGATTTAATGATGAGCTCGCCGTCCGTGGTTGACGAAGCGCAACTTAGTGAGCTAAATATCGATATCGCAGACAACCAATAATATCAGCGATATGCTATAATAGCCCTATGGTTTGTATTGCTGCATTTATTGTCCTCTGCCTCGTCGGCATTTTTGTCGCCTTTCTAAGTATTTTTCGACGCGATATCGGCCGAAAATATTGGGCAGTTTTCAAAAAAGCTTGGGGTTGCGTCTGGAAGAAAGTCCGCTTACAAAAATGTGAAACAAATTTTAAAGATGACGTCAAAAATTCATTACTCAGTAAGGTCGTCTTAAAACACCCAAAATGGGTAAAACCACTCGGGACAGCGATCGAAGTCGGAGCAATTCTAATCGTTTTTGTGACAATTTGGTCGCTAGTTGAATCGATTAAAGCCCTGCTTGCACTCTGGGTTTTTGGCACTTGTAATGTCTCGCAACCCGCTAGCTGTGCGCTCGGCGCTGAAGTCTGTGGTATTGACGCCGAAGAACCCTCCAATCCGCTTGAATGGACTGGGCGCTGGTTTTCGGAATGGGGTGAAATTTTTGTCAATCTGCCCGATCGTTTCAAAACTTGGCAGCCAGACGAATACCTTGTCGAGCCATATACTTTTGCGCAAGATTTTCAAGAGGGGAAGCCATTAGCGCTCGAAATTTTCGATCCGGGCTGTACAGTCTGTCTCCAAAGCTATCGCAACCAAAAATCTTCTGGCTTTTTCGACGAATATAATACAGCTCTTATGGTTTATCCGATCGAGCTTCCTGACGGTGGCTATAAATTTGCCAACTCTGACCTCATCGCACGCTATATGCACGCTACTGATCTCGCCGAGACAAAATATTCCCGTGACATTGTTGACCGACTGTTTACCGAATCTGACAAAAATGGCGTGAATTACCAAGTTGTCTTTAGTGGATTAGAGCGTTCGGCGGCCGAGCAAAAATTGCAAAGCTGGCTCAAAGATTTTGGTGCAAAAGATCAAAAAATCAAGGAGATTACTAAATTATCAAATAGCGAAGAAGTGTCTGAGATTATGCAAAAGATTAGTGACACGGTCGAAAACCGCATTCATGTTAAAGGTATTCCTACTTTAATCTACGATGGTCATAAACGTAATGGACTATACAAGCATGAATAAGCTTCAGTCTTTTCTTGCGCTTGTGGCTATGATGCTTCTAGCGATTGCAACTTCTTTGCCAGCGCAGGCGATTGATGATCGTCAAAAGGATTTAATTTCCCAAAATTGTACAACAATTAAACAGTCCTTGAATCAGCTCCAAAAAGTCGATTCGCGCACTCGTGCTTATCTTGGCACGACCTACGAAACTTTGGCCAATAAATTCATTACGCCCTTAAACCTTCGTCTTGTGAAAAACAACCGACCGACTTTTTCGAAAATTCAGACCAATTTCAGTACCGAACAACAAAAATTTAAAGAAAATTATACCGATTATATGCGTAACCTCGAGGAATTAATTATCGATGATTGTTCTGCGCATCCCGAGGAATTTTACAAAAAACTTGAGCTAGTTCGCGAAAAACGTGCAAAATTACGCGCCTCGACCGTAAAAATGACCAAACTTTCGCAAGAACAATACGACGCAGTCGTAAAATTGCGGGAGGAATTATGATTAGTACATCAGGCGGACGAAATTTAACGATTTTGGGAGTAGGCGCGATTTTGATCACCGTTATAACGACTGCGACTAGCTTATTTGTTTATCGACAATCTGGAGATATTTATCTTGATCGTTCGCGTCCAGGATATTTGCCAGACAAGGAAGAGGCGCACGAAGAAGCGGAGACTAGCGATTTCGAATTTTCCGATACTGGGCCGATTGATAAAGAGGAGCTAAAGCGCTATCTCGATGAGTATAAAGCCGTCGATGAACGACTACGCGAAATTTCCGATCCATATTCGCCGGCTCCACTCTCCGATGCGTCGCTAGGTATTTCGAATGAGCAACCGACGGAAGACTCCCTCGCTAAGCCAGAAGACAACGCACTAGAAAACAACTAGCCGACCAAAAACACAGATCCGTTTTTCCTGATTCATTCTTCGTCTGATTTATTCTTCGTTTTCGTTCACATTTCGTGGCGCGTTGGCAAACTGCATGGCAGTTTCTTGATTGGTCGCATAAACCACTTTGCGAAGCCAAGCATCAGCCGGCCCAGCCGACATCATCAAAACCAAATAACCCTTTTCATGCCACTGAATTAACTTTTCCGCCAAGACTTCATCCAGCTCGGCAACTTCAGCATTTTTTTTGTTTACTAAACTCTCGACAAATTCTTCCGGTCGAATCTCACGTACGCCGGGTTTTTCTCTGGTCAAAAAAGTCGGCACCCAATATAGCTTATTTAGCCCCTGAAAAGCTTTTGCATAATCGTCGAAGATTTCCACTTGGCGAATGTTTTGGTGTGGCTGATAGACCGCAACCACGCCTTTCATTCCTCGCTGATGCGCTTCTTCTGTTGCGATTTCGATGGTCGCGCTGACTTCCTCGGGATGATGAGCATAATCCGAATAATATCCTTCTGAAACTTGTTCGAAGCGCCGACCAACTCCTGGAAAACTATTCAGTGCCTGGATGATCTTTTTACGTTCGCGAGAAGCCATAAGTTTCGAAAGACCGCGTTTCTTTGGCATGATACGTTCTAAAGCATCCAACGCCAAAGTTGCATCAAAACGACGAGTCTCGCCCGACAAAGTCAAGCCAGAAGCAATTTCATCGCCACGGATGACTTGTTCACTTTGCGATTCAAATTGACGAAAAGCTTCTTGGTAATCCTCCACGGTCGGATAAATATCGGGATGATCGTAGGAAACGACTGGTATGACTGCCAACCAAGGGTGGTAAGCCAAGAAATTCCGATCATATTCATCGGCTTCGTAAACCATATATTTTGACTTGGGATCATAATGTCCGGCTGGAGCGAAGGGAAGTGTCGTACCGATCAAATACGACATCGGAATTCCGAGCTGTTGCGCAACCCAAACAATCATGGCTGCCGTCGTAGTCTTACCGTGAGTTCCCGCTACGGCAATCATCTTCAGTTTTAACTTCTTAACCAAAAAGCTAATAAATTCGTCTCGCTTCGATACTTTCAATTTTAACTTTTTTGCCACTTCCAATTCTGGATGATCGTTTGGCAAAGCAGAAGTATAAACAAACCAATCCACACCCTCTTTTCTGACACAAGAGCGTAAAAAATCACCATCTTGCGTACCTAGACAAACTTGAATTCCATGATCGACTAATTCCTGCGTCACAGCACCTGCCGACATATCCGAGCCAAAAACTTCAAAACCTGCTTCCTTCGACATTAACGCTAAGGGTCCTAAACCCGTTCCTGAAATACCAGAAAAATAAATCTTCATAGCTTCATTATAACATATGCTATAATGAAATAAATTATGGGTGGAAAAGCAAAGAACCACATCCGTCAGTTTCTCGATCGCCTAAAAAGCATTCGCGTTTGGCAACTTTTTTTAATTTTTTTACCCTTAGTTTTTGTCACAGCCACCTTGCTCCGGTTTGACCATCTCAAAATGGTCGAGTTACGCACTGCAGTTTTCGAAGCAGATGCTGTGGGGGATGAAAACGCGATTCTTGAAAGTCTCCAAGCTCTACAGGCCTACACGGTTTCGCATATTATCGTCAATGTTGCTGAAGAGAATGGTCAGCAATCAATCATTTTTGGTACAGGACCTTTTTATCTCGAGCAGCAATATCTGCGGGCCGCCAACGCTGCAATCGAAATCGCAGAAAAACAAGCCAACGAATCGACCGAGCCAGGGAATAATATTTATGCCGAAGTAGGTGCGATTTGCAAACCTTTGGCTATTGCCAATGGCTGGGCTTGGAATAGTCAAGGCTATTTGGATTGCTGGACAAGTGAGCTAGCCAAATACCCTGAAAGCGACAACTTTGCAAGCAACCTGAGCACGCAAGTTCCTTCGACTGAACTTTTCCGTTATAATTATGCCTCGCCGATTTGGGCGCCAACCTGGTCAGGAATCATGATTGTGCTCTGTATAGTCCTAGCCCTTGTGATCACGATCCGGATCATTATTTGGCTAATTTTACAAATCTCTTTACTTTTTCTTAAGAAAGCATAATAATTTTGGCCGATAAGTATTGACACCTTATTCATCTCGTCCTAAGATAGAAATATTAATAACGTAAGGAGGGACCTAATGGCCTATCAACATACCAACAGTAAAGGCACGACTTATTATCTGCGCAAGTCTGAAGTTACCCTACGTGGTGGCAAGCCACAAACGATCTATTTCTTCACCAAGACCGCCGAGGGTGGTAAAGGCACTCCGTGCGATTTGCCAGAAGACCGCGTTGTAAACGAAAATCCACGCAATGGTTTCTTGACTTTGAAGAAAAAAACCGCTTAAACGCACGTTGGTAATTATTTAGGTACAACAAAATTCCCCAAGATCATTTTCGTCAGACCGACAAATTGTGACACTTGGGGAATTTTTGTTCTGTGCAGTTTGTGTGCGTTGAGTTGTGGTGGGGGCGGTTGGGTTCGAACCAACGACCAAGCGGTTATGAGCCGCCTGCTCTAACCCCTGAGCTACGCCCCCACGGCCAGTAGGAAAAGAATTTTCTACTTTGACCAAAGTCTAGAACTTCATGGCACTCAACTAATCCTATTATAACATGAAATATCACAATTCAGTAGGTTCACTGAGATTAATCATGCTATAATATATTTAAGCATGAACGATTTTCAGACCAAAAAAAGACGTGCTCAGTATTGGTTGAAGCATAATTTGCTGGTTTTTGATAATATAATTATTTTTATCGCCGTAGCGCTCTGTTTAATTTGGACCTGGGGTACGATTTCTGCTATGTCGCGCAACTGGATGCTTGCGCAAGAACTTTCCAACAAACAGCGCGAAAAGGCGCTCCTGGAACTGGAAGTCGAAACCTTAGAACTGGAAAACGAGTATTATTTGTCAGAAGAATACCAAGATTACGCTGCGCGTAAATATCGCAACAAAATCTCGCCCGGCGAAACTATGGTCTATCTGCCCGAAAACTCAGACACCGCGAAAAATAAGCATAAAGACGAGACTCAAGAAACAGAAATCCTGCCAGCTGAGAATGCTAGTAATTTTAGTCAATGGATGAAATTCTTGTTTGGTTTGTAACGAACTTATGCTAAAATAAATAGTAATATGGTTGGTACAAAAGATATAAAAAAGACACATATGTCGCGAGACAAGAAGTTGTTTATTGCTGGTGGCGTGACGTTGGTCGTTGCAATCGTAGCTCTCGTCGTAACCTTAATTGTACTAATAAATAAGCGACAAGAGATTAGTGATGGGTCGGGCAGTAGTATTGATTCTAATACTGGTCTTTCGGTCGCGGCAACACAGGTCCAAAACAAAGCTCAGCAGGCTTATGACGATAACGATAATGATATTACGAAAGCTAACGAAATTTTCGCACAAGCGATCGAGGAAGCGTCGAATGGTAAACCAACTACTGATTTGAATAGCGCTGACCAAGCAAAAGTCAATAACCTTGTCCTCGCACAGATGATGATGCTCCTGAATAATGACCAGAGCGCCGAAGTTCTAGCCATTAAAGATCGTGCGAATCCTGAGACCATGTCCGATGCCGATCAATCAACATATTATAGTTATATCGCTAGCGCGCTTACTTTAACTGGTGGCAGTGAAGAGGAAATCAAACATTATAACGAATTAAGCTACGAAGCGAATTATCGTCGCTTTGGTGCTGCTTCCGAAGGAGAATCAGAATGAGGCTAAAATCACTTTGCTTAAAGCGAAAAATCACGATAGCCTCGTTAATCGCGACAATTGCAGTTGTTCTATTCGGCGGTGTTATGATTATTCTGAATGATGATAGTACTTTTGCCGCCGGTCATATTGATAGCGGAAGCAGTTTGAATGGTGGTGGATGCGCACCTGCTGGTAAAACCTCATGGTTCGATGAATGTTATGGCGCATCTTGGCGGTATTATGAATGGGGACAGGCCTCCGAGACCTTCTCGGGCGGTGTTCTAAAAGGTAAAACCCCAGTAGTCGAAGGGACGAACCAGGCTCCTGGCGGCAAGATCAAAGGATGTAAAACAGTTGGCGGTGTCTATATTTTGGGTCTTGAAGTTTATAATCCCCAAACTCAGGCTAGTTATGGCTATCAGCGAGGCATCTTAAGGAATAGCGACATAAGTCGCAACAAAGCCGGTGGCATTCCGTATCGTGACGATATTGCTGGCGTCGCCAAATGGGATGAAGTTAAAAAAGCCTTCAAAGAAGCAAAAGACGCCGGAATTCCTGGTGCGGATAGCATTAAATGGGATGGCTCTCTCGGCTATTTTTGTTACAAAAAAGACGCCGTAAAAAAGAAAGGTGACTTCAAGTCAAAATCATCAGTCGAAATTAAGTCTGACGAGCAGCAAATTGTCAGTCCAGACGTTGACTATTCAGCAGAATCCGACGAAGATGGTGAGGTAACATTAAAAATTAGTACAAGGCAAGAAAAAGTTTTCGTGAGGTTTCATCACAAACTGCTTTATCCAGAAAGATTTTATAAGATTGCCAACGATAATACTGCAGTCGTGGATCCGGTGACGGCGACCTGGACAGTTAACAACCAAGATAACCAATCCGTTACATCTGGTTCGACTACGGCTGTAGCAGGCGGAAGCGGGCAGGATGTTACGACAGAAGGAGCGTTCTATGATCTTCAGCCTGGCGAAACGAAAATTGTCTGCGAGGAAATAGAGTATAAGCCACAAACCGTAGTCCAGACTAAGAAGGCAATTTATACTGGTAGCGGTAAAGACCGGAAATTCAGCCATTACCAATATTCTGTCAGTAGCACAAGCGGAGAAGGTAGCTCAAGTGCGTGTGCCGAAATTCATCGCGTCAAAGACCCCACAATTACAACGGATGGTAACGTAAGTGCTACAACTTCTTCGACGGGCTTTTATGCTGGTGAACAAGCTACAATCGATTGGCAAGCCAACGTCGAGGCGTACCCATCCCACCGTCTGCTCCAAAGAGAATCGGTAGCATATCTCCTTAGCCCCGATATTGAGTATAAGTCTGATATCGCTTCTGGTAGCGTCTATACGAGCAGTCCTCCTGTAGACTATGCTCGCTCTAAAATGGGTCAACTTTTAGATTGGAAAGTGTTTACTAGTGATAACTTTGAGCCGGAGGGGCGAGATTATTCCGAAAACTTTAGTCTGCGCAAGGATGTTGTCCTTCCAGATACCGTAGGCGCGAAGTACTGTCATACTATCGGCGTAAAAATGGGCTATTGGTACGGCATAGATTATAGTGATACTGGCGAAGATGCCACTAACTGGTACCGCGTGGATGGCAAAGATTATTGGGTAGTTTCTAATGCAACCTGCCGTCCGATCGCCAAAAAACCTTCGTTCTCAGTCTGGAACGGTAGCATCTTTACTAATGGTAAAGTCCAGACCTCTCTCGCTCCGCGATTTGATAATGCAAGCTTTGGAAAAGTTGTTGACGAGGCTGGTTATAAAGCGTCTGATAAAGTGACCTATGGCTCATGGACTGAACATTTAGGAGTTGTCGGTAGACAGAATCAAGGTTTGGCGAGTGGCTCAGCGCTATACAGTGGTATGCAAGACGCTAAGGTCCAAGCATATTCTCCTCTGACGATTAGTAATACCGATACAAACAACTTAGGCTATTCTGGCATTAATCCCAACGCTTCAAAGTTAATAAGCTATTTCGAGCCAATTGCTCAGTCGTCAAACAGTAGTATTGGCGATACCTTTAAGACCACCGCTGGAGAGAATCCTGGGACACGTATTTATAAGTTTGACGGAGACCAAACGCTAAGCGACAATGTCGAACTTCCAAGCGTAGATTACAAAGGAATTAATGAAATCCCACAGAATGTAATCATCATTAATGGTAATCTTAATGTCGAAAGCAACGTGACTAAAATTGATGCTTGGCTCATCGTTACTGGAAAAATTAATACTTGCTCGAGCTTTGATACTAAAAATACCCAATCAAATGGCGACTGCTCGAAGCAACTCATGATTAATGGTCCGGTGGTTGCCAGCGGAATCGATCTTAATCGTTCCTATGGCGCTGATCCGAGCGCTGCCAGCTTAGGTCGCGCAACTTCCGCTGAGATCTTCAATCTGCGCCCAGATGCCTATCTCTGGTCTTACGCACGGTCGGCAAGCTCCAACATTATCATGAGAGAAGTTTATACGCGTGAACTGGCACCTCGCTACTAGGAGAAAAAATGAAGAAAGAAAAGCAAGAGACAACAGACACGACAAACACAAAGCAGGGCTTCACAGTTATAGAAGTTATGCTCTTTCTAGGGGTTACCGGACTAATGCTAGTTGGAGTATTGGCTGGCACATACTCCTCAATTGCTAATCAACGCTATAATGACTCATTACGTTCATTTGCGGAATTTTTGCGCACTGTCTATGCTGAGGTGTCTAGCCCAGAATCACTCGGCGCCGGAAATTCTGATGCCCAAGCAATTTATGGCAAAGCGATTGTTTTTGGCCTAGACAATGATGACAGTAATGCTTACACAGCGACAGTTGTTGGCGACGCTAACTCCACCGTTAATCCTAGTGAGTTTATGACAGAGCTTAAAAACGTTAACGCTAAACTTTTTTGCGGTAAACCCGGAGCAAGCGGAACAGCACAACCTACGACGCTTGAAGAATACACTCCTCGCTGGGAAGCGCAACTTAATACCACTAAGCCAAATGGCTCAAAACCCTTTAAAGGCACTGTTATTATCGCACGTTCTCCTTCAAATGGTACCATTCGCGCCGCTTATAGCGAAGCGACCTTCAACATTAATGAACAATGTAGTCCATCTAATAATGGAGCGAGCACCGCATTTTACAATAAAATTCAAAATAACGGTACTGAACCGGAGCCGTTCAGTCTTAATGACAACCTGACGATTTGCGTGAAATCCGAAGACAGCAATATTTCGCGCGCCGTGCAACTAAATCTCACAAGTGGCAACACATCATCAGTTTCGATTTTAACCGAAGAGGAGAGTGCAGACTGTGAATAGAATGAAAAAAATAACCATGCTTAGCCATGGAAATGTCAAACGTGGCGATACGATCATCGAGGTTATGTTTGCCATTGCAGTTTTTTGTCTTGTCGCAGTTATCTCGATTGCAATGATGAACACTGGAGTTGCCTCAGCTGAAAACTCCCTCGAAGTCGTGACAGTCCGCAATGAGCTGAATGCGCAAGCTGAAGCAATTCGCTTTGTACACTCTTCGGCTTTTTCTGACGCAAATCTACCAGCCTGTGCGGATTCTGATACAGCTGGTTGTTCATGGAGCAAAGCGCTCTGGAATACAATGATTAAAAATTCCGTCAGTCCTACCGTCAGTAACACGGATGGCGCCTATCCTCCGTCAAGTTGTTATGATATATACGCAAAAACTGGTTCTGAAGGATATCTAGGAAAGCGCAATGCTTTTGTGCTCAATGTCCGCAACCTTGACAAAAACGCATACATTAAGTACAACCAGGATAAATTTACTCAATCGCCACTAAACGCTCGTATCATCTATACTGTTAATAGTCCATCGCCTACACCAAGTGATGATGAGCCTATGAGTGATATGTCTCGCCTCGAACAGAATGTAGTTGATAAAGTTGAAGGTCTCTGGGTATACGCTGTCAATGACGGAAATAGTGACAGCACAAAATCAAAATACTTTGATTTTTATATTCAATCCTGTTGGTATGGTCCTAATTCCTCTCATCCGACCGCGCTTGATACCGTAATTAGGTTATATAATCCGCAAGTATAGGAGTAGCAAACATGCAGAGTCATAAAAAAATCAAGCAAATCACTACACAGGCTAAATCTGGTTTTACGCTAGTCGAATTAACTTTGACCATGTCGTTCGTTGCCGTCTTATTGATTACTATTGCGATCGTGACGACAAACATTGTTACAATTTACCAAAAAGGACTCGCGCTCAAAGCAGTCAACAGCGTAGGGCGTTCACTGGTCGACGAATTTACTATGGCGATTAATACGGCGCCAACTATGGACTCTACCCGGCTTTGCGAAAACCTACTCAAGGGTGACGAAACCGCTAAAAATAACTGCAAAAAAGATCAGGGAGAATTATATAATTACCAATCTTACAAAGGAAGCCCAGCGCCAGGTGAGACTGAAGTGCAATATGGCGGAATTTTCTGTACCGGACGCTATTCTTATGTTTGGAATACCTATTATGGAATTAAAAATCAATATACAATTCAAATTAAGTATAGAACGTCTTCGGGGGTTGTGACCTTTCCAACCAATTTTGATAACCCTCAGGACGAAATTAAGGGTCGCCTTATGCGGATAAAAGATCCAGATTATCGTCTTTGTAGCGCTAATACAAATGAAAAATATGAATCAAAGTTTGCTCCCAGCCATGACAACCGACGAGTGACGATCGACATTACCAAAAAAATTATCTCTAAGTCAGACTCAGATCCCACCGGGCTTGCTGACAACATCCTCAGCGAAGACCCTGAAACTGGTCTGCTCAGTGAGTTTGACTTGGACCTAATGCTTTATGAACTCCTATTCTTCCCGGCGAGCAAAGACCCGACAACAATGCGTAGTTTCCGTTCGGGCACATTCGTCCTCGCGACTAAGAACGGTAACGTCGATATTCGTCGCTCAGGAGACTATTGCCAGCCACCAGAGCAAGATGATTCAGGTTCGTACGATGATTCTGGCAGTATGTTTAATCTCGGTTCGACCTTTAATTATTGCGCAATTAATAAATTTAATTTCGCCGCGCGGACGGCAGGAGTATAATAGCACTATGAAGCATATAATACCGTTTTCCACAAAATACCAAACCAAACAAGGCGTCACCTCGCTTTACGTCGTGATCTTTGCAACTATTCTTTTTGGCGTCATCACGCTCAGCTTCGTTCGTATTATTCTTTCTGAAGCTCTGCAAAGTAGCAACGATGATCTTTCCCAATCCGCTTACGATTCCGCTCTCGCAGGAGTCGAAGACGCGAAAAAAGAGCTCTCGGCATGTTTAAAAACGAATAGTTACGAAGACTGCAGGCGAGATTATATAGGCGGTGACTGTCAAAACAATCAACTTATAAGAAAAGTAACAGGAGACTCCTCCGCTAACGAGGTAAAAATTCAAGAGTCATCGCAGGGAAACGGCACCGACCAAGCCTATACTTGCGTCCTAATTAGCGATAAGACTCCTGACTACCGTGCAACGCTCAGCTCTGACGTCCGTATGAAAGTTATTCCTCTTGGCATCAGCAGTGATCTATCTTCCGTAAAGAAAGTTAGAATTCAATGGTTCTCGACCGCCAACGGTACTAATTTCGAGAATACCAATAATGAAGCGATTACTTTGCCTAAAAAGAGTGAAGCACCAAACCCACCTATAATTTCCGTTAGCTTGATCCAGGCTGGTGCACAAATTAAGATCGACAATGATGTTAACACAACCGCCTATAGCAACATGGTTTTTATCCCGACCACCGCTACGGATAAAGGGATTAAGAAAGTTACAAGCGACAACTTAAGGAATGGTTCTGACGCAACGAAAAAAAATGAGCCCTATCTTGTGGCGTGTAGTCGTGAAGAAGAGTTTGCCTGTAAGTTGGACATCGAAACAGACTTCGGTGGCATTCATAATGCTTTCTTAGTGATTTCCTTGCCCTATGGTGATAAAAACACCGATTTTCGAGTTGCAATGCTTAAAGATGATGATGACCCCATCGAGATGACAGGAGCGCAATTCAGTGTCGATTCAACTGGTCGCGCAAATCAGCTTTATCGTCGTGTCGAAAGTCGTATCGACCCAGTCGACTCACAGTTTCCCTATCCAGAGTATGAGCTCCAACTCAACGGTGGCGATGACGATAATTTAGAGAAAAACTTCTGGATCACCCAAAATTGTTGGACAGAATCCAAGGAACAATGCGATAATAACGGTTCAGTTTAACCAATAGAAAATTTTATGCTAAAACCTGTGCAAAAGTCGCAGGTTTTAGCATTTTGGATCGCATTTTCTTAAGCCCACCAAAATCCCCGGACAAACCGGGGATAAGTGCTTTTAGCTTTGAGTGCTCAGTCTCGTTCGAAGCTTAATAATTCTTTGCGTCGATCTCAAAATATGCCTGTGGATGATCACATACCGGACAGACCTCTGGCGCTTCGGCACCGACATAGACGTATCCACAGTTACGACATTTCCAAACTGTCATGTCTTCGTTTTTAAATACGACATCGTGATCAATATTTTCGCGCAGTTTCAAATAGCGCTCTTCATGTCCTTTCTCGATCGTCCCGACCATTTCAAATTTCGCCGCAATTTCATCATAACCTTCTGCTCGTGCTTCATCGGCAAAGTTCTTGTACATATCGGTCCACTCAAAGTTTTCACCAGCAGCAGCTAAACCTAGATTTCTTTCAGTGTCTGCAACACTTCCACCGTTTAACAATTTATACCACATCTTCGCATGTTCCTTTTCGTTATGCGAAGTTTCATCAAAAATTGCCGCAATCTGTTCAAATCCATCTTTTTTGGCGCGTGAAGCAAAGAATTGGTATTTAAGCGATGCTTGCGACTCGCCAGCTAACGCCGTTTCCAAGTTCTTCCAAGTTTTACTATCTTTTTCGAGTTGTTTGGCCATACTTTCCTCCAATTAATTAATCCACTCAATTATAGCATAAAACCTTCAAAATCCACACCTTCCGCAGGGAACGTTGACGATGCCTTGCGTTAGTTTAATCAAAATGCAAACTATGTAAATGATTTTTAGCTTTTGCTGTTACCGATCGGCCACGTGGTGTACGCTCGATCAAGCCGAGTTGTAATAAGTACGGCTCATAATAGTCCTCGATCGTAGACGCTTCATCGCCAGTCAACGCCGCGATCGTGTTTAAGCCTACTGGTCGATCACTATAATTTTCCAGCATTAGCCTTAGCATATTTCGATCGGCCGGATCGAGACCAAGCTCATCGATCTCCATTAGCTCGAGCGCGCCTACAGCTAATTTTGCATCAATCACACCGTCACCATTGACCTCTGCGTAGTCGCGCACTCGCTTAGTCAATCGATTCGCAATGCGAGGTGTTAGTCGCGACCGCGTCGCGAGAAGTTCAGTCGCATCCTCCGCAATTTCCGTCCCCAAAAGACGCGCAGTCCGCTTAATAATGCGCTCGATTTCTGGGACTTTATAATATTCAAGACGGTGAATGAGACCAAAGCGGTCGCGCAGCGGGCCGGCGAGCGAGCCGGTGCGAGTCGTCGCTCCGACGACCGTAAACTTCGGCAAATCGAGCCGCACCGATCTCGCCGCCGGCCCTTTCCCAATCACAATATCCAGTTGGTAATCTTCCATGGCTGAATATAGGATTTCTTCTACCGTCCTCCGCAGACGATGAATCTCATCAATAAAAAGTACATCACCATTCTGTAAATTCGTCAGAATCGACGCTAAATCTCCCGCTCGCTCAATCGCTGGACCGCTCGTCACGCGCAAATTTGCTCCTAACTCATGCGCAATGATATTGGCCATAGTTGTTTTACCTAAACCAGGTGGTCCATATAATAATACATGGTCCAAGGTTGTTCCATCGTCACGTTTTTTTACTGCATCAATCGCCAGCTTTAGATTTTTCTTAAGTCGTTCCTGTCCAATATAATCCGCAAAAGTCGCCGGCCGCAAAGAAATTTCATCAATCTGTTCCGCCGGATTATTCTCGCTGACTTTTCCATCGACTAGACGCTCCGTCTGTTTTTTTGGTATCGAGGAATCAGCTGTCATCTTCCCAGCCCGCAAATCTTCTTGATTAACGCTTCTCTCAATTCCCATACCTTAAATTATAACACGGTTAGCTTTCGCGAGTTTACGAAATCCAGCCCACCCGTCGACTCTGGGTGGTGCATTAACCTTATTAAGTATAATTCCGAAAAATTCCAATCCGTAGATTGCGATAGAAGTAGGATTATTCCAGCGATTAAAATAGCATAATTTTTTATAAATACAAAACTAGCATCGGAAGAATTAGACCCTAAATCCTTGTTTTTTTCTCTAAAACAATTATAATAAAACCATGTATAACCCTTATGTTTTAGATCATAAGACACCATCCAAGAAGGACTTCCTTGATACGATCGAATTTGATCAGTCAGAAATCATGGACCTCGTCAAAGTTTCTCGCACCGTTCGGGACTTTATCAAAGCAGGTGGCGAACTTAAGACTTTATACCATAAAAATCTTGCTATGCTATTTGAGCAAAAATCCACTCGTACACGGGTTTCTTTCGAGGTTGCCATGGAACAGCTCGGTGGTCATGCACTAAACCTGGCACCTGGCGACATCCAACTTGGTGCTCATGAGACAGTGGGTGATACTGCAAAAGTTCTCTCTCGTATGTGCGATATGATCATGGCTCGTGTCAACCGTCACGTCAGTCTTATCGAACTTGCCGAACAATCAACAGTCCCAGTGATTAATGGTATGTCAGACTACAATCATCCGACCCAAGAAATTGGTGATATTATTACTATTCTAGATAATCTACCAGAAGGAAAGTCACTTAACGACATTCGCGTAGTTTTTGTAGGCGACTGTACTCAAGTTTGCGCTTCACTCATGATGATTACGACGAAGCTAGGAATGAATTTCGTGCAATATGGTCCGCCTGCAAAGTGGCTAAACGATGATTATCTAAAAATTGGCCGCGCAAACGTTCAAAATTATGGCGGTAGCGTTCATGTTTCAGATAATCCTGCGATTCTCGCCGGTGCCGACTTTATTTATACTGATGTTTGGTATGGATTATACGACCAAGAAACGCCCAAGGAAGTTTATTTGCGCGAGTTTTATCCAAAATACCAAGTTAACCAAGATTTGCTTGCGTTGACTAATAATCCAAATGTAAAGTTTCTCCATTGTCTGCCAGCAAATCGCAATGAAGAAGTAACCGATGATGTGATCGACGGTCCGCAGTCGCTTTGTTGGGAACAAGCCGAGAATCGTCTGACGGCTCAGCGAGGAATTGTTCTGTACTTTGGTCGCGTTGCCCAAAACGCACTTGACGAAATTAAACTAACAAAGGAAGATAAACATGCCTAAGAAGACCAAATATAAATTTCGACTATTTAGCGCTATTCTTGCTACCGTCTGTATTATTCTCGTTGGTGACGCCGTAGCGCCAACCGCCTCAATCGGTAACTCGCAATATTTCTGGTGGATCATTATGTTGCTGGGTTTTTTCGTACCTTACGGTTTAATTTCGGCTGAGCTAGGTACACAATATCCTTCTGAAGGCGGAATGTATACCTGGGTTAAAAAGGCCTTTGGTGAAAAGTGGGCTGGCCGTGTTGCTTGGTATTATTGGGTAAATTATCCGCTTTGGGTGGCCTCACTTGCAAGCCTCGTGACCACAATTCTTACCCAGATTATCATCCAAGTTTCAGGCGTTACGGATTTTGCTATGTCTTGGCCGATTATTTTAGCTATTCAGGCATTCTATATTGTCCTTGTTTCAGTTTTAGGCGTCTTGCGTATTTCGCAGAGTGATTGGCTGTCAAATTTGGGTGCTGTAGCTAAATTCATTTTTATGGCCGGTTTAGGATTTCTTGGTATTTATGTATTGATTCGCACGGGCCGAAGCGCAAATCCAATCCAGAGCTTTGCTGATTTACTTCCACTCATGAAAGATGGTCATTTTAGCTTGGCTGGACTTGGTTTTGTCTCCATGATCATCTTTAATATGTTGGGTTTTGAAGTTGTTTCGACTTTTGCTGATGATATGGATAACCCGAAAAAAGAAATTCCCAAAGCAATTATCTTTGGCGGTATTTTAATTGCAATTTTTTATCTTTTGCCCAGTTTTGGTATCGGAGTTGCTATTCCCGTAAACGAACTAAGTACTGACTCTGGATTATTGGACAGCTATGTCCAACTCATGAGCATTGCGAATTTCTCGGGCGGTTTTATCAATGCAGTGATTATTATCGTCGGCGGAATGTTTATCTATACTTTGATTGCTAATATCTCCTCCTGGAACTTCGGCGTAAATTCCGTGATCGCTTTCGCTGCCGAAGACGGTACTTTTCCTAAATCATGGGCGAAGCGTACGAAAGACGGTGTGCCTTTTGTCCCATCAATTTGGACGGGTATTGTTGGTTTTATCATCGCACTTGGCGGGATCATCGTTCAACAATTTGTCCCTGAATTAGAAAGCCTTTTCTGGACCTTCTTCTCGCTCAGTTTAGTGACTCTACTTTTGTCTTATCTACCCATGTTTATGGCCTTTATTAAATTACACAAGCAAGGTAAGAAATCAACGAAAGGATTTTGGATCGAAGGAGGGAATGTAAAGGTCACACTTTTCGGCGTCGTTCCGTTTGTCCTGATTTTAATTGCGTTGTTCTTTACTCTTTTTCCCGGCTTTGATCGTGCAACTTTTGCAGAAAATTGGCCACTAATCGTTGGCGCGTGTATTGCGATCATAATTGGTGAGTTTATGGTTTCAAGAATCAAGCAACGCAAAAACTCCCGCAAAACGAAGAAGAAACTACCGACTAAACTGGAAGAAACAAGATAAAAATAATGAATTGTATGACTGTACTAATACAATAATACAGAAAAAGGAGCAAAAATGCGGATAAAAGACACAACACCAAAAGATGACGGTTTCTTCATGCCGTCCGAATTGGCTGAACATAAATGCACATATATATTATGGCCTGAGCGGGAAGACAATTGGCGTCAAAATGCTGAACCTGCCCAAGCAGCCTTTGAGACCGTCATTCGCACAATTGCAAAATACGAACCAGTAGTCGTCGGCGTAAACCAATCGCAATATCTTCACCTACTCGAAAAAAATATGCCCAATGTCCAAATTGTAGAGATCAGCAACAATGATTCATGGATTCGCGACACGGGCGCGACTTTCCTGATCGACGGAAAAGGTAACAAGCGAGCAGTTGATTGGAAATTTAATGGCTACGGCGGTCTCGTGAATGGATTATACTTTCCTTGGGACTTCGATGACTACATCGCGACTAAAATGGCTGCTATTGAAGATGTTGATTACTATCACCTTTCTGACTTTGTGCTTGAAGGTGGATCAGTACATAGCGACGGCGAAGGCACAATCTTGACGACTGAAGAGTGTTTGCTTGATCCAGGGCGCAATCCAGATCTTATGAAAGACCAAATCGAGCAACAACTGAAAAACTATTTGGGCGCTGAAAAGGTTCTTTGGCTTCCAAAGGGAATTTATATGGATGAAGATACCAACGGACATGTTGATAATATCTGTCAATGGGTGGCGCCAGGTAAAGTTGTTCTAGCCTGGGAAGATAACCCATCCGATCCTCAGCACGAACGATCGCAAGCTGCATTTGACTACCTTTCTCGCCAAACTGACGCCAAAGGGCGCAAGATTGAAATTGTCAAAATTCATGTGCCTAATCCAGTTCTGATTACAAAAGAAGAATCTGAAGGCGTGGACGTCGTAGAAGGGACTTTCCCTCGCAATGAAGGCGATCGTCTTCCTGCTAGTTATATTAATTATTACAACTGTAATGGTGCGGTAATTTTGCCGATTTTTAATGATCCTCACGACAAAGCTGCGATTGAGACCCTCCAGCAATTGTTCCCGCATAAGACTATTGAGCCACTTTATGCCCGTGAACTTTTATTGGGCGGTGGCAATATTCATTGTATAACGCAACAAGTTCCAAGGAGATAAACGTGTTCGGAAAGAAACCAAAAGTATTAGAATATCAAGGGCCAATCGTTCTTGCCGTGCTCGACGGTGTTGGTTTAAATTTGCGTCGGGGCGGTAATGCCGTTCGTCAGGCTCACACTGAATTTCTCGATTTTGCCATGGCGCGTTATCTTAACATTCCGCTCGAGGCATCCGGAGAAGCTGTAGGCATCATGCCAAAGCAAATGGGTAATTCCGAAGTTGGTCATAACGCTATCGGTACCGGCCAAGTCATTCGCCAAGGCATTGCCCAGGTTGAAATGGCTTTCAAGACTGGCGATATCTGGGAATCCAAAGCTTGGCGAAAAGCCATAGAATGGTTAGATCCTTCAACTAACACCAAAAGTCCTCACGCATTGCATTTTGCCGGCATTTTTTCAGACGGTGGCGTGCATAGCGATATTCATCATCTTGAGCAAATGATTACTCAAGCTTATAAAGAGGGTGTTCGCAAAATACGCATTCATTGTATTTTTGACGGCCGAGATGTTGGCCCAGAATCGGAACCGAAATATATTGAACGTATCGAAAAATTCTGCGCAAAATTTAAGGATGCCGATTTTCGCATTGCTTCAGGTGCTGGCCGCATGGTAGCTGTTGCTGATCGTTATGAAAACGATTGGGGAATGGTCCAACGTGGCTGGGATATGATGGTACACGGGCGGGCGCCACATACTTTTCGGTCAGCTTCGCGCGCTATAAAGACTTTGCGACACGAAAATCCGCATATCCAAGACCAATATCTCCCAGCTTTTGTAATGATTGATGATGACGGTCCAGTTGGACGAGTACTAGATGGGGACGCCTTTATTTACTACGATTTTCGTGCCGATCGCGCTGTAGAAATTGCACGCGCTTTTACCGAAGAAAAACTTGACAAAATTAAACGTGGGAAACGTCCCAAAATCTATTTCGCTGGCATGGCTGAATATGATGCTGATAAACATATTCCTAAAAATGTTTTGGTTCCGAGTCCAAAATTGGAAGTTCCACCTCTAAATATCTTCCTGGGAGAAAACCAAATCCCTCAACTCGCCGTTTCGGAGACCGTAAAATTTGGACATATTACATACTATTTTAATGGCAACAGTCGCAAAAAAGTTACAGGAGAAAAACATATCGAGATTCCTTCCGACCAAATGCCATTCAATACGCGCCCTTGGATGAAATGCGCCGAAATTACCGACGTAGCCCTAGAAAATCTCAAAAAATATCGCTTTGTCCGCATTAACTACCCAAATGGTGATATGGTTGGACATTTTGCAGAACTCGAACCTACGATTGTTGCTATAGAATCGATTGATATCCAGTTAGCTCGCCTAGCTAAAGCTGTCGATCAGTTAGGCGGAATGTTGTTAATCACTGCCGACCATGGAAATGCCGAGGAGCTACTAGATAAAAATGGTCGACCAAAAACTGCACATACAACAAACCCTGTGCCATGCATATTTTACGATAACACACCTAATGCAAAACTATATAAGAAGGCCACGATAAAAAATCCTAGTCTTACAAATCTTGCAGCCACAATCGCTACTTTATTAGGTAAATATGACTACCCCTACCAATGGCAGAAACCATTAATTAAGGTATAATATAAAATATGCTTATCAACGCTTCAAGGTTAATCGGTTTTCCAATTTTAAGCCTTCATGTAGGCGGGCGTATTGCAGAAATATCCGAATTAATTGTTGATCCGAATGATCTCCATCTCATTGCCTGTCGAATTACCGGAACCGTTACGGCAGAAAGTAATGCTGACATTCTGACCATGGACAGTGTTCGGGAATTTTGTCGTCTCGGTATGATCGTTGATTCTTCCGATGAATTTGCCCAGCTTGAAGAAGTTATTCAAGTTAATGAGATCGAAAAGCTACATTTCTCTCTTTTAGGTATGCAAGTTGAATCTCGCCAAAAAACAAAGCTTGGTAAAGTTGTCGACTACATCCTTGATACTGAAACTTGGCAAGTTCATCAACTTATTGTCCATCGTCCTTTTTTGAAATCACTTATCGATCCTGAGTTGACTATTCCACGCCAGAAGATCGTTGAGATCACAGATTATAAAATCTATATCGATTCCGAGCAACAATCAGAAAAGAAAACTCAACAAGTTGCTAAGCCTGATTTTACTCCAAATTTCGTAAATCCTTTTCGTAGCTCAGGCTTTGCTACCGATACAAATAAAATTGACACTAAAAACGATTAGGATTCTCCTTCACCATTCAGGCTCAGCTTCAGGATCATAATTTTCGACTGCTTCCTTTGCCATTTGATAAGCAAAGCCTTGTCGAACGAGATACGCGATTAATTTTTTGTCATCGTATTTTCTACGTTTCTTTTTAATCACTTTATTTATTTCTTCGTTTTCGTCTCGAGAAATTTTTTCCAGAGCCAAAGTAATCAAATCAGTTTCAACGCCTTTTTTCATTAACTCCATGCGCAAACGTTTATGGCTAATCCCTTTTTTCAGGTAACGATTCTCAACATAATATTCCGCAAAACGTTGATCGTTGAGATACTTTTTCTCGATTAATCGTTCAACTACTAGCTCCATGACATCATCGTTTAGTTCTGGAAAAGTTGACAACCCTTCTCGTGCGCGAGTACGGTTAAGTTGCCGACGTCGCATTTGTCGACGTTTTAGATAGTTTCGCGTTTCACGTATTGAATGCGGACGAGTCAAAACCCATTCTAAGGTTCTTTGGTAAAGTTTTCCAAACTCTGATGCTTTGCGTAATTCTTTGAGCTCTTCCGCATCAATCCTTTTACCAACCTTCAAATCATAATCGACAACTTGCGTGACATCGAGCGAAAAAGCAAAATGAGTATCCAAAAAAACATTCACACGATTTGGATCACGCACTCCAGCAGACAACCTTGTAATGGTAAAAAGATTAGTTTGATCGACGTTTTCCCAGTCTGGTAAGATTTCGAGCGGACCACCGACTTCATCCTCCGATCCATAAATTTCTTCGGCTTCTAGTCGTCGACGTTCCGTCTCGTCATCTTCCATTCAACGATCCTTAATTAGGCTTTTTCTCCACATCCATCTTCGGTGTTTCGTCTATCACGGCTTCATCATCCGGAATAATGTCAGCGGCAATGCGAACTTTACGATCAATTTCCTTAAGCAAATCTGGATTTTCGCGTAACAACTTCTTGGCCGCTTCGCGTCCCTGCGCAATAGTCTCACCATTATATTTTAGAAATGCGCCTGCTTTGTCGATAATGCCGTTCTGAATTGCTAGATCAAGGACATCGCCTGTTTTGCTGATGCCTTCATTATACATGATGTCGAACTCCGCAGTCCGGAAAGGCGCAGCAATCTTATTTTTGACAATTTTGACGCGTGTACGGTTACCAGAAACACTGTCACCTTCCTTAATTTGTCCAATTCTGCGAATATCCATACGTACTGAAGCATAAAACTTCAGGGCATTGCCACCCGTGGTAGTCTCTGGATTGCCAAACATGACGCCAATCTTCATGCGAATCTGATTGATAAAAATGACGGTCGCTTTGGACTTAGAAATAATACCAGTCAATTTTCGCATCGCTTGCGACATCAAGCGTGCCTGAAGCCCCATTTGTGCATCACCCATGTCGCCATCAATCTCCGCTTGTGGCACTAAAGCTGCGACAGAATCTACAACGATGAGATCCACTGCGCCACTTCGTACCAAAGTTTCAGTTATTTCAAGCGCTTGTTCACCATTGTCAGGTTGGGATATGAATAGATTATCTGTATCAACACCAATCTTTTTCGCATAAGCTGGATCCAGAGCATGCTCTGCATCAATAAAAGCTGCTTGACCACCTTGTTTTTGGATTTCAGCAATTGCGTGCAAAGCTAGGGTAGTCTTTCCCGAAGATTCTGGCCCATAGATTTCAATAATCCGCCCCTTCGGATAGCCTCCGCCCAACGCTAAATCTAGCGACAAAGAACCTGACGGCAACAGTTCAACATCAATTTTTCTTGAATCTCCTAACTTCATAATTGAGCCTGTGCCAAATTGTTTCGTGATCTGTGAAATCGCAAGATCAAGTGCCTGCTTTTTTCCGTCAACCGGAGCTGTGTCAGCTACCATAGTTTTTTTCGCCATATTACCTTCCTTTAATGATTCCATTATAACATATCTCCAAGCTCAGATTATAAATACGTAATCAAATATTACGATATCCAGACCTGATTTTGAATTAATAATTTGTATTGTGCTAGCATGCTAGGAGTATATATCAAATTTTTCTCCACTTACAATCATATGCACGATAATTCTCACAGAAAAATTCAAAGCAAGTCGTAATTAAAATTTCAAGCAAAAAGCACCCCAGATTAATAGATCGAATTGTAATCCCCAATCTAAACTCTTATACGCCAATTAATGGGCGAATATCGGCTCCTAGGCGGTTCAGGCGCGCGGCGAAGTCTTGATAGCCTCGATTGATCGAATAGATATTGCGTAGGACGGAAGTCCCCGGCGCCGCCAGCATGGCTATCAAGACTACGACCGCCGGTCGTAGAGCTGGTGGTGCCACCAGCTCCGCCGCGCGCCAGTTGGTCGGCCCCTCGACATAGACGCGGTGCGCATCTAGCAACTCTACTCGTGCGTTCAAATTCTCGAGATAAGTTGTATAGACGGCACGATTCTCAAACACCCAATCGTGGATCAAAGTTCGACCTTTTGCTGTTGCTGCGATGACCGAGAAGAATGGTAAGTTATCGATATTGAGACCAGGGAAGGGCATCGGCGCAATTTTATCTGACGGCGCGACTAAATCCGCTTTACGAATCCTTAAATCAACCAACCTCGTCCGCCCATTCGTACTGTAATATTCTGGCGAGCGCTCAATCTTCGCTCCCATACTCTTCAGGATTTCGAGCTCAATCTCCAAAAACTCAATTGGTGCACGGCGAATCGTCAACTGCGACTTTGTTACCAAGGCGACAGCGATGAAAGACATTGCTTCGATCGGATCTTCGGCTGGCGCATAATCAACTTCAGCGTTAATCTCGCGCTGTCCCCTAATTCGTAACGTCGTTGATCCAATTCCGCGAATTTTAACTCCCAATTTTTCCAAGAAAAAGCACAAATCTTGTACCATATAATTCGAGGAAGCTCCGACAATCGTAGTTTCTCCCGGATAAAGCGCCGCCGCCATTAAAACATTTTCAGTCACTGTGTCGCCTCTTTCGATTAAGACGATACGCTTTGCTGGATGTGTATCTTCCAGTTGGTCAACACGTCGAGGCAAATCTCGATTCTGCTCGTTTTTACTGGCACGCTCATGGTCGAATGGCGCCTGCGGTGGTGTAACTTTTGCTTCATAGAACCCGCTATTGCTCGTGGAGTTTACTTTTAGACCGAAAGCTGATAAGGCTTTTAGATGCGGTTCGATTGTTCGCGTGCCTAGAGTACATCCCCCAGCATACGGCAGGCGAAATTTCTTGAACTTATGTAGCAACGGTCCCATAAACATGAGAATGGAGCGCGTTTTTCGGGCTGCCTCAACGTTAATATTTTCTAAATCTAATTCGTCTGGTGATATAATCTCTAAATCACGATTTTCATTAATCCACCGGCATTTTACACCCATCGACTCCAAGACTTCAATAATCCGAAACACCTCTTCGATCCGCGCCACACGTTTTAAGCGCGTTGTTCCTGAATTTAGCAGAGAAGCGCAAAGCAAAGCTACTGCGGCATTTTTGCTCGTATTGATCGTCGCTTCACCATGCAATTCTCTCCCGCCATTGATCCGATAACTCTGTGAGACAGTATCGTTAACAGAGAGGATCTGGCTTTCCAAAACTTCAGAGAACTTTTTGATAAGGTCGAGCGAAATATTTTGCTGACCCTGTTCAATGCGATGAATCGCTGACTGACTAGTCCCGACCGCCTCGGCTAGCTGGATTTGTGTCCAGCCTTTGTCGCGTCGTAATCTAGCAATTACTGCCCCTATTGTCCTTTGATAGCTCGGTGTTTCTTGATTATCCATACTCTAACTATACCACTAATATCTCACAATGTGAATAATCTATTTCCATCATTACTCATCTCATGATATATTGAATTACTGTCCGCAGACCACGTTGTTGGCGTGCACCCAACCTTCCACGGTCCCGCCGTCCAAATATTGACCAACTGCCTCTGCGACACGCATGACCCCACCTTTCTGTAAATAGGTATCGATCGGCTCGGTAACTATATATTCTTGACCTAAGGGGCTAAAATTATTTTCTTCGACGTAACGCACAATTTCCTTCAACAAATCTGGCGTCATGATATATTTACTAACATTAATCAAGTTCGTCGGCGCTTCTTCAATGCTTGGCTTTTCGACTACTTCGACCAATTTTTGGTCTTCCACTCGGAATACTCCGTAGCGAAACACTTCTTCTGGCGCTACTTTTACGCCTAAGGTTGCGGATTCATTTGGCCCTTGCAATGATTTTACTAATGACTCGGTCGCTGATTCACCTCCTGGATTCCAAATAAAATCATCACCCATGAAGACTAGAACTGGCTCATCAATATTATATTCCTTGACCACCATAGCGATCGGCACGGCTGTCCCATATTTGCCCGACGGATCCTGGACAACATAGTGTACAGTTACATCTTCCGGCAACGTCTTCGCTAGTTTCATGCGATCTTCTTTTCCGCGTTCCTGCAGATACTTATTTAACGCAATATTATCTCGATAAAAAGCCTTGACTTGACACGGCTCCACATCAGAAATCACCATATAAATATCCTTTACCCCAGCCTGAATGAGATCTTGGACCGAATAATCCACTAGTGGCCGATTACCGACCGGCAACATAGACTTCTCAATCACTTTCGTAATCGGTAATCTTCGGGTGCCCCACCCAGCTACTGGAATAATCGCTTTTGTTATCATGTTTAACTCCACTTAAATCTGCCGTCATTATATCATACTATCTTTAGTGCATGTGATAATTCAGCTCAAAAAACCTAAGCGATAGCTCGCCCAAATCTCCTCCAGTCTTTAAATTAGGCTAGTCTAAACTCATCCCTAGAAAATTTAATCAGTCGATCGCCAGGTAGATTGAAGGCTTTGCCAGGGGCATAGTGCACGATCGCCTCTCGGAAGTCTTCAATTTGTGGTCGAGTTGCTTGTATTCCAGTTCGAATTAATCCCGCCCGGAGTATTTCTCGCGCGATTTTCCTCTCTATTTCGTCGCCGTCTAGCTCTCGTATCCACTTTCTTTTCCAAAGACTCGCGCCTGTTTCGTCCGTTTTTGGCAAACACTGGCTTATGCTCTCGTCTATTTCATTTTTAAGATCTTTCTGCCGTCGCCAGAGCTCATAAAGCGCTATTTTTTGCGCAAAACTCAGTCCACCTTCCTGAATATCATTCGTTTTATGACGTATCCGATTTCTTAAATATTCGTCCCATGAGTTACTCGGGTCTTCGCGGTATTCCAGCTTTTGTTTGGCTGCATATTCTATAATTGCTAACTTGTCTAACGGCTCATAAAATAATTCTGCTTCTAGAAAAGGACGCCGAATCCCCGGTCTATTTAAGCCAGCTAAGCCTCGCCAGCCTGTTCCCCGAATCAAATTAATCAGCACAGTTTCCACTAAATCATCGAGGTGATGTGCGGTAAAAATCGTTCCGATCGGATCAATCTCGCGCAAAAATTTATAGCGTGCCTTCCGCGCTTCGGCTTCGCTCGCACGAGCGCCAAGTTGGCCACGTCCTAAACGAAATTCTAATCCATATTCACCCGCCTTGCGCCGGACAAAATCTGCATCTTCGCTCGAATTTTTCCGTGTTCCATGATCAAAATGCGCAACAATTATATCACCAGATGAATAATTATTGTTTGCATATATATCACAAAAAGAATATTTCTTCGCAAGAAGATCCAACATAACTATGGAGTCTACTCCCCCCGAAACCGCTAAAATTATCTTCGGCATATCTTATATTATAGCATTTTATGTTATAATTATCTCTATGAATACTGAGAAAATTCGCAATTTCTGTATTATTGCCCATATCGACCACGGTAAGTCAACCATTGCCGATCGGATGATGGAGCTGACAAATACGGTTTCTTGTCGCGAAATGAAGTCTCAGCTACTCGATTCGATGGAGCTGGAACGTGAAAAGGGAATTACGATAAAGCTCGCTCCAGTACAGATGCAATGGAAAGGATATACCTTAAATCTGATTGATACTCCCGGCCACGTTGATTTTTCTTACGAAGTGTCGCGTTCTTTGCAAGCGGTTGAATCTGCCGTCTTGGTCGTGGATGCGACTCAGGGTATCCAAGCTCAGACTCTAGCAAATGTTTATCTGGCCCTCGAACAAGATCTTTACATTATTCCAGTGATTAACAAAATTGATCTTCCAGCTGCCGACGTCGATAAGGTCTCAGCGCAAATTGTCAATCTCCTCGGTTGTCGGCCAGAAGATATTATTTGCGTGTCTGGCAAAACTGGCCATAACGTTGACCAAATTCTCGATACGATTATTAAAAAAGCCCCCGCTCCCAGATCAAATACTCGAAATAAGAACGAAAGTACAGAAACATTGATGCTAGCTGACGGGGCTGACACTAGAGCTCTGATTTTTGATTCCTATTTCGACGATTATCGCGGTGTGATGCTATACGTACGGGTTTTCGAGGGTAAAATTCCCAAGAATGCCGAAATCCGCATGCTAGCTACGAAGACAGATGGCCTTGCGCTTGAGGTAGGGGTTTTGACGCCAAAAATGTCTCCAAAAAGCGCGTTGGAGGAAGGCAACATTGGTTATATTGTCACGAACCTTAAAACGACCCGGGAAGCAAAAGTCGGAGACACTATCACTCTCTCCAAACACCCCGCTCCGACACCCTTGCCCGGATATAAGAATGTCTTGCCTTTTGTCTACGCCGGCTTTTTCCCAGTTTCTAATGATCAGTACCAAGATCTTAAAGATGCTGTCGAAAAACTCGCCCTTTCCGACTCTGCGCTGGTCTTCGAGCCGGAAAACTCACCGGTTCTAGGTTTTGGCCTACGAATCGGCTTTCTGGGGCTTCTGCACATGGACATTATTAAAGAGCGTCTCGAGCGCGAATTCGGTCTTGACCTAGTTATTACGAACCCCTCGACGAACTATGAAGTTACGCTGGCAAGCGGGGAAGAAATAGATATTCGTTCGGCGGCTGATTTGCCCGACCAATCCGTAGTGAGCGAAATTCGTGAACCTTGGGTGAAAGGGGAGATTATTGTTCCGCAAACCATGATTGGTGGCGTTTTGGGTTTGATTAATGAAAAACGCGGACACCAAACTAACCTCAGCTATATTGAAGACCGTGCAGTAATTGATTTTGAGGCGCCAATGGCGAATCTTCTGACCGATTTTTATGATCAGCTTAAATCAGTGACCTCTGGTTATGCTAGTTTTAACTATGAGCTTTCCGATTATCGCCCCGAGGATCTTGTGCGCCTTGATTTTCTTGTAGCTGGAAACCGGATTGATGCGCTTAGTCTGATGTGCCACCGCTCCGAAGCGGATGCGCTCGGCCGTGAAATTACTAAAAAGCTTAAAGAAGTCATCCCACGCCAAAATTTCGAGGTCGCTCTTCAAGCGGCGATTGGTGCAAAGATTATCGCTCGTGAAACGATCGGGGCTTTCCGTAAGGATGTTACCGTCAAAATCCACACTGGCGATCGCGATCGCAAAGCCAAACTTCTTTCGAAACAGAAAAAAGGCAAAGCTCGCATGAAACGTTTCGGCAAGGTCGATATTCCGTCCGAAGCCTTCACTGTTATGTTGAAACATGATTAAAAGCTACCTGCGCTCCGAAAACTTAGATCAAAAAACGTTGTAATTATTACAACAGTTATCGTTCAGATAAATAAATCGACAACGATCTAATTTCTTTCTGCTACTCTTAAGACATGCTCAAACAATGCCGTTACGGTCAGCGGGCCCACTCCGCCTAACTTGGGCGTTAAAGCCCTGAGGTCTTTGCGTTCGCGGACCGAATCGTCCACATCTCCGACTAGCACGCCTCCCTCACTTGCCGTCCCCGCATCAACGACGACTGCTCCGGGCTGGACCATTTCGCTCGTAATCAAATGTGGGACACCAGTCGCCGTGATAATGATCTCAAATCGATCTAAGTCGCTTAAATCATCGCCCTTCTGAAAGACCGTCACGTCATACCCTGATTTTTGCCACATTTTTTCCAGTGGCGCTCCGACTAAGCGTCCATGCCCAACGATCGCGATAGACCGTCCTCTGAGCTCGATATCATAACCCGCCAACAACAAATTGATTGCTGTAGCTGTTGCCGATTCGAAAACATCTCCCTCGGGATTAAGGCCGTCAACATCTTTTTCAGGGTCCAGTTGAGCGACAATCGAAGCTGTTTTTTCCGGGTGTACGAGTGGCAATTGAACAATTATTCCGTGTGTAGATTTATCTTGTCCCGCCTTTTTGATTGCCGAAGATAAATCTGGGTCCAACCAATCCTCGACGTCGACGCCAATATCCGCACCATAGCGTTGTTTGAGTTGAACATATTTCGAAATCACCGGTGCGTCGTTATCCCGAACGATTACTAGTTTAGGCTTTACGCCCTTCAATATAAGATCTCGAGCCTTCTTGGCTTGGTTGACTTTCATGTAGCTAGCAATTTCTGATCCATTCAAACTTTTCATAAGTCCCCTCATTCTGCCACTAATTCTACTGGCTCTTGTTCCAGGCTATAACCAAACTTTTTGCGTACAGTTTCGACAATTTCAGTGCGCGCTTTGGCCAGATCTGCATAACTTTCCGCCTCTTCATTAATCAAGATCAAAGCAGCTTTCTCGCTTACCCGGAATCCGTATAATTCTCGCCCCTTAAGCCCACAAGCTTCAATTAACCAGCCGGAGTTAATCTTGCCACTACCGTCTGGATTACGCCAAACGGGAATTTCCTTCTTTTCGGCTTCATCGGCCTGCGCTTTGTCTAACAATACATTCTTGAAGAAACTGCCCGCGCTTGGAATCAGTTTTGGATCAGGCAATTTATTAGCACGAATCTCGCTCACCATTGCCCGAATCTGCCTTGGCGAAAAATCTGTCACTCCATGTTCGTCAACATAACATTGAAGAGAAGTATAAAAAGGTGGCGCTAAATTGATCTTTTTAAGTTTGATCGTGATGCTTAAAATCACAAATCTGCCTTTGTCGACACCTTGGTTAAAGCGCGTGCATCGATAGCCCAACTTCATTTCTTCGCGTGACAAAGTCGTAAATTGTTTTTCGCGCAAGTCATAAACCTCAGCTCTCAAAATCACTGATGCTATATCCTGTCCATAAGCACCAATATTTTGGACCGGCGCGGCGCCCACCGTACCCGGGATCGCACTCATCGCCTCGATCCCAGAATATCCTCGTTCGCAAGCAAACTGTACGAGATCGTCCCAATTCTCTCCGCCTCTGGCTCGGATTTCCAAGCCATCATCATTTTCTGTAAGAATCTCGATACCCTTAATTCGATTCAAGATGATCACGCCCGCGAAACCTTCATCTCGCCCGATCGTATTCGCTCCTTCGCCCATGATCCAAATTGGCAGACCCCGTTCCTGTGCGAAAGCAAGCGCCTTTTCGATCTCCTCAGGTTGTTCAATTTCCACGACAAACCGCGCTTCTCCTCCTAGGCGCATAGTCGTCAACTGAGCGATCGATACATCTTCTCGTACTTTCATATCGGTATTTTACCATAAAAAAGCCTTGGCGTCTCCACCAAGGCTCATGTCTAAACTGCTTTTCGCTTTTGTCTTCTCCGACGAACTAAGCCTACACCCTTACTCCCAGGATCATGTTGAAAACGAAACTGACCATAATCCAAACAGACTCCACCGGTCCTCATTTTTTGCCAATCACCGAAAGCATCCAAAAACACTTTTGCATCATCAGTTACCTGATCGTACCAGATCGTCGGAACAATACTTACTTCGCTGAGATCGTTCAAGATATTATATCCTTCCGCACGGTATTTATTGTTCATTGCTGGTCGAAGTTCGGTTGTGGCAAGATGCTGAAAACCATTCAAACCATTATTCAGCGTATTAATTACGCTTTCGTCAATCTTATGAAATAATCTCTCAACTTCGCGTGCTCGCAATCTAGTCATATTGGCGAAACGATCATATAGGTCTTCATAGCGCCAAGTCTGCTTCGTATTAGCCAGTTCAATCTGCATCACTTCCGGTCTATAAGTATTATCCTCAAAGAACAATAAGAGCAAATTTTTGGTCTGATCAGATGCAACGTAGAAATGTCGCATGAATCCTTCGTGGTAATCACTTTGCGGGAATAGATATTTTCCCATTTGATTGATTGATGTTTCAAGAAGCGGAAAAACTTCTGTTAAGCTCTGCTTTGATGTGAAATTTGGTCGGTATTGCCAAAAATCTGGTAAGCGAGCATAGCTCGGTAAGCAAAATGTGCTATCTTGCCGGTCAAGAAATCCCAACGGTGCGGTATAATTATTCCGCAATTTAAAGATCTTGTTTTCGAGCTCTGGATTGAAATCGAGTGGCAATAACGGCACTAAGTATGGCCAATTACCACAACAACCATCACAAACCCAATCTTCATCGAGGTCGTCTTCATCGTACTCTTCGTTGTATTCTCCTTCATCAACCTCAACATACTCATATTCTTCGCCGTCTTTATTGACGCCGATCTCTTGATCGTAATTATGGCAACAGATCAACATCCAGCACGGTACACCCCGCACTTTCTTACCATCATCGACAAAAACTTGTCCAGGTGTTGCAAACTCCATGTTTTCTGATCGATCAAATTTCACCAACTTTTCTCTCAGATTGTCGGCATTTCCGTGATTTGTCATAATTTTCCCTCCTTAAATTGACAAACTTCGTTTTCGTAAACAGGAGATTATTTACTCAGTCCTTGCATACCTCTTTGATGCGCTACCAGTACCCCTCCAACCAGTTAAAATCAAATTGTTGCGAAAAGCTAGTTGGTAAAGAACATGGTAGGGAACCAATCCTCCTCTTCTAATTATACCACACATATCGTAAAAAATCAATAGAAATTAGCATTTCTCTCACCATAGTCAAATTCTCTTAATTTCTCCCCTAATTTCCCAAATTTCCTCAAAATCTGCCGTAAAACCCCATTTTAGCCAAAATCTTCCATAAATTCCTTCCCATTGAGGTAAAATATGTGATATACTTACAAAGTAATTTGGGTCGGTAGCTCAGCTGGTTAGAGCACCTGCCTCTTAAGCAGGGTGTCGTGGGTTCGAGCCCCACCCGACTCACCACATTTACACATCACGTTTAATACAACAAAGAACTGAATAAGGAAAGAGTTTTCACTTTCTTCCGAAGTGATGCCGTTGTATTTGTGATAATATATAATAGTCAAACAACTAAATCGACATAAAATAATCCTCTAAGCTTTCAGAGGATTATTTTATAGACATGATTATAATTTAATATAATATATTATCCCTCTTCCACTATCCTATGTGCGGAGCGGGGTCGTCAATCTAAACTATGGTACTTTAAGATTCGCCGGCGTCAATGGTTGTGGCTGGTCGAATTTAGCTCATCCGGACGCGTCATATGCCTACCTCCTCTATATGACTAATCAGACTGTCTACTCGTTCCTCCACGATTATCGCCATATTGCTTTCCTCGTCTCTGTTTGTTACTGTATTACACCCACAAAAAACGCCCAGTACAGAAACCGGACGTTTTTCTCATACTTAGAAATCGGTGGTCTCGTGAATAGTGACAGTCTCGGGCGTATACCGTTCATCCTTACGAGACGTCGTATTTAGGAACAGATACGTGCGTTCCGCATTGCGCCGATGCTCAGTCACCGTGACGTTAAAGCTGTACTCGCCTTCGTTTTGTGTCGGACGAGCACTCATACTCACATCATAGCGCCAAGTTTTTATAGCTGGCTGAAAAATCGCCTTAATCCGCTCCCAAACAGATAATTTTTTTCTCGGCACATAAAAGCGAAACTCTTTTGACGGTATATGCTCTTCGCATGCCATTAGGTAGTGAGATCCTAATTCCTGAGTCTCAGGATTGTAGAGCGAAAGACGAATCCCTCCAACAACCACATACCACTGATATATCAGCCAGCCTTTCTGCATGTCGTCCTGGAGTTTTAATAAGCTAAGTGGTCCGTAAGTTGGCATTCTCAAAATGGATTCAGCTTGAGAGTAGTTGCCATATCCATCATTGACGAGTAGGCTAATGAATGCCTTTTTCTCCGCCAGCTCATGTGCTTCCTCGCAACGATCATCAATTGCTACATAGAAGAAGTCACATGGTACATCATTATATGTTATCGTCCTCATAATATAATCCCCCTTGATTATGCTATTCTCGCCCATTTTCTAATAAAATAGGCGGTTTATAGCATAATCTCAAGGAATTTGGATACAGAGCAGTATCTGACATGGCTATAATTTACAGAGGTGAGATTCCTAAGACTTAAATTACGTAGACAAGTTAATGTCTATACTTCAATTGTATCACACATTACTAAAAAAGTCAATACTTTTTATGCTATTTTGACTATCCAACAAAAATACAGTCTATATCTTGTGAAATTAAAGTTTAATGACTCATGTAGTATCTGTGGTTCTTTCACTTATTTAATCTTAAACTATGCATCATTTTTACCATTCTATATAAAGAAGGAGGCCTATCCTTTTTAGTCTTAAGCTTTTTAAAATCCTTTGATTATGGTACATTAGTATTGTCCTACTACAATTCATTTTTACACCACCACAATCATTATTCGTGTGTTGCATTCAAGCGACATCGCACAAAATAATCAGCACACGGAATAGTGGTAATGGTTATAAGTGGTAGTAGGACACCCAGCGGTGTCGCTTTTTGTTATGAGCGATATGGGTGAGGTTTACCTCAGACATATCGCTCACCGGAAAGCCACATAGCTTTTGTTTCGGAGACGAGAGCGACACCGCCCACTAGATCAACATAACCAATGGAGGCAACATGGGCAAACTCTCAACTAATCTAGTAATCATGCGACTGGGCAGAGGAGCGGGGATTGGTTTTAGTATTCTCTTCCTGCTCGCCCTGGTTTGCCCATGTTGCGGGGAGGAGACTCAGGCTATGGAGCTTCCCGCTCCCACGGAGAACAAGCTGAGCGTTGCACTTTCTTCGCAGGTTGACTTGAACCTCACACCCGAACCAGCGGGAAGCGTGCAGACGGGAGAGATTAGTCTTCGAGTCTCCTCCGGGTTCAAGGATGGCTACACAGTGTACTTAGGTTCTAGTGAGACTAGTCTCACTAGAACCGACAAAAAGGCGGAGATTAAAGCTACAAGCTCTCCCGCCACGGCTGATCGTCTACCCATGAACACGTGGGGCTATAGCTTCGGCAGGGCCGATGCTAACCCGAACCCGACGTTCTCGGGCTTGGCCGGCGGGGAGACTAAGCTGGTCGAGACCGAAGTGGCCTCGAGCGATGACTATACCTTCGACCTAGCCACGCGGGTTGATACTAGTCTCCCCGCTGGCACCTACAGCCAAGACTTGACGGTGTCGGTGGTGGTGAATCCCTTAAAGCCAACCACACTCACTGACATTACCTACATGCAGGATATGACATCAGAAGTCTGCCAGAATACACCACTCATGACTTCCAACCCAAACGTTCTTAGTACTTCCGATCCAGCGTTCAATGACTACAGCCAGCCCGTCAGCAAAGCGCTAATCGACAACCGAGACAAAAAATCCTATTCCGTCGCGCGCTTAGCTGACGGGAAGTGCTGGATGTCGGGAAATTTAGCGTATGCACCGATGGCTATTGTAGGTAATGCTGTAGGTAACCCTCACTATTATGTATATGAAAATGCCAAAAATGCCTGTCCAGAAAACTGGCAATTGCCGTATTATGCTAATCAATATACTAATGATTACCGTATTTTATTTAGCGCATACAATATTCAATCTTCTTACACTCGGAAGGGGTGCGGAACTAAATTTAACAAGAAATATTGCATAAAAAATCCTCCCCTAAACTTTGATAATAACGGATATACATCAGAAAGTAGTAGTATAACAGATTTTGGCCATAAAGGTTATTACTTTGCTAGTAAGGGAGGCCATATGTGTCTTCAAGATATAGACGGTTCAGATATGTTTATTTTTAGCACCTCCGCTTCATCTTGGCAGGCCTTTTCAGTCCGTTGCGTAGCAAAATAAACTTTGGAGTCTTCGGACTTGATTCTTTAGATACATAAAACAGAAATCTTTTAAAACTACACTATTCAGCTAATTTCACTAAGCGGGCAGGGAAAGCATAGTCGCGATTAACATGAAAGAAGGTGTTGATATATAGATCATATATGTATAGGTTGTAGGCGTAAGAACTTTCCGACCGAGCTACTCGCGACCAACCATAGCCATAGAAGCCTGCAATTCTCAATGTACCATAGAGTAGATTAATATACCCGCTCCGCACATAGGATAGTGAGAGAAAGGTAATGGTAATATTTTTTTGATATTGTTTATTCGACTGCTTCAGACGCAAGGGCGTCGCTTCGGAAGAATATGCAAATCATCTCTTCATTTAATGCATTATTGTGTTAGCCATAACGGAATAAGTTTAGTAAGGCTAAACAAAAAAAAGACTCAACAGAGCCAAAAATCCTCTGGTGCACCTGACCTTATCGAATTGGAACGCACTCTATAAGGAGTTATTACGCTGGCAATCGCTACTAGAGAAATCAACACTTACAAAACACATCCCCTACTCCCGTGGAACTGGCACTCTGTATGTTGGCAAGCAGGAGCGGATGCAAGGACAAACCAGGAGGGAGAGGTCTCAACACCAAGCAAGGGGAGGGCGATGCAGGAAACCCAGTAAGTCCAAATCTAGTGATGAGGAACAGGAGGAGTCTAGCGATGCCGACCAACGCTGCAGCGTGGAGCAATCTCCGTGAGGTTCAAGCAAATGCTGCTGAATGTCACGATGACGGGAGTTTTTAAGTTGCGGTAGATTCGACTTTGAATCGGTGCACTACCTTTCTATCTCTATAATACCATACATCTGTGTCTGTGATTTTTCTTTTTGAGATTTTTCAACAAGAACTAATCACCCCCTAGCCCAATATAGCGTGACTCCAATGTGGAGGTGAATGGTTTTCTCTGTCAAAATAATGTGGTGACATTTTATTGGTAAAATAGAGATATGAGTAAGCCCACCAAATACACACCAGACACGACCAAAAAACTCCTTGATGCGATTCAAGGCGGTTTCACCGTAAAAATGGCTTGTGCGATGGCTGGAGTGACCGATATGACACTCAGCCGTTGGCGAAGGCGACATCCTGACTTTAATGCTGCGTTCAAAAAAGCCACGGAGGAGCAAACCTGGTATGGCAGGAAGGCTCTCAAAAGGGCTGGATTTAGGGTTTATGAGAGAAAACCTGATAAACACCCACAAAACCCAGAAAAAGCCCTCACAGGGCGAATAAACGGCTCTGAGAGCCAAAATCAGCAGGGCGAGATAACAATGTATGAGGGCTTGCCTGTCAGGTTTGGTGGTATTGCTGAGGACAAGCCATATCTACCCTGCGTGAACCCAATGAACGGCAGAGTGGAGTATCTAAAGCGTGAGAACGGTCATAACATTCAGCACATCTGTGACATTGAGGTGTTTAAGCGTAGCTTTCCTGGCTGGTATAGGCGAATCCAGGAGCAATGTTGGAGTGGTGAAGTGAAGTAAAAATACGCCTTTGACCTCTGTTGACTTGTCTGGAAGTGACGAAAACAAATGTTGGTGATTCCAAAACTTCATTTGCGGCAAATCTGACACAATCAGGCTTTCTGAACCGCCAAACTTTCTCTACCGATTTTCTAATATTATAGGGGCGAAAATACGAGACTAAAAACCGTGATAAGATAAAAGTATGAGTAGAAAAACTAAGTTCACCCCAGAAGTCACCGAGCGAATCCTCGCTCTGATTCGTGACGGATTCACCGTGTCTGATGCTTGCCGTGGAGCAATGATTTCTACTGACACTTTCTACCGTTGGTGCGACAAATACCCAGACTTCCACAAAGCTGTGGTTGAGGCAACCGACCTTCAATGGAAGTATGCCGAGCACCTCGTCCGTAGTGGCTACCGAACCTATACTAGGAGGCTGAACCGACCATCGGTGGGCTATCGGTCTCCTGGGAATCTACCGTTTAACCTTGAGCCGTATTGACAGAATTGGCGAAGTGTGCTACAATCTAGGCTAGAACCTTAAGTTTGTCTCATAATAAGTATAACGGAGGTAGAAAAATGGAAAAATTAAGGTTAGTTCGTCCTGAGAAGAAACACGAAAAGCAGGCGATGGAGTATCTGGAGGAGTTCTTTGCTAATGGCTCAAAAGCCCACGGTGCTGGTGGCTTGGATAGATACAAAGATGATTATGATGGCTGGCTGGAGAAGTTGGCTGCCGACCGTGTCCAAGTTCCAAACGAGGAGCGTGTGCCAGCAGAAACTTTCTTTCTGATGAAACAGACCCCAGACGACATCGAGCATCTGGTGGGGATGGTGAACATCCGTCTCGATATGAATGACACTCTGTGGGTATATGGTGGACACATCGGTTATAGTATCCGTCCGTCCGAGCGTAGAAAAGGCTACAACAAGGTGAACCTGTATCTGGCACTCAAAGTCTGCCAAAACCACGGTCTTGAGGCTGTGCTCCTTGACTGCGACAAGAACAACGTCGGCTCAGCAAAGACTATGCGAGCCCTTGGAGGAAGGCTGATTCGTGAGTGCCCTCACAAAGACTGGGAGGGTAAAGATGCCGTTATCCAATGGTATGTCATCGACGTTGATGCTGCGTTGGAGAAATATGCCGACCAATACGACCAGTTCGTGTCTGAATACCCTGCCGACTAAACTTCTATTGGACTCATTGGACAAATGCCCAATCAAAACCCTCGCTGGGAAACTGGCGAGGGATTTTTCTTGCCTTCGAGCAAATAACGCATATTGACTTCCGTTCCAATTAAGGTATGATAAGGTTATAGACATTTAATAAGTGTCACGACACCTGATTGATTAAGCCGTGCTCCTCGCAGAGGTAGGTAGGAAGGAAGGGAGCAAAAGTCGGAACTGACTTCCGTTGGCGGCGGAAACGACACCTTTTCTTGTATAAGTGATGGCGAAGTAGCCATCACGGGAAGGAGGACTATGACTTATGACCTCCACTACCTTTCCGACTGGCTCTGCCTCGGAATCATCTCAGCCTAGTTTGGCGACACCTTTTATTAGCGTGAAGGAATTGAGGAAAATCCTCGGCAAGGATGCCGAGAACCTCGATGACAATTATATCAGGAAAGTCAGCATCGCTCTTGGAGAGATGGCTCTGACATTTACTACTAACCCAGAATTATTCAACAACCTAACAAAAAATAAGGAGGACTCAGATAATGATTAGCAATTTAACGAAGAAGAACACTATCATCAAGACAGCCGTTGGCTATACTCGTGTCTCAACTGAAGAACAGGTGGACGGAGCCTCTCGTGAGGTTCAAAAACAAGCGATTGCTGATTATTGTAAGGTAAACGACATTGAGCTTCTCGATGTTTACTGGGATGGCGGATTCTCTGCTAAGAACGCTCGCCGTCCAGAACTGCAGCGGATGCTCGAAGATATTAGCAGCGGCAAGGTGCAAACCGATACCGTGATTGTTTATAACCTGTCCAGGCTCACTCGTAATCTATCCTCATTTTCAGCAGATATTGCTCCAATCCTGACGAAGAAGAAGGTTGAACTACGCTCAACTAAAGAAACTATTGATAACACACCTCAGGGCAAAATGATGGCGAACCTTTCAATTTGTTACCATCAATTCGACAATGACACGAAATCGGCTACCACTACTGACAATATGCGTGAGATAGCGGCTCAGGGGTATTGGCAGAGCCAAGCACCCTTAGGATTCGTAAGGAAACACATCCCAATCGACAAGAAAACGAAGGACGGAAAAACTCGCTATCGCACAATTCTAACGCCGGATGAGCAAGGCGATACGGCTAAAAAGGTGGAAGATGTGCTGGGCTACTTTCTCGTAGGCAATAGCGTAGCAGAGACGGTTCGATATGCAAAGAAAATCGGTCTCAAAACTCGCAATGGAAATGACTTCTCGATTCAGGCAATGGAGAATCTCCTGTCGCATCCTGCTATGGCTGGCTACAACTGCTCTGCTAACCTGACGGATGGCAAATATATTCCTGCGAAATGGGATGGATTTATCTCACTCGACCAGCATCAGAGCATTGTCCAGAGGATTGTTCAATGCTGTAAGAAAACTGGTGAGAAACAACCCTACAATCGCAGCAACCCTGCTTTCCCGCTCAAAGGCACCATCTACTGTGAGAAGTGTGGCTATGCTGCCCGTGGCTCTGCTCCAAAAGGAGGAAGTGGCAAGCCAAGCCCTCGCTACCATTGTTCTGAGTGCTCTGGTGCTGGCTCAATAATGCCAGAAGTGATGCACGATAAGTTCATTGATTTAATACAAGAAATCACTCCAGTCAAAAACCTGCTCAAGGCTTTCTCTATCGCTCTGACAAGGGCTATGAAACACAGCGTAGAGAAAGCCGAGAAGGATGTCACAGAGAAGATGGAGCAACTCGAAAAACTGCAGGAGCAAGATAATGAGTCGTTTAAGGCAGTAATGCGAGGTGAACGCTCTCAAGCCGACCACGAGCGATATATGGCTCTCTTAGAGCAAGATAGGCAGCAATTACAGGATGAAATCGCTGCTGCCCAGGAGCAAAAGACTCTGAGCGAGAAGAAAATCAATAGGCTCATCAGCCTGATGGAGAACCCTGCGGATGTCTGGAAGGGAGCATCTCTTGAAGTGCGACAATTATTGCAGCAGATGATTTTCCCTCACGGCATCAAGGTTAATCTGGGCACAGGGGAGTTTGAAAAAGTTGGAACGCACAATTTGAGTCCACTTTACTCTGTTATTCCACCAAAAAATGACTCAAATGAGCCATCTTTGTCTCCTCTGGTGCGCCCGACTTGACTCGAACAAGCACAGCACTTAAACGGCCACTACCACCTCAAGGTAGCGTGTCTACCAATTCCACCACGGGCGCATAAGGTACGTCATCATTATATCAAAATCAGCAAAAAAAACAAGTGTTGTCATAAATACAACAGATTTTTCCCAAAAACCTTGCTAATAAAAAAATATCCGCTATAATATAAGAACAAAGGCACGTTGGAAAACAAAAAGGAAAAATATGGAAAGAATAATTAGAAATACCCTAATTGTTACTAGTTTACTTATCGCGAGCTTAGTCGCTATCACTCCGCTCACTTCTTATGCGCTCGAAGGCGAGAAAACCGTGCAAGATGATAAAACTCTACCGGTAAATCTGAACATTATCTCGATCCTTGAGCTAGATGTCGTATCTCCGGTCTCGGTTAAGGCGCAACCAGATAAAATCGTCCCTGGTACTATTTCCGCCAACGTCCGTAGTTCTCATGGTTATACGATTTCGCTCAGCGCTGAGCAACCCAACCTCATGAGCGAAAAAGGCACAGCTTCCTTCATTCCCGCCTCCTCGAATCTCACTCCTGGTCAAGACGGCTGGGGTGTGAAAGTCAACGGCGCCGAGAATTATACTGAAGTGACGACCGAACCCCAAGTTTTCTATACGGGTCAGCCTGATTTAAGCGGTCGTAAGACTGATCTGGAGGTAGGAGTCGCGACCAGTCCCGCCCTTCCTGCCGATGTCTATGCCACAACTGTCACGGTGACCGCAGCCTCTGGTCAATAATATGCAAATCTTCCGACAAAGTTGTAAACTCTTGCGCGCAATCTTTGTCGGTTTTTGCTTCAGTTTTTTATGTTTGAGCGTCTGCGCCCCAAAATCCTACGCGCTCGAGCCGGGCGATATTACGATTCGCGTTAGCCCTAGCGATCAGAAAGTAAATCTTTCTCCAGCGAGCAGTACGACTGGTAGCATCATCGTAAAAAACGTCGGTCGGCAAAGCTTCAACTTTAAAGTTTTCGCCCGACCTTACCAAGTTTTGAACGAAAACTATGACCCTGACTTCAATACCGATAATGATTATACTAAGCTTAAGAATTGGCTTGAATTCCCAGTTAGTGAGTTTAGTTTAGCTTCAGGTGAGGAAACCAATGTCGAATTCGTCATTAACGTCCCCGAAGATGTCCCTGCTGGTGGTCAATATGCCGCGATTATTATCGAAACAAGCGATAGCGCAGATAGCGCCTCGAGCGTACGTACGATTAATCAGGTTGCTTCGTTGCTATACGCCAATGTGGACGGCGAGACCCGTGAAAGCGGTGAGCTGGTCTCGCAAAATATTCCGCAGTTTCTTCTCGGCTCGCCTTTTACGGTCAGCGCGCGTGTGACCAATACCGGAAATACTGACTTCACCTATGTCCAAGAAATGACAATTTGGGACTTCTTTACCGGTAAAGAAGTTGTTAACCCAGACGCTATAGACGCTGACGGTCGCAATATTGCTCATTCCGCCTCCGCAGTCCTACCTAATACGACGCGTTATAATGCTTTGACTTGGGACGGCGCGCCAGAATTGGGCGTCTTTCGTGTTCGCCAAAAAATCAACTTCCTCGGTCAGGATCAAGAATTCGACCGTGTGGTTTTTATTTGCCCGATCTGGTTAGCTCTTGCGGTCGTCTTCATAGTTTTGCTCTTTATATTCTGGCTTATTTTACGCATTCTAACCCATCGCAAAAACCGCAGTCCCCGCATGTACTAATTCTTGCATATAAGCGACAGTTCGACCGAACGAGCTAGCAAAATCAGTTTAATCCGCACGCAAATCGATCCCCACATCCAAACCCAAAAGACATCAACAAAAATTGCTAAGATGACCAAAAAGGTGGCCAAAATGCTATTGACTTTTCTGATAATCTGTGCTAAAATGAAAGTAATGACTCCCAGAGCCATAATTTAGCAGGTGCCAACTCAAAATAGATAATCAGGAAACTTTCTATGCCAGATAAAATTCGCAATATTGCAATTATCGCTCACGTCGACCATGGCAAAACCACTCTCGTCGACGGGCTTTTAAAACAATCACATACTTTTCGAGAAAATCAAGCAGAAATGTCCCAAAGTCTGATCATGGACTCAATGGACCAGGAACACGAGCGGGGAATTACAATTACTGCGAAGCAAACAGCTGTTTTTTACAAGGACTACAAAATCAATATCATTGACACACCAGGGCATGCTGATTTTTCCGGCGAAGTTGAACGAACCTTAAATATGGCGGACGGTGTCCTACTGATTGTCGACGCTCAAGAAGGGCCGATGCCTCAGACCAAATTCGTTCTTCAAAAGGCTCTAGCCTTGAAGCTGAAGCCAGTCGTTATTATTAATAAGATTGACAAGCCAGGAGCGCGTATCTCTGAAGTCGAAAGTGAAATCGCCGATCTCTTTCTCGAGCTGGCGACCGACGAATCTCAACTCAATTATCCGATTTATTACGCAATTGCACGCGACGGTAAAGCTGGCAAAACGACAACACTCGACGACGATCTTCATGTGATTTTTGATGCAATTATCGAGGATATTCCCGCGCCGAAAATTGATCCTGCGGCCGAAAAAGGCTCGCAGCTACTGGTGGCAGCTTTGGCTTCTGATAGCTATTTGGGCAAGTATGCAATCGGCAAGATTTTCCGCGGTTCGTTGCAAAAAAACGAAAATGTGGTCGTTCTGCATCATGATCCCGAGAGCGGTGAATACCAACAATCACGCGCCAAGATTGATCGAATTTTTACCTATAAAGGCTTAGGGCGAGAGGAGGTTACGTCGGCTGAGGCTGGCGATATTGTCGCTCTGTCAGGCGTCAGTCAAGCCAACATTGGCGATACGATTGTAACCTTAAGTACTACCGGCGAAGTATCTGAGGCTTTACCGACCATTGAACTCGAAGCTCCGACTCTCAGCATTTATATTGGACCGAACACCTCGCCACTCAAAGGTCAAGAGGGCGAATTTACGACTTCTCGCCAGATCGCCGAGCGTCTCGAACGCGAACTTGAGACGAATATTGCCCTGAAGATCGTTCCGGACGGCTTGGGTTATAAAGTCTCTGGTCGAGGAGAGTTGCATCTCTCGGTATTGATCGAGACTATGCGTCGCGAAGGCTACGAGCTCGAGACTGGACGCCCCGAAGTCGTCTACAAAGAAATCGATGGTCAAAAATGCGAACCAGTCGAGGAATTGACGATCGAAGTCGATCCGGAATTCGTGGGCGCCGTATCGCAAGAGCTGGGAATCCGCAAGGCCGAGCTCAAAACGCAAGAACTCACTACCTCCGGAAGCACGCGATTTGTCTATGAGATCACTACTGCCGCTTTGATTGGTCTTCGCAATAATCTTCTCACTGCTACGAAGGGCACGGCAATCATGTCTTCGCTTCCAAACGGTTATCGTCCAGCGGAGGGGAAGTACAAGCCTGAACGTAATGGCGCTCTGATTTCGTTCGAAAGTGGCACTAGTACCGCTTATGCGCTTGACGCAGCGCAAGCCCGTGGGATACTCTTTATTCCGCCTGGCGTCCCTGTTTATCAAGGCATGATCGTCGGTTTATCCAACAAAAAGGATGATCTCGATATCAACATTTGTAAAGAAAAACAGCTGACTAATATGCGTACTCACGCTTCGGATGGCGCAATCCAACTCACGCCCTATACCCAATATTCGCTCGAACAATGCATCGACTTTCTGCTCGACGACGAATTGCTCGAAGTCACTCCGAAGTCGCTTCGTTTGCGCAAGCGTCAACTTGATCCTGTGAAGCGCAAACGCGAAAATCGCTAAAATCCTCAAAACATTGTTTTTCTATTGACAAAATTATAAATCTGTGCTACAATGAAAGTATAGGATTGTTTTTGTCGTCCCTAAAACGTTTTGGCAAAGTACATTTTTAGAAAGAAGGTGCTAAATTGTTTAGTCGAGAAACATGCTTTTTGGTTGGGGATAAGTTTAGCTGGGGTTTTGAGTTGCCTTGTTTGGGTTAACTATACTGGTAAGAGGGCGATTATGAATAGCTATAAGCGTCTTATGATTCCGCTTACTCAAGTATATCTTTGCGGATATAGTATCTATCACATGATCCGAGTAGAGTTTCCTCATCGCTTTGGCAATTTTAATCATGAAGGCTTTTGCTACACATTTTCGGCAGCTATCATGATCGGTCTAAAATCCCGCAAGAGTAGTCGCCTCGTGCGCGGTTTTGTTATTAGTCCTGATTATCATTCCGACCATTCTTGGGTGGAAATCAAGGCATTCGGTCGCTGGTGGGTAATTGATCCAGTCCTTCTGATTAATGGCATGACTTATCGTCGGCGATATTATCAAAAGTATCATCCAGAAATCCTAGCCGTATATTCATATCGTGTATTTTGGCGAGATCCCGCGGCTCACAAATTCTGGGAGCGAATGTGCTGTTTGGAAACATCTAAAATTTTCGTCGATCTATTTTGGCATTATACTCCGCGTAATGATGGGATCGAAATACCGAACATGAAAGATGATAAGCTTCGTCTACCGGACAAGCAATACTATCTCTTTCCGCCCATTTTTGGTTATCATTTTGATCAAGAGATCGTCAACGAATTCATGGCGCGACCTACGCGTAAGTCGCCAAGACGTCGCACTCTGCGCCGTCTGAATAGCTATTATCGGAAAAAATCGCGCGAACTGGCCAAAAAGCACCAATCCTAAATTTACCGAAAATCCTCCTGCGCGGCGTAGGGGGATTTTTGTCGTTTCTCGCTTCAACCTCATGCTACTCAGAGCCTCGTGCTATAATATCTCTATGTTTATCGATACTCATTGTCATCTCCACGATCGCGAATTTTTCTCGTCTGAGCAGGCTGAAGCGATGCTTACTCGCGCCCGAGAAAACGATGTCCAAAAGATTATTTGTATTGGTACGAATCCCACAGATTCGCAAAACGCCCGACAATTCGCCTCCGAACATAAGGATGTTTACTGGAGCTATGGTATCCATCCTGAATTTGCTAGTGACCCTAAGATATGCGAGAATCTACCTGCTTCTGACGCTCTAAAACACACCTTTTCGGACGGAGGTGAGCTGGAGCCTGGAACAAGCATGCCTTGCGCGATTGGCGAAATCGGCTTGGACTATCATTACCCAGGTTACGATCGTTCGGCTCAAATTAAGCTTTTTGAACAAATGTTACAACTCGCCACAGATCTAGATTTGCCCGTCTCGCTTCATCTCCGCGAAGCCTTTGTCGATGCCTTCGCGATTCTGGACAATTTTCCGCGAGCTCGTGGCGTCCTGCATAGCTTTACGGGATCGCGCAAAGACCTTAGGCGAGCGCTCGAGCGAGGATTTTTTATCGGCGTTAATGGTCTCCTGACTTATACCACGCCTCCGCTACCGCCTCTGGAACGTATTGTTCTCGAAACTGACGCCCCCTTCTTGACTCCAGTTCCTTTCCGTGGTACAATAAACGAACCAAGCTATGTACGCAATATCGCGACATATCTGGCGGACAAAATGGGTGTGGCGGAAAGTAAAATCAGGGAGCAAACCACCCAAAATGCGAGGAAAATTTTTCAAATCTAATGAATCATATGACTATCAAAACGACAGTCAAAGTTTTGATTTGCTCATTTCTTCTACAATTTATCGCGAAATTATGCAAATCGCCCAGGAGATCGAACAATGCCGTGCGTCAATCTAAAATCCCTCTCATTCGTCGAACGTCTTGCGGGCTGGTTGGCGACCGCGATGAACTCTATTAATTCTTCCGAACAACAGACCAGAGAACCTATCGAGCAAGATGATCATCTAGCGAATTATTACATTGTTGGTGAAGAATTATATGTTCGACACGCGCGTCCTAGCTTAAGCAACTTGATGGAAGATTCTCAGACAGCTGAAAACCTTGCCAGCCTAGTCGACTCTCGTCTCAAAGAATTAAACACATCGTCAAGCGATCCAAATCTAGACAAAAAAACTTCCGTTCTATCAGGTCTTCGCCTGTTTGCCGACAAAATGCTCCAACGAACGAAGTCTGCACGCCGGATCCTCCCCTTGCGGACGCGAGCTGATCTTATTAATGCGGAATCGCGCCTTGGTAGCACTATTTTTGGCCCTATTCCTGATGGCCACCAACGCGAGTTCTTCCATGATCAGAAAAATGTTTGGATTTGGCACGAAAGCTGGATTGACGATCTTAAACAGCCAAATCAAATCACTGTGCGCTACGAAATTCGCCCCTCCGGTGTTTACAAAAAGATTGCTAGCGGAGAATACACTCGATTAGAAAATGAGGAGTTATTTAATTTTCGTAAAGCGACCTATGCTTATCTTAAAGTCGTTAAAGAAGGACTTTATTGCTCAGTTGATATCACAAATTAAAGTTGCCTCGCCCGCTAACTTTCCCAAAACCCAATAAAACATGTTATAATATAGAGCATGATTTATCTTGATCATGCTGCAGCTACTCCGCTTAATCCGAAGGCCCTCGACGCTATGACGCCCTATTTTTCCGAGCAATTCTACAATCCTTCCGCTCCCTATCTCCCTGCTAAGCGAGTTCGCGAAGCCTATGAAACCGCCAAAAATACTATCGCGCATAGTATCGGCGCAAAGGGCACGGATTTGATCATGACTGCCGGTGCGACTGAATCGATCAATCTTGCCTTTACGGTACTCCAAGCTGCGCCCGGGGCGCGAGCGCTCGTTCTCTCGACCGAGCATACTGCCGTTCTAGTTACCGCGCGTCAATATCCCCACGACCTAATTCCGGTCGATCATTTTGGGCGCATTGACCTCAACCGTTTTGCTGAACAATTAACCGATGACGTCTTGTTAGTCTCTGTCTCGCTGGCCAATAATGAACTCGGCACGATCCAGCCACTTGCGGAAATTGCCGAACTCTGTCGCAAAGCCCGCCAATCTCGGCTTGAGCGGGGAATCGCGCGACCGCTCTATCTTCATTCCGACGCTTCTCAGGCTCTAGGCTTGATTGAGTTAAATGTTGCGCGTCTCGGCGTCGACCTGTTGACAATCAACGCGGCGAAATGTGGTGGACCAAAAGGCGTGGGTGCTCTCTATCTCGGACACGAAGTTAAATTGCAACCAGTAGTTTATGGTGGCGGTCAAGAACGTGGTTTGCGGAGTGGTACGGAAAATGTCCCCGGTGTCATCGGTTTTGCCGTAGCGACCGAAGAAGTCCAAGCGCATCTAACCAGCAATCGTAAAAAATACCAAAAAATGACCGAAATTTTACGCAAAACTCTCTCTGAAATCGGCTGTCCAGAGCCAATTTTTCTGGGTAGTCCTAAGCACCAACTCGCTAACTTCCTCCCCGTAGTCTTTCCTGGACTGGATGCAGAGCGCCTAATCTACAAATTAGAAGCTCGAGGCATACTAGTTTCGACTGGAGCAGCTTGTGCAGCCAACAAAGGGACTAAATCTCACGTCCTCGCCGCTATTGGCTTATCCGATACTGAAATCGCCGGCAGTCTCCGTATCTCCCTCGGCAGTACAAACACTCTCGGCCAAATTATTGAAGCTGCTAAGATTATCCGCGAAGAAGCGCGCCATGAATATGCGCGATTAGGCTTTGTCGGGATTTCTTCAGAGGGGAGTACTCATGCCTAAAGTCTTCCTCGGTATGTCCGGCGGCGTTGATTCCTCCGTCTCTGCCGTCCTACTCAAAGAGCAGGGTTATGACATAACCGGTGTCTATATGAAAAACTGGTCGAAAGACCTACCCGGCATGAAATGCCCGTGGGCTGAAGATTTAGCCGATGCTAAGCGTGTGGCTGTGCAACTCGACCTAGATTTTGAAGTTTGGGATTTTGAAGAAGAGTATAAAAAACAGGTGGTCGATTATATGCTAGCCGAATTCAAAAAAGGCCACACACCCAATCCTGACGTTATGTGCAATGAGCAAATTAAGTTTAAACTTTTCTATGAACGAGCTATGGCGCGCGGTGCCGATTATATCGCTACTGGTCATTATGCCCGTGTTAGTGAACCAGCAGAAAGATCGGCTCATTCTTGCCAGAATCCTATTCTTTTGCGCGCCAAAGACGAAAATAAAGATCAGACCTATTTCCTCTATCGCATGAGCGACGTTGCCCTGGCTCAGACGATTTTCCCGCTTGCAGAGATGCTAAAACCAGAAGTTAAAGCCTATGCCGCCCAAAAAGGCCTCGACGTTGCCACGAAAAAAGAATCCATGGGTGTCTGTTTTGTTGGTGAAGTTGGTATGAAGGATTTTTTGCGCGAATATCTTGATGCGCGCCCCGGCGAAATTCGCGAAATTGAGACTGGAAAAATTCTTGGCTACCACGACGGTGCGGTGTTTTATACGATTGGTCAGCGCCACGGTCTTTATCTCGGCGGAGGTCTGCCTTATTACGTGGTAAAAAAAGACCTCGCACAGAATATTGTCTATGTTTCGAAAAATCTTAACAGTCCCGAACTTTGGGCGTCAGAACTCCAGCTGGAAGATTTGCATTTGCGCAACAATTTGACGATTAAAGAGCTTTCTGGCATCTCCGACCTCAAGGTGCGCTTGCGCCACCGCGCTCCTTTAATTCCGGTCAAGCTTACTGACTGGTCTAAGAATCATCTGTATCCTAAGACGTCTGAAGACGATTTGTCCGCTAAGATACCCAAGGAAAAAACGGCTTCCGCTTGCTCGACTGTAATCGTCTCCTTCGACCAACCAATCAAGCGCCCGGCCTCTGGTCAATCCGCAGTCTTTTACGCGGGTGAAGCCTGCCTCGGTGGCGGAATTATTAGCGACCAGCTTAGCGACTGAGCTACTGTAGGAAACTTTAGCGACCTAATACCAACTAAAGCATCGCGAACCAGGACATCTCAATAAATATACCCTGGCTCGCCAGGGTATAAATGAGACTAAAACAAAAGCTCGCTCTATATAGAGAAAATCACCTCTGTCAGAGTGAAAAAACAGAACCGATCATCCGCTAGACAAGGACTTCTACGACTTTCCGCTGAATATAGTGTGCCTCCGCTTCATGTACTGGTAGCGCATTAGGACCAGCTTTTTCGATTGGAATGTCGTCGAGCAAGATATTTGCCAAGGCATAAACTGCGCCTCGACCAGTCACGCTCAACGGATCTGCGCGCTCGAAATCCAAGACGCAGTGATTCTGTCGCAGAAAAGCGTAGGCTTTTTCGACTTGATGCGCGTGCCAAACCTCGTGCGCGATCGCTCCAATCAGCTGTTCCGGCGATGGAATACCGTTCGGAAAATCCAGTGGTCCGACCAAAACCTCAGATTGTACAAGCTCCTTGGCCTGATTTACACCAAACTCATAAACAATACAGTTCCGTAACGGATATACAAACTTAACTGTTTCTTTCAGCTCAGCTGTCGTCACTCGTAAAAGCTCCACTGCTGTTGACACCTCAAAAATCGTTCGGAATAGCTCTATGGATTCACAAGCACATCGCCACCAATTTTCCTCGTAATCCGCAGTAATCAGGTTATGAACCTCAGGCAGAGCGCGACTTAAAAATGGCCGTATATACTCTGTATTCCCCGAACAAACGAATAGTCTACGGAGCCATTTTTTGCCCACCTCTTCAGCTTGCAGAAACTCGGCTAATTCAGCTAGTTCGTTGACCGAAATAATGTTTTTTGCATAGTCTAATCTCATTTTTTAACCCCCTTCATGCTTTTAGTGTGAGTGTATTACTAAACTGTCAATAATTATATTATAAATAGCACATAAAGTCAATGAAAACGGTATATTTTGTACGAAATCCTCTAATTTATATTAAAAGTATTGACTTTTTCGTCAATCTGTGATAAAATGAAAGGATAGGCCTGTTTTTTGGCATCTATTCTTTTAATTTTCCCAGCACCAATTCTCGATCTCTCTTCAGCCTCAATTTTCTACCCCTTCAGTCTCTGATTTTATGCTATAATGAACCAATGAACGCCAACCAAATTCGTCAAAAATTTCTTGAATTCCAAATTAAGCACGGTCACAAAATTATCCCGCCGGCACCTATGGTGCTCGAGAACGACCCGACTACTCTGTTTACTGGCTCTGGAATGCAACCGATGATGCCTTATCTACTCGGTCAGGATCATCCCGAAGGTACTCGGATTGCCGATGTTCAGCCTTGCATGCGCCTTCAGGATATTGAGGATGTAGGCGATCCGCGCCACACCACGGTTTTTGAAATGATGGGCAACTGGTCGCTCGGGGATTATTTTAAAGAGCAACAAATCGAATGGTTTTTTGAATTTTTGACCAAAGAGCTTGGTATGGATCCAGAAAAAATTTACGTAACCTGTTTCATTGGTGATGAAAAATACGGTATTCCGAAAGACACAGAAGCTGCCGAGATTTGGCAACGTGTGTTCAAAAAAGCTGGTATCGAGGCGAAAATTGCCGAAATTGGTAGCGCCGAAAATGGCGCGAAACGGGGAATTAAGCCTGGCGAACGTATCTTTTTCTATGATGATCACGAAAACTGGTGGAGCCGTGGTGGCGGAATTGAAACCACGCCACTCGGTGACCCTTGCGGCCCAGACTCCGAGGTATTCTTCGATTTTGGCGAAGATAAACAAGACGTCGAAAAATATGGCAAATCCCATCCCGCCTCAGACGGTGCACGCTTCATGGAGATTGGCAACCAAGTTTTTATGGGCTATCGACGCAATGAAGACGGCAGCTTTTCCGAGCTGGAGCGTAAAAATATTGACTTCGGAGGCGGTTTAGAGCGCATCGCAGCTGCTACAATCGGGAGTTTCGATGTTTTTAAAATCTCATTGCTAAAGCCGATTATCGACAAATTGGAAGAAATTTCGCACAAAAATTACGATAATAATACTGATGAAATGCGTATCATTGCTGATCACCTGCGTGGCGCCTACCTGCTGGGCGCGCAGGGCCTTGTTCCTTCGAACAAGGCACAGGGCTACGCCCTGCGACGGCTCGTCCGGCGAGCCGTCCTGCGCACCCTCGACCTCGGCATTGGTCAGGAGTTTTTAGCAGAAATTTTACCAATTGTCGCTGAAATATACCAAGATTTGTCGGACGATATCTTGCCGTATCGTGCTAATGTCCTCAGTCTATTGTCTAAGGAGGAAAATGCCTTCCGTAAGACAATTAATAAAGGCATGAAAGAGCTACAAAAACTGGCTAAAGAAAATCGTACCCTGACTGGCGCAGATCTCTTCAAGCTCCAGGATACTTATGGTTTTCCGCTCGAGCTCTCGGTTGAGGAAGCTTATAAACTCGGCGTTGACCTTTCGAAGGATTACCAAGATGAATTTGCCCACGCCTTAGCTGAGCAACGTGAGCGTAGCAAAACCGCCTCGAAGGGTATGTTTAAAGGCGGTCTTTCCGACACCAGCGATCAGACAATCAAGTACCATACCGCCTGTCATTTGTTGCTTGCCGCGCTCCAGCGAGAAATTGATCCCACAATCGAACAAAAGGGAAGCAATCTAACTCCCGAGCGATTAAGGTTTGATTTTAATATTGACCATAAGTTAACCCCTGCCGAGCTAAAGGCGGTCGAAGATCGTGTGAACGCGTGGATTGAGGCAGATCTGCCAGTCGTTTTTGCTGAATATGATAAAGATTATGCTTTTGATGAATTGCACGCCCACGGTAGTTTCCGCGACCGCTACCCTGATCGAGTTACCGTGTATGCGATCGGCATAGGCGAAGGTAGTCCGGACACTATAAAAACCCCTGTCTCCATCGAAATTTGTGGCGGACCGCATATTACTCATACTGGCGAGCTCGGTCGTTTCAAGATTAAAAAAGAAGAATCTTCCAGCGCCGGCGTCCGGCGGATTAAAGCTATTTTGGAATAATTTCAGTAGCCAAAATCTAAAGAAAAACCCAAAAATCAACAGCCAAAATCTAAAGAACCCTCCAAAAAGCTCAAAAGTCCAACAAAAATTAAAACTCTAAAACCCAGAAAACTAAAACCCAGTCCTGCACGCAACGCGCTTTGGGCTGGGTTATCTGTTTGCGAAGTCACTAGCTAAATCAGCTAAACCAGTGACTGGTCATAGTTCAATAATCTTCTGAATACAACTCTGGATTTCACGAACTCGTTATGAGCTTAATTCTGGCACTTCGTTAATCCCTAACCGATCCAGCCACAACCGAATATTCGGTATCTCGCGCAACTCACTCAAGTCGTATCTCCAGTAAGTAGTTATTCCGCCCGAGCCAAGGTGATTTTGCAACTCCCTCAGCACAATCGCGCAAAACATGATATCCTGTTCTGCGTTAGCTCCACTAAAAGCAAGTCGCATCGAGCCAGTCTTTTCAACGTAACTATTCATTTTGCGTTCTGCATATTGGTAAGGCACGGCAAATGCCCCCTCTAAATTAGTATATCCCAAATTGTCTCGCAACCATTCATGCTGCTCTCGTGTCATATCGCTTGCTCGCTCCAGCTTACGGATTTGCTCCGGTATGGTTTCATCTTCAAACGAACCATAAGTCTGCAACAGCCGGCAAATATACCCCAGCGAATCTCCACCAGTTGCATATCGCGGACCATATTTCTCCAGAGTTTTCATCTTGACATCCGCGAAGCTTCCCCCACCCTTACTACTTTGCATTGTTATTTTGAAATCATCTGTGCCAATAGTGTCTGACGAAACATGTAGGATAAATTTCCATCCTCCCGGCAAGAGATAGTCATACTTTGTCGTTGCGCTATTAACCGCATCTACGACTATGGAGCTATATGTAGCAAACGGAGCCGACCATTTTGTCATTTTTCTTGCTTATGTTAAAATGAAACATGTAAGATTGAGAGTTTATTATTTATGCCCCGAAAATATCGTTCTAAGCAACGTCGCGCACGGCTTCGCATTCTAGTGATGCTAGCTTTTTTCAGCATCTCAGTCGGTCTCTGGGAAAATTTCCGCCAACTTTGGCTTCAGGATAACGGCTTTTCGGCAGCTGATATTAGCCAAATCACTGGTTTTGGCATGCTGGTCAGCGTCGCCGGGATTATTCTAGTCGGTTATTATCTCAAAATGCGCCAGCTCAAAGCTTTTATGAGTCTGATCTTAGCCTGCAAAGTTATCTTTTTGCTCGTTTTGGCCGTCTTGAACGGCTCTACTCAGCATAACATAATCAACTTTTGCATGGTCTTAGATGTCGTGACTAGCAACCTGATCGTGATCAGCGTTTACCCCCTCATGACCACCGTGATTAAAAACAACAAAATCTATAGCCAGCGCAAGTTGGTCGAATATCTCTTTCGTGATGTCGGCGTTTTGGTCGGCGGGCTGATTATCGGTCAAGAAATCTTTGGGCTTGTGCTGGATTACGGTGGCTGTTTGATTGTCTCGATGCTTTTTCTGGCTGTCGCCATGTTCCTCATGTTTAATTTTCGGCTCAAACCCACTACTCGCGAGCCACGCAGTCGCGCCTCTATGGTTAAATTTATTCTCAAAAGCCGTGTACAGACGGTTTACATGATTTATGCCTATCTCGCCGCCACTTCTTTCGCGACGGCACTCGGGCTAAAAATGCTAATTCTGACCGGCCATCTCGAGTTGACCGTCAATACGGCAACCAACTTCCTCCTTGTCGCGGGTTTGTTATCTGACGCTATCGGTATTATTGCCCTTAAATATTTCACGCCGAAAAACGATTATCTGACCATGACTCTGAAATTTGGCATTCGCCTGGTCGCCTATTTGGTGGCAGTACTTTCCAATGATTTCTTCGTCATTCTCCTGGCAATTCTCTGGTCCTTGCTTAGCTCGACTGCCTACGAAGATATTAGCGATGGATATTATATCAATACCGTCGACAATCGCCATCAATTCCGCTATAGTACGGTCAAGTACGTCATTTCTTATCTTGGCGAAGCTACCGGTCTCTTTTTCGCGGGATGGATGTTTGATTTTGGTCCTCAAGCGATCCTTGGCCTCTCCGCGGCTACTACTGTCATCCAACTTGGCGTCGCTTATTATCTAATCTACCTCCGTAAGTATCGTCGCCGACCAAAACCATTTTTCGCTCTCCACAAAACCAATTTTTCTCGTCAGCTCAAGCGTATCTTAACCTCTACCTGGCATTCCCGACCCAAAACCGAATCGAGCGAACGGATCGTTGAAGAATAACCCAAGCATCTTCCGAACCATGCTATAATAAAGCAATGAATCCAATCACCGGAGGCTTAAATCCTGCTCAAAAAGAGGCGGTCGAGACCCTGTCTGGCCCATTATTAGTCTTAGCTGGCGCCGGCTCAGGCAAGACTAAGGTTCTCACACACCGGATTGCGAATCTTATCGCCCATGGTATTCGTCCAGACCAAATCCTTGCCGTGACTTTTACAAATAAAGCTGCCGGAGAGATGCGTGAGCGTCTTTGGCACCTCCTCGAGCGCCAACGCGAAGATGCGATTGGCCGTCATGATCTCCAAATCTCCGCCCAACCCGCCAAAAATGCCCTCCAGAGCGCACAGGAGCTCGAAAATGGGCATACAAAACCAAAAGCGCTATCAGACTCAGCTTTTTCGCAAGCATCCCAAAATCAGCAAGTTAGAGGCCCTAGTCGCAATTTCATGCCTTTTATGGGTACTTTTCACGGCATTTGTGTGCGATTATTGCGTATCGAGCACGTCGCGGCCGGTATTAGCCATAATTTCACAATTTACGACTCTGACGACCAGTTGAGTCTGATTCGCCGTATTATGCGTGGTATGGACCTCGGAGGCGATAAATCCTTGACCCCCAAATTTGCCCATAATTTGATCAGCTCTTACCAAAATCAAGGCCTCGGACCTGCGGAAGCGAAGCAAGAAGCTTATTATCCGAACCAAAAAAAGGTAGCCGAAATCTTCGCGCGTTATGAAGTCGAAAAACGTCGTGCTGAGGCGCTCGATTTCGATGATTTATTGACCCGCACCGCTGAAATGTTCAAAAAACACCCAGAAATTCGCCAAAAATGGCAGCAAAAATTCCGCCATATCTTAATCGATGAGTATCAAGACACTAACGCTGTACAATACCAGCTAGTCAAGAGCTTGGTCAACGAAGAGCGCAATATTTGCGTGGTAGGCGACGATTGGCAGTCGATTTATTCCTGGCGTGGCGCAGATTTCACCAATATCCTCCACTTCGAACGCGATTTTCCCGGCGCCAAAGTGATCAAGTTGGAACAAAATTATCGTAGTACTGGGAATATCCTGGCCGCTTCGCAAAAAATCATCAATGAAAACAAGACTCGTACTGATAAAACCCTCTTTACTGAAGCAGGCGACGGTGAGCCGATTACGATCGAGGGTCTGGCGGACGAAACCGCCGAAGCTGGCTACGTCGCGCGTGAAATCACCCGCCTGAAAACTGCTCGGATTGCCAAAGACTATGGCGATTTCGCAATCCTTTACCGCACTAACGCTCAATCTTATGCTTTTGAAAAAGTCTTTATGGCAATGCGTATTCCGTACAAAATCATTGGTGGCGTGCGATTTTATGATCGCAAAGAAGTCAAAGACGTCTTAGCCGTCTTAAAGCTCCTTGCCAATCCCCACGATCGCGTCAGCTTTGAGCGAGTAACCAAAAATGTCCTTTCGGGCGTTGGTCAAACCTCTCTGGCTAAAATCTTCTCTGCGCTTGACGACGGCGAGACTTTGCGCGAAGCGACTATGGGGCTAACGGCGCGCGCTCGTATGGGAGCTCAGCGTCTGGTGAATTTTCTAGATAACGTGAAAGAAGAGGCGCTCAGCAACGCCGAAAAATCCGGCTCCAACCACGAAGATATTCCCGAAGATTATCTCGCCAGTGTTTTTATTCCTATGGGCAATATTGTCGAACAGATTGTCCAATATTTCGATTTTCCGACCCTCGTGCATAGCGGGACTCCCGAAGGCGACGACCGTATGAAAAACCTCGAGGTCTTGGCTAGCAACGCTAGCGCTTACGATACTCTAGATGAATTTCTCGCCGATGCTACTTTGCTCAGCTCCTCTGATGAAGCCTCGACCAATGACGCTGTTTCGCTCATGACCCTCCACGCCGCGAAAGGCCTTGAATTCCCAATTGTCTTTATGGTCGGTCTTGAGGACGGTCTTTTCCCCAGCTCGCGCGCCGACAACGCCGAAGAAGAGCTCGAAGAAGAACGGCGCCTGGCTTACGTCGGTATGACCCGCGCAATGCGTCGGCTCTATTTGACTTTTGCTAGTTCGCGCTATAGCTTTGGTGGCCGTACTTATAACGGTCCGTCACGATTTTTGCTTGAAATAGGCTATAATCCTTATGGTTCCAACGCGTTTGGTGATTCTGGCAGCTTCGACCTTGGACAAGGTAGTCTCGGCTTATTGGGTGGCGATCCTGATGGTGAATTTAGCGCCAGCTTAGGCTCTGACCTCGATTCAGACTTCGACCCTGGTTTTGACCCCTTTCCTGAGGACTTACCAGTCTACGAAGGCTAGCCGGGAAGCATAAAAACCTTGACTTTTTTGAAAATCTTTGCTATAATAGAGGTGCAATGATTAAGTTGCAATACAAATTGAGGAATTTTTGTTGCGCTCTACTGGTAGCAGTAATGAGTGCCTTTGTGGCATTTAGCCAACTTGGCCAGCAACAAATGGTCTACGCGGACGACGCAAATGCGTCGGATACCCCGCATTTTGTGACGATTTATGATTATGACGATAATAGTACGATCACGGTAAAAACTAATGCTGAAACCGTCGCTGAGGTGCTCGAAAAGGCCGAAATAAAGATTAATGACTCTGACATTGTTGAGCCAGGGCTAGAAATGCCGATTGTTGATAATGAATTTCGGATCAATGTTCACCGTGCGCGACCTGTGGTCGTCATGGATGGTACTAATCGACGCTATGTCATGAGCGCAAGCTATGATCCGCGCCAAATTGTGGCGGATGCAGGATTGCCACTCTACGACGGCGACGAAATCGCTCAAGTGGTCAACAACAACTTCCTCGAGACAGGTATTGCAACAACTTACAAAATTCGTCGCAATGGCGGTCGCCAAGTTACGGTCGAAGAGACAATTGGCTATGCAGTCGAAGAAAAGCTTGATCCTAGCCTCGCGAAAGGAGAGCGCGTCGTTGAACAGGCAGGCGAAGATGGTCGCAAAGTGACTACCTTCGAAGTGCAATTCCAAAACAACCAAGAGGTCTCGCGCACGATGATTTCCGAAGAAATCAAATCTGATCCGGTTCCGGAAATTGTGCGTATCGGAGCGAAGAAATCCATCCCGCCTGAACGTCAAAAGTGTGCCGATTGGGTGCGTCAAGCCGGCGTTCCAGAACCCGACGTTGAGGCAGCGATCGACCTGATTTATCACGAGTCGGGCTGTCGAGTCGACGCACGCAACGCTAGTTCTGGTGCTTACGGTATCCCGCAAGCTCTACCAGGGAACAAAATGGCGAGTGCTGGCGCAGACTGGGAGACTAACCCGATTACGCAAATCCGCTGGATGAGCGGCTATGTGAAGCGCTATGGCGGTTGGCAGGGTGCGCGTGGATTCTGGTATGACCATGGCTGGTATTAGGTCTTTCAAACGATGAAAAACAAAAAATCACTCGGCCAGCATTGGCTTAAAAACCGGCTTATTCTTGATGAAATAGCTGAACTCGCCCGCCAAGCTACCACGGCTAAGCTTTGTCTCGAGATTGGACCAGGTCTAGGGACTTTGACGAGCAGTTTGCTTAAACAATTCGATGAAGTAGTTGCGATTGAATACGATGAAGATCTGGCGCGTAAGCTTCCTGGACAATTTCCCGGTAAAAATCTTACGGTAAAAACCGCCGACATTCTCGATTTTGATCTCAAGGAAGTTACTACTGACAAAGCTTATGTTGTTGCCGGAAACATTCCATATTACATCACTTCGCCCATTATCCATAAATTATTAACGACTAAGCCTATCGCGCAGAAGATCGTTCTCCTGATCCAAAAAGAAGTAGCGGAGCGCATCGCAGTTTCCGCCGGAAAACACACACTTTTGTCTCTTTTTGTTCAAAATTTTGCCGAGGTCGAGCTCGGTCCAGTCGTCCGAGCGAGTGAATTTACTCCGCCCCCCAAAGTCGATAGCCAGGTCATTATACTATATCCGCAAGGCACGCCCCAAATTTCCGACGCAGCCTTAGACTTGGCCAAGCAAGGATTTCGGAATCCTCGTAAAAAACTCGCCAGTAATCTTGCTGATCACCATCGCGACAAGGCTACTTGGGAAGAAATTTTTCGAGAATTGGCCATTAATCCTAACGCGCGTCCAGGCGATTTAGACTTATGGGATTGGGAAGAATTATGGCAAAAATGTCTTGAATAAAAAAGTAATCAGCGTTAAAATATAACATAAGTAATAAGATATTAACAATTTCGAACGAGGCAAAAGGGAGGCAACATGAACCCCGAAAATAAAAATCCATTTAGCAATACTGGTACAAGTAGCGGAGCTAGTAATTCTGGTAGCTTTGATCTTAATCCCGTCGATCTGCATAGCGGTTTACCGACGACACCTTCGGCAGATTTGACGATTCCATCCAGCGACCAAACTTTGTCGGCGGAGGATAATCTTGCCATGGCCGGTAACGAACTACATTCTATGGCTATGCATGGCGCAGACTTGACGGATAGCTTAACAAACGATACGACCAGCTTAAGCTCCAACGACCATTCGCTCTCGCCTAGTTCAAATTCTTCAGCAATCCCTTCACCCACGCCGGAAATACCCCTGACGCCAGCAGCGCCAGTCCCTGGCTCGATCGGTAGCGCGATGTCCGCCCCGTCTATTCCTAAGGCTACTCCGCCTGTCGCGAGTGTACCCACGACTTCTTCGATGCCTCCTATTCCGACTGCGAAATCTGCCAGTTCAGCCACCACATCGGCTCCAACTGCCACATCTCCCGCCTCTACCGCAACTTCTTCCCCTGCTGGATTTACGCCTTACAATCCCTTTGCGCAACCTGCTCAACCCGCCTCAACCACGGCTACCCCAGCAAGCCCCGCTCAAAGTGCGACAACCGCTAACAATCTTGCCAGTGCTACAAATCCGTCGGCATCCACAGCTTCGAACTTTCCCAACGCAACTACTGTCAAAGCCAAGACGCCGCCTTCGAAAGCTATGCTCTTTATGATCATAGGACTGATTGTCTCGCTCATGGTGAACCTTATCTTGGCGATCCTCTATATTTATGCGATTAATCATCCTCGCATTGTTACCGTAGCTCCTCCTACTGACAAAGGTGAGGTATCACAAAATGAAGTAAAGGAAATCTCTTGTGTCTTAGGTACAGAAGGTACGCCAGACAGCGCAGTAGTGACCTTGAATTACACCGGCGACCAGCTTAAGTTGCTGAGTTATTCTAGCAGTGCTAGTCGCGCTAGCGAAGAAGAGGCTAATAATGAACGTGAGTCGCGCGAAACCCACCGTCGCGATACGCTTAATCTCGCCGGATTGAACGCTGAACCTTACGACCTAATTGCCTTTACGACAGCTAGTGACCCAATCAATAATATCTATACTGTAAATACCGAAGTGACAGTTTCAGCTGATCAATTAACTTCAGCCGAAATTAATTCCGATGTTAAGCAAGATACTGCAAACTTAATCGGTCTCACGACTGCTACCGACGGTACAGTCGACACCAGCCAGTCAGCTATGCGCGCTAGCTACGAAAGATTAGGCTACGTCTGTAGCGAGTAGTCTACTCAAACTCAAAGAAAGCCTCATGCTAAAGACTGTGTGAGGCTTTCTTTTTAGCAGAAAAAACTATATAATATATACATGAAAAAGACCTATATCTGTACTGCTATTCCATACGCAAATGGTTATCCGCATATTGGGCATGTGTTGGACTACCTTCTTGCTGATGTTTACGCCCGCTATCGACGTGAATTGGGCGACGAAGTACGCTTCCAAGTTGGTACAGACGAACACGGCAACAAAGTTTTTCGTAAGGCACAGTCTTCAGAGTTAACGATTGAAGAATATACGACCGCTAATTCAAATCGTTTTCGAGAATTCATCGATCGCCTCGATGTAACTTATACCGACTTCGTGCGTACGACTGATCCAGAGCACATGCGTCGTTGTCAGGAAATTTGGCGACGCCTGTCCGACCACATCTATCTAAACGAATATCATGGCTGGTATTGCGAGGGTTGTGAAGGCTTCGTGACCGAAAAAGAATATGCCGAAAACCATGGCATCTGTCCAGATCACCAGCGACCATACCAAAAGCTCTCTGAGCAAAATTACTACTTACGCATCGCTGATTTTAAAGATGCGATTCGTGAAAAAATCCTCAATAATGAGATGGAAATTCTACCTGCTTTTCGGCGTCAAGAAGCGCTCAAGATGCTTGAAGATGCGCCAGATATATCGATTTCCCGTCCAGTTGGCGAATTATCTTGGGGTGTGCCTGTCCCAGGCGACGAGTCGCAAGTCATGTATGTCTGGCTAGATGCTCTGTCGAATTACATTACTATCCTCGGATATCCAGACTCAGAGTACGAATCCGACTTTCGTGAATGGTGGCCGGCGGACGTGCAATTTGTTGGCAAAGATATTCTCCGGTTTCATGCAATTACTTGGCCAGCAATTCTGCTTGGTCTAGGCCTGAAACTTCCGCGTCGCATTGTCTCGCATGGTTTTGTGTTGGCCAACGGTCAAAAAATGAGTAAAACTATCGGAAATGTGATTGATCCGCTCGAAGTTCTCGAGTCGCACGGTCTTGAGGCTTTTCGCTATTTCTTCTTGCGTCACGTTGACACTTTTGCAGATTCAGATTTTACATGGGCAAAATATGAGGAGGCCTACAACAACGAGCTAGCTAATGATCTTGGGAATCTTGTTCAGCGCTTAGCTACGCTTTGCCAAAAAAATCAATTCTCTGGCGTGACATCTGCGGATCGTATTATTGATCAAGCCTATTGTGATTTCATGAATAAATTTGAATTTACCAAAGCGTTGGATCTCACCTGGCAAAAGATTCAAAATATTAATCAATCCATAGACCAAACAAAGCCTTGGGAGCTGGCGAAGCGTGGCGATGTTGCGAAGCTTCACGACGTCCTGCACAATCTAGTTGAGCAACTTTTGACCGTTGCTAGCCTTCTGCAACCGTTTTTGCCGGACACTGCAACAAATATTTATAATATTTTTAGCGCCTCTGAGATTAAAGTCCCCGCTTCTCCGCTTTTTCCCAAAAATAAGTAGTATTCTTGGTTTAATCTACGTCAAGTTCTAACCAATAGCGTTTTCCATTCGAAATGTCATAATTGATAAGTTTGTAATCCTCGAGCGCTTCAAACATTTCTGGCACTTCGCTTCCCAGATAGGCCGGCGCCAAGATTGGCGCCTCCGCACAAACCTCGTCGAGAAGGTAATTGAGCACTGGTTTTTGAACATCAAGCATGTTGTAAGCCAGATTCATGATACAATTTGGCGTTACCGTTGGTAAATCAACCCCCAATGTTTCGAATGAAAATCCCGCCAATTCATTAACTTGCGCCACTTCCTCTTCGGTAAACGGTGCCTCAATTTCAAAGTTAGTATAAATAAAATATGGAGTAAGATGTGCTAAATTTGCAATATCTTTATCTTCAGAACCCACATAATCCGCCAAAACTCCTGAGGCATGATCGCCATACCAAATTACCATAGTTTTCTCGTCTAGCTCGTCTAATCTTTTAATGAAATCGCCCAAATACCGGTCTGCATGATGCAAAGATTCGAACGATGCTTCGACCATTGCTTGATCGGTCACGGGATTTAGGAGGGGAAAATTCCGATCCGGATAGCCTGCTATATCGTATGGAGTATGATTTTGCATCGTCGAAGCGCCAACAAACTGCGGACCATTATTTTTTGTGAGAAGATCATAAATCTGGTCATAAACAGCTCGATCGCTAATATAAGCATTCTCATTATTATTCTCACGTTCGTTGTATTTCATCGTCGATTGATCAAGGAATGTCTCATAGCCCATGCGATCATAAACAATATTACGCTTATACATCGCTCCGTCAAACGCATGTACGGCAGTCGGCTGAAAATCGTTCTGCTTGACATAGCTCACTACTCCCGGCATTTTCTTCAAGCGTGCGACAAACGATGAGTAAGCAACAGATTGCGCCCAATAGTTTGACAAACCAGTATGAATAGCGTATTCAACGTTAGCCGTGCCACCACCATACTCAGGTGAATACATATATCCACTCGGATATTTAGCAAAAATTTCGTGTAAATTCGGTACCACATCGCCACCTAAATGCGCGTAATGCTCGCCCAAAATTTCTGGATCATAGAACGATTCGTCGAGAATAACGACGAGATTTTCAATCTGTTCGTCCAAAGTTGGCTTTTGCTCTGTCTCGGCTTGTCTGTTAGCGTATTTGTGGTAAATTTCAGCGATTTTCGCCTTCGAATAGTCTTCCGGCTCCTGCAACTGGGTTGAGCCGAAACTGTACAAAAAGCTCAATAATAAACCATTATCGTTGTAAGTATGTATAGGGCTCCATGCCGAAAGAGTAGTCTCCAGCCATTCGACTTCTTCGACCGTATCGCCTTGTTGGCGAAGCATTGGCGTGAATAAAATGATAAATACTGCCGTTGTCAACATTGTAAAAGTGGCGCGCTGTGGAATTGCATGCCGTTCGACCCAATTCATTTTTTCTGTGTTTTTTCCGATCACCTTGCGACAATAGTAATCCAAGAGCCAAGTCCCAATCAATAAACAAATGACTCCCAAGGCTAAAAGCAATACTTCGCCAAAATCCACGAATTGCATCAAATTTCCTGCCTGTTCGGCCATTGCTAAATCTTCTGGAATAATTGGCGCACGCCGTACCAACAACTTCTGTTCGTTCGCGTAAGCTAATATTGCCAATAGTGCAAAAACCAATCCAGCCCCAAAAAAGGTTCGCCAAAATATACTCATCGCTAAAACAATTAAAACCAAGACTAAGACATAGGTATACCAAAAAACCAAATACTTATCCTCGATAAAAGCTAGCGCTTCATCATTATTATTCTCAAATTGGCGATAATAAATATACCAAGTAAAAACAAATGCCAAGAACATGGCAATCAGAAAAGAAAACAATACGCGCAAGACTGCTGGTATGGTCTTTTTATCTTTCTTTTGACGAATATCTTTTGATTTTTTTGTCCAAAGCTTCGATATTTGTAGCATATATAATATATTATAGCACAAAAACTTCCCCACCATAAGCAGGGAAGTTTAAGAAAACCGATTGGTTATTATTACTCAGCGATTTTATCTTGGTCGTCAAAATCGCAGAAATAGCCATTAGCTACGAAGCGACTTGCGATATCCGAAATATAGAAGCCAAGCACGCCTCCTACCATCGGGATAATGACGTAGGTCGCTAGAGCTAAGCCCATCAAGCCAGCCAATTCGCCAAAACCAGCCGCGCTAGTCGGCAAAATCTGGTACATTAAGGCGATCGCTGGGTTGAAGACGAAGGAAACTGCATATTGGAAGAAACCTTGCGAGATCAAAGCTCCAAAAACGATTACAAAAATCATCGCGCTGGAAATTGCAAAGGCAAAGGTCAAAGCACTGCGCCTTGCATAACGTAGACCCCGTGCGAAACAGAAAGCTAAGATGATCGCGCCGATCAATTCGACCATGGCAACGCTCACGAAAGTTTCACCTTCGACTGTATCCATAACCGGAAGCTCTACGCCAGCCGCCGTGCTTCCAAGTCGGAAGGCGTTCACAATCAAAAGCCCCAGCCATGCACCAATCACCTGCGCTAGCATGTACAATACGCCACGGATCGCTGACATGCGTCGCGAAGCCATCATGCCGACCGTAATCAATGGGTTTAAGTTAGCACCCGAGAGACCAACGATCGCGATATAGACGCAGATCAAAGCCGGTGCGAGATAAACTGTATACTGGAACAAGCCAAAGATCGTCAAGGCTAGCAACATCGCTGAGATCATCATCGTACCGATAAGCTCACCGATCAAAGCTCCCCAGATCTTCTTGGTCTTAAAGATCGTCAGAATATTCTCGCCTTTATCATATTTTCGCGCAAAAAAACCTGTCGAAGACTTTTGCTTCGCGTCCGATTTTTTCTCTGTCGTAGTTTTTGCCTGTTCAACTACCGCTGGCTTCGTCTCTTTGACTTCCTTTACCTCTTTGGCAGTTTCTGGCTTCGACGAAGATTTTTTCCCCGCCTTCTTGGATTTCTGATTAGCCATTTCTAACCTCCTTAAACTGATATTTCGTTCATTATAGCACACTTGTGTTACAATGATAAGTGCGAAGTAAACATAACTGTATAATAAGGAAATTGCATGGGAGTCATGGTAACTAATAATCAAGAAAAAAATTCTCAGCTCAATCAGCGTATCTCTTCTGACTTGCGCGCACGTGCGCAAACTTCCGCAGGCGGAGTTCAACCTTCGTCGGAAGATTCAGCCTACGTCGAGGGCACGAAAAAAACTGGTCGCTTTACCTGGGTTTGGATCGTCCTGATTATCTTAGCTATCTTGTCTACGATCGTGATCATTTTCTTTTAACTGAAAAATGCGCTATAATATAGGGCATGATGTCTGATTTAGAACAGTTAAAGCAATCGCTGAAAGACTTAAACGCTGAATATGTCAAGATAAAAACCTTGCCTTCTGACCAACGTGGCGCCTTTGGGCGTGATCTGAACGCTAAGAAACAAAAGATACTACAAGAGATCGCTGAGCTCGAAGCGGCCGAAGAGGACGAACAGTTGCCTCCGATCGATATTTATGCGCCGACCGCGCCGAACCAGCCTCTGCCTCGCCTTCATCTAGGCTCGAAACATCCGCTAATGGTTGAGCTGGATGAAGTAATCAAAATCTACGCCGGCATGGGCTTTGATGTTGTTGAATCGCGCCAGCTTGATGATGAATTCCACATGTTCGACAGTCTAAATTTCCCAAAGGATCATCCTGCGCGCGACGGCTACGATACTTTCCGTACTGCCGAAGGTTATATTCCTCCAGCACACACTTCAAGCATGCAATATCGAGCACTCAAAAAATATCGCTCCAAACTTGATCAAACTGGCCAAATCGCCGTGGTGATTCCTGGACGAGTTTTTCGTAATGAAGATGCCGACGCGACGCACGAACATACTTTTTACCAGTGCGAAGGAGTTTTTGTTTCGCGCGATGCCACCATGGGCCAGCTCTTCGGAATTTTGAAACATTTTTTCGAGGCATATTACGGTCAAAATTTACAACTCAAGACGCAGCCGGGCTACTTTCCCTTCACCGAGCCTTCAGCGGAATTTTTGATCGAAAAACCAGCCTCGCTTGGCGGTAAGGGATATCTAGAAATGGGTGGTTGTGGCATGATTCATCCCAACGTGCTAAAGACCGCCGGGATTGATCCGGAAGTCTATCGTGGCTTCGCTTGGGGCGGTGGCATTGACCGCTTGGCAATGTTAAAATATGATATCAAAGATGTTCGTTACTTCGAGTCGGGCAAACTTGATTTCTTGGAGAAATTCTAATGCAAAGTTTTAATTTTCCAGGCCTTGTTTTAGGTTCCCAAAATCGTTTAACGCCCCGAAAATCCCTCCAAACCCGCGAATTTTCAGTCCATCCTTCTATTATAGCACAGATAAGCATAAAAGTCAATAAGAAAGCATAATTTTATGAAAATATCCCTAAATAAGATCAAAAAATACGTCCAAATCCCCGCCGAAATCTCTGATCAAGCGCTCATTGAGCTGATCGGTTCGCGTTTGGTGGAAATCGAAGAAGTGATCGATTTAGCGCCAAAATATCGGGGAATTTTTATCGTCAAGGTCCTGAAAGCCGATCCGATCGAGGGCACACACCTTCATCTTTGCGAAATTGATGCCGGGGCGCACAATGCTGAGTTTGATCAGCTAGAAAATGGTTTAGTGCAGGTGGTTTGTGGCGCACCAAACGTACACGTCGGTATGCTAGCCGTTTGGATCGCTCCTGGTGCCATTGTCCCCGAGACCTATGGTAATGAAGATTTTAAGCTTGGCGCGCGTAAGCTCCGGGGTTATCTTTCGCAGGGTATGCTGGCTGCTTGTGATGAGTTGGATCTCGGCGGAGGGCACGAGGGAATTGTCGAAATTGAACCAGGCTCTGCATCGATTGGTGATGAATTTGCGAAAGCTTTTGATCTGAATGATTTGATCCTTGACGTCGAAAACAAATCTTTGACACACCGCCCAGACTGCTTCGGTCTAATCGGCTTTGCGCGCGAAGTAGCAGGAATTCTCGGACTTAGCTTCGAAGAGCCAGCCGTTTTTAGCCAAATTAGCCAAAAATTATCTAAACAAGGTAAACTTGCTCCCACGATCAAGATCGCTGATCCGCAGATTTGCCCGCGTTATAGTTGCGCGGTTTTTGATCTGCCCAACAACCAACCCAGTAAATATCTTACCGCAGATGCCGTATTTCTCGCCAAAGCTGGCATGCGAGCGATCGATCCGATTGTTGATTTGACTAACATCTTGATGCTTGAAACCGGTCAGCCTCTTCACGCTTTTGACTACGATAAGTTAGTTGCGGTCAGCGCTTCCGGCCAGACTTCGTCGCCAAATGCAAATATTATCGTCCGCTTGGCGAAAGACGGTGAAACCCTGCAACTGATCGACGGAAAGACTATTACTTGTGCTGATTTTGATATTTTGATCACCGCAAATAATGTACCAGTTGCACTCGCTGGCGCGATGGGTGGAAAAAATACTGAGATTGACGCCAGTACGAAGCGTGTGATTCTCGAGAGCGCGACTTTCTCGCTTTACCACCTGCGCAAGACCCAAATGGCGCACGGGATTTTCTCCGAAGCGATCACTCGTTTTACTAAGGGACAGCCCGCGACGCTTTGTGGCGCCGTGCTTGAAGAAGCGCTAGTGCGTCTCGATCTTAAAGCTTTAGCGGTCGCTGACGAATGGCCTAAACCTACCCCACAATCTGTTGTGAAAATTGCAACAGATTCCGTAAATCAACTACTCGGTACTTCTTATAATCTCGCGACTATCTCCCAAACGCTCGAAAATGTCGGCTTTCAGGTCAAATCTCAGACAAAAAATGCCACCGAGCTCACGGTTACCGCGCCAGCTTGGCGCACCGATATTCATGCGCGCGAGGATATCGTAGAGGAGGTCGGTCGCCTCTTGGGCTATGATAATATTCCACTGACTTTGCCAGAACGACCGTTTCTCGAGGCGGAAATCGATCGCATGGTGGCTTTAAAAGAGGAGCTTCGAGCAATTTTGTCTGATCGTTTGGCGATGCACGAGGTTTTGACATATTCATTTGTTAATCGTCAGCTTCTCGAGAAAGTTGGTCAAGATGCCCGCGAAAGTTACGAAATCGTTAACTCAATTTCGCCCGATCTGGAATGTTTCCGCCAGCAAATTGTGCCCAGTTTGCTCGACAAAATCCGCGAGAATATCAAGGCTGGATACCAAGATTTTACTCTCTACGAAACGAATCAAGTCTCCCGTCGGGCTTTCGGACTCACTGCTGAAAAGACACCAGTCTTAGAGACTCATCTTGGACTCGTCATGCTAAACGACTTTTATGAGCTCAAGGCTCGTTTGCTCGCGCTGTTTTCTGCTTTAAAACTAAAAATTGAATACTCGGCTCCGAGCCCCGAAGCTCTGCAAGAATTTCCTTATTTTGAACCTAAGCGTTCCGCAGAGGTGTTTGTAGATGGAAAATCGCTAGGAGTTTTTGGTGAAGTAAAGCTAAGTGTCTTGAAGAAGTTTAAACTTAGCCCGACTATTGCCGTGGCCGAATTTAAGCTTGATCAACTTCTCGAAGCGCCACGCGAGTACAAGCTAGACCTTCAGTTTTCAAAGTTTCCTTTCGTTGAGCGCGATTTGACCCTGAAGGTTGCGAGCGATTTGGCCTATTGGCGAGTGCGCGACACGCTCGAACATGTTTTAAGTAAAAATTCCTTATTGTATTCCGTTGAGCCAGGCTCAATTTACCAATCAGCCAAAGATCTAGCGACTAAAAATCTTTCCTTCCATCTTAAATTTACTAATCCAGAGAAAACTTTAGCTTCTGATGAAATATCTGCTATAATGGAGGAAATTAATGTTGCCTCGGCCCAGATTGGCGCGACAATTGTATAGAAGAAGGAGGAATATGCAGGAAAAAAGTCTAAAAACCAGCACTTGGCAACGAGTCGTGATCTTGATTGTTGCGATTCTCTTAGTTGGTTCTATGATCTTCGCTTACATGTTTGTTGTACTCGGCAGTGATCCAGACGGTGGTGGTGTCCAAAATGCGGATATGGAGGAGCTCCAGCGTCAATACAAGGAAGCGGAAGCTGATTATGACGCTTTGGTTGCCGAAATGTCTAACAAATACTTTAAAGAATTTTCTAAATACAAGTCCGAAGTTAAGGCTTACAACGCCGCTAGTGCTAATGCTGAAGGCCTGAAGACTCGCGACCTGAAAGAAGGCAACGGCCGTCAGATCGGTGAAAAAGACTACGATTACGACGCTTATTATATTGGTTGGTGCTCAGATGGCTCGATTTTTGACTCTTCCTTCAATAGCAACGACAATCCGACTTCGCTCGAAGCGCCACTGAATGGTTCAAAAGACCTTATCGCTGGCTGGATGGAGGGAATTGTCGGCATGAAGTTGGGCGGGATTCGGCAGATTACTATGAATAGTGACTTAGCTTATGGTGAAGATCGTGAGATTTGTAAGGGTGAAAAAGCTTCGCCTTTAAAATATGTCGTCATGCTGGTCGAACGTAATCAAAAGCTGATTGATAGTAACAAACGTCTTCAGGAAATCGTCTCGAAAGTTTATTATTCGCAGTATAGCAACGGCGCTATGTCGATGTAGTACGAATAGTAGAATGTGATTTCATAATGACTAAAGCACCCATACATGATTTTGTAATTATTGGAGGCGGACCAGCCGCTCTGTCAGCTAGTCTTTACGCCTGTCGGCTTGGGCTTGAGACGGTGGTCTATGAACAGGAAAAGATCGGCGGAACTTTAACTGAAATTAGTCAGATCGAAAACTATCCTGGTTTTTCTGGTACTGGTATAGAACTAGCCGAAGCCATGCGCTCTCAAGCCGGTCAATTTGGGGCTAAGATTGCTTATGGTGAATGTGCCGACATCATACGCCTTCCGAATGGCCAGTTTGAACTCACGGTTGATGCGGAGCCGGTCGTGGCGAAGACGGTCTTAATCGCGACCGGCTCCGCTCCGCGTCGGTTGCCATTTTCGCTCCAGGTGCCAGTCTCGTACTGCGCGCTTTGTGATGGTGTATTAGCGCGCGGGCGCAAGGTCGCTGTCGTGGGTGGCGCGAATGCTGCTTTCCAGGAATCGCTCTACCTTGCCACTCTGGCTAAAGATTTAACCATAATTACTCATTCGACGGTCAAGGCTGACCGCGAGCTCCAAGACCGCCTAAAAAACCTGCCCAATGTCAAAGTGCTCGAAAACCTTGAGCCAACCCCCGACCTTCTGAATGATTTTGACTACGTCTTTGTCTACATCGGTCGTGAACCTGCCACAAAGTTCCTCGCCAGATTAAACCCCGAATCCCTTCTTGACCCCGCAGGCTACATTATTGCTCCCGATCAATCAACCGCGATCCAGGGGCTCTTTGCGGGCGGCGACGTGCGTTCCGGCGCCGTCCGTCAAGTCGTGACGGCCGTCGCCGATGGCGCCCGCGCCGCCCTCCTAGCTTCCGCATACCTCCAAAAAAGACCCTAAACTCTGCAAAAAAGCAAATTTGTAAAAAATACTCTAACAGAGGTAATCATTTCTCAAACAGTCGTACAAAAAGATTCTTATAGGGGTAAAGATGATTTTGGTATTGCTTTTTTTGATGATGTGTGCTATAATAGGGATAGTGGGGTAGCGAAGAGCATCCTACCTCAGGTATTGCATCATCGACTTAGAATCCACAAGCTTAAATCGGAATCCTAAGTCGAAAAAAATAAAAAAGGGGGAGAAAAAGATGATGCAAAAAATAGTGTTCGGAGTTTGTCTAGTAATTAGCGCGATGGCGCCAAGAGTGTGTGCTAACCTGCGTGTGCAACTACGAGGAGTGAAATTGATTGAGCGACGAATGATCGGAGAGATTTTTCGAGCTATTGAGTTGCTCGCGATTAGTTTCATGCTAATCGATGGATTAGCTGGTACTGCTCAGCTCTTTAGAGGTGCCGATTTCCGTAGACGGCTTGTGGCAAGCGCCATAGTGCTAGCTATAATGGCTGGACAGGTTGCCTTTGCGATCGGGTACTGGCGCTTCGTTAGCCGGGTGCTGTACGCTTCGCGCGTCAAACAGCGCCGGAAACGTGCAAAGCGTATCCAGGCCGAACGCATGGCTAGGCATCAGCGCCTGCATGAAGCTCGTTGCGAGGAATATGCGATGCTAGATGTCAGCGGCGAGGTTGGTGAAAAGCTCTATGATGCGGTTAATGGTTATAGCAGCGACCCGGTCACCGTGCCACTCCGTGTGCAACGCCTACGTAAAGGCAGTCGTCCCGCGAAGTTCTCGATTGCGAACCTAGCCGGCGATGATTTCTACCTTGCCGTAGAACAAGAGCCAGCGGAAATCATCGAAATGAATAGTTTCGAAGCTTTCCGTAACTGGGGACAACGAAGAAGGGGGTAAGCTCAACCCACCGCCTAAGCGCGGTGGGTAAATTTTTTACCACCTATGCTATAATAAGCGCATGCAAAACAGTTTTTATTTCTTTGATCTCGAGACTTCTGGACTGAATCCACGCGCTGATCGAATTATGCAATTTGCTGGCCAACGCACCGATCTTTATTTTCGCCCCCTAGGCGATCCAGTTAATATCCTGGTTAAGCTTGATCAAGATACGCTACCTAGCCCGGGCGCAATCATGGTTACTGGGATCACACCCCAAAAAACTCACGCTGACGGTTTGTCTGAGCGTGATTTTTGTCGTTTTTTGATCGAGGAAGTGGCGACACCTGGCACGACGATGGTCGGCTATAATTCGCTTCGTTTTGACCATGAATTTGTGCGGAACACGCTGTGGCGCAATTTTTACGATGCTTATGAATGGGAATGGAAAGAGCGACGGAGCCGCTGGGACTTGCTCGATGTCGTGCGCATGACCCGAGCTCTGCGTCCAGCTGGGATAAAATGGCCCGTGACCAGCGAAGGGAAAGCCACAAACCGCCTTGAACTGATTACTAAGCTGAATGGTATTGCCCACGAGAACGCCCACGACGCGCTCGCCGACGTCGTTGCGCTGATCGAAGTAACAAAATTGGTCAAAAATCGCCAACCCCAACTCTATAGTTATCTTTATAAAATGCGTTGGAAACGCTCAGTCAAAAAACTGATTAATCTCAAAGATCCTCAGCCATTTGTCTATTCTTCCGGTCGTTTTCCCAGCAAATTTGAGAAAACTACGGTCGCTTATCCTTTTGCGGAGGCTAAAAATGGTAATGTTTTGGTCTTCGATTTGCGTTATAATCTCGACGAGCTTATCGCAGCGGAAAAAGACGGCACTTTCGACGAAAAATATGGTTGGAAAAAACAATTTCCCAACCAAAAACAAAAAAGTTCTTTCCGTACAGATTATTTTCCGATCGTCAAAACTCTACAATACAACCGTTGTCCAGCGGTTGCACCCTTGGGGGTTTTGGACAAAGGCGAAGGTTGGGAGCGCATTGGGTTGTCGCGTGAACAAATTGAGGCTAATATCGAAGCGCTAGGGCACTACCCAGATTTCCCCGAGCGTATGCAAGCCCAAGAACATTCCGAATATCCGGCAGCCAACGATCCAGAATCTAGCCTCTATGCGAGCTTTATCCCCGAAGACGATTTGATCCTTTGCTCAGCGGTGCGTAATAACGATGCGACTGACTTGAAGAATTTTTCTCCCAATTTTCAAGATGAACGTTTGCCTGAGCTGTTCGTGCATTATAAAGCAAGAAATTGTCCAGAAATCCTCACCGCTGATGAAGCTGAACGTTGGAGGATCTATCGCCAGGCGCGTCTCGAGCACCAAGCGAAAGGTTTTTTGCAAGAAATTGCCTACCTTGAAAACGGTTTAACGAAAAATCCTAATAATTTTGGCCGTCGCTTTGGTGATAAAACTTCCGATGAATGTCAATTCATTCTCGACGAGTTGAAGCTTTGGTATCAAAGTCTCCAAGAAGTTCCACTTGCGGATTAATAAGTAGGCAAATGGTGCGCTCGGGGCAAGATTCTAGCCCCGACTATTGCGATCAAGGAGATTTTACTGTATAATATATAGCTAATGAGTGATAGTTATATCAAAATTCGTGGCGCTCGCCAGCATAACCTCAAGGACCTGGATGTTGACATTCCGCGCGATAAATTAGTCGTGATTACCGGACTATCTGGATCGGGGAAATCTAGTCTCGCGTTCGATACAATTTATGCTGAGGGTCAGAGACGTTACGTAGAGAGTTTGTCGAGCTATGCCCGTATGTTTTTGGGTGTCATGGATAAACCGGATGTGGATAGTATTACTGGCCTCAGTCCGGCGATTTCGATTGACCAGAAATCTACTAGTCGCAACCCACGCTCGACTGTTGCTACGGTAACTGAGGTATACGACTATCTGCGCCTACTCTTCGCCCGAGTTGGAGTGCCTCATTGTCCGATTTGTCATCGCGAGGTTCATCGCCGAAGCGTCGAAGACATTGTCAACGAAGTTATGAAATTGCCGGCTGGAAGTAAGCTTATGCTCTTAGCGCCGGTGGTCAGCCAGAAAAAAGGTGAATTTAAGCATATTTCCGAACAATACCAAATCAAAGGTTTCTCGCGCGTGCGAGTCGATGGTATTATCTATGCGCTAGATGAGTTTCCTGATCTGAACAAAAATGATCGCCATGATATTGAGATTGTAGTCGATCGATTCATTTTGTCGCCCGATTTGTTCAGTCGGATTTCGAATTCAATCGAGCAAGCGCTGGAGCTCGGTCAGGGAATTATTCAGCTCTTGAAGATTAATGACAATGCCACCACTATCGAGGCGCGCGATATTGCCGAGGATGACATTTATACATTCTCTCAACGTTATGCTTGTGAACTTCATCCCGATGAGCTAATCCCCGAGCTGGAGCCTCGTCTATTCTCTTTCAACGCTCCCCAAGGCGCTTGTCCGACTTGTACTGGCCTGGGGACTCGCCTCGAGATTGATCCTAGCCTAGTTTTGAATCCAAATCTTACGATCGCCGAGGGTGGCATCCGCCCGTTTAATCGGGTGACTCAAGAATCTTGGTGGTTGAAACGTTTGGTAGCGGTCGGTGAACGCCAAGGTTTTTCGATTCATACGCCAATCCGCGAAATTTCACCGGAAAATATCCACAAAATTCTTTATGGCACAGGCAAGGAAAAATATGAAGTTAATGTGGGCGGACATGGAAAATGGGGCAACGGCGCGACCTACCAATCGACTTATGAAGGCGTCATCCCGACTCTAGAACGTCGACATAAGGAAACCGATTCGGAATTCGTGCGTAAAGACATCGAGCGCTTCATGCGCGTACACGAATGTCAAACTTGCCACGGCGCTCGTCTCAAGCCCGCAGTACTCGCCGTCACCGTCCATGGTCTCAATATTGTTGATATGTGTAATCTTGACGTCGATGCGACTTTGGAAGTTTTACGTAAAGATTTGCAGTTTAGCGACTCGGAAAAGTTGATTGCGGAGCCGATTTTGAAAGAAATTCGCGAACGCGTGCAATTCATGCAGGATGTCGGTCTTGGCTATCTCGAGCTGGGTCGCGCCGCTAACACACTCTCCGGCGGAGAAGCGCAACGCATTCGCTTAGCAACCCAAATCGGCTCCGGTCTACAAGGCGTCCTCTATGTCCTCGACGAGCCGAGCATTGGTTTACATCAGCGCGATAACGACAAACTAATCGCTACTTTGAAACATCTTCGCGATCTGCGCAATACCGTCCTAGTCGTTGAGCATGACGAAGATACTATGCGTGAGGCAGATTACATTATTGATATTGGTCCGGGAGCGGGGAAAAACGGCGGTCGACTAGTAGCGGCCGGGACGCCCAGCGAAATCGCTCAGGATGATGACTCGATCACTGGTAAATATCTCTCCGGTAAGCTCACTATCCCAGTGCCGAAGAAACGTCGTAAGCCGAAAAATGGCCAAGAGCTCGTCGTCGTGGGCGCGCGCGAAAACAACCTGAAAAATATTGATGTCCATTTTCCGCTCGGCGTCATGACCGTGGTTTCTGGAGTCTCAGGCTCGGGAAAATCAACCCTAGTGAACGGAATTTTAGCTAATGAATTGCTCGCTCGACTTCACCGTGCTCAGACTGTTTCGGGAAATCATGAACGCATCGACGGTATTGAACACCTGAATAAAGCGATCGTTATCGATCAATCGCCGATTGGGCGCACGCCTCGCTCAAACCCAGCGACTTATACCGGCGTTTTCAACCAAATTCGCGAACTTTTTGCCAAACAACCAGAAGCAGAGCTTCGCGGATATAAAGCTGGACGTTTCAGCTTTAATGTCAAGGGTGGTCGTTGCGAGCATTGTCAAGGCGACGGCGTAAACAAGATCGAAATGCATTTCTTGCCTGATGTGTACGTAACCTGTCCGACCTGCCACGGCAAGCGTTATAACCGTGAAGCTTTGGAAATCAAATATAAAGGCAGAGATATCTCTGAAGTGCTCAATATGACGATCGATGAAGCTGCTGAATTTTTCGCTAATATTCCCTCGATTGCTCCAAAGCTCAATACACTACAAGAAGTCGGTCTCGGCTATATTAAGCTTGGTCAGCCAGCGACAACTTTCTCCGGTGGGGAAGCTCAGCGTATTAAGCTTGCCACCGAACTCGCTCGACGCAGCACGGGCAAAACGCTTTATATTCTTGACGAACCGACTACTGGTCTCCATACCGACGATGTCCGGCGCCTCCTGGAAATTCTCGGCAAACTAGTTGACGGCGGCAATTCAATGATTATTATCGAACACAACCTCCACGTCATAAAATCCGCGGATTGGATCATCGACATGGGACCGGAAGGCGGTCAAAAAGGCGGTGAAGTTTGCGCGACCGGTACGCCAGAAGAACTGGCACAAAAGTCCAACACTCCGACCGGCAAATATCTCAAACAGCTACTTAGCTAATTTCTGCGAGGCAAAAACTCGTAAATTAAACTCTTGACCACGCGATTCCGCTTATGTATAATAAAAATACAAGACATAAAAGAAAAAATGAAAGGAAAATTATGTCCAAAATTGTAAAATCAATTGCAACCTTGAGTGCTATTGCTGGACTCGGTGTTTCTGTTTTACCGCTCGGTACATATGCGGCTGAAGTAGGACCAAACACAGGCGCAAGCTCGGCTGAAGTTGATCCAGTCACCATCCAAACCACCGTCGAGGATTCAATCTCGATCACGGTCAGCGAAGACACAGTCGTTCTCGGTACCGACGGTAAGATCTCAGCCGGCCAAGAACCAGCAAAGGGCAACACGAATGTCCATATTGCAACCAATCATGCTAATGGATACACTGTTAGCATTATCGACAAAGATGCTGATAATAATCTAAACGTTGCTGATGCCGGTGCTGATGCTACACCAATCACAGCTATTACGGGTAGTTCTCTAGCTAAAAATACGACTGGCTGGGGCGTTAGCTCTACTTCAACGGCTGAAGGCGTAACTGATACAATTGGCGCGACTGATGCAAATACCTTTAGTGCTGTTCCAAAGAGCGACGCTACAGCTTTAACTCTCGCCAAGAAAACTGCTGCTAGCGCTGCCGCGGGCGATGATATTACAGTCACCTTCGGCGTTGCAGTTGGTCCAGAGATCAAGGCTGGTGCTTATTCCGACCAAGTCAAAATCACTGCCACAACGAATGGTACTGGCGCTTAATTAAAGCTCAGACTAGATAAAATTGCCCCTCTTTGAGGGGTAATTTTTTAGATCGAAAAACCTCCTGCTTAGCTCTTGTCACCGCGCGCCCCATAGTGTAAAATAAAAACAGAAATAAGGAGGTAAATGAAAAAAAACAATATCTTTTTTAAGCTTCTCGCGACAATCCCTTGTGCGTTTGCTCTAGCTTTTGTTTCGACTGACGCTGTATTTGCTGAGGAGACCCCAGATTATCGGCTTCAAGTTTCGCCGACTTATGCGAATATCGAAGAAATCGAGCCAGGCAAGACCGAGAGCGGCTCTTTTAAAGTCCAAAACACCGGTGCCAAAGAGCTGAAATATGAGATTGAGGTTACGCCCTATAGTGTAAGCGGTGAAGAATACAACCTAGATAGCGCGACCATGACGCCATATACTAAGATCGCCGAATGGATTACGGTTACGCCAAAATCGGGCACTCTTGCGGCCGACAGCCAACAAGAAGTAAAATACACTATCAACGTCCCAAAGGATGCTGTAGGTGGCGGTCAATACGCCCTGATCAATATCCGTCTCGTCCAAGAAGATCAAGACAGTGATAAGACCGCGATTAGCGCTAGTAAACAAGTCGGTTTTCGTCTCTTAACAACAATCGAGGGTGAAGTTAACCGCAAAGGTCAAGTCGTCGAACAAAAAATCAATGGTATCCTGTTTAACCCGCCAATTATCGCAACCTCAACCGTCGAAAACACTGGCAATACTCATATTAAAGCCAGCTACGTTCTCCAAGTCTATCCTCTTGGAAGCGACGAAGAAGTTTATACAAACGAAGAAAACCCCACCACGCTGACCCTTCTGCCAGAAACGCGACGTTTTAACTCTATTTCTTGGGACGGCGCTCCGCATCTTGGGCTCTTCCGCGTCAAACAAACGATTACAGTTGGAGATAATGCGCCTGCCGAAATTGAGAAGCTTGTTTTCCTCTGTCCGATCTGGCTACTCTTCATTGTTCTGCTAATCATCTTCTGCCTGATTTTCTGGGTCGTTAGTCGTGTAAAAACTCGCAAATAGGAGGGAATAAAAGTGCAACGAAAACTTACCACAATTTTTACCGCTTTGGCTGTTACCCTACTTGGAGCTACGACCTACGTGACTCCAGTCTTCGCCGACGAAAAGTCGGCGGAAAAACCCGCCGAGAAGCCTGCGGTTGAGCTCCAGCTGTCGCCAACCACACTCGTTGTAACGACAGAAGCAGGCGACTTGCTTGAAGAAGATTCCGAATTTTGTACGACTGGTACAGAAGAAGGTTGCCGTTTTACCGTAAAAAATATCGGTCGCGACCCTTTCGATTTTAAAATCTACATTACACCATACACAATCACCAGCGAAGACAATGAAGCAAATTTTTCCGAAGATGTCGATATGACTTATACGCAAATTTCTCGCTGGATCACGATTCGCGACAGCAATGGAAATTATAAGCGTGAAGTCCGTTATCACCTAAACCCTGAGGAATCTGTTACAATCCCGATTAGAATCGAAGTCCCAGACGATGTCCCAGGCGGAATGCAACGTGCAGCGATTTGGGCCGAACCTATTACTTCTGGAACTTCCTCCGGTACCATGGGTGTCAATGCTAACGTCCGTACTCCAGTTGTGATCGCTGGGCGCTCGATCGGCGACACAAGCCAAGAGGCTCAAATTTCCGACTACGGTTTTCAGCGCTTTAGTCTTGGGGGTCCATTGACTGCTAGCGCCACCGTAAAAAACTCTGGCAACACTGATTTTATTATCACTAGCACATATACTGCGCGCTCCTTCTTTGGCAAAGTTCTGTACGAAGATGAACAACGCACTCCTGCCTATCCAGGCGTCGAATATCATCTTAATACGACCTGGGAAAATACCCCCTATCTCGGGATCTTTACTGTCAATTATTCAATTGAAACCGGTAATAATAAACAAAACGAGACTCATGTCGTCGCAATTATGCCAATTCCGATTATGATTTTAGTCATTTCATTGTTGACAGTCATAATTATCTGGATTATAATCATAATCAGAAAACGCAAAGAGCGCAAAGCTCGGATGCTAGTCTAGCTCCAATTCGGCGAAGCTAAACTCCGAGCCACTGTAATACTATTGCGAGTAGTATTCTGCGAGACGGTAGCTCCTGCGAGTTCAAAACAAAAACTAAAAAAGAAAGAGTGTAGGATATGAAAAAGTCTAAAAAACACGTATTTGGTCTTCTAGGCCTCTGTGCCGTCGGTGCAATGACGATCGCTGCAATTAATTTGCCAACTCCTGGCGCAAATGCAACTGCAAATAATATCGATATTAATGTCAATGTGGTTGAAACCAGCCTCAGCGTGTCTTTTCTTACACCTCGAGATGGTGAAGTCTTTGTCGATTCAGAAATCGAAGTAAAATCGAGCTACAGTTTCGCGAACAATCTTACTTATAAACTATTCTATACAACTCCAGACGGGCAGGAAATGCAGACACCGGTCGAACAGTTCACGCCGACCAATGATTCGGGTACTCATAGCTTTACGCTAGACCTCAATCGCTTCCAAGGATTTAGTAATTATCGTCTTCAAGTCGTCGCTTCTGGCCAAAATGGCACAAATCGTGATGATACAGTAAGCTTCGAATACCACGCGCTAGATGCGGCATACAAGGGAAGTATCGAAAACGGTGATCCGAAATTTGCCGGTCAAGCTAGTTCAAAAGTAGCCAAGATTCAAATCCAAGCTTTTCACAACGGCATCGATTCAGTCATGGTTGATAAGGATGGAACAGAATTGCCAGTGATTATCGAGCGTGACGCTTTTGTCGACAACAAATTTGAGGCAGTCTTACCTTTCGAAAAATATCATGCCAAGAATGGTAGTTATCAAGCGGTATTTACTGCTCTTGATGATGCAGGCAATATTATCAGTATCATTCGAGTACCGTTTGAATACAACAAAGAAGGTGGCTCGACCGATGTTCCTAGTGAAGATGACAAACCCTCCCAGCCAGGCCAACCCGGAGGCTCGGACAGTTCTGATAGCTCCGAATCGCCAGAAGTTCCAGATACCGGAAGTCTCGCCAATCTCTTGAATATCAGCCGATTAGATTATATCCTCAGTGGCATCCTCGTCTTTAGCTTAGTTGCAGGGTTTGCGATCTATCTCATCCTGCGCAAAAATCACCGCTAAAGTCCTTACAAAATCACTCTCATAATTTTAGTTTATACCACCAGTAGCTCGCATTATTGGTGGTATTTTTATTGACATCTATAGCTTTGCATAGTAAAATCAAAGCATGGTCGATTAGCTCAGTTGGCTAGAGCGTTTCTTTGACGTAGAAAAGGTCAGAGGTTCGAGTCCTCTATCGACCACCATTGACAGAATATAAAATATCTTTTGTAATATATTGCAGGAGATATTTTTTGTTTACAAATTTATTTATCAGAAATATTTCTAATCGACAATTAATCATTGATATCAAAGCTATAGTCTTATAAACTGAAGATATCGAAGTTCTGTACGGGGTGTAATACTCCTACCGCAGCGCTTCTTTTTTGATGGTTAAGCCTTCCCTCACTAAAAAACAGACCTAGCAAAAACCAAATCTGTTGACATAGCGCGAAATAAAGAACTTAGGGTGGTGATCGAAATATAGAGGGGAGGGGTATTAGCTTCAGATATGTAATAGGCTAATTACTTTTCAGAAATATTTTTCTAAAAGGTGTCTATCCTTATAACTATAATCAAGCCTATTTTGGACTTTCCCCCAAACAAAAAATATCCTTTGCCTAAAACCGCGAAGGATATCTTCACAAATCAGGTCATGGTGAGTCGGGTGGGTCTCGAACCCACGACACCGGGCTTAAAAGGCCCGTGCTCTAACCAACTGAGCTACCGACCCAGACTAACCTCCATTATACCACATCCCAATAAAAAATAAACCCCATTTACAGATATTTTTACCATGGGGCGCCAAACCCTGACAAAAATACTATTTCTGTGTTATAATCAAAAGACTATGAATGAGAGCAAAAAATCCAACCCCAGCCCCACTCCCGACCAAAAATCGGAACATCTGTCGGCGTCCAGTTCGAAGACTAGCCCAAAGTCCTCTTCTCATAGCTCTACCGAAGTCATTTCAGATTACAATGGCTATGATTACAAGAAGATCTTTTGGGAAGACGCTGATCGGGAATATGAAGATCAGGCCGATCGTATGGCGATTCGTCGTCTTTTGCCTGCCCATATGGACGATTTTGTGGATATTGCTGGCGGTTATGGTCGCCTAACTGACGAATATCTTCCGCGCGCGAAGGTTGCGACGATTTTTGACTATTCGAAGACTGAGCTCGCTCAGGCGAAAGAGCTTTATGGTGACAAGATCCAGACCAAAGCCGGTGACATTTATGATTTGCCCTTCAAAGATAGTAGTGTCGACGCTTTGATGATGGTCCGCGCAACGCATCATTTTAAGGACATGCAAAAAGTCTCCGACGAGCTCTATCGCATTCTGAAGCCTGGTGGCGTGGCCGTGATCGAAGTTGCGAACAAGAAAACTTTGCCCAAAATGCTACGATATTGGACGAAAAAGTCCGACATTAATCCCTTCAGTCGTGAAGTCGCGCATCTCAAGGAGCTTAATGCGGGTGAATTTTACAATTATCATCCAAAATATATCGAAGAAATCTTCAGGAAATCTGGCTTCCAAATCGACGAAGTGCTTTCTGTCTCAAATTTCCGTAGTACGAAACTCAAATCGACCTTCGGGACCAAGAATCTTATCAAAATGGAAGCTGTCGCTCAAAAAATGCTCGCGCCAATTCGCTTCGCGCCCTCGATTTATTATAAACTGGTTAAATAGACCAACCAAGCTCACCAGATTTTAAAACCATTGACTTTTTAAGCAATCTGTGCTACTATGATAGTAAGCCGTCGGACGGACAAGTTTTTGACGAGCAAAACATATTAGAAGGGGGTATAAATATTGAACCTTACAAACAAGGAGTACAAAGAACACGGAGAGCAAAAACATTTAGACCAACAGTCGGGAGAAAGTGGGCCGACAGAGCAAGAATGCTCGAAGGAACAGAGCGGATCAAATACGCATTTGATCAATCGCGCTGAGATCATCGAGACAATCAGCTCTCAGGGGCTTGCCGAGAAGACAAAGCTATATCTCGAGACTTTAGAGCGTCTTTCACGAACCTTTTCCTGTCCCTACACGCACCCCGATATACGCTATGAACGGTCAGAAATCAAGACGATTGAGTGCCTCATGCGGGCGGCTGAGCTGGAGTTCACACCGTATGAAGAGTGGGTGACTTGGTGTAAGCAACTCGGCGAAGACTGCGCGCCAAATCCACGCAAACCAAATTTTAGGTCAGAATTCATCGAGCTACATCCTTATCTGCGTCATTCGCACCCGATTTACGTAGCCGACCGTTTGATTTCGGCCGAGTGTGCCTGGACGAAACATGAGAGCCAGCTCGTTCGACTAAAAAATGACCTGAGCCAAAACCTCCAGAACCGCGAAGAACTGCAAACGGCGATTAGTCAGGCTGGATTTTTGCGACGCATGCATGTCAAGCGCCAAAAACAGCCCACAATTGACCGGCTAGACGGGGAAGAGAGCTTTCTCCATGAACAAATCAAGGAGACCTTTGCTATGCTAAACAGGAGCTTGCATAATCTAGCTTATTGGGGGTTGCGCGCTCAAACTACGCAGGTTTTCCCCCAGCGTCTAAATACGGTCACCGACAAAAGTTCGCTGGCAGAGTATTGCTCATTGTTGTCGTCGCTGAAATTGACGAAGGATCTGACCGTTAATCAGATCTATCGCGTGAATCGAACCAGCGCGGTCGGCGACACGACGAATACTTCCGCTAGCTATTTTCGTGATTTAGCTTGGGCGCAGGCTCTGCGCGAAGCTCTCAGTCCGCATCTTTCTGCTCTTCGCTAAACAACGCCCCCTACCTGGGGGCTCTTGTTTATGAAAACTTTTCTTAGTCTAAACCGCCATGCCGTCGCAAGTCGTCTTGAACCGCAACTTGTATTTGTCGAGGTCGATCGTAGTCGATTCTTTCAGCCATTTCATAGCCCGCTCTTTATAGACCTTTTCGAGCTCTGAGTCGCCACAAGTTTGCATCGAGACCAGAATCCATTCCGGATCCGAATCAGGATTAGTAATGCGAAAAGTTGACTCGGTTTTATCCTCATTCATTTCCTGGTAGGGGAGATAATTCAGGGGCGAATCTACTGTTGCAGTAGTTTCTTCTGACTGTTTACAATCAAAGTTCGGATAAATTATATCGCTTTTCCGCGGACAGGAAACCGTAGCGGTATAATTTACTAGATTGGGGTTCTCTTCATCCGTCACCCAAAACAAATTGACGCGATAAGTTTGTTCTAACTCTGCCAAATCAACCACAAAGTCGCTAGCATAGATCTGTGTTTCCTCATAATATTCTTGTTCATAAGTTCCTTCTCGAATGAGAGCTCCTTGACGTGGAGGTTGCTGATCTTCGGGTAGATTGAGTTTGATAGCATTATACAAATTAACAAACAACCCTTGGCGCGAAGTTTTGCACATTTCGCTAGCATAATCATCTAAATTATCGATTTCTGTCTGAGCTACAGTCTTTACTCCGCTAGTTAATAGCCAAAAAAGGAAAATTGCAATCACTATAACAAAAAGCACTAGAGTAAGCCAAATCCCCCGCGCAATCGGGTTAGGCGTCCCGTCCTCGTTTTTTAGTTTTAACAAACGCTTAAAATCCATCTATTATTCTCCTGTTTGTACAGTTTTTTGTAATTCATCAAAAAGTATTTCGCTTTCCATGTAAGCATAAGTGTATGCGGGACCGGAGTAAGTTGTAAGACTGACTTCTTTTGCGCCTGTAAAGGCTTTTCCACTGCAATACCCAGCCTCTGCGATAATCATTGTGCCTTTCTCTTCATCTACGTTCAAAACAATTCCGGTATGATTGCTCCCAAGACCAATACTAAACACAGAATAAGGTCTTGGCGTATGCCCTCCCTTCGTAAAACCATTGCTCTTACTTCTTAGCAATAATGAATTTACGACAGCAAGACCGTCGCCAGTTGGATTACACCCATTCCCGCCCTGATCGACACTTTCTCGATAATATTTTGTATAGCGATTAATAAAATACTGGCTAAAAGAAACGCAGTTCGTAATCGCACTACCAACGTCGCCACCTGGACCGACACATGTACCGACAGTCGCGATCTTCCATTTAGAGGCAAAGGCCCCAGCATTACCATGTTCAGCGACGCTGAACGGTTTGACAATCTGTTTCGCCTGCTCCAACGTCATCCCTCCCGAAATAACTCCGCCGATCCCCGTGGTCGTCGCGCTACATAAATCATCATATGTCCCAGTCGCGCCCCCACTCCGCTGGATAGCTGCTTCGACCTGAGACCAGATATTTCCAGGATCAACCTTGCCAGGATTGTTTGGCAAATGCATATGACCTAAGATTCCCCGATATGACTTTGCTTCTGCGTCAGTTAAGCGCGCCCCAGGAACCCCACTCTCTTTCTCAGGCCAAGTCACCGTCGAAGTTAGCGGAATCCCCGTATAGTGCGAAATTGCATTTAGATAATAAGCTAAATAGTCCCAAGCTTCATCGTCTAAATCGGCTAAGTTGGGCGTCGACCCCGACTTAGCGCCACCCCAGGTTTTGTAAAATCCGACGATTTCGATTTGAATCGCATAGCCGTCATAATCCACAACGGCGAGCGACGGTCGGCTGAGCGGGAAATGCTGATACCCCGTCTTTTTCTCGAGGTCGACCGTAAAATGTGCCGGAAACATATTTTCACCGTATGTGGCTAGACCTTTATTTTCAGAACCAGCCGTATAGTGCAAAATAATCATGTTTGGTTTTTTATTGTCTGTAGCGAATTCGTCTTGGGGCGTTTCTTTTAGATCGCTTCTTCCCAGCGCTGACTCTCTCTGCAAGCCTTCAATTCCACCGATCCATCCATCGGACGAGGTTGTGGCTGAGGAAGCACGATTACTATTTCCGCGAAAATTCTTGATCGAATCTTTCAAATCATCAGATTTTTCCTTGGCAGTCCGCGAGTCCGACGATGAACTCGGCGTCATTGAGCTACCACTTGAGGCATATTTTTCGTAAATCTTTTTTGATGCTTCTCGCCTTTTATTCATACCTTGAAAAGCGGTACTAGACGCATGAGAAATAACTCCAGGATCTGTTAAATAACCGTCTCCTGTCTGGTCTGTTCCTACGGCTCGTTCAAATTCCACCATAAAAAGCTCTGCATAGGCAGGAGGAGTTTTTTCAGAAACCTTGTCTAAGTTTTTCATGAAATTCTTAAAGTTACCAGTTTCAACTAGATACTCCAGTTCAATCTGCCTCGCTTCAGTTTCTACATCCGGTGGCGCTGTACTATCATGTCCACCATTCCACTTTGGGAAGTGAACATATCCACCCCAGCCCTTATCGACCAATTTTTGATATAAATCTAAATATGTTTTATGTTGACCATTATAATCAAAGCCAGCTAAACCAAAATGCGAACCGTTTTCTACGAATGGATCATAGCCACTCTCCATGGACATATTCCCCAAAATCCCCGCAATCGCTGCTGGATTATCCGACAGTCCGTCAATATCTGCCGTTGCAAAATAATTCCAAACTTGCGCTTCGCCTGTATCGCCCAACGCCAATCCCGTTTTTCCTGCCGAAGAGCTAGTTGAAGCTCCGCCACACGGATTATAATAATTAATATTATTGATTTGGAATTTTTCGAGGGTGGCTTCGTCTAGCTCGGCCTGCGTAGCGTAAGATACTCCAGGGAACAGTATGAGAAAAATCGCCGACAAAAACAACACGCCCCTGCGCAAAAGAGATCTCATAAAAATACATAAAGTCTTTGCGAAGCCAAGCCAGCGTCGTTTAATCATATAGATATTTTAGCATGAAAAAAACGCTCCGACAACTAAAATATGCCCTACAAGAGCATATTTTATAAACTTTGTCAATTGGTGACCTCTGCGGGAATCGAACCCGCGTTGCCGGGATGAAAACCCGGTGTACTAACCGTTATACTAAGAGGCCTTGTGCCACGATTATATCAAAACCGTGGCGCTCCGTCAACTGCCTAGTGTCGCATTTTGCCCAAGCTGTCCGTCAGATCGCTCGGCAACAGAATGACTGTCTTCTGTGACGGATCAGCGCTAATTTTTTCTAAAGTTTGCAAAGTGCGGATGCTCAGTCCACCCGGAGTTTGGGCGAGCATGCTGGCTGCTTCGGCCACAGCATTAGCAGCGCTTTTCTCGCCTTCTGCTGAGATGATCGCCGCTCGCCGTTCGCGCTCAGCCTCGGCTTGCTTCGCCATAGCGCGTTTCATGTCTGCTGGTAATTCAATGTTTTGCAATTTCACACTTTCGATATCAATGCCCCATTTATCAGTCTGCGCATCGACAATTTCGCGAATTTGAGTGGAAATCCGATCTCGTTCGGATAATAGCTCGTCTAGGTCAAAATTCCCGGTCACATCTCTCAGCGCGGTTTGTGCAAAAGTGCTAGTAGCGTATTTATAGCTTGTCGTCTCGAGGACTGCTTTACTAGCGTCGATTACGCGTGCGTAGACCACCGCGTCGACATTTACCGTAACGTTATCTTTCGTGATAACTTCTTGCTTCGGAATATCCATCGGCGTAGTTCGAACGTCAACTTTGACCATTTTGTCTAAATAGGGAATGATGACGCGAAATCCCGGATCAAGCGTCCGCGAATATTTTCCCAAGCGCAAGACAACGCCCCGTTCGTATTGATTAATAATGCGAATGCCTGGAATAATAACCAAGAGTAAGATGATTAACAAAAACAATAATATACTCATAATAAACTCCAATTATTTCCCCCATTGTAGCATATTTGAGCTATTTTCTCTCGCAATCCCAAAGATATTCCGCCCGAAAGTCGCTCGGGCCGTAAGGTGCTTGCGGATAAAAACGTACTCCAGTTTGGTTAGTATTGCATTCGAAGTTCCCATTCGAAAAATCCGTCGCTTTTTCCTCGTTTTTGCCATTGTCATAAAGCAAAATTTGACGCAAATAAACCGTCGGTACACCTGACTCAGTATATTCTGCCAAAATTTCTTCTGGTTTTTCGCTTAAGCCAACTAATTGTTTGTAAAGACGATTTTCGTAATAATCAGTCGCCATTTCGGCCAAACTCTCTTCCGCTTTTGCTTCCGGATTATACATAACTTCCGCCACAATCGCGACGACAATCGACAACGTTGCGACCGCAACAATCAAACCTAGAATAAATTTTTCAACCACCAAAAACGGCTCATTAGCTGTCGAAGTGGTCGCAGGTCGCTTGAAGGTTTTTTGCGTTTTCTTTGAAGCTTGACTCGATCTTTCGCGCTTCCACTTCATCATTTCACGATTCATCGAAGCTTGCATTGCTCCTCGATTGCCCATATTTCGTGTTCTCGACCGTCTGCGCATAATACACCTATTTTACCATAAACATTTTCTAAACCCAACTAGAAAATGCTTAAAAATCGAACAACTGGTATCCAGAGACCAGTTTACACAGTTGTGCAAAACCAACATTTTATGGTATCATAAATCAATGAGTAAATTATTTAAACGTACAAAAATTCTTGCCACGATCGGCCCTGCGGTCGATAGTGCCGAAAAAATTGAAGAGCTAATTATGGCCGGAGTGAACGGCTGTCGCTTAAATTTTTCCCATGGCACTTATGAAAAAATGGACGAGTTTATTGGCTGGATTCGCCAAGCTGCCGAGAAAAAAGGTCGTGCAATTACTATCCTCCAAGATCTCCAAGGTCCAAAGATTCGCCTAGGCCAATTAGTTGACAATCATTATGATATTAAAGAAGGCGACGAGATTGTCTTGGACTATGCCGTGAAGGAGCATGCCGGCGGAGCCACTTTTCCGATTCAATACAATCTTGCACCAAAAGTCAAAGTCGGTGAGCCAATCTATCTTTTCGATGGTAAAGTACGTACGCATGTCGTAGAAATCATGTCGGACACTGCGATCAAAATCGTAGCCGAAAATGACGGTTTTGTCATGAGCAACAAGGGTTTAAATTTGCCTGACACTGACTTTGGTGGCGATATTCTGACCGAAAAAGATCTGCGCGATATTGATTGGGGAATCTCACACGACTTTGATTATGTTGCTTTGTCCTTTGTCCAAAGCGCGGATGATATTCATAAATTACGCGAACTTTTGCGTGAAAAAGGCTCCAATGCGAAGATTATTGCCAAGATCGAGACAAAAAAGGCTGTCAGCAATGACCAACATCTCGAAGAAATTGTCAAAGCCAGCGATGCCATTATGATCGCGCGAGGCGACATGGCCTATGAAGCGGGCGCAGAAATCGTGCCAATCGTCCAGCGACAACTGGTCAAACTCTGTCGTGAGCATGCTAAAATTTGTATCGTAGCAACTCAAACTATGGGTTCAATGGTCGATTCGCCTATCCCGACCCGCGCTGAAGTTAGCGACGTCGCTAATGCAGTCATTCAGGGCGCCGATGTCGTCATGCTTTCTGACGAAACTACGAATGGCAAATATCCTCTCGAAACCGTCAAAGAATTGAAGAAAATCATCCTTTATACCCAAAATCACTCCCAGATTGATCCGATTATCGCCGGCAGTCCTCGTGGCGAAAACCCAAATTATGACGCTATTTCCGAAGCAGCAGCGCGCTTAGCGGAGCAAATTAAAGCCGACGTGATAATTTGCCAAACTGCTTCGGGCGCTACCGCTCGTGCTATGGCCGCCCAACGACCGAACTTGCCAATTATTACCGTGACCAGTGATCAGCGTATCGCGAATCAACTCGCTCTTGCCTATGCGAACTCTGCTTTTGTCCGCCCTTATTCAGTCAATTACGGCATTGATCTGGCCCGCGAGCTTAAGGCGTCCGGCTATCTCCAGCTCGAAGAAGGGCGTGATTATCTCTCGGTAATCATTGTGGCTGGCGATCGAGATATTGCCGGCACCGACACAATTAAGCTACGCCATATTTAAAATTTAGCAGGTTTAGGTTTGAGGATTGAGGAGGCCATGATGTTTGAGAAAAAAACCATTCGAGATGTTGCAATCGAGGGAAAAACCATTCTTGTCCGCACTGATTACAACGTTCCCCTTACTATCGAGGGTGAAGAACGTAGGATCGAAAGCGATTTTCGAATTCGTGCCAGCTTGCCAACGATTGAATATTTACTCGCACATCGAGCCGATAAAATTATCCTTATCTCGCATCTCGGTCGTCCCGAACGGCCTTCTGCTGACTTTTCTCTGCGTTTGATTTATCAACATTTAGAAACTTTATTACCAGGTCAGACCATCAATTTTGTTGATCAATCTACTGGTCTTGAAGTCGAGCAGGCGGTAGAAAATATGCCGACCGGAAGTATTTTACTCTTGGAAAATCTTCGTTTTGATCCGCGCGAGAAGGCTAATGATCCAAATTTTGCGCGAGAAATTGTCGATGCGACCGGAGCAGACCTCTTTGTTCTAGACGGTTTTGGTGTTAGTCATCGCACCCAAGGCTCAACCGTGGGCATTGCGGCGATTTTGCCTGCCGTCGCCGGACTGCTCTTGGAAAAAGAAGTTACAAGCCTCTTAGCGACGACCCAAAATCCGGATCGGCCATTTGTGACAATCGTCGGTGGCGCCAAAGTCGCCGATAAACAACCAATCATCGAGCATCTCTTGCCAATCGCCGATCGGATTTTGGTGGGCGGCAAAATCGCCGCCGATGGTTACCAAAGCTCTGACCCAAAAATCATAGTAGCAAAGGATTTTGATCTAGACGGCGGTGGCGCAAAACTAGATATTGGTCCAGTTTCTACCGCTGAATTTGTCGAACAAGTCCAAACTGCAAAGACCGTACTCTGGAATGGCACGCTCGGCAAAACCGAGGATCCAGCTTATGCGACTGCCTCGACGATTCTTGCGAAAGTCCTGGGTGAGAACTCCGCGATCACTTCGATTATTTGCGGTGGTGATACGACCGGATTTGTCGAACAACTTTGCGCCACCGCCAGTAATCTACACTTTTCTCTAATTTCTACTGGCGGTGGCGCAACACTCGAGCTTCTTTCTGGCAAAACGTTGCCTGGAGTCGAGGCCCTCGATGATCTAGAAAAATAAACATCAATATTTCGCTTAAACTTTATTGTCTAAGCATCAGCTAAAACCCGCCGGCTAAAGTTCCAAGATTCCGATGTTGCCACTACTCGGCTTGGATGCCTCGAGTTTTGCGTAGCGCAGAGCATCAACATTAGCCTCCAAATGTCGCACCAAAGCTGCCTGCGCTTTTTTGTTGTTCTTGACCTCACCTTTCCAAATTTGTAAGGCTGGCTCTTGCAAAGCTCGTCCAAACGCAAAAGTTACAGGCCAAGGGAATGGGGAATTTTGTTCAATTGCGACTAAATTTTCGGTTGCCACTTTTGGCGCTTGCCCTCCACTCAATAAACAAACTCCAGCCAATCTGCGTGGCGCCACATGACGCAAAATCCCCGCCGTCGCCATACCAACTTCCGCCGGCGTTGCTTGTTTTTCGGCTTGATTACCCGTGGTAATCATATTACATTTTAAGATACAACTGTCAAATTTTACATGTCTCTCGTCTAATTTCCGAAACACGACCTCAAGCACCCTAAAAGTTACCTCCATGTTCTGTTCGAGCGAAAAATCTCCTTCCGCCAGCACTTCTGGTTCTATCATTGGTACCAAACCAGCCAGCTGACATTCTTTTGCGAATGTCGCAAGATCCTCCGCATTTCGCTCAACCGCAAAAAAGCTCGGCTTTTCCCGTCCAATCTGAAAAACGGCTCGCCACTTCGCAAAACGCAAACCTTTTTTATAATAATGACGCAACTTTTCACCCAATCCAGTCAGACCAACTGTGTATTTTTCGCCAATTTTCGGCATTTCCGCCAAACCTTGGTCAACTTTTACTCCCGGCATGATGCCCTGACCAGTCAAATAATCCAAAAACCGCTCACCATTCTGCATCTTTTCTCGCAAGGTCTGTTCCGAAAGGATGACGCCACTAATGGCATTTTTTAGGCCCGGCGTTGTGACTAGCATTTCACGATAATTCCGGTGCATTTCGTGGTTTGAAGAGATATCATACTCAGCAAATCTTTTCGTCAAGGTTGAGGTTGATTCGTCAATCGCTAAAATACCTTTTTTCGCTCGCATTAACGAACGTGCAATTAGCTTGAGATTATCGCGTTTTTCGAGCTCTTGTGTCGCCAACTCCTGAATGCGCATTGCGGTCAAGGACTGTTCGAGCGATGCATTCTCAGCATTGATACGCGCCCAAAGTATCGCGTCGGCAACACTTCCTCCCGCTGAAATCACTCCCAAAACCGTCGAAGCAATCGTCGAATAAACCGTCAAATGTGTCAATGTATCGGTATGTTCCAGACTCCAGCTTTCTTCCGCTTCCCCAAAATAAATTTTCCGTGGCGTAAGATGACAAATCAGTTGCAATTTCGGCTGTTCGAGCTCGATTTTGTCGACAATTTCGTCATTACCCCGAATCGGTGGCTCTTCCTCCAAAAACAAGATGTCTGCCATATCCGCCAATTTTCGTCCCGCAGGCGAGGTCCGTTTCTCGATATGGACAGCTAATTTCGTAGCCCGCGCAAATTTCAAAAAATTCTCTAACTCATCGACCAATTTCATCGTTATCGTCGCCGACCGATCGACAAAAATCCATTCCGGTACTCCCTGTTCGACTGAAGGTGTTGTCCAATCCGTAGCTTTTCGTGTACTCGACACAAAATAAGTAATATCATTATTACGACACAAAATATATCGATAACCATCCGGATCACCAACGTTCGTCAGCTCACCGTTTTTATAGCTAACCCCCGATCCGAGGATCCCAGCATCAACTCCCAATTGACCTAGAACCGCCAAAGAAACCGTCGCACCACCGTAAACGCTTGTACGATGGTGAAAAGAATGCGTCGATCCATTAAAACCTAACTCTAGCCAAGCAATTCCGTGTTCATCGTTCTCAAAATCATTATGTCTCTCGTCGAGTTTCAGATAAACATCTTTCAAAACATTCCCAATGATCAGAATCTTGCTCATGCTTATAGTATAGCATAGGGGAATGATCTATGTCTAGCGTACTTCAACGCGCACGCGAGGCACACTTTTGCCTGAAAAATGGCATTTTTTCGTCTTCACGAAAGTTACCACGCCGTCTTTTGCGGCGTGAATCGTAAAATTGCGACTCATGTAAGTCCCCGGCCCAGCAATTTTGGTTGCGCCAGTTTGGCGAACTAAAACTTCACCATTCTTGACTTTTTGACCACCAAAGCGCTTCACGCCCAAGCGTTGACCAGCGTTATTATGGATGTTCTTGGCGGTACCGCCAGCTTTGACATGTGACATAACTATTTTTTCCTTAAAACTATTATTTCTCGAGCTACGACTTGATCATCACGATGATATAGCAGGTCGCTCTGCCCCAAATTCTTAAAACTCCTTACATTATAGCCCAGTTCCTCTATTTCGTCAAGCAAATTTAACCGTTCATAATGCCCGTCTGGACGAAGCCAAGCCGGCACCGCGAGCGTAACTGATGTCCCAGTCTCGATCTGATTCGCCAAATTCCGTAAGAAGCCTAAAATGATGCTCTGACATTCTTGTTTCTGTTCTTTTAGTTTAATCTCGACTGGCGGTTTTGACATCGGCTGACCTAAATAAGTCTCGCACGCCACGAGCTCGATTGGTCCTTGCCACTGGTAGTTTGTCGCGTCACCTTGCGCCACTGACGACATAAATTCTTCCTGTGTCAACTCCTTAGCAATCGTTTGGCGCAACCAGTCCAAATTACGTTCGCTATATTCAACCATGCGCAGATTTTTGTCGGTGCCATACGGCGTATACCCCATGAGCGCTGCTTCTTGTAAAACCACGCCAGTCCCACAAAACGGATCCAACAATCTAGCGCCCAGAGGCCTTTTGCCACAGAGATTGATCAGAATCTGCGCTAATTTGGGAGGCAACATCCCCACCTTTGCATCGCGCGCTGGTCGAGCTTGGTCGCGCAATGCATAAGCGTCAATATTTTGCACGCCAATCACCCGATAATATTTTTTGCGAAACTTAAAGAGTTCAAGCTTTGTATCGCTATGCAAATGATTGTGAAAACTGGTTGCACTCGACAAAACCGAAGCATTGTTTGGAATAACCCGCACACTGTGCCCCTGCTTAACCAGAAACCGCTTAAGCTTCAAAGCTTCACCTTGAGCTCGATACGGTGAACTTCCGGGCGTAAAATCTGACAATCCAAGGACTAACTTTTTCCCAGCTGGCAAGGTGCGCAAAAAATCATGCAATGGTCCTTCAATCTCTACGGCGATTTTCTGGGTTCCGCCTAAGCGACGAATATCCGGCAAAGGTCGGGGCTCCGCCTGAGGCAATATATCATGAGATGAATAATTATTATCATGAATTATATCATGAGACGAATAATTATCTAGAGAAAACTCGGCTAAGTTTGGCGCCAAAAAACGTACGTCGTCAAACAGGCTTTCTAGCTCTGCGACTGAAATAAACGGTTGGCGCCCCAACATCGCAACATACTTCTTCATATATATAATATATATCAAACGTGCTATAATGTTCAAGGAAAGGAAAAACATGTTTCGAAAAATACTGACAATTATTACTTTGTTGCTTGTTGTAGTAGTCGTTGGTGGAGCATGGGGACAAATCGTTGAGGCGGTACATTATCTCGCGAACACTAACCTCTTCTTCATTTTGCTACTAATTCCTGAGCAACTTTTTATGTATTACTGTGCTGGTCAAATGTTCTTTTCATACATGGCCGCCAAAGCTAATAGCGGATCGAAAGAAACGTCGAAAAAATTTTCGACCTGGCTTTTGACCCGGATCTCTTTTGAGCTTAATTTTGTCAATCACGCGATTCCCAGCGGAGGCTTCGCGGGGCTCGGCTATATTACCTGGCGTTTAAAAGCTTTTGGTTCGTCGGCAGGTCAGACTAGCTTCATGTATGCTCTGCGCTACGTGATCACAATCCTCGCTAATCAGGCACAAACTATCATCGCGATTTGCGTCCTCATTCTTGCGGGTGGCGTGTCGGAGAATGCTTGGTGGGTGATCGGTCTGACCAGTCTAGTTTGTATCGGAGTGATTGTTGGTGTCGCTATGGTCATCGTGATCGCTAGTAGCAAAAAACGCATCGGTTGGTTTGCAAAAAGTCTGACCAATTTAACCAATTCCGTGGTCAAGACTGTTACCTTTGGACATAAAACCAATGTATTAAAATTTGATAAAGTCGAGACTTATTTCCTGGACATTTACAAAGACTTGATGGTCGCTCGGCGCAACAAAAAGATCCTGATTCATCCTATTGTTTGGGGAGTTATCTATAGTTTCTTCGAAGTTGCCACGTATTGGATCGTTGGTATTAGTATGGGTCATCCCGAAATTTTGCCTCAAGTCATGATTGCTGAAGCGATTGCGTCAGTAATTGGAGCAGTCATGTTGACGCCAGGTGGAGTGGGTGGCTATGAGGGTGCCATGGTCCTGATCATGTCTGCGCTAGGCATTGACGCTGGCTTGGCGACTGCCGTAGTGATTACGACCCGCGTAGTCGTGCTGGTCGGGACAATCCTTAGTGGCTACGGTTTTTATCAAAATGCTATTTCTAAAATTGGTAAGAAAGAACGCGAAAAAATCATGCAAGAAGTGGGCGAATAGTCAATGATTGATGATTATGTGGCTAGTCGACAGAATTATTCGCCCTTTGCGCCAGCTGAAGCCTTAACGGCTTATGTCTATGGTGTCAGCGAATTTATCGATCAAGCTAATGCCTTATTTTCGGACGAATTTGGTACCTTTTTGATTGAGGGTGAGGTAGCAAATTATAAACTTAATCAAGGCAAGTGGATTTTTTTTGATCTGAAAGAAGGCGAGCGAAAGCTGAATTGTTTTATGTTTGCGGTCAAGCTCCGTCAACCACTCATCGAAGGAATGAAGGTGCGTTTAGCGGTGCATCCGAAACTAATCAATAGTGGAAAATTTTCGCTAGTCGTCGAGCGCGCTCTGCCGATCGGTGAGGGGAATATCAAGAAGAGTCTGGAGCTTTTAAAACAAAAACTTGCTAAAGAAGGCTTGTTTGACGCCCAGCGCAAGCGTCCTCTTCCGTCGCCTTTGACCCATATTGGAGTCATTTCTTCGGTTGAGGCAGCTGGCTATATCGACTTTATTAAAATCCTCAATGATCGCTGGGGCGGTTTAAAAATCACTACAGTGCATACCCAAGTCCAGGGTTTAGATGCGCCGAATCAAATTATCCAAGCTTTACAACGATTAAATCAGCAACCAGATCTCGAATTAATTGCCTTAATTCGAGGCGGAGGAAGTGCTGATGATCTGGCGGTATTTAATGACGAGGCTTTGGCGCGAGCCATTGCGACAAGTCGCTTGCCAGTCATTACGGGAATTGGCCACGAAATTGATGAAACCTTGGCCGATCTGGTGGCTGATTTGCGCGCTTCGACGCCGTCTAATGTTGCCGAACGCATTTCCCCTGACCGACGCGATGTAATGTTGCGACTTGACGCCCGTCTTCATCAGATTGTTTGTCAATTGCAAGAGCAATTGACAAACCAATCTGAACTGACTGAGCGTCAAGTCGCAGATCTCGCCCGCGAGCTAGACCGTCGCCTCCGAGGCCTAACTGACCAGATAGAGGCCAAGCGCCGCGCGCTCGGAGAACTCAATCCTGAGAACGTCCTCGCGCGCGGCTACGCCCTACTCTCCGGTAAACTTTCGCCCGGGGAATGTATCTCAATTACCACTCAACAAAAGTTAATTAAAGCAGAGGTAAAACATGTCGAAACACGCTAATAATCAATCAGCTCCTTCAAAAACTGAAGTATCCGCAACTCCGAAACAAAAAACCAATAGTCTACAGGCGAAAATTGACCGTCTCGATCAGCTCGCGGATTGGTTTTACAGTGATGAGTTCGAGCTCGATCAGGCACTTGAACGATACAAGCAAGCGATAACTTTGGCTGAGGAAATTCAGATGGATCTCAAACATCTCCAAAACGAAGTTACAATTTTGCGGGAAAACTTTGCAAAATAAAAATAACCAAGCTATAATAAACTTATGCAGAAACAATCAAATCTTAGCGGTAGCGTAGTCGAACCAGCTCGTCCGCAGTCTAACGGCGCCGGCATTGCTTATGGTCCAAACGGTGCAACTAATATCATGCCGACTGGTCATCGCGCCCATCATGCGGAAATAGCGAAAACGATCGCGATTGCGATTTTAGGTATTTTGAGTGTGACTTTTTTGGGTCTTTTTGTTTGGAAATATTTTGAATGGGATACGGTGCGTACAGACGTCGATGGTCAGATTGACGCGGCGGTGGCGGTTGCGATCTCTGAGAACACTACGAAGCTGGAAAATGAATTCGTTGAACGTGAAAAATATCCTTACCGTACTTTTTCCGGCCCAGCTGATTATGGTAGTTTGAGCTTTGAATACCCCAAAACTTGGAGCCTATATGTTGAGCAAGACGCCTCGAACGGTGGCGAATACAGTGCATATTTGAACCCGGGAGAGGTGCAACCAGTTTCTGCGAATTCGATTAACGCCCTACGCGTGAGAATTATTACTTCCGCCTTTGACGAAGAAGCGTCACATTTTGATAAATTAGTTGAATCGAACCAGGTTACCCTGACTACTCGTTCGGTTGGCGGAACGCTTGCTAATGTTTATTCTGGTGAACTGAATACTAATCTGCACGGTATTCTGGCAATGTTTAAGCTCCGCGACAAAACAGTTTTTCTACAGACTGATGCAATGCTCTTTGCGGACGAATTCTATAAACTCTTAGACACGGTAACCTTTATTCAATAAACTGATTAGTCCAAGCTGGTCGCGACGTGCTATAATGATGTTATGTCTGTGGAGGTTAATGGTATTTTGGTGGCAGCGCATGAGCTGAAAGCTCCGCTGTGTTTGTTGCGACAGTTAGCTTTTTCGTTGGATTTAGCTGAAGATACTTCCCAAACGACCCGTATTCAAAACCAAATCGTAGAAGTCTCCGAGCGTGCTTTGCGTCAGGTCAACGACCTCGAAAAAATCGCACAGCTCGAACAAGGATTGTTTGTCATGGAACCGGTCAGTGTACGTGGAATTTGTGATCAAGTTCGGCGTGAGATCGCTGGCTCATATGAGTTTGCAGACCGGGGTCTTGAACTTATCTATACCAATCGAGCCAAGTTGGCGATTGCAAACAGGGAATTATTGAATAGTATTATCTATAACTTTTGTTTGAATGCTATGTATTATTCTGACATTGGCACGACTAGTCGACTCTTAGTGCAAGATTATCAAGGTAAAATTCGTATCAAAATTCGAGATTTTGGTCCCGCCCTGCCGACCAAAATTTGGCGTCAACTCAAAACAGACTCGCTTGCTCGTCCGACTTCTATTCCTATGCGTGCTAATCGCTCAGGACTAGGGTTATATATTGCTTCAGAATTCGCGCGCTTCATGCATGCAAAGATTGGCGCTATTCGTCATCATGACGGAGTAAGTTTTTACGTCGATTTACCAATTTCGCGCCAGGCGTATCTATGGGGATTAAATGCTTAGCGCCTCCGACGCTTCTGATCTGCCGATGCTCCGCCGGTCGGACGGCTCTATGCAACGATCATCGGCCCAGATCTTCATTATCGAGGATGACTTAGCGATGTCCGAATGTCTAGCTCGCATCTGTCGGCCCGCCACCCCCCTCCTGTTCCGCGATGTCGTTACTGCCGTCGCCACCTTTGCTGAAGTTTTGCCAGACCTAATTATTCTCGATGTCTTGGTGAACGGACCTGATGCTTTTACCTTGCTCAACGAAATGATTAGCTATACCGACACCGCGACTATACCAGTGATCATTGTTACTTCCTTGAAATTACGCGCTAATAATTTACGATCGTATGGCGTGCGCGCTATCTTCGACAAAGCCACCATGCATCCAAACGATCTCCGTTTTGCGATCCAAAGGCTTTTAGCCGAGCGTCGCGAGGTTAGTCATGCCACGTGATCTCCGTACCCAAGCAATCGTTTTAAAGCGCACAAACTTTGCCGAAGCAGATCGAATTTTACATCTTTTGACTCCAGAAGGAAAAATTAACTTGATTGCCAAGGGAGTGCGCAAGGAAAAATCGCGCTTGGCGGGCGGAATCGAACTTTTTACTTTGGCCGACGTAACAATCCACTGCGGACGGGGCGATTTAGCGATCCTCACTAGCGCAAAAATGCTCAAATTTTATGGCAAAATCATTGCTGATATGTCTCGCCTCGAGCTGGCTTCCTTTTGTATGAAAAAAATAAGCGTAGCGACCGAACATGCCGATAGTCCAGATTTTTTTAACATTTTAGAGCAAACTTTAGCGATGCTTGACCAGGGAACTTCACCTTTGCTGGCTGAAGTATGGTTTTTGCTCAATTTAGCACGCGTTACAGGCGAAGAAATTAATCTCATATATGATATAAATAACGAGAAATTATCGCCAGAAAAACGCTATATTTGGGATGATGTGGCTACTTCCTTAAAAGTTAACCCGTCTGGTGATATATCGTCGCGCGAAATTAAACTCGCCCGGCTCATTCTGGGGCACAGTTTAGCGTGGGTAGCGAAAATTGAACAAGTCGAAAATTCCTTGCCTCAACTTCTTAAAATCGCCAAAACCTTCAGTTAGCCATCTCTGCATCTTTAGAATTTTACTGTTTAAGTTTCAGGTTTTCCGTTAATCTTCTTGAAACGCCTTTTTATCAATTTTCTTGAGGCATCTTTTTATTCTTTTGTTAATTTTTTTGAATCATCTTTTGACTTTTTGGGCACTTTTTGGAAGTTTCTGTCTTTCATTTTTTGGCTTCGAGCGATATAATGTTATTATGAGTAGAGTCCCCCTTGCGGAACGTATGCGTCCGCAGAAATTGGACGAGGTAGTTGGACAAGACGCCATTATTGGTCAGGGGAAAATTCTTACCGAAATTGTTAAAAACGCGGAGCCGGTCAATCTAATTTTTTGGGGTCCTCCCGGCACGGGCAAGACGACCTTAGCCCGTATTTTGGCCAAAGAGTTTAATGCTGATTTTGTTGAACTTTCCGCAGTTACCTCGAAAAAAGCCGATATTGAAAGTGTGGTCGAGCGCGCGAAGGTGAATTGGAATCTCAAAATTCGCACTGTCCTCTTTGTTGACGAAATTCACCGTTTTAATAAAGCACAGCAGGATGCTTTTTTGCCTCATGTCGAATCGGGTCTCATCATTCTTATTGGTGCGACCACGGAAAACCCCAGCTTCGAAGTCATTTCGCCGCTCTTATCCCGTTCCCGAGTCGTGTTAGTTTCTCCGCTGACGAAGAGCGGGATTCTCGAGGTGCTGCGCCGAGCGATCGTGGCCGAAGGCGCCCAGGACCGCGTGTCCGACGAAGCCCTAGACTACATCGCCGAACTCTCAGGCGGCGACGCTCGCTCGGCGCTCGGCGACCTCGAACTCTCTTTGAGTCTGGCCAAAACGGTCGACAAAGAGGTGGTCGAGACCGCCGTGGGCCAAAAAATGCCACTATATGACAAATCTGGTGATTATCATTATGACAATATCTCAGCCTTTATTAAGTCTATGCGAGGATCGGATGTTGATGCGACGCTCTATTATCTTGCTCGCATGGTGGCGAGTGGCGAAGATCCGAAGTTTATTGCCCGACGAATGGTGATTTTTGCCTCAGAGGATATTGGCCTGGCGGGGAATGGCGCTCTTAATTTGGCCGTTAGTTGTTTTCAGGCGATTGAACGCGTCGGAATGCCGGAAGGTGGTATTATTCTCAGTCATGTTGCTACCGTCCTGGCCAAAGCGAAGAAAAATCGTGATTCCTATAATGCCTGGTTTCGCGCTCAGGAAATCGCTCGACGTAGCCTAAATTGCCCCGTGCCAACCTGGCTTCGAAATGCCCCTACAAAGCTGATGAAAGATCTCGGTTTTGGCGAAGGACAAAAATGGGAGGCCGGATTTCATCTCGACAAAAGCTATTTGCCTGATGCCGTCGCAAATGAACGAATTTTTGGTCAACCTACGAACTATAATCACAACGAAAACTAAACCTAAAAAACACCCAGCCTAAATCGATCTAATTTAAACTTATCTCGGTCAAGTCTAAAAACCCAAATTGACTTGATGACACTTATGCTATAATAAGGATAAGTAGTTATGAAAAAAATCACACGTTCTACAACTAAAAAAGCCAAAAAAACGCCCAGTGCCGTTCGCTCGACTGCGCTTGGCGAAATTACTGATCTTAACCCCGATCTACCGAGCACTGAAAATTCCGCTCCCGAGGCAGAACTTGGTTTAAGCGACCTCGAGGATCTCGAGACCGACCCGCATCGTACTCATACTCGCGATGAAAAAACCCAAGCTTTTCTTGACCTCGAGGATCTTATGCATAGCGGTGAATTGGATTCGGATTGGCGCATCGAACTCGCCGCGAAAAATCCAAATCTTTGCCGTCAACTCCAAAGCGTCGCGGAGAAAAATCAACTTGAAGTCGAAGAAGTTGGTGAATATCTGAATATCTATTACTTAGACTACAAGAAGACAATGCGGCCTCAGACCGATCGTTCTTTGGCGGAAATCATTTCCGTCTATAATTGCCTTGGCATGGCTGCGCCCTTGACGCTGGGGGAGTTGCTATCCCGTCGCCCGGAAGAGATCGACAGTCTTTATCGCCAGACAGCAAAATTAGTCGACGATCTACCTAAACCGGAAGAGTTCCAACAACAAAATTTCGCCCAACTTCTAGTCGCCTTCGCTCGGGCTTATTCTAGTCAGCTTTTTGACGACGAATTCATGGACACTTTGACTGCATATGCGAATCGTTCACTTCAACAAGACGAGTCGACCGACGATCTAATTCTTAGCCTACGCATCGTGGCAGCGAGCCGTGATCAAGATTGCTTGCCCGCCTTCATGTCATACCATCATGAGCTCGCAAAGCGCTCCAGCTCATCTGATCAACATACTTCAGAAGCTTCGATCGTTCGGCATTATTTTGAGCTCCACGGGCTAGATGAGATTAAAATCCAGGGCTTTCGTGACAATGTTTTTCCAATGCTAAAAGCGCGGGATCCTGAAGTAAGAATCCTCGAACAGCCTCATGGTGCTTGGGCGGTCAATTATGGTGATTATAATCTTGCGGATTTCGTCTGTGACTGTCTAGTTAATATGGTAACGCCAAAAACCACTGCCGAATTGCTCTGGGCGGACCAGACTATTCTGACTGGCGATTTTCAACGTTTTCAGCAAATTCGCTACGACGCTGCTCAGTTGCAAGATATTATTTTTCCAAATTATGGCTTTATCTACGACAACCGCCCGGGTGCGCATGATTTATTGACCGCCATGGTTGACTTTTACGACGCTACGGACGCTTCCGAGGGCGACGCCCCGCTCGAGGCGACCACCATGCTCCAAAAAGCCTTGGCTTGGCGACTCGCTTCAAGCTTTGGCAAGTACTATGATGGCTTCGATCAGTACATCTTTGACCTTGATAATTATGATCGACCCGTTCATCTGACCGATAAAAACGGCGCCGAATACCGCGCTCCTGCGATTGAAGTCTTGCGTCGTTTGATGAGAAATACCGATCAAACCGCGATTTCAAAACCCAAAACTGGCGATATCGAGCTGGATACTTTGATCGACGAGCTCGAGATTTGGACTGACGAGGATGACGGTGAGACTAAAGTCGACTGGCAACAAACCGGCGAACTTATTCGTAGCTTGAATAGTATTTTGCTAGAAAAACAAGGCAATATTGGTCTGCGTCCGTCCTTTGTGGCGACCATCAATTTTGCCAAAAATCTAGTCGCTGAATCGATTGCTGGTCTAACGGCCCAGGATCGTATCGAAATGCCCTTCGACGAAAATTTCAAAGAAATGCTTAAGTTCCGTGAGCTAATCCTCGCGCCAAACAAATTTAACCTCGCCAACTTTGAGAAATTTTGGAAGACCTTTGCCAGCGCGAACCCCGAGGACGTTTTCGGCATGCGCTCCAGCTTTCATCTTTTGAAACAACGTACTGTCTATCAGCTTAATCAGTTAGCTGCCGAATATCTCAAGAATCCCTCCTCCGCTCGCCTGGTTCGGAATCTTTGGCACGATCGCTTAGTGATCGAGATTCTGCGTCTGGCCGGCGCGACAAACTTCCTGCAACGCCCCACGAAATAACGCCCACTCCCATTCTCAGCCGATCCGTGTTATAATGAAAAGAACTTAATCTTAAAGGAGTTTTATGGCAGATTTTAACAAAATTCTCACGCCCGGTGACTACGAAAATGGCGAAATTAATGTTGTTATTGAAATTCCGACCGGTTCAAACCATAAAATCGAGTGGGATCGCAACCATGCCTGTTTTATGCTCGACCGAATTGAGCCAGTTGCTTTTGCCAAACCTACTAACTATGGTTTCATTCCGCAGACCCTTGACGAAGACGGCGACGAGCTGGACGTCCTCCTAGTGACTGACCAGCCTTTGACGACTGGTATCTATACCAAGGCCCGCATTCTCGGCGTCATGAAATTCGTCGACGGTGGGGAAGTAGACGATAAGATTATCGCCGTAGTTGCTGACGATCGCAATAATGGCGACTGCTATCAAACCTTGGCAGATTTGCCCGAGCAGTTGATTAAACAAATCGAATTCCACTTTAATCATTACAAAGATCTCAAGAAGCCTGGCTCGACCGAAGTGAAAGAGTTCGCTGGCCTCGATGAAGCGAAAAAAGTTATCGCCGACGCCATTCAGCGCTGGAATGATCGCTAGCCGGATCTTCTTCAAGACAGCTTAAAGCCACCCTCTAAAAGGGTGGCTTAACTTTAGAGAAGATCTTGTTGTAATAAGCGAATTGTCCTATCTTCAAGATAAAATAAAACCAAACAGAAGTGTAGCTGAAACTTCCGATCACCACAATCTATTTCATAGCACAAATCGGTTATAATTTGGTTGTTGAAATATGTTGCCTGGATTTTTTCGACGATCCCCATGATCGAATCGCGCGTCTGAGCGTCAGGTCATTTCGGCGCTACTACTACTCGTGCGGTATTAAACTCAAGATCGTCCCTTGCGTACTCGGGTTGTTCGTCCAAAAGAATAATTTCTTGCGATACCTTGCCGATCAGATCGTCTCGCCCCATGAGTCGGAAAATTTGTTCGATCGAGTATTCCTCTACAATTCTTTGCAGCACCTCTGTCTCCTCGACTAAGAACACTCGCTCCAGTTTCCCATCATTGAAGAAAAGCACCGCTGTATGCCAAATCTTCATGCATGATTCTAGCTTTCCCTCAACATACGGCCGAACATTACAATCATAAACAAATTGCACGCGGTTATATGGATGGAATTTCTCGTCGTCCAATCCAGTGCTGACAATTCTTATCCATGGGATCGGCACATCGCGCCAATTTTTCAGATCCTTCACCTCTTCAGACAATCCAGCGAAAGTATCAATCAACGGATACCACTCACGATCTTACCCCAGTAGCGCGGGCGATGCCAGTGTTAACAAACCGCTAGTTTGTCCGCCTCTTGACCATCTTCTTGATTTACTTCTCATTTTTACCCCTCCTTTGAGATTTACGCGCGTCCTCTCTGGGCGCGGACTAGCTAATTAGATAGCTCCTCTTTCTATTGTAGCACATATTGCCAAAAAAATCAATAGAGACTTCGCCTGCTCTACTCTGGACTACGTTATAACCTCTATGAAATAGGGTGTACAAAATCTATAATTTTCGGTTTTTCTATTGACTTTTTAAAAGATGTATGATAAAATAGTAATAAGAGGTCTTTATGGCTCTCAGCCCTATCTTGGGGCAAAAGTGCAACTTAAAATGCGGTTAAAAAGGGGGAAATTGAATGGACAACAGAATCAGACAAAACTTAAGGGAAATTTTTGGTCATGCGCCGGAAAGTTATATCGATGCTTGGCACGATGCAATCTATGGTGATCCAGAGATTACATCAATCGAGGGGATTATGAAATTTACCCTCGAACGCATGACTATGAGCGACATTGCGAAGCTGACGACGGTTTTTAACACAAAATTATCTGTCGGCATCGACGCTGCCAAGACCTATTTCTGGCGTTTGCTGAATATCGCGGAGTTTGATCCTGCAATTAGCGAGTATAAGTCTTGGGTCGTGGAACATCCAGAAGATCGGAATTTGATGACTGAAGGATCGATGCTGACCTACTTGTATGAGATGGACGTCCTGGGCAATCTAACTTTGACAAGGTTTCTGATTAATCCGCGACAATTCGTCGGTCATACGGTTGGCGAAATTATTCTTGCCGTGGCGCATGAAGCTTGGCATGGTTTGCAGGCAGTTACTACATCCAGGACGGTGCGTTCGGGCGGAGATCAAATTCCGCTCATGGCCTTGCCTCGAGATCTTCAGCGTTCGCAACTCCATCTAGTCAATATGAAAAATATAGCTGAGCCGGGAATTGATGGCGTGGCGATCTACCAGAACCAACTCGTAGAAAAGGAAGCCTTTCGTTTTCAGGAATATGCTCAGACGCGCATCCAGTCGCTGATTTTGGAATATCATAGCATAGGGACCGCCAATCGTCTCAACCGCATGATCACACGCTAGCCTAGCGTCAGACCCGCACCTTCTCGTGCGGGTCTCAGTTTTTTAGAAGTTTTCGTTATTCTTCGACAAAACCACCACTTTGCCGACTCCACAAGTATTGATAGACACCTCCTGATTTTTGCAATAATTCGTGGTGCTTACCCTGTTCGACGATTTGACCATTTTTCAAAACAACGATGCGGTCTAGACTCGCGACCGTCGAAAGGCGATGTGCGATGACTAAGCTCGTGCGCCCTTTCATCAGCCGTTCAAGCGCGCTCTGGATTAACGCCTCGCTCTCCGAATCCAAGGCACTGGTTGCTTCGTCCAAGACTAAAATCGGCGCATCCTTCAAGATTGCTCGCGCAATCGCAATCCGTTGTCTTTGTCCACCGGACAACTTAATTCCTCGTTCGCCGACCAAGGTCTCGTATCCTTCGGGCAAATCTTTAATAAACTCATGCGCATTCGCTAACTTCGCTGCTCGTTCAATCTCAGCTCGTGACGCTCCCGGCTTACCATAAGCAATGTTATCCGCAATTGACCGATGAAACAGGGAAGTTTCTTGCGGAACATAAGCAATTTTCTCGCGCAAACTTTGTTGTGTAACCTCGCGAATATTCTGGTCAGAAATTTTGATTTCTCCTTGGTCGACGTCAGCAAAGCGCAACAATAATTTTGTCAAAGTCGTCTTGCCCGAGCCAGAAACTCCGACCAGACCAATTCGCTCCCCTGCTTGGACGTGCAGATTGAAGTCGCGGAAGATTGCTTCCTTCGCATCGCTATGTTTAAAGCTGATATTATCGAAGTCCACGCGTGATTCGCTGAACTCCAGAGGTTTGGCGCCCGGCTCATCGACCACGTCATCTTTCATGTCCAAAATTCTGGTCATCTCATACGCATCGCCGAACACTCGGTTGCAATTCTTCAGAATTGAGTTAATGTTCCATAACTCACCTTGAATTGTCTGGGCATAATTTACGATCAAGATCAAGGTCGCAATCGAAATTCCCAGCCATTCTCGCCCACAAAGTAAGAAGATTAAAATCATCGCCGTAATGCCGACCTGTACGCAGTTGAACATAATGTCGCGCTGAATCGTTGCGCGTTTCAAATCATCCCCAACATTTAAGACGCGACGGGAAAAATTAGCGTAGCGATGACGCTCATGTGATTCCCGTGCGTAGGATTTTACGGAGATAATATTCGTGATCGAGTCGGCCAGTTGTCCGGTCTGTTTCGCTTCAGCTTCGGCTTCACTTTTGTTCAGATCGGCAATTTTATTCATCGAACAAATCGAAATAATCGCATAAAAGATCCCAAACACGATCACTCCGATCACGAACCAAGGCACCTGAGGCGCCAAAACAATGATCACCATGATAATATAAGTTAAGGTCGGCCATAAATCCCAAATTACCGTATCGAACAGACGCTCAAATGCCCAGACGAATTTATTGGTCTGCGAAACCAGCGAGCCAGAAAAACGATCGTTATGAAACTGCATCGACTGTGCGCAGACGGTATTAAACGCCATATTCGAGAGATCATACATCGCTAAAAGCTCTAGTTTCCAACACCACGCCAGTCGCAATTCTTCGAGCACAAGTTTATTAAAGGCATACAATATTATGAAAGCAATCACCTCAACCAAGGCTACTTTGAGCAACTCATCGAGTGGCAATCCTAGCGACGCTTTTTCGATCAAATCCGCAAAAATCAATGGCGCCAAAATCGCTCGGATAAACACCACAATTGGCGTCAAAATAAAGGTCCCGAGCGAATACCATTTATATTTTATTACCTCACGTAGATAATAATACAAAGTTCGCCGAGTTAAAGTAGGTCGTTTAGAACTCTTCTTAGGCATCAAAATCAATTATAACACAGTCTATTACTGTTTCGCAAAAATAATAAACAAAATAATGAATAAACTAAACCTGAACTTAAACCAAACAAAACTGAGCTAAACAGCTTAATCTTCCTTGCGCTTAAAATAGGATTTTCCCAACCCGCAAAGTGGGCATTTATAATCCTCAGGCACTTCATCGCCATAATAGACGTAGCCACAAGCCGTACAAACCCAAGCCGTCTGACCTTGCTGAGTCGGCTTCTTGGTCAAATCGGCTTTATGCTCTTGATAATACGCGTAGCTCATTGGCTCCTCGTCTTTCAGGATATCTCCTTCAATCATCTTGCCGATATAGAGCGTATGTGTATCGGTATCGATCGCGTCGACCTTTTCCAAGATCATATAGCCAGCACAATCCTTCACCACCGGCGTACCTTCGATCTCAACCGTTTCGATTTCCTTACACTTGTCGCACTCCTTCGAAGACTTAAAACCAAAAGTTTCAATCAATCCTGGCTGAGGATTTTTGCCCAACACCGCCAGCGCAAATCGTTTATTTTTGTCCAATAACTGATTTGTGTGGTTCGTCTTCGCAATCGCGACAGTGATCAAGGGCTGGTCGCCAGCGCTCGCTCGCGACACCGCATCAACTATACAGCCTCCTCCCTCCGTCGTTAATGCGTACATTCCTTGAGTGATTTTGTGCGTAATTTTTCTATTTTTCATTCTACTTTCTAATCCTTCCTCGAAAGACCTTCTAAATTACCTTGATGAATACTGATATATTTATATTTCAGATTAATAATACTCAAAAATCATGGTGCCCGAAATGGGATTTGAACCCATATGGATTTCTCCATTCGATTTTAAGTCGAACGCGTATACCAATTCCGCCATTCGGGCAAGATACAAATCCATTATATCATAAATCCCTCCCGTCAGAGAATAAATCGCCAGGCTATTTTTGTTGCGCCTAGCGATCATGGCTAAACTCTAAAACAAACCTATAGTCTAACGCCAAAAAAGTCTCATCAAATCATCCTCGACGAGACTTTAATAAAAATAGCACATAATAACCACCACGGTGCTAGTTGATATTTGGAACTACAGACGGCCCTCAACGTTAGATTCGCCTGAATTCCTAATTTCATTTTAGCATAGCCAAAAAGCTAGTCAATATTGAAATTCGCGATAATTATGTCAAAAAATATAAAAATCATACACGGAATTACCCCTGTTAAAACCTAAAAAACCGAACAAGCCCTATTGACTTTCTCATCAATGTGTGATACAATAGAAAGATAGGGCTTAAAACGAACAATTGTCTTCGTTTTAAACATGTGCTAACATGATACATATGACCAAAGGAGGAAAAAACATACAAATTCCGCCCAAACTCGCTCGTTGGCTTGACGAATGCAAGCTAGCAGTTTCGGGCGTTCTCTTGGCGTCTCGTCGTAAGGAATTTCTCTGGGGATTCTTCCTGAGTTTTGTGATTTTTGGGACCTTAATGAGCCTTTTGTCTAGTAGTACCGCTCCGCTTAGTATGCTCTGGAGCGTCGATTGGGGTCGCAAGCTTGCGATTCTGGGCGAAGGATTTTTAGGAATTTTCCTGATTAGCAGTAGTTTTTGGGGTTGGTTGCTGAATTTTTTGATCATTTTGCTCCAGAGTATTTTGATTGGCTTGATAGTTGTCGTTTGGCAAAAACACCGTCGCGACAAAAAGGCCCAAGTCGTCGCTACCGCCTCGAACCTCGATAATCTCGAGCATGTCGGTGTGACGGCGGGATTAGCGATTCTCGGCTCCGGCTGTCCGACTTGCGGGACAACGCTTCTGACTCCTTTGCTAGGTACCTTATTCAGTACAAGTGGTTATGCCTTGGCGAATACTTTATCAGGAATTTTGACCTTTGTGGCAGTTTTAATCGCGTTGTTGAGCCTAAAACGCCTCGGAAATAACGCTTATGCGCTAATTGTCAGTGAACGTTTTCAGAAGCGGCACTCAGCCGATCGCCACGAGCATCAATCAGCCGAAAAAGAGGAGGTCTAAATGGGTATTGTCCTAATTATTATTATCATTGTTGCAATCGTCCTGGTCGCAATCACTTTTTCAATGAACCAAATTGCCGTCGATCCAGTTTGGAATGCCGGTATGGCAGTCGGCGACCTCAATGCGCCGAACCATTATGTCATGTATACTGATCTGATGTGTCCATATTGTGATGTTTTTTCGCGTGCCACCATGGACCATTGGGAAGAATTTAAACAGTTTCTTGACGAAAACCAAATTGTCTTCGAAGTGCGCTTGACAGACATGCTTTACGAAGGAAATGGTAGTCAGTACTCACGCGATGCAGCTGAGAGCGCTTACTGTGCCTCGCGAGAAGATAAATTCTGGGATTTTTATCATGGTGCTTTGGGGGCGCTGTGGGAGAATTATCATTCGAAGGGAATTGGTAGCAACAAGGAAGCCACGCCAATCAAAAATCTTCCGGAGGATTATTGGCTCAAGATCGGCAAGAAGGCGGGTCTGGGCGATCAGTTTGTACAGTGTGTGAATAATCATGAATCGCTTGCCGATGTCGACGCTAATACCACGCGAGCCGCCCAGGTTTCTCAAGGCATGCCGTATTTTAAATTCAATAAATTTACCCAAGCCGGTTTTGATGATCAATGGGGCTGGGACGAGGTTAAGGAATATCTCCAGGCTGGCTTGACTGCGCGCTAAAGGTTCAACAGCCGAGGACCGATTCTTAGACCTCAAAATTGATTCTAGATTCAGACCTAACGCCGACTCAGAAGAATAACTCAATCGTCTCGCCTGAATCAAGCATTTTAGCCGTCAATGTCATGGACTGATCATTCGACTTTGCATTCAGGATCTTTTCTGCTTCCACCTCGCCGATTACGATCGCTTTTTCTGCTACCTTGCTAGCATATTTAAATTTATCACCCAATTTTTTCGCGCCCCAGACAATGTCAATCGTCGCTCCCTGTTTGCGCAATTTTTGAGCGACTTCAAGTGTCGCCTCGACGATTTGCTCAGCTTCACCGAGCGTCAATAAGCAATAATCAATACTTTTTTCCTTAGTCATCGAAATAGCGTCTAAGTCTTGCAAAACTGAAAACAAGCGAGTCAAACCAATCGAGCCTCCTACGCCCGGCAAGCTCTGATCAGTATAGTGCGAGGCCAAATTCTCATAACGCCCGCCTGAACAGATCGAGCCAATTTCCGGGTGAGTGTTTAGCATGGTCTCAAACACAGTGCCTGTGTAATAATCCAGGCCACGGACAATTTTGAGATCCGCCACGATTTCGTAATGTGCTTGGCTGGTCTCCTGCAATTGTTCTAAAACCCAGAGGACTTGTTCGAGCTCTGCTAAGCCTGCTTCGAAGGTTGCATTCGCCGGCCCAAGCACCTTTAGCTGCGCAATAATCTCGCACCTCTCTCCAGCTACAGCAATCAAAGCCATGATTTTTTGCATATTCTCCGAACCAATTTGCAGCTCCTCAAGCGCCTCTCGGGTCACGTTTTCTGGCACTTTCTCTGCATGATCGATAATGCTCAGGATTTTCTCCGCCTGTCGCTCAAGATTTAAACTTTCCAATACGCCTGCGAGTAGCTTACGGTTGCTCACTCTGACGCGAAACTTTCCCGGCAAAGGCAAAGTTGACAGCGCTTCCGCAAGGGTGAAGATCACTTCCGCATCATATTCGATCGGCAGAGAATTGCGTCCCACGACATCAATATCGCATTGATAAAATTCCCGGAAACGTCCTTTTTGCGCTCGTTCACCTCGAAAATTCCGTGCGCTTTGCGTCACTCGAAAAGGGAAGGCTAAATCGTTTAAGTGCTCAACCACATAGCGTGCCAGCGAAACGGTATGATCGAAGCGCAAAGCTTGGTCAGCCTCTTGCGCTGTCTCAGTCGTCTTGATAACTCTGTAAATTTGTTTTTCGGTCTCTCCGCCTGCCTTAGCTAGCAAAATTTCGTCACGCTCAATCATCGGCGTTTCGATATGCTGAAAACCAGCCTGGCGATAAATCTGCTCAATGCCACTTTTTAGACGATCAAATTCCGCCTGCAATTCTGGTAACAATTCCTGCATACCGCTCAGCGGGCTAGTATTAAGCTTTTTCATATCTATATTATAACATAGCCTAATCTGGATTACGCCATTCTCAGCAACAAAATCAGTCTGTCAATCCGCGTCCTAGCGTACAAAACGTAGCGCAAAATAATGCGTAATTAAAGTGCAGAGTGAGCCCACTAAGGTAGCCAGAGCAACAATTTTATATCCAGGCCAGGATCGGTTCTGAGAATCCGTCGCCTGGGCAATTTGATTATCTTTTCGCGAGTCATTTTCACTATCTTTTTCGTCAATTTCGATAGGCTGAAAATCACCCAAAATATCCGTCGCTTCGCCGATGCCGAGATCTTTGCCGGCCGCACGTTGACTCGCCACGCTCTTCGAAATATCCTTGATCGGCATTGATTCCTGAGCTACTTCTTGACTCGCCTCCATTTGCGTTTCTTCTTGTGCTTCTTCCACTGATTTTGCTTGTGCTTCTTCTTGCATTCCTTCTAGTGTTTCTGCAGTTGATTCTGTCTCAAGTGTAGTTTCGCCCAAAGTCGGGACGCCAATTTCCGCAATTTGTTGCGCATAAACCTCAAAAAATTGAAAGCCAATCACGCTGCTGAGCCAAAACAGCATCAAAAAGCTAATCGTAATCAATTTTCGTCGCATACACCAATCCCAAATTTCAATCATACCGACATTTCTCACCTGAATTTCCTATGATTATACCATACAATATCAAAAAACACAAGATTTGTTTCACAGCGTCTTCTATGCTAAAATCGAAACACGATGCGTGAAAAAGGGAAAAATGTCAAAGCGGACGAAGGGGACATTATCGACCGACTTGTTGCATGGGGATGCAACTTGCTTCATCTAAAAAAATACACCAAAACTTTCCAACAGCTCGCGAAATTCTTCATCGTCGGCTGTACGAATACCGCAATCAACTGGATCATTTTTGCGCTCATGCTTGGGGCTTTGCCAATTCCTGACGAAGTCACGAAATCTGTCGTCGCTAGCGCCATTGCTTTTGCAATCTCAACGATTTTTAATTTCTGGGCCAGCACGACTTGGGTCTTCAATACTACGACCGAAAAAACTCGCCGACGCCTCTTTGTCGAATTTGCTGTTTTTAACGGTATCGCCTTCTTAGCTTTTGATGAAGCCCTATTGGCTTTTCTTGTTTCGGCTGGTTGGCACCCGATGATCGCTAAGGTCCTGACGACGGCTTTTGGCATGGTTTTCAATTTTATTACGCGTAAGATGTTTCTCGAAGGCGCTCGTCCGAAGTTTCTTCGCAAGAAAGGTGAATTATGACGTCGCCGGTTGCCGACGCCGATAATGAATTGCTGGATATTCTTGACGGCAACGGACGACCTACCGGTGTTACTAAGCCACGCCACCTCGTGCACCGCGACGGTGACTGGCATTGTGCTGTCAATGTCTGGATTATTAATCCACAACGGGGAATTCTTTTGCAACGACGCATAGATGATAAGGACAGTTGGGGAGGCTATTGGGACGTCTCCTGTGGTGGCCATCTTATCGCTGGTGATGATTCACATGCCGGCGCAGTACGTGAGCTCCAAGAGGAGCTAGGGATTGATGTCCGACCGGAAGACCTGCATTTCTTGCTTACGCATCGCTCTTCAACTCGTCCAAGGCTCAACTTTATTAATAATTTCTTTAACAATTTATATCTTATGGAAACTAATCTCGATTTATCGGATTTTCATCCTCAAGCTGACGAAATTTCTGCCCTCAAATTTGTCTCCCCGACCGAACTTCACGCTATGCTCTCCGAAACCCCTTCGCCCCTCGTCCCGCACGCGGTCTTTTACGACGCGCTGTTTCGCTACCTCGACGAAAAATATCCTCAATTTTTCTCAAAATTCTCCTAAAATTCGACAAAATTCCCACAATTTTCCTTAAAATTCGCCAAAATGCTTGTATAAGCATTGACTTTTTCACTAAAGTGTGCTACAATGGAAGTATGGGATTGTTTTTTGTCATCCCTGGAACTTCGACAAAAAAGATCTTTAGAAAGGGGGAGCTATCATGAAGAAAGCTCAATTTAAAAAGGTAACTTTAGTCATGATTCTGTTTCTTGGGATCATACTGGCGACGAAGCCACAACCGGTTCAAGCTACGGTGGCAGACTTTGGCACGTGGGGCAGTAATGTCAAGTGGGCCGACGACGGTAATGGTACGATTACGATTACCGGTCTCGGCGCCATGAAGGATTGCCCGATCGCTGAAATTCGGGACGGCGTGCCGGTTTACCGGATTCCGTGGTACAGCCCGGACAAGGTAAAAAAAGTAGTCATCAGCGAAGGCATCACTGAAATTGGCGAGTATAATTTCAAGTGGTGCGACAACCTCAAAGAGGTGGTCCTGCCTAGTACGCTGAAGATTATCCGTGCGCACGCCTTTGACGCTTGTGCGAAGCTGACGAAGATCGATGCGTCGCGTACGCAGCTTACGACCATTGAGGAAGAAGCTTTTATCGCTTGTCCAAACCTCAAGACGGTCAAGCTGCCAGACAGTGTCAGCCAGATTGGTCGAGCAACTTTTTCCGGCACGCCGATCACTACGATTAAGATTCCCAAAAATCTTAAGGTGATCAATAGCTCGGTCTTCGCGAGTTGTCGTCGGCTTAAGGCGGTCGACGTCCCGGCTTCGGTGACCAAGATTGGCAAAGGCGCTTTCAGCGGTTGTAAAAAACTTGCCAGCATTAAAATCCGCAACAAAAATTGCCGGATTTATGCAGCTAAGTTGCAACCAACCGTGCCAAAAAGCACTACGATCTACGGCTACCGTGGTTCGACCGCTCAGAAGTATGCCAAAAAATATGGCAATAAATTCAGGCTTCTGAGTAATACCAACAAGCCGAGCACTACTGGCGGGAACGGGACTCAGGTCAGCAAGCTGAAAATCAAGAATGCACCATTATTCTTGAAGGCTGGCAAATCCCGCACATTGAAGGCAGAAATCACGCCAAACACTGTGCGACGCCAAGTGATTTGGAAAACCAGCAACAAGAAATATGCTACGGTTTCCAAATCAGGCAAAGTTACCGCCAAAAAAGCCGGTCGTGGTAAATTAGTAAAAATTACTGCGACCCTGAAGGACGGTTCAAAAAGCGCCAAGGTGCGCATCGCCGTCTATTAAACGAAAGGCTGCCAGAATAGGCAGTCTTTTTCGTGGCGTCAGAATTATGCAAGAAAGATGTAAAATTGCCGTTCGTCAACATAATCTCCCCTTAACCTTATAATAATATAACCCCAAGAACAAAAATCAGCCCACTAATCTAGCGGACTGATTTTTAAAGTACTTGCGCATTACCCGCTTCAGTCCAGAGAGATCAACGGAAAGCCAATCAACGATACTGTGACTGTCAGCCAGACGGTCATTACCTCTAGCAAAATAGTCGCATCGCAACAACCTCCCGCTAATACAATCGTCCCAAACCAAACAATCATCGCTTGGCTAAGTCGCTTTAGATATGCGATCTCATTTCCAGATTGGAAGGCGTCGTTTGCTTCGCTCCGTATCATCATACATGCTGGCATCAAGAGAATTATGAGCGACAAATCCAGCGAAGCTCCAGCCACCCATTCGTCGCGGATAATTGCAAAAGCGCCCGTAATCAAAAAGTAACAAAGCACATACACGATCCCAAACTTCGCAGTCACGCTTGATGGGCTCGCTTTCTTTATCATTCCTTCACCCCCTAAATTCACTGTGTCAGCCACCTCCTAAGATTGTTTACATCCTCTCTGGTGTACTCACCAAGTCCATCATCGACCTCCGTGTCCCCACTCAAAAACACCCGTGGTAGTATCAGGAGCATCATCGACGTTGTGAAGTAACAGTTAATCAAGCCAGAAGATAATATTTCATTGCAACACCCGATCATAAAAAACAATCCGACAAACACCACGATCGCCTGCAAATACCGCCTAGTGTAACTGACTTCATTATGGACTTTGCGACGATCGTATGCCATCTTGTGTAATATGATATATCGTATGCCATCTTGTGTAATATGATATAAAACGGTATCAACAACAGTACCAGCCATATTTCGAACTTCACAATCACCATCCCACCAGTAATGAGACTAAAGCTCACTGATGCTATTAGTGACCAGACCAACATAATACGTAGCAATTTTAACATGGTCGTTAGAAACCACCGCAGAATCCCCGAAGATCCACTGTTTATCATCTCTTCACCCCCTTCAATCGTCCTTGCATTAGCTTTTCCCGAGTTTCAACACGTTCCGATGCACTTTTGTGCAACCTTTCATAAATTTTCTTGTCAATGATACTCGACATTTCTTCTTCCCCCCTTTGCGCAAAATGATTTTTAAAGAGCCGTCAAGAAAGATCTTGACCCCCATACTTTCATTATAGAACAGATTTCTAATTTTGTCAATAGTAACACTCTTAATTCTATCCCTAAGCGTAACATAATTAAAGTGTATTGCTCTCCCATACGCCACTATATTAATCGTAATCCGGATCGTAAAAATTAGGATAAGAGTATTTGGCTCGGAGAATCAGGATTATAGCCTAGATGGACGGGGAAAGCAGTATAACGATTGTTACAATCGAATGGGATGACACCTTGAGAATTCATGCCGAGGAAGTAGGCATTCTTAGTCTCTGGCCCAGCAAACATCGACCAACCGTATCCCATGACACCCTCATCCCATAAAATACCACTTTCTAATCTTATATACCCGCTCCGCACATAGGATAGTGAGAGAAAAGGTAAGGATACCCATGACGCAATACGCCACAAAATGTTGCATTTGTTGTTTACTAGAGATACTCATTTCTAATGAGCTAGCGGACGAGAAAAGCATGGTAGCGATCTGTGATACCGGATAAATTGATATCTTGATTATAAATATAACAAAAATAAGCGCTAGAATTTTCCGATCGAGCAAACACTGTCCAACCAAAAGCGCCAATGCTTGCACTCCATAAACTACTATAATCTAAATTAACATTTCCGCTCCGCACATAGGATAGTGGAAGAGAGATAATATATTATATTAAATTATAATCATGTCTATAAAATAATCCTCTGAAAGCTTAGAGGATTATTTTATGTCGATTTAGTTATTTAGCTTTATATATTTTACTTCAGACACAACAAACCTCACCTCAAAAGAAAGCGTAAACTCTTTCTTTACTCAGCTCCTTATTGTATCAAACGTGACGTGCAAACATGGAGGCACCGACCGGAAAGTGATAATTTTTCTAGCGAAAAATTATTCCGCCGGGCGTCGCCTCGGAAAAGAAAACGAATTTTCTTTTCACTCGCCTCCTACGGCGTGCGACCCGGTTCCCGGTTCGCCTTCCGTTCGTCCGCTTAGATGTAATTAACGCCAGCCTAAAGACTGCCGTTAATTACATGTGTCTAACTGTCACAGATGATACAAAAATTTATGGTTGCACCAATGCATTACACGATAGTATTAAACTCTACACGGTTACTACACGAAATGCTTTGCAATAATGTTACCTATCTTCCATTATCCTATGTGCGGAGCGGGTGGGTCGATGAATTCCGTAGTGGACTCAGAGAGGTTGGGGGATATGCTAACAGCTGGACAATACTTGCTCTATCAGACAGAACTAATGCTTACAAATTTATGATGAATCAACAGTATATTCGCTCGTCGTACGATAGTAATCGTTACAATGCTTTCCCGCCCATTGGCGTGTTAGAGATAGTGTCTCTAGTAAGCAATAAATGCAACATTTGTGGCGTATTGCGTCACGGGTATCCTTACCTTTTCTCTCACTATCCTATGTGCGGAGCGGATTTATCCATCTGTACCATAGTACTTTGAGATACGCCAGCATTGAGGCATACGGTTGGTCGAAGATAGCCCGACCTGAGGTTACTAACACTTACTATTTCGGCATAGGTGATCAGAATGTCGACCCATCTGCATACTACAGTCGCTATCTTGCTTTCCCCGTCCGCTAGCTCATTAGAAATGAGTGTCTCTAGTAAGCAATAAATGCAACGTTTCGTTACTTTTCTAATTGCGATATACCATATAAAAAGCCCGCAGATTTACTCTGCAGGCTTTGCTGGATTAAGGTTCTCACAGTTTTACATGTGCTTATAAGGTGCTTGGTTATTTTTTTGGTTTTTGTACTGACATCTCCGAACCGTCCCGGAAAAGGAAGGTCAGTATGCCATTTTCTGTGACAGTCACGGATTCTGCCATACAGTTCCAAAGGCTGAGGTCAAAATCATCCAGTGCCTTTTTACAGCCCTTAACTTTAGACAGGCAGCGTTTGACCTGCTCCTTTTGTCCTTTTTGCTCCAGGATCTTCTTTTGCAGGGAATTTACCTGCTCCTCTGTGGCACTGCAGGCGGCATCCACTTCAGAAAAATGGCGGTTGTACTCGTCCTGGTTCTGTATCTGCCGGGTATTTTCTTCCATATACTGGCGCAGTTCTTCCATTAATCTGCCATGACGCTTCTGTGCCTGTAGCAGCCTGTTTTCCAGTCCGCTTGTATCGTTAAGTACGGCAAGACGGCGGGTCAGGCGTTCCATGCACTCATCTTTATTACTTAACAGAGTGTTAAGTGTTTTTACGAATGCCTCTTTAATCTCTTCCTCGGTGAGGTTCGGTGTCTGGCAGATAGTGCCATCCTCATATTTATGGTTGCATTGCCAGACCTGTTTCTGGTATTTACTGCCACTGTGCCAGACTTTCCGGCCGTAATATCCGCCACACTGGGCACAGATAATCCTTGCCGTAAAAGGGCTGCTTCTGTGGAGCTGGTGTCTGACCGGACGGCGGCGCTCAATCTCATTCTGCACCAGTTCAAAGGTCTCAGCGTCTATAATCGCGGGGTGGGAATTTTCTATATAGTACTGTGGCACCTCCCCATGGTTTTTCTTGACTTTTTTAGTCAGAAAATCAGAAGTGTAAGTCTTCTGGAGAAGGGCATCGCCTTTGTACTTTTCGTTAGTGAGGATGCTCATGACTGTAGAGACGCTCCATTGCCGTTTACCTTTTGGCGTTGGAATGTTCTGTCCAGTCAGATAATCCGCAATCGCCCGTACCGTTTTTCCCTCCAGAAACAGGCTATAGATTTTACGAATGATTTTGGCTTCTTCCTCCACGATTTTAGGGAAGCCGTCTTCACCTTTCTCGTAACCAAGGAAGTGCCTGTATGCAAGTGAGAATCTGCCTTCTGCCATGCCCTTACGCTTTCCCCAGGTGACGTTCTCAGAAATGGAACGGCTTTCTTCCTGGGCCAGGCTGCTCATGATCGTAATCATCACCTCCCCTTTGGCATCAAGGGTATAAATATTCTCTTTCTCAAAGTAGACTTCGATTTTCCGTTCCTTAAGTTTCCGGATCGTTGTCAGTGTGTCCACCGTATTGCGGGCAAAACGGCTGATTGATTTTGTCAGGATCAGGTCAATTTTGCCGCCCAAAGCATCCTCAACCATCCGGTTAAACCCTTCGCGTTTTTTGGTGTTGGTGCCGGAGATGCCTTCGTCAGTATATACACCGGCAAATTCCCAGTCCGGGTTGCTCCTGATGTGCTGTGTGTAGAAGCTGACCTGTGCTTCGTAGCTTGAGAGCTGTTCGTCAGAATCAGTCGACACTCTGGCGTAAGCCGCCACCCGGCGTTTCTTCTGCTCCTGGTCCTGGGTGACCGGGGTGAGGCCGGTACAGCTCTCTATTTTGTGGACTTTCCTTGCTGTCTGTGTAGCCATCAGGCATCTCCTCCTTCCATTGTTTTTTGCATTTTTCTCTTTCTGGCACGTTCGCGGCTCAGCTCGCCGGCGCGTTGTCGCATTTCCGGCGTCCAGCTCTCCCGGCGGGAGCGGTGCTGCCAGTGGATCCTTTCAGTATGTCCGTCCCTAAATACATAAACTAAGGTATTGTGTGCCGGCACCTGTATTTCTGTAATATGTTCCAGTAAATCCTCACGGCGCCAGTCCGTCATCCCCAGTACCTCAGAAGTTTTGGCAATAAGGATGTGTTCTGGTATCTGCTGGGCAGGACAGGCTTCTTTTCCAATGGTATCAAACAGCTGGCATGTCCACACGGGTTTTGCATATTTGGTATTGCGGTTTCTGATCCGCCTGCAGAAAGTGTTACCGCATTGCCCGCAGCGAACCAGACCAGTAAACAGATAATGCTCCGAGGGCATCTTGGTCGGCGAGGCTTTCTCTTTGCGTTGCCTTAATTCCTCCTGTACCCTCGCAAATGTAGCCTCATCAATAATGGCTTCATGAGAATCCTTCACATAGTACATTGGACACTCCCCACGGTTTCTGACATTCTTTTTTGTAATATAGTCTGTCCGATAAAACTTCTGTAGCAACAGGTTGCCCGTATATTTTTCGTTTGTCAGCATATCGTGGACAGTAGTGCCACGCCACAGACCCCCCGATTTGGTCGTAATCTTCTGGCGGTTTAATTTTTTAGCAATGGCGGTTTTCCCCATGCCGGAAAGGTAGTCGGAGAAAATCTGCCGTACAACCTCCGCCTCTTCCGGGACTATTATTAAAGTATTGTCCCGGAAACGGTAACCATACATATCGATGTAGGTAGGGTAGCCTTTCTCAAAGTTCTTCCGGATTCTCCATTTTACATTTTCTGAAGCTGAGCGGCTTTCTTCCTGTGCAAACGATGCGAGCAGTGTGAGCATCAGCTCGCCGTCCGTGCTCATGGTGTGGATATTTTCTTTCTCGAAGTAAATGTCAATATTAAGCGCTTTCAGCTCGCGTGCAGTCTCAAGCAGTGTCACGGTATTACGTGCCAGACGGGTAATGGATTTGGTAATCACCATGTCAATCTTTCCAGCCCGGCAGTCACCGAGTAACCTCTGGAACTCCGGGCGGTTTTCTTTTGTGCCGGTCATGGCGGCGTCCGCATAGATCCCGGCCAGTTCCCAGTCGCCCCGGTTTCCGATCAGGCTGTTATAGTAACTGATCTGGGCGGACAGGGAATGCAGTTGTGCGTCTTTGCCTGAAGACACCCTGGCATAAGCCGCGACTTTCTTCCGCCTGACGGGCAGTGACAGTGTGTGGTCTATTTTTTTAATCTTTCTCATTTTTCTGCCTCCATTTCCTGTAGTTTTTTACAGGAGCGTTGTGGCGGTCGCCCACTCCTTTTTTACTGAGGGGGCAGAAAGCCCCCTCAGCGTCATAACTTCCTCACCCGGTCAATCCCGTACAGGATGCCGAGGCTTCCGCCCCTGTCCCAGCTGACGTGGATTGTGCCGGTATCATCCACGGATTTTACAGTCCCCCGGTCTCCCGGGACAAGCCTGCTGTAGGGATCCGTCATCTCCACCAGCTCCACCCGTGCGCCTTTGGGGTACATATTCCGTATCCGTTCCACGGTATCCTGGCGGGGAAAGTTATAGTTGGTCATAAGGTGCGCCCCCTTTCCCATAGTTGGTTTCTGTTTCCGCAGGTTCGGCAGGGGCTGGTTCTGCTGTCCCAGTCCCTGCATTCCTTCGGTTTTGCGGCGGTCCGGATTTCCAGCTGCTGTTGCCGCTGAGGTTCCTGAGCAGGATTTTGCGGGCAGTCTTATATTCATCGCCGATAAAGCCCAGCTGGACTAAGAACAGCCTCATGCTGAACTTAGCGTTCTCAACCGGCTTCTCTTTCGCGGTAATCCGCTTCCTGTTTTTTGCCATGCTGACCAGGGCGGCCACAAAACGGGCGTAGGTGTCAGCCTCCCCCGGAGTGCCGCGGAGGGTGAACCATGGGAAGGTGGCCCTGCCGTCATGCTCCACGACCGACAGGCTGTCCGCCCCCAGCGCCTGCCTGATCAGCGTCTGTTTGCTTTCTATGATCTGCAGCAGTTTGCGCCGGGTGTCTTCATCTAGCTCCGTGGCCGGCAGTTCAATGGTGAGCGGCTTCTCTGCCGTGTATCCCTGACATTCCAGCTTCTTTACAAGGTCGTCCAATGCTTCCATGCTGGTATCATTGACACGGCTGAGCGTGCCGCTGCGGTCTACCATAAAGCCTCCTATACGGTAAGAGAAAGACGGCGCTTTCTGGTAAACAGCGGGTTCTCCCAGTATTTTGCTGACAGACTCCACAAAAGCTTTTCGCTCCATGCCTGTCAGGTTGTAACGGTAGTAGTTTTCCATATCCGGCTCCTTTCTTGCCATTACACACATATCTATCACTCATGTGGCTGTAAATTGCAAGCCTTGTTTTTAGTGGAATGTGCGGTATGATTGTGGCTTATGCTTAAGGGATTTTTACAGTTGTCCTGGTATTTCCGGCCTGCCATTTCAGGCTTCCCCCGTGATAATGAAGTGGATGTACTCGTTTTTATGTTCCTCGA
>CAYTPD010000002.1:0-133122 GCA_964439975.1 uncultured Candidatus Saccharibacteria bacterium
TGGGATTGTCATGGACTGCCGGCGGAGAATTTTGTGGAGAAGCAGTTGGGGATTACCGACCGTAGAGAGATAGGAACGAAATGGTCGCTGGAAGATTATGTTCTGAAAGCGCGCGAGTCGATGGTGGCGAATTCGGAGACTTGGGAGGGGACGATTGATCGGATTGGGCGCTGGGTGGATTTCAAGGGGGCGTATCGGACGATGGACAAGAATTTCATGGAGTCGGTGTGGTGGGCGTTTAAGACGCTTTACGAAGCAGGGAAGATTTATGAGGGGGCAAAAGTTTTAATGTATGATACGAAGTTTGCGACACCGGTGAGTAAGTCGGAAGTGACGATGGATAATGATGCATATCAGGAGGTGACGGATCCTTCGGTTTTTGTTAAATTTAAGATTCCGAGCGAAATCCTGTTCAGTGTCCTTCCTGAACCCGTTTCGTCGTCGCCCGTCGTTACGGGGACTCCTCACTTCGACCGCTCCTCGTTAGTCGCGGAGAGTTCAGAGAAGAATACTGAACAGGCTTCCGCGAGTAATGATAAAAAAATAAAAGCCGAAGGATACAGTAGTGATAGCGTGTATTTGTTGGCATGGACGACGACACCGTGGACTTTGCCGGGAAACATGGCGCTGGCGGTGAATCCGGAAAGGGAGTATGGGGCGTATCAGACTGATGATGGACAGATTTTTGTGACCTTGGTGAGTAAGGCGGAGGAATTGCGAAAAAAGTTTAAACAAAACTGGCAAAAATTAGCGCAGTTTAAGGGGGAGAAATTGGTGGGGATGGAATACGAAGCGTTATATTTGGGTGAGCCAGAGAAGAAATTGGTCGATTGGCAGAAATTTGAGAAAAATTATTATCCGGCGAAGGCGGAAAATGCGCATAAAGTTTGGGGAGCGGAATTTGTGTCAGATGAAGATGGGACGGGGATTGTGCATATTGCGCCGGCGTATGGTGAGGACGACTATAAAATGGCGCGAGAAAATCAGGTGCCGTGCGTGGATGTATTGGATGAGTACGGTTGCTATTTGCCGGGGGCGGATGAAGGCCTGAAAGTGGCGGGGGTGCGACCAAACGAAGAGGGGCAGATTCAGATTTGGGAGGCGAATAAGTTTATCGCGAAATGTTTGGAGGCGGCGGGGGTGATTGAACAAATTGAATATATCAAGCATGAATATCCGTTTAATCCGCGATCAAAGCAGAGGATTATGTATCGGGCGTTTCCGAGTTGGTTTTTTGACGTGATGGGGCAGAAGGAGCTGATGATCGCGCAAAATGAGAATATTAATTGGTTCCCGGAGTATTTGAAAGAGGGGCGGTTTAAGAAGAATATTGAGCAGGCGCCGGATTGGAATCTGAGTCGCGATCGGTTTTGGGCGACAGGGATGCCAGTGTGGAAGTCGCCGGAATCGAACGTAATTGTAGTGGGTAGTTATGATGAATTGGAGGAATGGAGCGGTAGGCGGTTGGATGACTATCATAGACCATGGATTGATACAATTACGTTCTCTGCACAGGTGAAGGACTCGTTATCTGAGCGATCTACTTCGGCGAATCCTTCAGTGCGCAGTCAACGTATGCCAAATACGTCTCCTTTGCGCGCTTCAGATTCTTCTCGTATCTCATCTCAGATAACTTCGTCCGGTGGAGTAGAAAAGAAAATTATTCCGTATCATGAAGGCGATGAGATTTTGGAAGGTTATCATCTTGAGCACTTCAAGCGGATTGAGAAAGTCTTGGACTGTTGGTTTGAGAGCGGTTCGATGCCGTTCGCGCAGCTGCATTATCCGTTTGAGAATAAGGAGAAATTTGAGCGGAATTATCCGGCGGATTTTGTGGTGGAATATGTTCCGCAGGTGAGGGCGTGGTTTTACTATTTGCATGCAGTGAATACGACGTTGGCAAGTGTGGGGGGATTCGGTGAACAAGCGAAGGAGAAGGCTGAGAAGAATGCGTTTAAGAATGTGATTACGACGGGAACGTTGGCGGGGAATGACGGACGGAAAATGTCGAAATCGCTGGGGAATTATACGGATCCGAATGAGCTGATGGATAAGTTTTCGGCGGATGCGTTGCGGTTTTTGTTGTTATCAAGTCCGGTATTGAGTGGGGAAGATTTCGCGCTGACGGATAAAGATGTGAGCGATGTGAACCGGAAGCTGGCGATGATTTGGAATGTGTATGATTTCTTCACGACTTATGCTGAGGTGGACGGATGGGAGTTTGTTGAGGGGACGTGTTGCCTGAATCCGAGTGATGTTGATAACCCGCTGGATAAATGGATTGTTTCGAGAGTGCATGAGCTGAGAGATATGGTGACTGAGGAGATGGAACGCTATGATTTGCCGAGTGCGCTGAGTCCGATTTTGCCGTTTGTGGATGATCTTAGTAACTGGTTTGTACGGAGATCGAGAAGGCGGTTCTGGAAGTCGGAGGATGATGGTGATAAAGCGGAGGCGTATCGGACATTACATTACGTGATGGTGAAGCTTGCGCTGATTATAGCGCCGTTTACGCCGTTTCTGGCGGAAGAATTGTGGCAGAACTTGGTCGGGGAATGGGATAAGGAAAATAGCGTGCATTTGAAGGATTGGCCGGAAGCGAAAGAGATTGATGAGCAGGTGCTTGAGCAGATGAGTAATGTGAGGGAAGTGATCAATGAGGGGCTGAGGCTGAGGATGCGCAAGAGCGAAGCGGAAGAGCAGGTGAAAGTGCGACAACCGTTGGCGAAGTTAGTGTACGTGGGGGAGAAGTTGCCGGATTGGGGTGAGGAAATCGTCAAGGATGAGGTGAATGTGAAAGCGGTTGAACTGGGGGAAGAGGCGTGGATCGACAAGGAGATTACGGAAGAACTGGGGCGCGAAGGACTGGCGCGGGAATTGATTCGGGCGGTGCAGAGCGTGCGGAAAAAGGCGAATTTGCAAGTCGATGACCGGATAAAGTTAAGCGTAGGGCGAGAAATTCCGGCGGAATGGGTGAAAACGCTGAAGCAGGAGACTTTGACAGAAGAATTGGTGGAGGAGGGGAATTTTGCGCATGATGAGATCGTCAAGGTGATGGGAGAGAATGTGACGATTAGTCTAGAGAAGGCATAATTTACATCACTATTGAATTAGAATATACTCTTACTCTACCATCCTATGTGCGGAGCGGGTATATTTATCTGGGTTATGCTACCCTGAGGAGTGCTGGTATAAATGGCTATGATTGGTCTCAGTTTGCTCATAAGGAGAATTTGCATGTTTATTTCTTCTTTGTCGACGATTTAAGAATTAACTCGACGGAAAACAGCGATCGATATAATGCTTTTCTCGGCCGGCTTTGAATGAGATTTGCTCTAAAATTATTAAACATCATCCAGCTTATAAGCGGAATGATGTTTTTTGATTTGCCAGACGGGAAAAGCAATGTAGTGGTCATTACGATAGGAGACCGATACTTCGTGTCCATTTATGTCAAGGTAATAAGCGAGACCATCTTCGGGTCGAGCTAGGCTTGACCAGCTATAAGCACCAATACCAGCATGCCTTAAAGTGTAATAGCTTAAATTAATCAGCCCGCTCCGCACATAGGATAGTGGGGGAGAGGTAGTATTAAATAACAGGGGTGGAGGAGAGGAATTTTGACATTTTTGCAAAATAAAGCATAAAAAGTATTGACTTTTTGAACGATGTGTGCTAGTATAAGGACAGTTAGATAAAACATAAAAACATCTAACAAATAAAAATCAAACTAAATAAAAACATAATTTCAAAAAAATAAAAGGAAACTAAAATGAGTAACAAACTCGAAACACAAACAGGAGAAAATGCCAATGTAAAAGTAGAAGAAGTCATTGATTATTCTACTCTCGATACGCTATCGCGTGAGGATGATCATGAGCAATGGAATTCAATGCAATTTTTCGGAGAAGATGACTCGACGGAGAGGGAATATGAGCCTCGAAGCGAGAAAAAATTAACGGTTAAAGACCGAGAAAGGATAGAAAAGTTTCGAGGTCGGAATATGGGTCAGAAGGTAATCCATGTTGCTGCACTCGAAATTGCTTAATGAATAGAGAAGAGAAGAAATAATCAGAAACCCGAACATTTGTTCGGGTTTCTGATTAGTCGGGGGAAATTGGTCGATTTTAGTTTTGATAATTTGACGTTGATAAAAACCTTGTGGTAAAATGGGGAAAAGTTTTATATAGAAAGGTAATACTTAAATGCTAAGACTAAATTTGACCAAGGAGCGAGTGTTATCGGCTTTTGTCAACCAGATGATTGCGGATAAGGGGCTTGCGCAATTGGGACAACCAGAGAAAACAAAGTTAAAGGCGCAGTTGCTTGATGAATTGAATTCGCAGATTGAAAAAGCGTTTCTTCGGGCAATGTCGGACGAGGATTTGATTCGGTTGAATGAAATGTTGGATAATGATGCGTCGGATGAGGAAATTGGAGCTTTGATTGACGATGCAGTATCGGATCAAGCGGGCGTAGCTGCGCAGACTATGCAGGCGTTTCGGAGCGGTTTTTTGAAGGAGGTAGCATGAACGGACAGCGTGGATTTCTAGGATTTGGTGCGGGGGGCGAGCGAGGGTATAGTCTTGGCAATGTGGCGGAAGCGTCGGAGGACACGAGCTGGCGAGAACAGATGGCGTCGTCGGCTGGCGGAAGTGATGGTGAGAATCCTGGCCAAAATGGTGCGAATATTATTGATTTTGAGAAGGCGCGTGAACGCTTGATGAATCAGAAGACTGGAGAGAAAGTGCTTGAGGCGACGAATACGCCTGAAGTAGCGAGTACAGCTGGGGCAGTGAATGCGCCTGAAACGATGCCGGTAAATGCGACGATGGTACAGGGGGAGATGAATAATATGACGGCGGGGTCAGCTTTGCCAAAAATAGAGATGCCGGCGAATGCGATGATGGTGCAGAATGAAATGAACAATGCGGGAGCAGGAGCAGTTTTGCCGAAAGTTGAGATGCCAGCAAACGCGACGATGATACAGGGGGAGATGAATAATGCTGGTAGAGGTGAGGTTGCTGGCGATCCGGTTAGAGCACGTGAGGAAGCTATGGCACAGCTAGCGCGAGAAGCAGCTAAGGAGCAAGACGAAGTGCGGGATATCTTAAAAGGTGAACCTGCGCAGGTGCGGTATGATGCTTTAACGAGAACCATGGGTAAACTGAGTCAGGAAATCGCGAGCATCAAGAAGAATTATAATCCGAGCCAGGCTGATCGGCGTCAATATAGCGAGGCAATGGCTGAGTTGAATGAATTGCAACGCAAACGTGATGTTTTGATGAATTACATGAAGCGTAATCAGATCAGTATTAAAACTGAGATTGATGCGGGTGGGCCAGCGGAAGGAAAGTCGGAGCAAGCAGAACAGAAATTGGAACAAGAAGCGCAGAAACCTGAGCAAAACGAAGTTTCTGAGGCTGAGCGGACAGAAACGGCGGCGGATTTTCCGGAAAATGGTCCGGACATGGAGACGCAGGCGAAGGTTGACTTAGCGGCGGCGCAGAGAATTGCGGAGTTGTTGCAAGATCCGTCGATTGTTGAGCGCTATGAAGAATTAGTAGCGGGGAAATCTGAAGCGCAGGCGAATTTGGCGACTATCGATACTGAGCTTTCGGGGGAGATGGCGCGGGAAAACTTGGTCAATAATGTACATGAGAAATTAGAGCAGCGACCAGGAATTTTTGCGAGATTGAAGAAGAAAATTGGCGAAACGATCGTTAGAGTGGTGGCGGTTTTAGGGATTGTCATGGAACTTAGTACGGCGTCGGTCGTGCCGGTGTCGGCGGAGGCAACGCCAACAGCTAGCGCAAGCTATGAGGATGAAGTGCAGAGGCGAACGCATGGTGAAATGCCTGCGGGAGCGGAGAATGAGGACTTTGGCGGATTGAATAGTGGCGAGTTTGGTGATATAGGCGAGACTCGTGAATCGACAGCGAATGGGTCGCGTTCGGATTATTCAGCAAGTTTTGCTAATTTTGAGGAAAAGGGTGATCCAGAAAACTTCGGCGTTGATATGACGGAATATTATGGCGATACAGATGGATCGTTGGCGGCTTTGCTAGAAATTGGACGTAATCAGCCCGAGTCGCAAGCGTCGTATTTTGCCTGTTTTGGTCAGACTGAGGCGGGTCGCGAGCTTTGGAAACGCTGTGGGGTTGGCTTTGAATCGACTGGGGATATTTTCCAAGATGCACAGAAGATTGATGATTTAATCAGTAATAGTGAGAATGGTGGAGAAATCCAGGCGAAGATTGACCAAGCTATGGAAGAGCTGTTGTCGAATAAAAAGACTCGACAGAGCGCAGAGTTTTACGAAGAGTTCCGAGCGGAGCGTACGGCTTATATGTATACGTTTAAGATGCAGGATGTTGACGGTAAGTTGACGCCACAGTCGGTTCGATTAGGTTCAAGCGTTGTCCAGCGAACTGGACAAAAGCAGTTGAAGCTCGACGTTTATGACGCGCAAGACCGATATTTAGGGACTTTGGATCTCAATATGGATTGTGGTTTCCAGACAAATGTAGAATTACCACAAGAGACTGAGTCTGTCAGTACGCCACAAGAGGCACAACCGGCGCCGGCAGAGCAACCAGAAATTGTCGATGTGGTTGAGCCGAACCAAATGTTGGAGGGCGAGATGGAGACAACGACAGATACTTTCGATCCGATTGATTTGAATATTAAGCTGGATATTGATCCTAAGAAGCCTGATCCGGAACCTGAACCAGAGCCTGAGACTCCGCCGGAGGAAATCGTGAAGCCGAAGGATCCACAGGATATAATTGACAATGCTGTAGGAGATGATGATGCTGGGTCTAATGAACAGACAACAGTTGATGAATCTGGTATTACTAATGATGGGCAAGCAGGCGCAACGTCTGATGAAGCAGATAATATGGTTGGAAGTGACCAGGAGATTGCTGATCAGGAGACTGCTGATACGAATGAAGACACTACGCCTACGACGCCATCTGAACGAGATGAGCTTGCGGATGATTTTGATGAGAATATTGGATTATAAAAAGGAGAAATAATGAAAACACACAAAATAACAAAATTAATGATTGCGTTTGGGGCGGTAGTCTTGCCCCTTGCGCAGGCGACTCCGACTTTCGCGTGGGGTCCGGAGCGTCCGACTTATACCATGGAAAAGCCAGCAGATCATGCGACGTTTAATTCGATTACTAATAATACTGTTCTCGGAGATGAGCGGGATTTCGTAAGAATTGTAGATAAAGCTACAGGGGGCACTTATTCGAGTGATGTTGAACTAGAGCCGAATAAAGATTATGAAGTATATATCTATTATCATAATAACGCTTCCGAGACATATGACGACAAGGAACATGATCGGGTTGGTATTGCGTGGGACGTTCGTCTGGCTTCTACTTTTCCACCGAAGTTAAAGGCGGGTGAAAAAGGTGCCGTATCGGCGACAATTTCGGCTGATAATACCGTACCAGAGAAGGTTTGGGATGAAGCTTATATTACTGCCAAAGAAAATATGACTTTGCACTACGTTGCCTCTTCGGCAAAGATTTATAATAGTTGGAAAACGAATGGTTCGGTACTTCCGACTAGTCTTTTCTCTGAACAGGGTACATTCCTCGGTATGGATGAACTAAATGGTATGATCTATGGTTGTGCCAGGTTTTCGGGACATGTTCTTTATACTATTCGCACCGTGGCCGAAGGAGATCCGATTCCGGATGATGTTGAAGAGCCGGATCCTGATCCAGAGCCTGGAGATGAGCCAGAGGAAGAGAAGCCGGGGGAAGGTGTGAAACCGTCGGCGCCGAGTGAGTTGCCAAAAACTGGTCCGCGAGAGATTGCTTTGGCGGTGATCGTGGTGGCGCTTTTGGTGATCGGGTTTGCTTATTGGCGTCATTCAAAGAAAACTACGAAACAGTTAGCTGGAAAGGCGAAGGGAAAGAAGAGTAAGAAATAGTTTGAAAATTTAAACAAAAAAGAAATGGAGTCTCTAAATGAGGCTCCATTTTGGAGGGGTTAGCGGTCATTGCGTCGAATTAAAAACCAGCGGTAATCGTCGCGTCGTACTTCTAGCTCGCAATATTCGCCTTTGAGATAGGTCGAGACGAGGACTAGATCGGTTTTTTCGTAGCGTACGCAAGGCTCAAACCAGACTACTAGACCGTATTCGCCGACGTTTGGGTTGACGCCGAGGAATGAGGCACCGTTATAGCTGATCTCCACTTCGGAAAAGCCGAGGTCAGTGAGGTATTCCGCCCAATCTTTGGCGTCATAGCGCTTTGGCTGTACGCGACCTGGCCAATGACCGAGTATGCGTTTCATGCGATAGGCGCAGTAACTAGTACTATGACGGATAACGAAGCCTGAACGGTCGACAACTAAGGTATCCTCTTTTTCGCCAAAATTGCCAAATTCGGGGTCACTGTAGGGCCAGGGATAAGGATTTTCTCCTGGAAGAGATGGGTACAGCGTTGTATATAGATCAGAGAGCGCCCAATAAATATGACGAGCGATGACACGCAGGACACGGATCCTGTTATAACGTTTGACAGATAGTTTCGCTAGTGTCCTTACAAAATGGTTGATAAGGTCTGACATCAGATATCACCTCCTCAAGATAGAATGATGTCCTCTTTCTATTGTAGCACAGATTGCGTAAAAAGTCAATAGGTTTTGGTCAAAAGCTTGTCCGGGAGAAAATGTTTCGGATAATAAAATGAATTTTAGGTCTTGACAAGTCGCGGGGGGTATAATGGAAAATAACAAAAAGGTTATGTAATACAAAAAGGAAAATACAATGAAAGTAGGACGGAGATGGCGTTTGGCGGGGAGGTCGACGTCAACTAAGCGGACGATGCAAGCGAGACGTACGCGAGGGCTACTGTATTTGACGCCAGTTTTGATGTTGGCGGGGGTTGCGGGAATTATTTTGACGAGTTCGGCTTGGGCGCCAGTGACGGAGATTGACTATGGAAATGCTGGGTCGACCTATAATAATACCTATAAAGTGTCAGCGGATTATAAATATAGTAACCTTGCGGTGCAGGAATTCTATAAAGCAGTGAGTCGACAACTAAAGGGTTGGAGTGATTGGGAAACTGTGTCATATAATATTTATCAGCTGGAAGGGGATGTGACGGGGGTTTATTCTTCTCGGTTTGATCAGATTACGAATAAGGATAACTATTCGCAATATACAAAGAAGTATTCGGGAAATGTATTTGATACGCTGGCAAATGCAACGAGTCATTATGCTCAATCGAGTCCTGAGCTATCGGCTTGCGTGCGAACGAAAGGAGAATATTCGTATGAGGCTTTTTCGGGAATGGTGCAATGTCTGAAGGATAATGGACAGGGGGAGAGGACTAGCATATTTAGCGTTTATGAAGAGGGGCTTTTAAAGGATGCGGAGCGATTGTTGCGAGATGGTGAACAATTTATTCGTGCTTATGCTGGGCGGTTATTCTGGTATGAAGATGCGGATCAATTCGAGACGATGCCGATTGTCGACTTGATTGCGAAGTGTGAGAATTCGATCTATGCTTCAGTGTATGGGAATGGTATCGAAACAGGATTGGAATGGGATGGAGGAATGCTCGGCAAGATGCATAATCTTCGTTGGCACTATCGTGGTGATCCTGGGGCGCTTGAGACGATGAGCGAGAATGATCGTAAAGAATATGCAGAACTGGTCGCTAGCGCGAAAACGGTTAATAGTGATTTTAGTTTTGACGTTTATCAAGATCAATTTAAAGCGGTGGTAGAAGTTAAAGAAGAAATAGAAAACGTGCCGATTCCTTTTTCGGTCACTACGCGTCAGGATAATACGCTACCACTAGGTGAGTCGAGAGTAGAGACGGAAGGAGTGGACGGAGTAAAAGAGATTACCTATAAAGCGACTTATACGGATGGGGTTTTAAAGAGCAGGGAAAAAGTGTCGGAGCGGACGACTGTGGAACCAGTCGCGAAGGTGATCGTACAGGGGACGTATGTCGATACGACGGATAGATCTTGTCAATTGATCGTGAATTTCTTGCATCATAAGGGTGAAGAAATTCAGGCGCCTTTGATCCAAAAAATAGAGACTTGTACGCCAGGTAGCGCTTATTCATACACTTTGCCAGATGTTGCGGGATATCAGAAGGCGCAGACGACTTATATAGCCAATGTAACAGATTCGCGAGTTATTTTGGTGAATGCGCGCTATCTAAAAATTAGCCGGCTGACGGTGAAGTTTGTCGATCAAGCGGGGAATAAAATGGCAGAACCAGTCGGGCAGGATATTGTGGCGACAAAGGAATATCGCGTGAACGTGCCGTCGGTTCAGGGATACTTGCCGGATCAAATTGAGGTCGTAGGCGTGGCGGACGGAAATGATATTGAGCGGAGCGTGGTATACGAGCCGATCGTCGGGACGTCAACTGTCGTGGAGACGGAGACGATTCCGTTCGAGACGATCACCAGGGATGATAATACCTTGCCGGCTGGACAGACAAAAGTTATTACGCCGGGTGAGAATGGCGAGAAGAAATTGACTTATGAAGTGACCTATACGTCGGGTTCGGAGACTGCGCGTCGATTGATCTCGACCGAAGTGGTTAAAGAGCCAGTAATGCAGGTTATTGCGCGAGGGACTTATGTTAACGATCGGCCTGATACGCCAGATCAGCCGGATATTCCCGATCAACCCGATGTTCCTGATCAACCGGACGTTCCGGATCAGCCAGATCAGCCGAATGGATCGGATCCAGCGGACAATAAGTATGACGAGCCTGGATCGATGGATGAGGAGGATATAATAGTTGGTGCCCGAGCGAATAGAAGAAATTAGGCATGCCTGATACAGGAGAAGAGGGCGCAACGGAGCAATCAGCTACAGTGGTGTGGACGACGCTTAAGTTATTAGCATACGTTGCGGGTGGATTAGAGACTATCGTGATCGTGAAGCGCTATATTTTTAGTCCGTTGAAGCGTAAATAGGATCCGTGTTAAGGTCGGATAAAATCACTCTATGAGGGTGATTTTGTCGTTTTGCGGAAAAATTGAGAAAATTGGGTTGAAAATTGGTCGAGTTTTTGGTATAATGACGGGGATATCAAGTAATCCTAAGGGAAAGTATGAAAAAAGCAGTTGTACTCATCGGCGGTAAACAATACCTAGTCGAAGAGAAAGAGACCCTCCGGGTGGACCTCCTTCCGGCAGGCACAAAAGAGCTCGAAACTGGTGCTTTGCTGGTCGTCGATGGCGATAATGTCAAAGTCGGTACTCCAGAAGTGGAAGGCGTGAAGGTTTCGGCGAAAGTGGTGGAGGAAAAGATCGCAGGCGAGAAACTTCGGGTGATCCGCTACAAGTCGAAAAAACGTGTACACAAAGAAATTGGTCATCGCCAAAAATATTCGGTGATCGAGATCACGAAAATCGCTTAAGAAAAATCTCCCGTAGGGGAGATTTTTTGAGAATGATGACAGGACGAGTGAAACAAAGGCGTGGTATAATAAGGGTAATGAAGAAAGCATCGAAAAGGATTTTTCGGGGGAGCGGTTTTTGGTTGGCATTGATTATTATTGTGCAAACGATAATTTATATCGTGGCTGGTATGGACAAAGCATACTTTCATATGGACGAAATCTATTCTTATGGATTGGCGAATTATGATCGGGTGCAGATTTATGAAACGGAGGGGTTTTATGACCAGTGGCACAAGGGTGAATATTATGACGATTATTTGACGGTAGACGAAGGAGAAAGAGGCGATTTTCGGCCGGTTTATGAGAACCAAAAAAATGACGTACATCCGCCCTTGTTTTATGGTTTGTTGCGATTAGGCATGGAACTCGCGCCGGGAAAGTTTTCGAAGTGGACGGGAATTGGCCTGAACATTGTGATTTTTGCGGTGAATACAGTTTTGATCTATTTGATCATTAGTCGGCTGTGGCAGGTTAGGACGCGGGCGGGTCGGAGGAAAAGTTTGATCTTAATGCTCGTGATTGGCGTCGGTGTGGCGAGCGTGAGTACGGTAATTTATATTCGGATGTATGCATTGCTGACGCTTTGGATCACTTTGACGACTTATTTGCATTTACGATTGCTAGAAAAAGATCGGCAGAATGCGGATTTAAGAGAATACCGAGGGCTGTGGGTAGGAATTGGAATAGTCGCTTTGCTCGGGATTTTGACGCAGTATTATTATTTGTTTTTCATCGTAGCGATGTATGTATTATTCTCAGTGCGATATTTGCGGGCAAAGCAGACTAAAAAATGGAGACTTTATACTCTGGTCTTAGGCGTGAGTGCGGCAATATCGTTAATTATCTGGCCATTTTCGATTCAACATATGCTGTTTAGCAATCGAGGCGGTGGAGTAATTGAGCATTTGTTAAATCCGAGGCTTTTGGTAGAGAATATTTGGCAATATTTCGAGATAATTGACCTGTATGTTTTTCACGATTTGCTCTTGATTATTTTGGCGGTTTTGATGGGGGCTGGGGCGTATTTACTTTCGCGAAAAAATCAGGCAGTAAAACGCGAGACAAAAAGCGTTAGAGGGGCGGAAGCTTCTAGAGGGGCGGAGTTGGTGACAATTTTGGCGCCGGCGGGATTTTACTTTGCGATCGTAGCAGCGGTATCGCCGTTCATTGCATTGAGATATGTGGCGCCGGTTTGTGGATTGGTAATTATTTTGGTGGCGTTTTTCTTGGATTGGCTGATGGAGCAATGGATAGGGGAGCGACGAGCGACGAGGATTTTGGCGGGGGTTGCGGTTGTGTTTTTAGCTATGCCGATTGTGCTTCAGATAAAACCGGACGTGAGTTATGATGAATACCGCGGAGCAATAGAGGCAATACAAGAGAAAAAAGATGTGCCGATGCTGTATCTTTTTAAGACTGGGGATGATTGGGTAGTTTTGAACGACTTGTTATTGTTGCGCGAGATTGATCAGAGTTATCTAGCGCAAGACGTACAGACGGCGGAAGAAATGAGCGAGATTTTAGCGGAAAAAGATTTGAAGGGGGGGCTATTGCTGTTTATTAATGACGGGCAGGATAAGGACGATTTAGTTGAGGAAGCGATGAAAGCGACGAAACTTAGCGAAGTGACACATCTTTGGCGGATGCCAACTAGCGACGTTTATTATCTACACTAACGACAAAAAGTCGCCCATTCTTTCTGCATGTGCTATAATTAAACTAGTTATGGCTAAGGTGATTTGTATTACGAACCAAAAGGGTGGCGTGGGAAAAACGACAACTTCGGTAAATTTGGCATATTATTTGGCGAAAGCGAAAAATCGTGTACTGTTGGTTGACATTGATCCGCAGGGAAATGCTACTTCGGGGCTAGGGGTTGATAAATCAACTTTAAGCGATACAATGACAGAAGTGATGTTGGAAGCTACGCCGATTAGCAATGTCATCGTTGAAACGCAGTTTAAGAACCTATTCTTAGCACCGACGACACCGCAACTTGCTAACGCAGAAGTCGAAATGGCGGGAATGAAGCAGAAGTTTGCAGTTTTGAAGAAAGCTTTAGCGCAGGTTGAGAAGGACTATGATTACGTCGTGATTGATTCGCCACCAAGTTTGTCGCTTTTGACGGTAAACGGAATGATTACTGCGAATTATTTGCTTTTGCCAGTACAGACTGAATTTTATGCCTTGGAAGGAGTAGCGCAGTTATTGGAGAGTATGGCGATGGTAAAGAAGGCGATGAATCCGGATTTGAAGTTGTTGGGGGTTTTGGCGACGATGTATGATAAACGGACGAGTTTGAGCGCGGAAGTTTTGGCGGAAGTGGAAAAGTACTTTAAGGATAAGGTTTTTCGGACGACGATTCCGCGGAATGTGCGGGTGGCAGAGGCGCCAAGTCATGGTGTGCCGGTCGGATCGTACGATAAGTTTAGCAAAGGTGCAAAAGCTTATAAGGATTTTGCGCGAGAAGTGATAGAAAGGACGAGTGTATAAATGGCGCGAAAAGGAATGGGGTTGGGTCGAGGTTTTGAGAGCTTGATTCCCACGAATTTGGTAGATGAAGCGTTTGATCCGACGGAAAAAGAGGACAAAAAAGTTAGCCAGCTGGAAGAGATTGAAATCGGAAAATTAGTCCGCGACGAGGATCAGCCACGGAAAAACTTCAGCAAAGATAGTCTGGAAGAATTGGCGAATTCAATCCGGCGACATGGAGTCTTGCAGCCGATTGTCGTCACGAAGGCTGGCGATAAGTATAAGATTGTGGCGGGTGAACGTCGGTGGCGAGCTTCGCAGATCGCTGGGCTGACCAAAATGCCTTGTATTGTGAGGACTTTGGATGGGCAGACGCGACTAGAAATGGCGATTGTTGAAAATGCGCAGCGGGAAGATTTGAATCCGATCGAGCTTGCGACGGCGTACGCAAAGTTGAAAAATCAGTTTAATTTGAGCAATGCGGAGATCGCTGAGCGAGTGGGGAAGAGTGTGGGGAGCGTTGTAAACACGATGCGGCTCTTGAAACTGCCGGATGAAGCAAAGAAGGCTATGCAAGAGCATAATCTCATGGAAGGGCCGATGCGACCGTTGATTTCGGCGGATCCAGAGGTGATTCATGAGGTATTGCCGAAGTTGATCGATGAGGGTTGGACAGCGCGCAAAGTCGAACATTTTGTGGCGGAGCGGAAAAAACCGAGTTCAGCGAAAGCTGTCAAGGAGAATGATTACCGGAAAGATGAGGATCGTTTGGCAGAGAAACTAGGCGTTACGGTGCGGATTCGGGGGCGAAGCTTGACTTTGAGCGTGAAAAATGATGTAGAAATGCGTGATTTGATTGAAAAATTGACAAAATGACAAAAAAGTCTTGTATTTTTTCGACAGCTGTGATATAATAGAAAGATAGGCTGGAATGCTTGTGCTACTACGATGGGTTTCGGCTAGCTCTTTTAGTTGGAATTTGTTGTTACGGTATTCTGGCTTATTTTGTTTAAGCTTTTAAATACATTAGACTTGTTAGCTCGCATGGAGGGTTTTGTTTATGATGGAAATTTTGGCTCGTGGATGGGGCGTCAAGTTTATGCTAAGAGAAGCAAAAACAAAATGATATTCGATAAGGGGGTGAAAAATTGGATTTAGTCTTAAGCAAGAAGAATGTAAAGGGGGCGGTTTATGACACAAATTATGAATCGGAACCAGATGCGATTCGAATGATTAAGGAAGCTATTTCTAAGGGTAGAAGTAGGACCTATATGGAGCAAACGAATCGCGAGATGCGTTACATGGCTTGTTGGCATGAACCTTGGCCAGAGACGCAACCACAGGTGGTTTAAGCATTTTTTTTGAATACCGAAACGATTTTACACAATGTACAGCTGGGCGCTCTTCGGAGCGTCCTTAAGCGTGTTTAGCACTCGATGAAACGGAGTGCTATTTTTTAGGCTTGAAAAAGACAGAGAGCTTTGGTATAATGGGAGTATCTAGAAAGGAAATTGGGGGTCTTCTGGGGAATTTGAAGTGAAAAAGTCAGCGGGGAGGGTTTTTCTGAAATGATCTATGGAATAGTTAATAAAAGAGGAAAACATGAATAAACAAGAAGATGAGCGCCGAGCGCGCTTGATAAAAATGCGTGATGAACGATTGCCAGACATAAAAAAACAATTTGAAGAGGCGCAGAATCGGCGTTTTAATAGTAATTTTGCCGAAGGTGGGAAGGATGCCGAGTTAGTGCGAAGAGGCGCTAAACGGGGTCTCAGGGGCGCGCAGGAGGAAAATGCCGGAAAAACTGGTGCAAAAAAGGGAACGAAAAATGGTCAAAATGCTCCCAGGGGTGTAGAGAAGGCTTCTAAGGGTAGGAAAGGTGGCGAGAGCCGTAATACAGCCGGAAACGCGAAACAGGGCCTAAAAACCGCTAAAAATGCCCAATCTGCGCAGGCTAAGGCTGTATCGAAGAAAGTTGGCTTGGGCGTGTCGGTGCGCAAGGGAGAAATGGTGCATCACCAGCGTATGCTATCGCAGGATGTCAATGCGCAGGCGACGCAACATATTATTGGCATTCCGGTCAATAAAAGTCGGTATAATGGCTACGATGGACAGCAGGTGACGAATGCTCAGCTCAAAACCGCGCGTCCGGATCCAGAAGCAGTGCGGATTATCCCGATGGGCGGAGTGGGCGAGTTTGGGATTGGTAAAAATATGACAATTGTCGAGTATAAAGATGAGATGATCATTATCGACATGGGGTCATTGTTTGCGGGGGCGGATTATCCGGGTGTGAATTATATGGTGCCGGATATTAAATATCTCGAAGATAACATGAAAAAAGTGAAGGCGATTTGTTTCACACATGCGCACCTTGACCATATTGGGGCTTGTCGACATTTGTTGCCGAAATTTGGTCCGTTGGTGCCGATTTATGCGACGGAATTTACGATTGGTATGGTCCAGAAGCAGATGTCGGAGCTGGCGGAGGTGCCGGATCTGAATTATATTAGCGTTGATCCGTTTAAGCATGAAAAGATTAAAGTCGGGCAGTATTTTTCGGTAGAGTTTATTCACACTTTGCATTCGATCCCAGGAAATACGGCAATTGTCATGCGGACGCCGAATGGAGTTGTGTATTTTTCCGGGGATTGGCGACACGAAGAACATCCGATGGGGATTCAGACAGATTATGAACGGATTGATGAGATTGTGAAGCAAGAGGGGGTGACGCTTCTGGTAAATGAGAGCACGAATATTGACTCGCCAGGGCGACATCCACACTCGGAGTATGACGTGGGTGAGAACATCGGGCGAGTGATGGATCATTATGCGAATGGACGAGTGATCGTGAGTTGTTTTTCGAGCCAGATTAAGCGAATTGAGCTGATTTTGAACGAGGCGGCGAAGCGGGGGCGGAAAGTGGCATTTGCGGGATTTTCAATGATTAATAACGTGGAAGTTGCGGTGCGGGCAGGCGTGATCAAGATTCCGAAGAATACAATGATGAAAATGGAAGACATTGTTAAATTACCGGATGATAAAGTAACAATCGTTTGTACGGGGTCGCAGGGAGAAATGAACGCGGTTTTGAATCGAATGGTGACGGGGGCGCATAAGTATATTAAGATCAAAGCAAGCGATGTCGTTGTCTTTTCGTCAAATCCGATTCCAGGCAATGAACCGCATGTCGTGAATACGGTGGACGGATTGCTCAGGGAGGGTGCACAGGTCATGCAAAATGGCAAGAGTCATATTACGAACCTTGGGCCGTTGCATCTTTCTGGACATGCGTACTATGAAGATCATGTGGCGTTTTTGGAGCGATTGAAGCCGAAGAATTATCTGCCTTATCATGGTGAGTTTTATATGCTAGAGCATAATGCGGAAATGGCGGAAAACGTGATCGGCATGAAGCGGGAAGACATTTTGGTCACGGACGACGGAGATGTCGTGGAGTTGATGCCGGATAAAACGATTCGGAAATGTGGACGGATCGCGGTGGGGAATAAACTGTATGATGATGCAGATAAGCCAGTCCATGAGGCAGTCGTGAAGGATCGTATTCATATTTCGCGTGAAGGAATTTTTGTGATCGTTTTGACACTGAACAAGAAAAATAATCGTATGGTAAAAACGCCTGATATTGTTTCGCGAGCTTTTATTTATCTGGATAATTCGGAGGAATTGGTAGCGAAGATTCGGCATTATCTCAGGGTACGGACAGAGAAGTTGCAAGGGGATGATATGAAGGCGTTTAAGGAAGAAATTAAGGAAGATGTCACGCATATTTTGTTCGATGCGACGGGGCATACACCGATAGTTATCCCCGTCATCAACAAAGTGTAGGAGGGCTAGCTATCTCGGGCTATTACAGCGTCAGAGACTGCGACTGCTCCCTCGCTGGGCCTTAAGCCCCGCTCGGTCCGTTGCTCGTCTCTTCCTTGCACTAGCTCCGAGCTAGCGTCGCTATATGATTGGTTACCCTGTGGATGTTCAAGAAATTGCTATAATCCAAACCTCATCATCCTTCGTCTTGCGTCTCATCTCTGCTAGCGTCGTTTTGTCTTCGCTAACTGCGCTTTTGGTGAGGTGTGTAGCATGGAATTGGAGATATGAGCTATTTTGGCTGGATGTGTAGTATAATCGAGTAAAATAAAGGAGGGCTGATGGAAAGCGAAAAAGCGAACCATGAACAAAAAAATAACCATGAGTAATTCGAGAATGGAATCGAAGGAACGGAATAAGCTTTTACCAGCAGTGATTGTGTTGGCGATTTTGGCCGTGGCGGGGTGTGGTTTTGGAGTCTGGGGAGTAATTAATGGAGCTATGCAGGGCAAAGAAGTCGACGAATTGAAGGCGGAAATTTCGAGCAAGAATGAGGAATTGGCGGATTTGAAAGGGATAACGGTCGAGGAAGTCGTCAATGAGAATAATGAAGAAATTGTGGCTCACGAGAAGAAAAGTGCGAATATACCCTTGATAAAAGGGAAGGAAATTTTGCCGGCGACTGGGGGATTCGAGGCGGAAAGTTGGTCGGTAGTGGGCGATGGAGCGATGAGCGGAATCAGTTTGCATTTGCGACAAAGTTTGAAGAATGGTGAAGAAAATAAAATCAATATTCAATATAATCCTGTGGAAATGAATAGAATCTATGGATTGAACTTGACGGGTGGAGAAAAGATCCAGACTTTGGAAGTGGGGAACATTGATGTGAATAAAGTGGTTGATGTGAAGATTGGCTTGTTTGGGCAGGCGGTTTCTGACAGGGAAACTTTGCTGTATTTAATGGAAGACGGGACGATTGAGTATAACAATATTAAAGAAGGATTGCAGAATGGTAAGTTCGATTCTGAGGGTGCTTTGCCGGGAGTAGAGGATGTGGTGCGACTTTACGTTGTGGATCTAAACGGGAGAACTATCTATGCACAGCGGGCAGACGGCGATTATTATGATTTAAATGACTATTTGCCGGAGTAAAATATATTGAATAATAGTATCAAATAAGTACCAAAGGAAAAACGGAGCAAGAGAATGCTCCGTTTTCAATAGATGAGGTCTAAATGGTTGCTAGGAATTTTGTGAAGTTTTGCGGTTAGAACTGTGTGTCACGAATTACACATTGAGCGTATAGGCGATTGGGAAAAAGATCGAGGATAGTTGTCAAGAAATGCGGGGGGTTGGAGGAGAAAAAGAGGAGAGGAATAAGAAAGCTATTGACAAAAATAGGTATTCGTGCTACAATAAAAAGAGGGGGTGATAGGACTTTAAGAATTAACTTATAGACTATTCAAGATGCCAAATTTGACAGAGGGAGGGAAATAAGATGGCAAGGAAGTTAAAACTAACGAACGCGGAAATCACTAGACAGTATCTCGAGAAGAGTTTGGAAAAGGGGAGATGGTTAGAAGTACGGGAGTTAAGAAAAGGAGCTTTGTCGTGCAGTCTTAGCTATATTTATAATTATTTGGGTGGACTAGCAACGCTCAAAACGCGCGCGCGATTGTTTGATCCGAAAGGCGCAAAGGAACTGGACATGAAGTCGCTAGTGCGCGAAGACGAGGGGTGGGCAATGAATGTGGCGAAAATTTATCGTGAGGAATCGCTGAAAGTCGGGCATTGGCTGACGCAGAAGGAAATTACACAGAGTGAGAGACTCCCGAACTACAACAAGCTATTGAAGCGTAGTTCGATCGGTGGAATTAAAAATCTTCGTAAGCTGGCTACGAGCGAGGAGGCTGGTGGGCTGATGCCGGAGGAATTTCAGGACAAAGCACACTTCTATGGTCAGCGCTTCTATGATTTGCCGAAAGCCATGAAACTGTATTATCAGGAAAGTAAGAAGCGGGGATGTTGGCTCAATGTGGCACAGATTCGGTACAATCCGCGTTTGCCAGCTATAGGATATTACTATCGGAATGAAAAATATATTTTTGATTTGCCAGAGGTTGCAGAGGAAAAGTTTGGTCCACTGTTCGAAGAAGGAAAAGAATGGGATGGACGACAAAATGCTACGGCAGAGGAAGAAGCGGTGGCGCTCAATTATCTCCGAAGATCGCAGGAAGCGGGAAAATGGCTATCGGTTCATAATATAGACGCGAAGGTACTGGGGCGATTTGGCGGTATCGAGCGATTGAAAATGCATCTTTATGCCAAATATGAAGCTGAAGCAAATCTGGTCGCGCCAAAGGCGAATAATCTATAAGAGGTTGAAACCCGTCAAAATTGGCGGGTTTTTGCGTGGGTTGAGGGGATTTAGCACTCTTGACGCATGAGTGCTAGATGTGATACAATGGTGAGAACACAGAAGATAACGTGTTAAATAATAGATTAGGCAAAAAATGGATAGTGAATTTAGTGAATTAATGAATCGATTGTCGGAAAATGCGCGTTTTGCGCTACAAAAGGCCGACTTGTTTAGTAAGAAATATAACAGTGGTTATATGGGGACCGAACATATTTTGTTGGGGATTTTGGCGCAGGATATTTCGCTAGCGGCGCAAGTTTTGCGACGGTTTGGAGTTGACTTAGATCAGGCGGAAAAGGTCTTGGGACAGAAAGCAAGCGAGGTGAAGACGGATAATGCGATGGCGATGATGTCGCTATCGGAGGCGGCGGTTTTGACGCTCAGGATGGCCAGCCACTATGCGCAGGAAAAGGGGAGCATGGCGATTGGTACGGAATATTTGCTGTATGCTTTGCTTTGTCAGCCGAATTCGCGCGCGGTGGTTTTGCTGGCAAAAATGGGAGTGGATGAGGAAGAAGTCCTAGATGAGCTCGAAAAAGAAATTAGCCGACAGACGGAAGGCGAGCGACGCGATCAGGAAAAGGAAAAATATCGCCGAAGTCGACCGAAGTGGCTGACGCGGTTTGGGCAGGATTTGACTGAATTGGCGAAGGAAGAGAAGCTGGATACGGTGATTGGACGAGAGCGGGAAATCGAGCGCGTGGTGACGGTCTTGTCAAGACGGACAAAATCGAATCCGGTTTTGATCGGCGAGGCGGGGGTCGGCAAAACAGCGATTGTTGAAGGGCTGGCGGAGCGGATCGTTAAACATGATGTGCCGAGCGCGTTGGTCGGGAAGCGGATTTATCAGATTGACTTGTCGAATATTGTCGCGGGGACGAAGTTTCGGGGAGAATTTGAAGAGCGGATCAAGGGGATTATTGATGAAGCGATTGAAAACGATGATATTATTTTGTTTATTGATGAGTTACATCTTTTGTCCGGTGCGGGGTCGGGAGAAGGCTCAATGGACGCGGCGAATATTTTAAAGCCGGCGTTGGCGCGGGGAAAATTACAACTGATTGGCGCGACGACTTTGGATGAATATCGCAAACATATCGAGAAAGATAAGGCGTTGAGCCGACGATTCCAAACCGTCATGGTCGAGGAGCCAAACGATACGATCGTCTTAAAAATCATGAAGGGGATCAAGAAACATTATGAAAAACATCATGATGTAGAAATTTCGGACGAAATGTTAGAAACAGCAATTAATATGTCGGGGCGATATATTAACGATCGATTTATGCCAGATAAGGTGATTGATGTGATTGATGAAGCAGCGGCGATCGCAAAAGTCGAAGCGGATAAGCAAGGGGGTGGCGAGTACAAGAAGCTGGCGGTGAAGAAACAAAGTCTTGAGGAAGAAATGACTGAAGCTGCTGAGAAGGAAGATTTTGAAAGGGCGGCGAATCTGAAGACTGAGAGCGCTAAGATTGAGAAAGAGCTCAAAGCTTTAAAAAAGAAGGGCGCGACGAAGCGACCGATTCTAAATGAAGAAAATTTAGCAACGGCAATCTCGCTAAAAACTGGAATTCCAGTCTCGAAAGTACATGGAAGTGAGCTGGAGCTCTTGGGCGATCTTGAGGGGCATTTGCGGAAAAGCGTGGTTGGACAGGATGAAGCGGTTAAATCGGTCGCTAAAGCGATCCGACGGGGACGGAGCGGAATTGCGGATTCGCGTCGGCCAATTGGTAGTTTCCTCTTTATGGGGCCAACTGGAGTGGGCAAGACGGAACTTGCGCGGGTGATTGCGCGCGAAGTGTTCGGCGGAGAAAATGCTCTGATTAAGATCGATATGTCGGAATTTGGCGAAAAACATAATGTTTCGCGTTTGGTAGGAGCACCGGCGGGGTATGTTGGATACGACGATGGGGGAAAATTGACTGAGGCGGTACGGAGGCGACCATATTCGGTTGTATTGTTCGACGAGATTGAGAAGGCGCATCCAGAAGTCTTTAATATGTTGTTGCAGATTTTGGAAGACGGAGTTTTGACTGACGGACAGGGAAATAAAGTTAAGTTTAACAATACGATTGTGATTCTGACGTCGAATTTGGGGGCGGATGAGATGTATCGTGAGAGCGAAATGGGCTTCACGGCGAAAGGTTTGCGAGAAAAACGTGAGCTGAAAGAGGAATATGAAATCAGCAAGGCGACAGCGATGCGTGCGTTAAAGAAGACGATGAAGCCGGAATTAATCAACCGGTTGGATGCGATTTTGGTATTTCATGCTTTAACTCGGGCAAATGTGGAGAAAATTTTTGATAATTTAGTTGAGGAGCTGAAAAAGCGCTTGGCCACGAAGAAGCTGGGCGTACGCGTGACGCCGGAAGTGAAAGCAAAATTGATCGAGGAGGGTTACGATCCGAAGAATGGAGCGCGACCACTTAGACGAGTGATCGAGGATCAAATCGAGACGATGATTGCGGAGGCGATTATTGCGGGAGAATTGCAGGACGGTGACATTGCAGAAATTCGGCTCAAAAAGCGTAAGCAGAGCGAGGAAAAAGAATTAATATTAAAGGTGTTGCATGAATAACGAATCACACAATGAGAAAAAGAAAAACGAGGAGGTGAAGAAGAAGGGCGTTGCCGATAAAGTTGCGATTATTGTGTCGGCTTTGGTGGTTTTAGTGATCAGTTTTGCCATACAACAGCCGGAAGTACAAGATTTTTGGAAAGGGATTGGTTATGAACCGAGCGAAAAGATGTCGTTGATCCAGGAAAGCTTGGGGTTGACTGGGTCGGGTGAACGAATTTTTAAGGCGGTTAAACCGGCTTTGGAAGATCGGGACAATTTTAACTCGCACTGTGAAACGCATGATGCGGATGTTTCGCTGTTGGGTTGCTATACGGGTGGTCAGATTTATGTTTATGAAATTCAAAATGAAGAATTAAAATTAGCTAATAATGTGACGACAGCGCACGAACTTTTGCATGCTACTTGGCAGAGGATGAACGAGAAAGAACAGGTGAAAATCACTGAATGGCTAGAGGAAATTAAAGCCAATAAGGCGGAATGGCTAGAAGAGGAATTGGCGTCGTATCCTGAGGAAGAAAAATTGGAGGAGATTTATACCCGGGCGGGAACAAAATTGCGTGATTTGCCGGCGGATCTAGAAAAACATTACGCAAAATATTTTAAGGATCGGCAAAAGATAGTGGATTATTATGAGCAGTACCAAGCACCTTTTGAAAAATTGAAGAGTGAGCTGGATGAGCTCGAAAAGCAAATCACTGCGGAAAATGAGACGATTAAGGCGAAAAGAGCGGAGTACGAAAAGCAGGCTGATGACTTGAGCGCGCAGATTGATCGGTTTAACCGTTGTGCGGAGAGTGCGGGGTGCTTTGGGAGCGATGCTGAATTTGCGCGACAACGTAATGGTTTGCTGGCTGATCAGAAAGCTTTGGAAGAGTTGCGGACAGCGACAAATAGTAAAATTGACGAGAATAATGCAAAAATTGAGCAATATAATAAATTGCAGGAGTCGTTGGGCGAATTAAATAATGCCATGAATTCGCATACGGAAAAGATTTAAGGGAATTTCATATCTTTAAGATTAGGAAAGGAGAAAAAATGAAAGAGATAAATGATTATTTGGTACCGACGGTAGTCGAGGAAACAAATCGGGGTGAGCGAGCGTATGATATTTATTCACGTTTGCTCAAAGAACGGATTATCTTCCTTGGGGACCAAGTGACGCCGGAGACGGCTAACCTAGTTGTCGCGCAGTTACTCTTCTTGGCGAATGAAGATCCAAAGAAAGATGTTAAATTGTATATTAATTCGCCAGGTGGGTCAGTTTATGATGGTTTGGCGATTATTGATACAATGAATTATATTGCCCCGGATGTGCAAACTATTGGGGTTGGTTTGCAGGCTTCGATGGGGGCGATGTTGCTGAGTTGTGGAGCGAAAGGAAAACGATTTTTGTTGCCAAATGCGCGGGTGATGATTCATCAGCCAAGTTCGGGTACAGAAGGAAAAATTACTGATCAAGAAATTGCCCTAAAAGAAGGAATTTATCTTAAGAAGCGTTTGGCGGAGATTTTTGCGGAAAAAACTGGTAAAAGTTTGAAGCAGGTCGAGAAGGACATGGACCGGGACAATTGGATGAGTGCAGATGAGGCGAAGGAATATGGGATTGTTGATGAGGTCTTAGTGTAGCACTAGCTTGCCTTTCTTCGAGACCCACTCCAGCGCCCGTCTTCACGGGGCTGTCGTTCCTCGTGCCGAGCTTCGGCACTCTTTTAATCTCTTGAAAGGTAAGCTAATACTACTACAAATTGATGTATATTCTTAGGAAAAAGCAGAAGAAAATATCAAATAATACTATTCGAGAGTTAATATTATCTCTCTCCTAAGTATCCTATGTGCGGAGCGGGTATGTTAGGTTGGATTCTGATGTTATTAAAAATATTGGGTCTAATGCTTATGGTTGGTCGCGAACGGCTGATTCGCTAGATGCGAATGCATATTATCTTGATGTAAATGATCAATATATTGGTTCAGCTAGTAATAATGCTCGGCATTTTGCTTTCCCCGTCCAGAAAGTGTGTAGGAATAAGAAGGAAAATATTGTGCTATGGTGGGAGACTGAGGTAAGGCTTGATAAAAATGGAATTCTGTGCTATAATGGAGGTAAGTTCATGAAAATGGGCTTGGTTGTTGGTAGGGAATCTTCAAAAAAATTGACAGAATCAAGGAAGATTTCTCAGGATCTTTGAAAAGGGGGAAAAATGATGTTAGATTTGACGAAAAAATATTATGTGTACGCAGGGGGCACGTCCGAGAAATGTGATTGAAGGTTAGACAAACTGGAACGAAACGAAACTGATTGGGGAGGGTTTGGCTTAAGATAGATAATCTAGCGTCAAACTGCTCTTTAACAAATTATTACTCAGTAAGGGGGATGAATAAAATGCTTTCACCTAATATATATGATAGGTATTTTGGAGTGGACTATAGTCCATTTGAGCCTACGCTTGGTGACGTACGAAGATTGGAAGTAAACAATGAGGTGGCTTATGAACGTGAGTTACGATTGAAACGTTTAAGTGAGGCTGAGATTCAAGAACGAGACCGTTTGCGCGAGTTGACTTTGCGGTATGCAGAGATACGTGAGCGTAAGGCTAAAGACAAGGAGATAGAAAGAGAGCTAGAACAGCTGAACAAAACGTATCAACAGCTGGTAAACGATTTACAGAGGTTGGAATCTGAGATCGAAGTGGTAAAAACGCCGATTTATGGACTAATGGCGATGGAGTTGCATGAATTTGCTTATCATTGCCCGAAGAATCCGAAGATGGTCATTCCGGACCTAGAGACTATAAAGAGAGAATACGAGTTTTCTGTGCCGGTCTGGGAGGGGTTTGAAGTCGATGAAAAATCGTGGAAACAAGAAGGTGCAAAGACATTTCGGGCGTTTTTCCGAGGAAGAAATGGACGAAGCCTCCAGATCCTAGTTCCGAAGTTGCAGGTCGTCTATGACGAAGATGAAGATGGCGAGCGGATTTTGCCTTGGATTGGTCACGATGATTATTCGCAGATGAAAGAATGCCTAGGGATGCCAGACTTCGAACTGCACGATACGACGTTTTTGCGGGTGATAAAAAAGCCTAAGCGAAAGTCTAAGTGGCTATACGAGGTTACTGATCCTTTGCAGGCGACGCACGTCTTAGCGTTTTTTTATGTGGCTCAGAGGGACTGGGATGAGGACGAGTATGGGGAAGATTTTCTCGAAGCTTGTCGGGTTGCAGGGTGTGATGATGTAATAATTATGCCGTATGTGAAGAATGGCAGAGGTCTGTGTTGCATGCCCATCAAAGAAGATTGGGCGCTTTTTTCAGAATATGGAGGGGAAATGACGGCGTTTCGGCACAAAATGTTGCGCGAACTCTGGTATAAGGAGTGGTGCGAGCAACATAATATACGCTGAGTAATGAGAAAGGAGGAGAGGGCGCCGAAAGGCGTCCTTTTAGCCTCTTGAAAGGTAAGCTAATACTACTACAAATTGATGTATATTCTTAGGAAAAAGCAGAAGAAAATATCAAATAATACTATTCGAGAGTTAATATTATCTCTCTCCTAAGTATCCTATGTGCGGAGCGGGTATGTTAGGTTGGATTCTGATGTTATTAAAAATATTGGGTCTAATGCTTATGGTTGGTCGCGAACGGCTGATTCGCTAGATGCGAATGCATATTATCTTGATGTAAATGATCAATATATTGGTTCAGCTAGTAATAATGCTCGGCATTTTGCTTTCCCCGTCAAGCTAAACAAAGATAGTATTCTTTCCTCTACAATCCTATGTGCGGAGCGGGTATGTTTATACACCTTATGGTACTTTGATGAATGCTGGTGAGTATAGTATGGCTTGGTCTATGCGTGCTCGGCCGGATGAAGAGAATAGTCTTTACCTTGGTATATACTATTATACTTCTATTAATCCTTCTATTTTTATTCCTCGTTACGCTGCTTTCCCAGTCGCTTGAGATTTTAACAAAGGGTACTAAGACCATGGGACGGGAAAGCACCATCGCGGCCGAGACGGGGCGACGGATTGACATCCTTACTATCCATGTAGAGGATGTAAGCATGGGTAATTTCTGGACGAGCTAAATCCGACCAACTGTGGCCATTGATGCCGACATCCCACAAAGTACCATAATCTAGGTATATAATTCCGCTCCGTACATAGGATAGTGAGAGAAGAAGCCGACGCATAGCGAAATGATTATGTAATAGTGTGCTATAATAGAGGAAAGGAGGGCAATGAGTAAATCAGTGGGAGATACTGTGGGAAGTGATTCAGTGAAGACGTCTAGCTATAATTGGAAGATTTGGGGGATTTGTTTGGGTGTGGTGGCGATTATCGTAGCTGTCGGATTAATTCTAGTAAACACGATGAATGAAACTGATATAGATACCGGAGAGGGAGAAACGATACTAGATGGCGCGATTAGCGGTTTGACTGATGAGCAAAAGAAAAAAATGGGGGCGACAGCGATAGAACTTGAAACGACGGATGACGAAGATGAGCATGAAGAGCAGGAAAAATATACGCAAGAGTATAAAGAATATCTAGAACTATCCGAGAGGGAAAAAGCAAAAACGGAAGTTGTTCCGCGAAAATATGAGGTACCGGAAGAGATGATCGAAATAATTAAGGCTCAGTATGACGATGAAGAGACGGTTGAATTGCCGGAGAAATTTGATTTACGCGATGTGATTGAGGTTCCGGTTGGAAATCAAGGAAATTATGATATTTGTTGGACTTTTGCGACTGGAACGGCTTTGGCGACGCATTTGGCTCTACGAGGGGCAGAATACGACCCAGCGGAAATGCAGGTAAATTTTTTGGCTTCAAACTTAATGTATAATAAGGACCGCAGATTACATGCAGCTGGATCGTTTGATGCTTATAAAGATATTGCAATGTCAATAGGAACGATGCAGGAAAGCGATTATCAGGATTTATCAATCAAGGCTGATGATGAATTTTGGCCAAAAAGTAAAAATTTTGATTATTTAAAGCTAGCGAAGAATGATAATCCAGTTTATATAACGGAAACGGTGGATTTTCCTGTATTACGCAAGAGTGATGGTCAAGTTTTAGACAAAACTGAAGACGAAGTTGCAGAATTTCGTGATCTTGTCAAAGCGCATATTATGAAAAATGGGGCGCTGTATACGGCAATTGCTAGCCCTCATGATGATGGGTTGCGATACTGCGCAGAATCTGGTCCGGGATGCCAGCAAAATCATGCAGTGGCAATCATCGGGTGGGACGATAATTATGCGCGGGAGAACTTTGGTAAGGTGGATAGTGAAGGAAAGAGACAGGCGGAGCCCGCTGTGCATGACGGAGCATATCTTGCCTTGAATTCGTGGGGTGAAGAATGGAATAGTGAAAGTGGGGAAAAAGGCGTATATTATATATCGTATGATGATTATGCGGTAGAAAAGTTTTTGTCCGGAATAGTTTCAACTTCGTTTGATGATGCGAAAAAATTACAGGAAATTCAATCACCAAGAGTGCGCGAAGCAATGGTCGACGCATTGAAATTTTATGTCATAGAAGACAATGGTGAAGAATATTTGACAAAATATGCTTTGACGCAGTTAGTCGATCTAGATTTAAGCGGACGAAAGCTGAATGATGCTGATCTTGAGGAGTTGGTGAACTTTCTGGCGGATGAAGCATCGAACTTGAAGACGATAAAATTGGATGATAATAGTCTAACTTCGTTAAATAGTTTGGCGAATCTATCGAACTTAAAAACTGTCTCAGCGCGTAATAATCAGATTCGGGAGGTTGCGGATCTAGGAAAGTTAGAAGCTTTAGAACGGGTTGATTTGGCTTACAATGAAGTTCAGGATTTGGGCGATTTGGCCAGCAATAGAAGCTTAGTGGAGCTGGATTTGGCAGGGAATATTGGCGTAAGTGGTTTGAATGAATTGGAGGGCTTGGAATTTTTGAATCTAGATGAGACGGGGTTGGAGGATTTTGAGTCACTGAATGAGGCGAAGAATATTAATATAATTTCGGCGCGCAATAATAAGCTTCAAGAGTTGAGGACTTTGCCGACGACTCTGGGTGTGGTTAGACTGGACGTAACGGGAAATCATCTTGTTGATTTGGCTACGATGGCGACAGTAGAGACAATTAATGTTTCGAACAATAGCTTGGAAAATGCAGAAATTTTGAACACGGCCATGGCAATGCAAATTATTGCGACAGGGAACAAATTTACCGATTTGTCCCGAGTAGCGAATAACACGATTCAATCCTTGGATTTGTCGGAAAATCGAGCTGAGTTGCAGAATGTTGGGAGCTTGGAAAAATTGGAGAATTTAAAATCGTTGAGTTTGCGCGATTGTAAGATTAAGAGCGTAGATGAGCTGGGTGCGCAGATGCAGCTACGGGAGCTTGATTTAAGCGGAAATAGTTTGACTTCTTTGGCTGGGATCGAAAAAATGACCAATCTCGAGAGTCTAAAAATTGAAAATAATAATTTGACTTCGCTAGATGGGGTGGGAGAGCTGAAAAAAATGGTTGCGTTCTATGCGGACAATAATAAACTCTCTGAGGCAAAAGAGCTATTAAAACTGGAAAGATTGAATTTTGTCGCTTTGAATGGTAATCAATTCAAAGAAATTCCTAAATTCACTAAACAGTCAATACTGTCGCTAGCGATAGCTTCAAATCCATTAGAAGTAGCGAAAGTTCCGAGCGCGGTGGTTTCGATTAATTTGCAAGATTGTGGGTTGAAGGATGTGGATTTTTCAGATAGTAAAGGTTTTGAATACTTAGCAATTGGTGGTGAGCGTGATTGGCGGGATACGAAGAAAATTATTACTAAAGCTTTGGTACGGGCAAAAACTTCGCACTCTAATAAAATGTCTATCAATGTTGCTGGATTAACGACTGAAGAGTTTGGAGAGTTGCAGGAAATTGTTGGGGTTGCGCCGAAAAATGTAGCTTGGGGGATGATGCTGGATGAATATGGAGTTGCGGTGAAGAAAAATACGAATAATTTGATTGATTTAGAACAGTATCCTGAATTGCGTGCGATATTGATTAATAATATGAAAGATGGCTTGAACCAGAATAACTTGAAAGTTGATAGAGAAGCTTTGAGCTTGACTTGGGATCAAACGGGTGCGACGGATGTGCAGTTGAAGAAAAAGTTGTCTTTGGAACCGAGTGCGAGAATTTTGACGAAGAAAATTGAGTTCATGAAAAAATAATACAATACAGAGACGAAAGGAAGGCGCAGGAAGGAAATGAAAGTTTTGTGGACCGATGGTAGTGCGAGCCCGAACCCAGGGCCAGGTGGGTATGCGGTAATCGAAGATGGAAAGCCTGTGGCATTAGGCGCGGAAAGAGAGTCGACGAATATTCGGATGGAAGGGAAGGCAATGATTGCGGCGTTAAAATATGCTGAGCAGGAAGGCTGTGAGATCCATAGCGATTCGGAGTTTTGGATCAATGTTTTGACGAAGTGGGCGCCAGGTTGGAAAGCGCGGGGCTGGAAAAAGAGTAGAGGGGAAATTGCAAATTTGGATATTGTGCGGGAGCTATACGAACTGTACGAAAAGATGATTCAGGAGGAAAAAGTAAAGTTGGTTTGGGTACGAGGACACGTAGGTACAGAGATGAATGAGTTGGCGGACGAATGGGCTAATAAAGCGCGAGCGGGAGAGAGACTGAAGAGCGTTAGTTGATTCAGCGGGATATGACGCTATTGGTGAAGATTTTGTCGCTACAGAGTTTGTCGCGAAAGGAATTGTCGATGAAAAGTTTGGACTTACCGAATTGGTGAACGCGGAGCTAGTCGCTGAGGAATCGATAATGGAGCGATTAGATTTTGGAGCTTGAGCGACGGGATTAGCGGATTGAGTAGAGACGGAATTTGAGGAAGAGACTTTGTTGGCCGTAGATGGTAAATTAGGGTTTGAGACTGAATCTTGAGTTGAGTACGGAGTTGAGGCTGAAGCTGAGTCGGAATTTGGGGTTGAATTTGAAGCTGAGTTTGATGTCGGGTTGGAAGCAGTTTTTGGACGATTAAGGCCGAAAAGCATAGTACAGCTCTCGATTGCGCCGATACTATAATCGATGAGGTAGGAAATCTTCCAGGCTTCGGAGCCAGCACGAATCGTGTCATAATGCCCATGAATATAATTCATTTCGGTAACTAAGGAACGGAGATGTGCGTATTCGCGATAATGAGGTAAAGATTTGTCAGTAGGGTGCGAAGCATAGAACTGATATTCAGCAAAAGAAGTGACGCGGGAAGTCGCGCGAGCAAGCTCAGCTCGGGAGGGAACGGTTTCGGTCGAAGAATTAGTGGCTGATTGGGCGGGAGAAGAATTTGTTGAGTTGTTTGTCGTTGAGGCGTTTTTTGAGGAGCTTTGCGAAGTATCTTGCGAAGCAGGGGAATTTATCGAGGCTGAGGAATTGGTTGTGGTTGAGGAATTGACTGTGGCGGAAGAGGCGACCTTGCGATTTGTGAATTCGAGAGCGTTGGCAGTGGGGGCGGAAAGGTTGATGAAGCCAAAGCTTAGAAAAGCTGAAAGACCAAAAAGGCCGAAAATGCTAAAAGAGCGAATAAAAGCTAATGGGTTAAGGGCGCTGGCGCCGAAAAAATGTCGAGAGACCCTGGAAGATAATTTATGCATAACAAATCCTTTCCTGTTTGGAGGCTAGTTTAGCAAAAGGTATGAGAATAAGCAAGCATAAACGATGTGGCGTGGTATAATAAAGCAAATGAAGAAATTGATTGTCAAGAGTAAGCTCGAGAAAAAGGAAGATTTGGAGTGGCGATTGCGAGAAATTGGTCACGAATTGTCGCCGGTGCGGTGGCAACACGAGCGAGTTTATGTGCCGAGGAACTTTCGGCCAGGAATGAATTGCCCGAGAATGGTGATGCGGACGGAGATGCGAGCCGTTAATCGAGAGCCTCGCTACGCGATGAGCTTAAAACGGCATATTGAGGATAGCGGATTGGATTTTGTGTACGAGACGCCAGTGGAGAATTATCTTGAGGCGACGGGAATGATTCACCAGTTGGGGTTTCGTAAACTTGCTGAGGTTAGTCGGCAACGCCAAGAAGTGCGATTAGACGAAAAGACGGTGATCTATGCGGATAAAGTCGAGGGTATAGATGGGGATTTTGTAAAAATAGAGACAATTTTAGGCGAAGGTGAAGCAGTGGGAGAGTTGCGTCAGCATCTGTTTTATACCTTATCAATGTTGGGGCTTTCGACGGTAATTTTTCAGACTTATGCGGAAATTTTGGATAATAATTTGATGCAACCATATTATTTGCCGGATCAGTCGCCTGAAGAGGATTGACTTTTTTGATAATGTGTGCTATACTAAGGTTAGTGGATTGATTTTGATGGGGAAAATAGGCTAGCTAGGACTGATTAAGACTGAACAGGGCCAGTCTTAGGGCTGATTTTATCCTCTGGGTGGCTCTCCTTCCGGTTCGGAGAGGAGCTTCTTCGACTTGATTTCGTAGCGTCGACCGTTGACAGGGGAGACGAAGTAATCTTCGGAGAGGAGATTGACGAACATAGTAAGGTCTTTGTCGTCCATGATAATGATTGAACCATCATCGTCGGTCATAAGTTCGAGTTGCATCTCGTCGGCATAATCGATTAGTTTGTCTTGGGGCATTTCTTCAGCGATGTCGAGGGCTTGGAGTTTTTTGATCAGGGGTTTGCGGTCTTGGAGGAGGGAATTAAGCGTCAAGCCTTCGGCGAAGGAAAGTTTGTATTTCTCGGCGAGTTCTTTAGCTTTGGAATCAGCGATAACTTGGGACTTGTAATCATATTGGAAGAGATTTTCAAACTTCTTTTGGTTGAAGATGATGATTGTATCCCCGATGATCGCGACTTGGTTGTCGTCGGGCATTTTGAGCGCTACTTCGGCGGAGAAAGGCTCGAAACCGTCGCCGTTGAGCTCCCAGGAAGAGCCACCTTTCAGAGCCGCGGAAGGGGAGATGCCCTTAGCGATATAGAAAGTTTTTTGCCCATCTCCTTCTGGGCCAGGATAAGTAAACCGGGCGATGACACCTTTGACCTTTTTGAATTCGTCAGCGTGATCGAGAAAAGAATCGATCGTATTATATTCTTGTTCAATCAAATGGATAAGCGTTTCGGCGCGACCAACATTGCTGAGCTGAGTGCGATAGATGACGTTTTCCTCGCCGTCGGCTTTTTCGTATTCGCGACATTCGAGACCTTTGTCGGCTTCTTTGATAATATAACCAGTCGCTTCTTGCATGAAGAGAGCTTTGACACTTGCAGTCAGGGCGTCAGAATAGCGAACTTTGAAGGGGGTGTAGTTTTTATTAAAGAGGAAAAGTTCGACCGAGACGTTGTTTTTCACTTCGTCAATTTCGTTGGCCCAATGGAAGACGTCGAAAGTGTTTTTTGGGACATTGGCGGTCGACGAGGAAGCGGTTGGTGAGCTGGAGGAAGAATCGGCAGAGGTTTGATCAGCTGAGGTATCGGATGGGATATTTACAGGAGTATTCGACGATATTTGTTCGGCGGAAGTGGTCGGCGATGAGTCGATTGTTGATGTAGTATTCGCGGTGTTTTCGGGTGCGTTTTGGTCAGCAGATTCCATAAATTTACCTCACTTAGTTTGTTTGATTATAGCATACTTAAAGGAAAGGGGAAGGAGGTTTGGGGTTATTCGCGAAGGCGACAAAGGTGTTCGTGGGAAGCGGTATGGAGCGTATTAGGGGTTAGTGGCGCTTGAGGAGTGGGCTTCGGAGGTAACGTTTGGTGAGATAAGCAAGACCGATGAGAGAGCTGAGACCAGCGATAATAGATAAGTAGACAAGGGAACGGCAGGGGATTTTAAAATTGGTTTTTGGTTTTGCATATTACTTCCTTTTGCGCACAAAAAATGCGACCATTTACTAAGTCGCAAAACTCCGTTTTATGCAAAGAAAACGTGTAAATAGTCGCATGAATCTTTGCATATATATAAAAAATGGAGTTTTGCTGTTTTTCATTATAGCACAGATTCTGGTAAATTAAGAAAATTGTTTTGGTTTGTGTTTTGTTGTATTTGTGAGGATTGAGAGGCGCGGAAGCATGATATATTGAGAAGAAGTTGACAAATAAGCATAAGTGTGCTAGAATGGGGATGAGGGATTGATTTTGACGGGAAAATATAGAGGGGGTTAAGATGAAAAGACTTAGACGAAGGTTTTTCGAGAGACAAAGGTAAACAAACGTAAAATCAATCTGTAAATTGGGGACTAGGCAACTAGATTAGAGAGTCGTAAGAAGCGACTAGTAGTTTAAGAAGGAGGTCAGCTATGGAAAAAGTTAGCAATGGTGATCAGGTATTAAGGACGGCGTATGTATCGCCATGTCGCATCGAGGGATCATTCGAGAATCGGCTGGAGCTGGAATGGCGACCGGATTTAAAGAGTTCGTTGGAAGAGATCGGCCAGGATGAGGGAGAAGTTTTGGGATTTTTTGTTCAGAAATACATCTTTCGGGAGGAAGTAGGTCTCCAACCGGTTTGGCAAAACGAGAAACGACCACGGATTTTTCTACAACCAGATATGATGATTCGACCGAAAACATTTATATCGTTTGGCGATGAATGTCAGATCGAGTTCATGTCTGCAGGCAAGGTGGTAACTTGGGCGGAAATGTTGGAGAAAGTAGAAGTTTCTGATTCGGAGTGGGAAATGTTCGAGCGACAGGGTGAGTGTAAGCGTGCGCAAAAAATGCAGAATCTACGCCAGGTTTATATGCAGGTTGTGGCTTGCGACCTGGCAGATACAGCTTTACGCCCAGGGTGGAGACGGACGAATACGATGTTGCCATTTTTCCCAGGAGCAGAAGTCACGATGCTTTATTCGGTGGCGACGGGAAAGGCAGTCGTTTCAAAGGTAGAGCTAAAATTTTCAACTTTGGAACTGGAGTTTTGAGCTTTGGAATCTTGGGGCTTGGCTTTGGGCTTTGGATGGATCTCTGAAAAAAGATCAAGATAGGCGCCTTGCGGGGCGTCTTTTTGATGAAAAAGTCAATAAGGATTTTGCAATAAAGTTGAAGGAAAAACAAGAAATATTTTGGAATTAAAATTGAAAAATTGCAAGAAGAAAAAGCGGATGAATGTTCGGTTTTGTGTTCGGGTTTGGACGGAGAAAACTGGAGATTCTAGGGAAGAATGAGAGGAGATAAGTGAAGTTTGTCGAGAATTTGGAGGAAAATCGAAGGAGATTTGGGCGAAGATTGTCAAAACTTCAGGGATGTTTACAAAATAAATAAAAAAGTCGAAAAAAGCACTTGCATTTTTTTGCGAAAAAGACTAAACTGAAGTTAGTGGACGAACACCCACACAAACAATCAAAAATTACAAATCAAAACAAACAAATCAGACAGAGAAAAAGATTTGCATTTGAAAAGGATAAGTAAAAAGATTGCGAGACTGCGGGCACCACAAACAAACATATCAAAATAGATAAGTAATTTAACAAAGTTTGAGATCGGCCAACTAGGAGTTTCGGCACGCGTTTGGGATACGCGACATAGAATCCAAGATGCACATCCTAACAAACACCTCCCAATTAACTCTATTTGGTCGAATGACCACACTTTATACGCTATAAGTCTCTCAACGGCTACGATTATGTGTTTTACTTCGGTAGAGCGAATCGTGGTGGATAAATAGTTGTATTTTAAATAAAAACTTTGAAAAAACAAAACTGCGGAAATTTCTAGTTGAACGGTCTCAAACGTTGGAAGCTACAAGGATAAGGAGAATCGGGAACGATTTGTGTTATACTTGTAGCATGGAAGAGCTTCATAAGCCAGTATTGCTTTCGGAAGTGCTTAGAGCTTTGCAACCGGTGCAGGGAGAATCTTATTTGGATTTGACGGCGGGATATGCAGGGCATGCTAAGGAAATTTTGGATGTGACACGGAATTATAAAGACGCGGTGCTCGTCGATCGAGATCCGCGGGCAGTTGAATATTTGAGCCGGAAATTTAGCGAGAATCCGGTGCAGATTATCAACGAGAACTTTTATGACGCGGTGTTGCAGGAAATTGAGTGTGGAAAAACTTTCGATATGGTATTAATGGATTTTGGAGTGTCTTCTCCGCAACTAGATGAGGGCGCGCGAGGGTTTTCTTTCGCCAAAGAAGGTCCGCTCGATATGAGAATGGATCAGCGACAAGAGTTGACGGCAGAACGGATCGTGAATAAATGGAGCGAACGGGATTTGTCGGAGATTTTGGTCAAGTATGGTGAGGAAAAGCCAGGAATGGCGCGGGCGATTGCGCGGACGATTGTACACGGGCGACCGTGGAAGACGACAGATGAACTCGGAGAGGTTCTGAGGAAGTTTGGTCGAGGAGGGCGGATTCATCCGGCGACTCGGGTCTTTCAGGCGATTCGAATTATCGTAAATGATGAGCTGGGTCTGATCGAGCGTACTTTGCCACTTTTGCCGAAGGTTTTGAAACCGGGCGGTAGGGTAGCAGTTATCACCTTTCATAGTCTAGAGGATCGGTTGGTAAAGGAATGGATGCAAGAAGAGTCGCAATTAGGTGAGGAGAGTTCGATTGAGATCTTATCGAAGAAACCGATTGTTGCGGAAGCTGAGGAGTTGTTTATCAACCCGAGAGCGCGAAGTGCGAAATTGCGCGTGGCGATTAAGCGAAAAGTGTAGAGTGTGGAGACTTTGCGAGATTTGCATGATTGTGGCGTAAAATGGAGCTTTTTGGGCGCTCGGTGATCGGGCTGGACGATAAAGTCTAGGCTGATCGTTGATAAAGCGTCGGAAGAAGACTGATTTTGGTCTTTGGAAGACAAAAAATACAAAAATAAAATCAAAAAGGAGCATATATTATGCCACGTCAAATTATCGTTACTAGCAATCGTTCACGCGCACAGAAGGTGCAAGTGAATTTTGCGAAATAGTTTAGCTAACTTTCGAAGAATTTAAGCGACGTCGCTCGGTGAATCCCATCGGGCTGACGTCGGTGGAAAATGATAATCTAGAGAATTAGATTTTCTGATTTTGGGAAATAAATGTACTTTTAGACGAGTCGTTTGTTTGCCGTGGTCAATCTGACCAAAACTATGTTTACCTATTACATGACCTTTTCGGGGAAGCGAGGATTGTTTTTTGTATCCTCGTTTACCCTGAACCTTGGAGCAAGGATGTGGTCGGGATTTTCGTGGCGTCGGAAATTTTGGGTGATATGAAGTTTTTTGATCATCGAGAATTTTCGAGGACGGCTCTAGAAGAGCCTTTCGAAAACATAAAATAAAAATATTAAATTTAACAAAAACAAACAGCGAGGAAAAATTAATGAGACCAGAAACGACTTACGTGACAAGGCGGGGAACAACGACGGGGAATTGGTCGCGTAATCGAAATACGGTGCGACATGCGCCGAAGAGTTTAGGATCAATTTCGGGGGCAATGATTGTTGGTCTGTTGGTTTTGATTGTTGGTTTGATTTATGTTGCGCAGGGAACGAAGGCAACGAATTATGACTATGAATTGTCGGCGATTGAAGATGAGATTTCGGAATTAGAAGCAAAGAAGGAAGATCTCGCGGTCGAGAAAGCGCGGCTGACGTCAATTTCGGCTTCGGAGAGTAGCACAGTGGCGGCGGGGATGGAAGATGCGAATGTTGGGGGGTATGTGGGGGAATAGCTTAGTTTTCTTAGCTTACCCTTCTTCGAGACCCACAAATCATCCCGTCTTTACGGGCGATTTGTTCTGCGTCTTCAGCTTGAAGACGCTTTTAGTCTCTCGAAAGGTAAGCTAAGAAAGGCTACCTAATTCTTATTTTTTGTTAGAAACGAAAGCAGAAGAAAAACAAGTAAAATTTCTCTAATTATCTGTGAACTAATATCTCTCTCCTAATTATCCTATGTGCGGAGCGGGTATGCTAGGTTGGATTCTGATGTTATTAAAAATATTGGGTCTAATGCTTATGGTTGGACTATGCTAGCGCTCTCGATAAAAGATTTTGCTTCTCTTTTCGCTATTTATAATTCGGTTGTTTATACAGCTTCTCATGGTTTTCGTTATGATGCTTTCCCGGTCGGTGAGGATTTAGTCGATAGCAAAGGTTATGGGACGGGGAAAGCATTATAACGGTAATAATAGCTGAGTGGGCCGACGTTTTCGCCAAAAGTGTAAAGAAAATAAGCATACATGTCTTCTGGTCTAGCTTCTATTGACCACTCAAAAGCTTCACCTGTGCTTCCCAAAATGCTATTTCCAATTTCGACATACCCACTCCGCACATAGGATAGTGAAAGAGGGGTAATGATGTATATGACATATTATAATATGAAAAACGTTAGGGTTGTTACTTGCTAGAGGCGATTTAGATACTATAGTGGACAGGAAAAGCAGTATAACGGTCGTTACCGAAGGGTGGATAAACTTGCTGATTTTGAATGTTTAAACCTTCAGCGTTTTGTTTGTCATTGTAGGCTGTTTTTGTCCAAGCATAAGTATTTACGCCACTGTATTTAAGAACAGCCTCTAACAAACTTAACCATCCGTTCCGCACATAAGATAGTGAGGGTGAGATAATATATTGCCTTAACCCTACTTATCCTATGTGCGGAGCGGGTATGTTAACTTGGAGCATGCTAGTCTAAGATATTCAGGTGAGTATGCCTATGGTTGGGCTGGGAATGCTTTGTCGGAAGAGTGGTTGGCGTATTTTATTTACGTCAATAGTGCAGATAGTTTTTCGTCTCGAGATGATGCTCGTCACTATGCTTTTCGCGTTCGCTGTTCAGAGAGTCGTAAAAAGCCAACGGGAAATTTGGAAAATAGGACTCAAAGTATTGACAATCCGGGGGGGGGGGTGATTTAATAGAAACATCAATAATAAATAAAACAAAAAGGAACATACATGGGTAGATTTGCAAAAATTTTAGCGCCGATTATGGCGATGGTGGTTGGTGCTACCGGCTTGGCCCTGCCGATCCAAGCGGCGGAAACCGATTATCAAAAATATTATAACGAAGCAATGGCGTCGCTGGAAGGCGTAGACGTGAGAAAAGCTAGTCCTTTGATTGAGGAAGCGGTTCGCAAAGAAATTCCAAGGTTTAATACATATCTAGACGTACCGTTTGGTATTGCGCAGATTGAAACGCTCTATCCTGACGCTCTCCAATCTGACCATGACATATTTGGTAGCTATGGCGGAACGTTTATTGGCAAGGATGGTCTTGTGGCGCTTCTTGCTAAGTATGATCCAAGCACTATGGGGGATTGGGATGAAAATCAAACTGTGCAAGATTTGTTAAAGAAGAACACGACGGATCTACTGCAACAAGCAAAAGCTGATGAACGATACGGTAAAGATGCTGAGTATACTGCCAAGATTAATACATATCAAGATACTTATGATCGTGGCGTAAGGATTTTACGACGTGATTTGCCAGGATTGGGAGTTTCTAATGTCTCTGTCATGACCGCAGAGCAATTGGTCCAGGCTGCGAAAAGTTTACCCGAGTACAAGCAATTTGGTAGCAAAGAAGATGAATACACTGCGAAGAACTTGTATTCTGCTTATAGTAGCGTGCGTGGCGATATAAATTGTTTTTCCTCAGAGGTCTGCAACGGTAATCTAAGCCAAGAAGGTCTCGATACGGTCAAGCAAAGTTGTGCTGAGTTGATTGCTCAGGCTAAATTAATTGACTCTAACTTCACCGTCGACCTTTCGAGCGCTAAGATTGAAGCTTCAGCCCTCACTCCCGCAGAGGATAAAAAGAAAGCCCGGGTGCCCGACACTGGTAACAAAAATCAAGAAGATAAATCGGCTAGTGTGATCAAAATGGCTCTTACGGCGATCGCTGGAATTGCTATGTTGCTTGGCATTGCGACAGTCGCGAAACGCTATGTCTTTAGTCCACTGAAGAGGAAATAAAAGGATATAATTTAAGAAAAGCGCCTTTAGGGGCGCTTTTTGGGGTTTTGGTTTGGTTTTTCCACTACAGATTGAGCCCTTCGCAGGGATTAAGATCATTTTAGCACAAGTGGTTTGTTTTGTCAAGATATGATATGATATAGGCATGAGTAGGAATAAAGTACTCAGACTTGGTTTACTTTTTGCTACGGGCGTGATTATTACGCGACTATTTTTCATTCAAATTATCGAGCATGGGTTTTGGTCGGAGAAGGCGGCGGCGCAACAAACCTTGAGCAGTGTCTTGCCGGCAAAGCGGGGGGAGATTTATATGTTAGACGGGGAAGAGCCGGTGGCAGTGGCGATGAATGCGACTGTGTATACAGTGGTGGTGGATCCGATGTTGGCGAATCGAGAGACGATGGAAGAGAAGCTGAGTCCTTTGCTGGGTGAGCAGAAAATTGCGGAATGGGATGATGTATTTAAGAATCGGGCTTTGCGATATTTTGTGGTGGCGAAAGACGTGGAGCGGGGAACGGCGGAAAAGATTGCGGAGGCGAATTTGGTCGGAGTATGGCTCCAGAGCGGAACGAAACGAGTTTATCCAGAAGGGAAGTTAGGGGCAGCCTTACTCGGATTTGTCAATATGGAAGGGAAGGGACAGTATGGCGTCGAAGGTGCATTGAACGAGCAATTGTCGGGTAAAGATGGGTTGCTCAGGACGGTCAAGGACGTCAATAACGTGGCGTTGTCGATCGGTGAGGATAATATTAAAACTCCAGCAGAAAATGGCGAGAATGTTGTCCTGACGATTGATAAAACCATGCAATATAATATCGAAAAGATCATCGAGCGAAAAGCTGGGGAATTGGGCTTTTCAAACGTGAGTGCGATCGTGATGAATCCAAATACGGGGGAGATTTTGGCGATGGCGGATATACCGACTTATGATCCGGGGAATTATGCGGAAGTGACTGATGCGAGCGTTTTTGTGAACCATACCGTCGAAGATTCGTTGGAGCCGGCAAGTGTTTGCAAGACTTTTACTTTTGCGGCGGCGATTGATAATGGTTTGATGCGAGCGGATTCGACTTTTATTAATAATGGTGAGACATATGTGGATGGTTGGCCGATTAAAAATGCGGAGCAGGGGAGTCATTTGTTGGGGACGCAGACGATGCAGACAGCGTTTAATTATTCATTGAATACGGGGTCGACGCAAGCTTTACGTTGGTTAGGGGGTGATCCGAATAATATTAATGCAGTGGGGCGAGAGAAATTGTATCAATATTATCATGACCGGTTTGGATTGGGAGAGGAGACGGGGATTGAGCTGTATGAGTCGACTGGGCAATTAATTGAACCCAATGCGAATCATTATGGGCTTGATTCGACTTACGCAAATATGACCTTTGGTCAAAATATGCAGGCATCAATGGTGCAGGTTACGGCGGCTTTTGCTTCGGTGGTCAATGGTGGGGAATATTATCGACCGACAATCGTAGCAGGGAAAATGGAAGGGGGAAAGTTTGTCGCGCAAGAAAAACAGAAGCCAGTACGTAATACGATTAGCCAGGAAACCAGCGCGGCGATGCGTGAGATGTTGTATAATACACGAACGATGTGGCGGAAAAATGGGCTTGATCGGAATGGCTACTATGTGGGCGGAAAAACTGGTACGGCGCAGGTCATTCGGGACGGGGCTTATTCGCTAGATGAAACGGTCGCAACGTATGTGGGCTTTGGTGGAAGGGAAGGGGAGTTGCCACAATATGTCATCATGACGCGTATCTGGCAGGATGGTAAAGTCGCTGGAGGTCAATCGCATGCGTTGCCTGTGTTTAATGACCTGAAAGAGTATGTTCAGAATTATTTGCGGATTCAACCAAAAGAGTAATGAACGGAGAATGAAGATGTTGGGCGCTCTATGGTATAATAGGAAGAGATGACAAAGGCAGTAAAACAAGGACTGGACGAGGATGGAAGATACGTTTAATAATGAGGCGTTTTATGGGTTGATTTTGGCGCTTTCGGCTTTCTTTTTGGCGACATTTTTGACACCAATTTATACATATTTTGCGTATAAGTATAAATTTTGGAAGAAACAGAAAAAAACCACGGCGACTGGGGAAGCTTTGCCGGTCATGACGAAGCTCCACGCGAAGAAAATAGCCCGACATTTTCCGACTATGGCGGGAGTGATTGGGGTTTTGACGGTGACTCTGGTGACTTTGATTTGCAATATGAATCGAGAGCAGACGTGGTTGCCTCTGGTAGGTTTTTTGGGCGGGAGCGTCGTCGGATTTATTGATGATCTGATCAATGTCTTTGGTAGTGGAAAAGGAGCCGCCGGTTTGAGGGCGCCGGTGAAATTCACGATGATTACGGCGATTGGACTGACTTTGGGCTGGTGGTTTGCGGTGAAGCTGGGTTGGACGGCGATTGAAGTGCCGTTTTTGGGAGATTGGCACGTCGGGACGGTCGGTATGATCTTGATTTTCGCTTTTGCGGTCGTGGCGACTTCGAACGCGGTAAATATTTCGGATGGTCTGGATGGTTTGGCGGGGGGATTGGCGATGTTGGCATATGGCGCTTATGCAGCGATTGCCTTGTTTCAGGGACAATGGATGCTAACAGGTTTTTGTCTAACTGTGGTGGGTTGGTTATTGTCGTATATTTGGTTTAATGTGCCACCTGCACGCTTTATGATGGGGGATGTGGGTTCGTTTGCGATTGGTGCTGGGCTGGGAGTTGTGGCGATGATGACAAATGCGTTTTTTCTTTTGCCGATCATTGGGTTTTTGTTTGTGGTCGAGGCAGGGTCGAGTTTGATTCAGATTTTCTGGAAGAAGATTTTTCATAAGAAACTATTTATTTCGGCGCCAATTCATCATCATTTGGAAGCAAAAGGATGGGGTGAGGCGAAAATTGTCATGAGATTTTGGGTAATTGCGGGAGTGTTCGCAATTTTGGGCGTATTTTTAGCAGTGCAAGGAGGGATAATTTAAGTGACTGTTAAAGTTTTATTAAAGTTGTTGCTAGAAATTTTGTTTGCGATTTGTCTGGTAATATTTTTGGCAACAGCGGTAATGGATGCATGGCTATGATGCGGAAACATAAGAGTGATCGGATTATTGGTGCGTTGACTGTGATCCTTTTGGGGTTGGGGCTGATCGTGATTTATGCGATTGGACCGATGCGGGTAAATGTCATGAATGCGGCTTATGGAACAAATTATAGCGAAAACTATTTCTTTTTTCACCAGATTTTGAATGTGGTTTTGGCATTGGTTGCAATCATTTTGGCTTTTAAGGTGCCGTTTCGTATTATTCAGAGATTTGGTACGGCGCTAATGGTGATTGGCTTATTGGCCTGCGGGTTTTTGGCGGTACTTGCATTTTTGCATAGCCCGCTGGCCAAATGTGAATTAGGGGCTTGTCGGTGGTTTAACTTTGCTGGATTAAGTCTGCAACCGGCAGAAATTCTTAAATTGGGTTTGGTTCTATATTTGGCAGGGCTGATGTCGGAAAAGAAAAAAGCAGGGAAGCTGAATAGTTTGATGGAATTTTGGTTACCGTTTATGGCGGTAAGTGGATTGTCTTTGTTTTTCGTCGTGGTGGTGCAAAAAGACCTTGGGACGGGTGTGAGTATTATGGCAATTATCTTGGCAATGTTATTCATGAGTGGTGTGCCGATGAAATATTTTCTGATGACTTTGGGGGTAATTGGACTAGTTGGATGTTTAGCGATCGTGACTTCTGACCATCGTATGGAGCGAATCATGACTTTTGGGTCGGAAGAATCGAGCGATTCGTATCATATCGAAAATGCAATGATTGCAATCGGGACAGGAGGTTTTTTTGGGGTGGGGATTGGTAATAGTGTGCAAGCGACTGGATATTTGCCAGAGTCGATTAATGACTCGGTGTTTGCGGTCATGGGCGAGACATTTGGGTTTTTGGGTTTAGTGTCGGTTGTTATATGTTTTACGGTGCTTCTGATGCGCTTATTGAGGACGGCAAATTATCTGCATGGGGAACGAGAATCTCTGGTCATGATCGGTATTTTCGCTTGGGCTACGGCGCATGTGATTGTAAACATTGCGGCGATGACGGGATTGATGCCGTTGACAGGGATTACTTTGCCGCTCTTGAGCTATGGAGGGACAAGCATGCTCTTTACGGCGGCAGCGCTTGGTCTAGCTTTGCAACTTTCATGCTATACAAGCCGTGAACCGCGTAAGGAGGTGATTGCGAAACCAGTTGAAGAAGTAGCGCGAAGGCAGCAGAATGCTATAAGGAGGCAAGTATGAGGATTTTGGTGGTGGGGGGAGGTTCAGGTGGGCACATTACGCCGGCAGTTGCAGTTGTCCGCGAAGTTTTAGCCGAAAAGCCACGGACGAGAGTGGAATTTTGGACTGATCGGAAATATTATAAAAATGTTGTAAAAATTACAACAGAAATTGGAATTGGCTGGGGGAAAGAAGAGGGAATCAGTCGAAAAAAAGTACCATATGTAAGAGTACGAAAGCTTTTGGCGGGGAAATTTCGGCGTTACGCGGGCTGGAAACTAAGAGATTGGTTTGAGAATTGGCAAATTGTCTTGAAAGATCTGATCTGGGGAAATTTTGTGGGATTTTGGGGCTTTTTAGGCGGTTTAGTACAAAGTTTTTGGCGCCTTTTATGGCCCGGACGACGGCCGGATGTGATTTTTTTGAAAGGTGGATTTGTTGGATTGCCAGTGGGGTTGGTGGCACGATGTTTACGAATTCCATATGTAATTCATGAGTCAGATATGGTGCCTGGGCTAGCAAATCGGTTATTAATTAAACATGCAAGAGTGGTTACGACGGGTTGGGCGGATCTAAAAGCGAATAATGCGAATATTGTGCACGTTGGTATTCCGGTGGCGCCAGAATTTAAGGAAGTGACGCCGGCGCGTCAGAAAGCTTTAAAGAAAATTTTCGGCTTTGATCCAGAGCGACCGTTGGTGGTCGTGACGGGTGGAAGTCAAGGTGCGCAGAATATTAATCTGGCGATGCGAGAGATTTTGCCCGAAGTCTTGAAAGTGGCGAGCGTGGGTCTCGTGGCAGGACGTAAACATTATGAAGACATGGTCGATCTGAAACAATATGAACAATGGGATCGGGCTAAGTTGCAGTCTAATTTTCGGATGTGGGAATTTAATACGGCCATGGATGAACTATTGGGGGCGGCGGATGTCGTGGTTAGCCGGGCTGGGGCGACGACAATTGCGGAGTTGGCGTCTTTGAAGAAAGCTGTGATTCTAGTGCCATTTGAGCGGTTGCCGGGCGGTCATCAGCTGAAAAATGCCGAAAAATTGGCGGGTGTTGGTGCGGTGGTTATTGTTTTGGATGAAAAAATGCAGCAACAACCAGGAATTTTGCTGGAAGAAATCAGGCATCTTATCCGATCACCGAAGCAACGAGAGAATTTGAGCGAAAAATTGCATGCTGAGGCTAAAAATGATACTGCGGAAAAGCTGGCGGAGATTTTGATTAAGATCGGAGCGGAAGCGTAAATTGGAGGATAGAAATGCGTGGGCAAAGGAACGATAATCGAGGATTAAAATCAGGTCGGACGATTGTTGCTGAGCGTGAGAGGGCAGAATCAGAATCGGATAGAATGCAGGCGCGACGGAAGGCGCATCGAAAACATATGACCTCGATTGTGATTATTGTTCTCATGGCGGCGATTTTGGTGTTAACGATTTACTTGGGAGGGAAGGAGATGTCTAATCAAAATCGTGTGATTCCCTCGGTTGAGGAAGGGAATAAGGTCGAGGAGACAAAGATCACGGCGGAGGTTGTTGATGAAGAGGGGAGCGAGCGATTATCTGGGCGAATGCGGGAATTTGTTGCGCAGTTAGAGCAAGATTTTCGAGAGGAAGGCTATTTGGTCAAGCGAGTAACTTTACCGACGGGCAAAAGCCATGAAGTTTACGTCGATTTGGATGGCGAGGAGATTTATTTTCGGATTAGTATTGATAGAAGTCCTGCGGTCTCGGCGGAGGACGCCAAACGGGTCTTAAAATATTTGCATGAACGTGATTTGCATCCAAAATATGTTGATTTGCGCGTGGAGGGAAAGGCTTTTTATCAATAAAAGAAGGGCAAAGTACGTTATAGTTCGGTATAGCAGGTATATAATAAGAGGAGTTTGGCATATAGGTCTTCTAGGGCTAGGTTTTCTCGGGCTTTCGGGGAGGTGATTCTCTGCTCTATGTTCGGGTTTTGTTCGGGGGGCAAAAAGACTAAAAAATGTTTTGAAAAGAACGAAATGTAGCGTGGGTGATGACACGTGGAGTGATTGTTGGTAGACAAGTAAAGGGAATTAGGCGATAAAAAATGAAGCGAATTCAAAAAAATAAATTTGGAGGCAAAAACCGGTTTTTTAGAAGGTTTAAAGAATTTACGATTCTCATCTCTGTTCTATGTCGCAAAATATGTATTGTGCGACATTAAGTTTGTGTGAAGAAGACGATATTCTATGCATTGTTTATGTATTGTTTTTACTGTGTAAAGCGGAAAATCGTAGCTTTTATTTTGATGCATTGTGTTTAGCAAGCTGTGTGATTTTCCGTTTATTCTGCTTAGGTCAGTCTATTATATCTACAGACGCACCTTAAATTTAAGATTGGTTGGGCTTGTTTTTGCGACGATTGTTGCGGTTGCGATGCGACTTGGACTTGTTTTTCCGGAAAAACTTCTTACCGTTTGTGGCTTCGAGAATTGATTTTCCAGATTGTTTGAGGCGAGGATTGGCTGTATTACCGAGGAATTGGCTTTCAGCTGATTTAATAAATTCGGCGTCGGGATTTGTTTCGGAAGATTGTTTTTTAGAAAGTTGAGCTGGAAGATCTGGTTTTTCATCAGAGTTGAGTGGCAGATCGAGCGAGTTGTTGAGTAGCTTGGCATTCTCGATACGATGAACTTCATCGATGATGTTCGAAATGGGTAGTTGGGTCGTTTCGATTGGTTGCTCGGTGTTTTGTTCGTAATGTTGCTCAGCCTGTTCAACTTGTGGCTCGGTTGGCCCAGTTTGTTGCTCGGCGATAAGTTTACCGAGGTCTTTGAGCGTGGGGCGCTCGGTTTTTCCTTCAGCAGCGTTAGGTGAAAGTTTTATTTTGCTAAAGTCGACTTGAGGAGCGGTTTCGGATCGCCCTTTTCTGTTCGGGTTTTGTTCGGCATATCGCTTAGGGAAAGGGTGATTTTGACGATTATTCGCTAGATTTCCAGTTTGCTTCCCCATTTCGCTGGCTAAACGTCCGCTATCAGAAAGTTCCTTTTTGTATTTTTCGGATTGTTCAATCGTTTGGCGAATGTCATTTTCAACTTCTTCTTTTCTTCGAGCAAAGGTATTTCGTGAATGTTCAACAATGGCGTCGAAATTGTCCTCTGGTGTATTCGGTAAAGAGAGCGTTGTGGCAGAAAAAGCTGGGGCTTTTTCACCATTAATAATCATTGAGATAATGAAGTGACGATTGCTCATCTGGATTAGGTCACTTTGTTCGAAGATGGGCTCAAATTGTTTAGCAAGGATTGGAGCGTCATCGGCGGAGACGCGGAAGGAGATTGTGGTACCGACGTTACCGAAGACGGCATCGCGGACTGAATCAGTCATTTGGGAGATATATTGGTTGGCAACGGTGAGATTGAGCCCGTATTTACGTGCTTCGGAAAGAATGACTGCGAAAGAGTCAGTGGCGAAATTTTGAAATTCATCGACATAGAGGTAAAATGGACGACGATCGGCTACGTCAGGAATGTCGCTACGACTCATGGCGGCGAGCTGGATCTTTGTTACTAAGAAAGCACCGAGAATGCCAGCATTATCTTCACCGACAAGGCCTTTTGAAAGGTTAACAACGAGGATCTTCCCTTCATCCATGATCTTCCGGACGTCAAAGCTGGACTTTGGCTGGCCGATGATATTGCGAATAATCGGGTTGGCTGTAAAAGCTCCGACCTTGTTCAAAACAGGAGCGATACTTTCGTTGACCTGTTTTTCGTTCCATTGTCCAAATTCGTGTTTCCAGAATTGCAAGACAGTGACGTCACGACAATAATTGAGAGTCTCTTTACGAAAATCTTTGTCGGTAAGCATACGCGAGATATCAAGGAGAGTAGTTGATGGGCGATCTAGTAAGGCTAGGAGTGTATAGCGTAAAATATGCTCGAGACGTGGCCCCCAGGAATCGCCAAACATGCGCTTTAAAACACCGATAACTTCGGAGCAAACATTGGGTTTGCGGGCTGGATCGCTGAGTTCAAGCGGGTTGAAAGCAACTGGATATTCGGTGTCGGATGGATTAAAGTAGACGACGTCTTCGACGCGGGATTTCGGCACAAAGCGTAGGTTATTGATCGCAAAGTCGCCATGTGGATCAATAATACAATATCCTTGGTCCTGAAAAACATCGCTTAAGGCGAAGAGCTCTAGCATGCCACTCTTTCCGGCTCCGGTTTGCCCAATAATATAAACATGCCGAGATCGATCCCGTCGATAAAGACCGAATTGATGATTGATTCCCCGGAAATTAGTGAGTCCGAAAGCGGAAATTTCATTGTCATGCTCTGCGTTACCAGTAATTAGGGGGAGTTTGGCGGGAGGTTCGGCGGTTTTTGAGGATGCCCAGACGATATTTGGAGTTTCGACGGAAGTATGTGGCAAGTGATAGACTGATGCTAGTTCGGAGACATTAAGAATGAACCCACGATCGGAAAATTGGCGTAGTTTGTAGGCGTCAAGAGAATCGGGATTGAAATTAGCGCCGGTCATCTTGAATCCATTAAGGGTAGTGGAATTATATTGCTTGAAAGTACCGACAATGGCTTGCATATTGAGCTTGGCGCTTGTCTGATCTTTGCCAAGATAAGCTAGACGGATTTTAACCTCATAGCCTAGTTTGGTAGCTTTTTCCTCGGCTTTTGCGATGCGTGCTTTGTCGGTTTCGGAAATTTCGACAGTTTTTTCGCTGCCTGAGCCTTCAGGTGGCTGAATTAAGGCGCCGAGAGCCGTAACGATCCAACGCCAATCGAAATTGCCATTCCAGCCTTTCTTCCCTTCTTTAATACGTTTGATCCAACGATCGGTGGTATTTTTACGCCAATCGTCACTGATTGGTCGAGTGAGAATTTGGATCCATAGTTCTTCGGAATTGTCAGGATTTAGCTTGGCTAGGGTACCGGTAATTCCGGCGAGCGGATCGACCTCGAAGTTATCGAAAGTCTTAATGGGTAGGGCTTCATTTTCGGTCAAAACGAGTTCTGATTCGTAGATGACGGGATATTTGTCACGGTCGTCAACGTAATCTTGGGGCATGCGGTAGATTTGGACGGTAGGATATTGAGCATAGATTTGACCTTCGACGAAATTTTGGAGTTCTTTGGGTACCCAGACGTAAAAGCGAATTTGTCCACTGGTTGAGACGATCTCGAAGCTTAAATGTTCTTGAATACCACCGGAGCTTTTGAGCTGTTCTTTGTCGCGCAAGATGCCGTGAAGACTGGCAAAAAGCTGTTCGGCCGCTAACTCTTTCTTATCGTTTGTACGAGGTATTTCCAGCATTAATAGAACTGGATCGACGTTGAGTAATTTGATCTGGTTGGCTTTTTTGTAGTTTCGATAGGTGAAAAATGCTAGAAGAAGGACGATTGGAATCCAAACGAAAGGATTAAGAATGAACTGAATGAGATAGCTGAACATTTTTTATGACCTGTTTATTTTTTTGCTAGTGTGTAAGAATCTTTGTCGACTTTTTCAAAAAGAGCTTTGTTTTGAAGGTTAAGCAAAACCGTAGTTTCCTTCACCTTGCGAGCGTGGAGGACGCGCTTGACGATTTCTTCGCGGGTAAGTGGCTCGCCGGCTTTCTTTAAGACATCGGTAATGATGTCAGAGACCGTTCCTTTGATATAGCCCCAAGAATTAAGGGCGTAAATTCCCCGTCCGATGAGGACAAAGCGTGGATCTTTGATTAGCTCATTGTGGATTGCTTGAATGGTGACATTTTTGCGACGAAAATTCGAGTTTGAGATGGCGGCTGCAATGTCGGAAAAATGCATTGGTTCTTTTTGTGCCTCGAGGACGACGAAAATTTTGTCGCGAATATTGCGTGGATTAACCGTTGGCCACTTCGCTAGACCCCAGAGACCATTTAATGAAGCGAGTTGTTTCGAAATGGAAGCAATAGCTTTAATATGATCAGGATGTTCATAACTTAGGACATTGTCAAGTTGGTCAATGGTCATTGGCTCTTTGTTTTTCTTAATAATGTTGACAATTTCTTCAGTCTTTTCTTGAATAGATTTTGCGTCGCCATACTCAGCGATACCGAGTGCGGAATAGTAATGATCGTTTTCGTCGATCACAGTGAGGTTTTTTGAGATGGAACCAAGAAAAACCAGCTCGGCGCGTTCGGCTGGGGTGGCATGATGACCGTAAATACGTTCTGCAAGGTCAACTGTGCGCGCAACGCGACCTAATTCAGTCAAATTGCGGATGATTAGTTTTTCGGCGGCGGCTAATTCGGCAATTTGATTTTCTTCAGCGCCAATTCGGAGACGAACTAGAATGGCTTTTTCGAGCTGTCGAACGCGCTCGCGAGTAATATTAAGTAGTTCCCCGATTTGTTCGAGTGTCTCTTTTTGTCCAGACAAACCGAAGCGTCGTGAAATAATTTCCCGTTCGCGCTCTTGTTCGATGATGCTTAGACTGCCTTTTATGGCATTTTTGATAGTTTCGGCGTTTTGGTCCATCAGATTCCCTTCGTCCTCACCCTCAATTTACTGGTTAATATTACTAATTTTACTTATGATAGCATATTTCTATGTTAGTGTCAACGACTAAAATATGCTCTGATTTTCTATGTTTTATTATATCATAGAATTTCGTTTTAGAAATAACTTCATGGGCTTAAAAAGATAGATTTTTCTTGCGCGTTTTCTTGAAATCTTTTTACGAAATTGCGAAGGGATATTAATGGATGTTGTGGTTAGATTGACCAAGCAAAAGGTTCGGTCTAAGAGACCGAACCTTGAGATGTGTAAGTTTCTAAAAATCAGTTTCATGACTGAGGTTCGCCAATGAGAGTTGCTAACTCGGTTTTGCTGAGTCCGTATCTCGTAGCGATGATCCTGGCCTCTGCCCGGCGGGCATCGATTTGCTTGCGGTTATAAGAGTTGAGCTTGGCGCCGACATACTGATACAATTCAGAGCCTGATAACCTGAAACAGTCATCATCTTTATGCATGAGATGGCAAGCTAAGCGGTAGCCGGTCACAAACGCAATTTTAAGCTCATGCCTGAAGCCAGAGTTCAGTTCGGAATGAACTAATAACTGGTAATTCGAGCAGAGCTTCGGGTCGTTAGTAACGAGCTCACTTTCGTAGCAGTTGAATTTGCAATCAATGTGCTGAGCAAGCTTACTGGCCGGCACGAACAGATCGGGAGCGTAAGCATGCTTACAGTGAAAGGCTGCAAAGTAGCCTTCGCAGATTGCATCGACGATCGCCTGGTTGGGAATAATGTCGGTCGGGTCATGGTCAATAAACTTGAGGTAATAAGCGTATTTCTCCTCGACATTAGCCATGGTATAGGTGACATCGATATCGGTTCTTAAATTGAAGCCGATTGATTCTCTCTGTCCTAACGTAGGTGTTTGCTGAAATTTCTGATTTTTCATGTTATGATTTCCTCCTTATTTTTGATCTCGTCAGCCTCAACATGAAAAAGGCGGACGGTTTCCAAAAATAAAGAAGAAATCTGACTATATTAAACTACTTGACAGGCTGTCATACTAGTAGTTTATCATAATGTGGCTAATAAGACAAGTATATTTTTTAAAATGGCTATTTGGAGGCTTTACGCTTGCGAGGAGTGGTTTTTGCGGAAGAAGCGGTCGATTTTTTGGTGGATTTTGGGGATTTTGCCGTTTTAGGTGCTTTAGAGGCCTTTTTAGCGGTTTTCTTGCCAAAGCGCCCTCGGGTGCCACTTTTTTCGGAGAGCATCTTCTGAGCCTCTTCTAGCGTGATTTTCTTGGGATCTTGGTCTTTGGGGATTTTGACGTTGTTGAAGCGACCGGGGCCTTTGATATAAGGTCCATAAGCGCCATTGATAATCATAATCTCGCCCCAATCGGCGTAAATTGAATCGAGCTTTTCTTGGTAAAGTTTTTCGGCGGTTTTGAAATCGATCTTATAGGGGTCGTGGTCCTTGAGTTGGATGTTATACTTACCGGCTTTGAGGTAGGGTCCAAAGGGGCCGCTCGAGGCGATCAGCTCAGTACCGTCTTTGGTTCGGCCGAGATTGCGTGGAAGCTCTGGTAACTCAAGCTGTTTGAGGGCGTCTTTTAGGGTCACGGTTTTTTCGGTCATACCGTCGGGCAAAGGGGCGAAGCGAGGTTTTTCGCCGGTGGTTTTTTCGTTGTCGCCGAGCTGGATAAATCCGCCATTGCGACCAATTTTGGCGTAAATGGGCTGACCAGTTTTCGGATGCTTTCCTAGTTCCCTGGCGTTGTTATAGCGAGCTGCTTCGTCAGACTTGAGGACCTCTTTTTGGAACGGACCGTAGAAATCGCGGAGCATTTTTACGCGTTCGAGCTTTGCTTCAGCGATTTTGTCGAGATCTTCTTCGATATTAGCGGTAAATTTATAGTCAACAATGTTGTTGAAGTTGTCGGTTAAAAAGCCTGCCAATAATTCGCCAATTGGAGTCGGTAAGAGCTTTCCTTTGGTCGAGCCGGTTTTCTCGGTTGCAGTGCCTTTGGTGACTTTGCCAGATTTAAGAAGGTATTCGATAACTTCACGCGGCTGACCTTCGGAGTCGCCTTTGACGACGTAATTACGCGCTTGGATGGCGGACATGATTGTTGCATAAGTCGAAGGACGACCGATGCCGAGTTCTTCAAGCTTTTTGACTAGCGAACCTTCGGTGTAGCGGGCAGGTGGCTTCGCGAAAGTCTGGCGAGCTTTGATTTCGGTTGCCTTTAGCGTGTCGCCCGAAGTTAATTTTGGTAATTCATCCTCTTTGGTGCGACCGATCACTTTAAGAAAACCGTCGGAAGTAATAACCTCTCCTTTGGCTTCAAAGAGGTATTTTTGTTCGGTATCGTTAGTGATTTTGACGACGGTTTTTTCGGTTTGCGCATCGGCCATTTGGGTGGCAAGTGTACGATTGCGGATTAGTTTGTAGAGTTTTTGTTCGTATTGAGTTTTGCCTGCAGTTTCTTGTTCGATATGAGTTGGCCGGATAGCTTCGTGGGCTTCTTGGGCGCCGGCAGATTTGGTCTTAAAATTGCGAACTTTAAGATATTGTTTGCCGTAAGTTTTTTCGATAAAATGCGTAGTCGAAGCGATAGCTTGTTTGGAAAGATTGAGGCTGTCGGTGCGGTGGTAAGTAATCATACCGGCTTGATATAAAGCTTGAGCGGCGGACATGGTCGCTTTGGTTGACATGCCGAGGCGTGAGTTAGCTTCAATTTGCATAGAAGCGGTCGTGAAGGGGGGTGCAGGGCGACGTACGCCAGGCGAAGTCGTGATGTCGGAGACGGTAAATTTGGCTTCAGCGATTTTATTCAAATAATTTTCGACGGTTTTGGCGGTGTCGAAGCTATGATTAAGCGTAGCGGAGAGCTCCGACTTATTCTTGGTCTTGAATTTGCCGGTAACTTTGAAGCTAAATTTGCTGTCAAATTTTTCGATTTCCTGTTCCCTTTCGACGACGAGACGCAAGGCAGGGCTTTGGACGCGACCAGCGGAAATTGCACCGGGGACTTTGCGCCGAACGACTCCTGAGAGGTCGAAACCAACTAGCATGTCGAGAGTTTGACGGGCTTGTTGGGAATGTACCATATCCATGTCGACTTTGCGGGGATGCTCGATGGCATTCTCGAGGGCAGGTTTTGTAATTTCGTGGAAGGTAATACGATTGGTATTTTTGGGCAATTTCAGGACTTCGATGAGATGCCAAGAAATTGCCTCACCTTCGCGGTCTTCGTCGGTCGCTAGCCAGATCGTATCGGCTTTTTCGGCGGCTTTTTTCAGGTCGTTGATGATTTTTTTGTGTCCTTCGTCGATCTCGTAGGTAACATCGAAGGTGTTTTTGTCGACCTTAGTATCTTTACGGATATGCCCAACAGAAGCAAGGACGTGAAAATCTTTACCGAGATACTTTTCGATAGTATGAGCCTTAGCAGGAGACTCGACGATGACTAAGTTTTTTGACATATGATTTAATGATAGCATATAAGTCAAGCCGCACAAAAAGATGGGCGACTAAGTAGTCGCCCAAATCGTAATTTGCCAAGAGTTATCATATTTTCTGTATTCATGAAACTCATAGCTTTCGCGTTCACGAAACTAGCGTCGGAAGGTCCGAGTTTTTTGATATGACCCCAAAAAGCCCCAAGAAGTAGGTAAGGGTGGGCAATCACCTCTTCTTAGGGCTATTTGGCCCTACAACGCATCGTTTGCCGACTCCGAAAGGAAGCGTGACCCACCTCACGCAGCACGGGGTCCGCCGGTTGTAAGGGTTGCTATGCCTTCGAAAGCACCCTAAAAGTGGAGGTAATACTTATAAATCTACAACCATATAGAGAAATTGTAGACCCTAGGGGTTTCAAAAGCACGCAACTTTTGCTAGTCTTATACGGAAAAGACCAGCGAAAGTTTTGACTTATTTAGGTACAGTTGGAGTTTCAAACTCTAACTGAAAGCATTATAGCACACGGAGATAAAAATGTCAATACTTTTTTCACAAAAACTTTTAGAAAACAACGAAATTCGACCTCAAGACAGTGATTTTACAGAGGTGTTATGTTCTATTGCGCTAAAGCCAAAACGATTGTATTTTTATGGAAAAATGCCGGAAAATCGTCCTAAAACATTGACAGGAAAGTCAAGTATAAAGACAGACAAACAACTGGAGTTAAGGTTCAAAAAGGCTGATTTGGGTGGTCAAAAAAATGCTTTAGGACTTGACGATAATGATGCGCAAATTTCTCAGTGTAGGGCCAAAAAGACGGTTCGACCGAAAGTTTTGGCAATTGTGGGGTCGCGTAAACCAACAATTTATGGTGCAGAAATTGCGCGGAAATTGGCTTTTTTGGCAGCAAAGCGAGGTGCGATAGTAGTTTCGGGTTTAGCGTATGGGATTGATTCGATTGCGCATCGAGGAGCGTTGGAGGCGGGTGGGACGACGGTGGCAGTTTTGGGGACGCCGATTGATCAAATTTATCCGCGTAGTCATATTGGTTTGGCGGAGGAAATTGTTGAAAGTGGTGGATGTGTAATGAGCGAACGGGCGCCGGGAACAAAATATCATGGAAAAACGTGTTTTTTGGAGCGGAATCGGTTGATTGCGGGATTGGCAGATGTAGTGGTCATCCCAGAGGCCGCAGAGCGGAGTGGTTCGCTCAATACGGCAGCACATGCGCTTGAGCAGGGGCGAGAGATCTTTGCGATGCCGGGAAATATTGATCGACCAATGTCTAAGGGTTGTAATCGGTTATTACGCCAAGGTGCGATGCCTTATCTTGAGCCGGAGGATGTCCTCGATGTATTATTCCCTCATACGCCAAAGCGACGACGCTTGCCGGCTGAAACGATCGAGGGGGAGACGGAAATCGAAACAATGATTTTGCGAGTATTGGCGACTGGAGTGCGGGATGGTGAAGAAATTTTGGCGCTAACGGGGGTTGAGGTGGCGGAATTCAATCAAAATCTGACGATGTTGGAGCTGAAGGGGCGCGTATTATCTTTGGGCGCGAATCGCTGGGCTTTAAAGGCTTAGGGCTCAGGCGAGCGCTAGATTTGGAGTGAGGCTAGGCGCTATGTTCGTCAATAGCTTGACAAACCGACCGTAGAATTTCTGGTAAAGCAGACTTTTCTTGGGCGGTAAAATGTCCGAGGACAAACTCAACATCGCCAAGCTGTTCATGGACGCTTGGGTTGTCACTACCGATGCGTAGACGCGGAAAGCAATTTGTCTGGAGGTGCTTTGTAAGAGATTTAAGACCGTTGTTTCCTCCGTCGCGACCATGAGCGCGATAGCGAAGTTTGCCAAAAGGTAAATTAAAATCATCACAAATGACTAAAATATCTTCAGGAGGAATTTTATAAAAATGGGCAAATTTTTGGACGGAAATTCCGGAATCATTGTAAAAGTCTTGAGGCTTGATAAAGAGGCGATCGTCGGTCTTGAGCCAGATTGCGCCATGTTTGGGTTTTTGCCAGCTAAGGTCGTGTAGCTTGGCGTAAAAATCAAGCGCCAAGAAGCCAAAATTATGACGAGTAAAATTATATTCGTCGCCTGGGTTGCCCAGACCAACAATCATTTTCATGATTTTATTATAAGATAAAGCGTAAAAAAAGCAAATTTTGGGCGAAAAAGCGGTGAAAATATTGATTTTTAGCATAAAGTGTGATATAATGGTAAGAGAGGAGTGTATCCTAGCAGCTCATCAGTAAAGGAGGGAGATAAGATGAGTATAAATACTAAGAATGAAGTTGGTCGAGTCTATCGGCGAATCGCGGAAACTTATATGTCTTCTATCGAGGAGACTTTGTCGCCGCTGGAAAAGCGGGTCAAGGTTAGCGATTTTCGAGATGATGAATATGGCCGCCTGGAAGGCAAAATGCAACTTGAGAGGACGATTCGGGAGGTCTTAGGTTCGTTCTTTGATCACTGTTTTGCGCAGAGCGTACATTTTGTTGATCCAAATGAAGTTGTCGAGGCGATTTTGCATCATTCGACGCAGAGTATGATTTTTAGCGTGGATTTTCCACAGTTAGTAGAAAAAATGCGCGACGGATTGATAATTTTAAGCATGTTAGAAACCTTGCACGATAATTTAGTCAAGCAGGCGAAGCTACAAAATTTTCTTAAGAATCCTACTCAGCAACATCTTTGGTTGCCGTTTTTCTTGACGGGCGAAAGGCATATGAAGACTTGCCTGAAGATCGTGATGCCGATTTTGGATAGTCTAGGCATCGTGGTGCCTCAAGCGGTCATACAGCAGGCTTATATTGGCGGAGTGCGTAATTATTGTGCAAAAGTTTGTTCGTCCTCAAGGCTCGAGCTGGCAAACAAGATTGCTTCAGGTGCATTTTATAATGCTTGGTCGAATGGGCTGTGTGCATACTTTGATGCGTCATTGTTTGAGCGTTTGGGAATTAAACGTATGCAAGTCATGGTGTCGGAGCAGGGTGAATGGCTCGAAATTCGACCAACACAATTTATTAGCAGGCTGATTAGTCAAGCCTGTGAGGAAATGCCCTTACTTCGGGAGGCTTTAAACTATTCGGAGTAGCAGATTATCCCCTGTCGGAAGTGGTTTCGGCGGGGGTGTTTTTTTGTGCTATCAGCGAGTTTTGCGTTTCTTTGAAAAAGAAAACAAGTTTCCTTTTCACTCAGAAACTTGCCTTATCGTACGCTAATGTAGTGGTGGTCTCTGCTGGATGAATAATTCGCGCCGTTGTCGCTACGCGACTGGGCGAATAACGAACCAGCGACCCTTCGAATGTGAATCTGATTTTATTACATAAAATCAGAGTAAATTGCGTTTGCTCGAAAGAAAAGTCTTCAAATTTGGTGGTTCTTATTGGGCTTGAACCAATGACCTCACGAATGTGAATCGTGCGCTCTAGCCAACTGAGCTAAAGAACCAAATTTTTAAAGACTTTTCTTCACTCGCAAACTTGTTTACGCGAATGCTCTGCCTTCTCGGCCAAGAGACCTTTTAATGATTCCCCTCTATGTGCTATAATAACATGAATGAAGATTGATGACCAGAAGTTTGAGGTAGAAAAGGCGGAAATTGAGCGATTTTTGGCGCAACCGAATGCTTATGCTGAGCCGGATTTTGCGGAAAAATCGAGGCGGTTGGCGGAAATTGAGGGGATTTTGGGGCTGGTGAAGGAGATTACGCAGGCGGAGAAGAATTTGGAGACGGCAAGCGAGTTGGTCCATGATCCAGAATTGGGAGAAATGGCGCAAGAAGATATGCGGAGTTTGGAGACGAAAATTAACGAACTAAACGTGGAGTTGGAGGAAAAGCTATTGCCTCATGATCCGAACGATGATAAACCAGTGATTATGGAGATTCGTGCGGGGGCGGGAGGCGATGAAGCTTCCCTCTTCGCGGGTGAGTTATATCGAATGTATGTGCGCTATGCTGAGCGACATGGTTTGAAGACCGAGCTTTTGAGTCAAAATGAGAATGAAGCGGGCGGAATGAAAGAGGTGATCTTGCGGATTTCTGGCGAAAAGGCTTATGGGCAATTGAAGTTCGAGGGTGGAGTACATCGTGTGCAACGAGTACCAGTCACTGAGAGCCAGGGGCGAATTCATACTTCGACAGCGACGGTTGCAGTATTGCCAGAGGTGGCAGAAGCAGATTTGGAGATCAAGCCAGAAGATCTAAGGATCGACATTTATCGATCGGGTGGGCATGGCGGTCAAGGCGTAAATACGACAGATTCGGCGGTGCGGATTACGCATTTGCCGACTGGGATTGTCGTCGCGATGCAGGACGAGCGTTCTCAGCAACAAAATCGGATTAAAGCTATGGCGGTTTTGCGTAGTCGGTTAGCAGAAAAACAGAAGCAGGAAGAGATGCAGGCAGCGAGTGATGCGCGGAAGAGTTTGATTGGCTCGGGCGATCGAAGTGAGAAAATCCGGACTTATAATTTTCCTCAGGATCGAATTACTGATCATCGAATCCACTACTCACGTTCTAATATTGGAGTAGCAATGGACGGTGATATTGACGATTTGGTCAAAGAGCTGAGCATGGCGGAGCGCGGTTTGTCCGAGGAATAGGGGTAGTTTTGTAGCGTTGCAAGCATGTAGTCGGGATGAACTCGTGATATAATTTGTCTGTAGGGGAGGTTCTTTAGGAGAAAGGAAGTGGTTGGATGAAGAGAATTCTAATCATATATGTGAGTATTCTTGCGATTGTTTTGTTAGGACTGGCTCTAAGTCAGTTCGCAAGAGATAAAGGGCTGGTGCTGTTTGTGGCGTTTTGCTTTGCGTTGGGTGTTTTATTGACGCCGGTTTTATTTCCGATTATGGCGATTAGCGAAGGATTCGAGGCTTTAAAAAGGACGCTAAGAGCAAGAATGACCGAGCGGGATGAAAAAGCTACATCACTACCTTGATAATAACTAGAATTTGAGACATATAACGCTCCCCTTACCCTGCTTTGGCGGGGTTTTCATGTTATAATTATAGGGATAGGACTTTTGCAAAATGGCGGAGATAAGGAGTACTCTATGGTTGTTGTCGAGTGGGTCAAAGTTGACCGCGCTGGCAATCTTACTATTAAAGGAAAATATTTCCCGACAGTAAAACTAGCGGGAAATAAACCTTAACTTACATTCAGTATATCAAAGTAATTTGGTAGAGTCAAGGTCTTAAGCTTGACTGTTTGACTGGTCGAACCCCTAGTTCTATTGCCTACCGTCAGGGCGGGGTGTCGTTGGGTAAAAGTTAGAATGGCAACGATTGGGAAGTGGTTGGGATTATGACGATCGAGAAATGGTTAAAACTAGCAAAACAGCAGATTGCGTCGCTGGATGCGGAGCTAATTTTGCTTGCCGGACTAAGGGAAATGTTGCCTAGAGGAGCAGATCGAAGTTTCTTTGTCGCACATCCAGAGGTGGGTATTTCGCGGAAAGATTGGGAAAAGCTGGATAAGATGCTGGAGCGACGAGTTGCAGGGGAGCCGTTGGCGTATATTTTGGGCTTTCGGGAGTTTTATGGGCGGAATTTTGAGGTTTCGTCGGTAGTTTTGATTCCCCGCCCAGAGACGGAAATGTTGGTAGATATGGCGCTAGAGCTTATAGGAGGCTCTGAGAGAGGTCTTTTGGAAAAAGCTGATATAGATGGCGCTTGGGCGGAAAAAGCTCGGAAAACGCCAAAAAAGTGGCAAATACTGGAAATTGGTACCGGAAGTGGCTGTATCGTGATTACGCTGGCGCTTGAAATGGCCAAAAAAGGCTGGTTAGGCGAGCTTAGAGCGGTTGATCTGTCGAGAGAGGCATTGGGAGTAGCACAGAAAAATGCCGGGCGTCTGGGGGCGAAAATTGAGCTTTTGGAGGGTAATTTGTTGCGGAAAAGTGCGGATTTGGGGAATGATGAGGAAAACTGGTTGTTTGCGAAAGACACGAAATTTGATCTTTTGGTGGCGAATTTGCCCTATGTGGATGAAAAATGGGCGTGGCTGGACCGAAAAAGTCTGAGTTTTGAGCCGGAAATGGCGCTTTTTGCGAAGGAAAACGGTTTGGCGCTTTATCGGAGGCTTCTAGAGCAGATCCAGCAGAGAAAGTTAACCAAAGAGCTGATCGTTGAAGTGGATCCCTGTCAGCAAGAAGAGATGATGGAGCTAGCGAGAAGACATGGTTTTGTCTTGCGCGAAAAACGGGGATTTGGAATGTGGCTGAGCCAGAAAGCAGATAAAGATTAATTTACCTTTCTCCGACTATCCTATGTGCGGAGCGGGTATACTAGGCTAGGTGAGAATGCGCTTATGTATGCTGGAAATCGGGGTTATGCTTGGACTATGCAAACTAATACGATGATTAGGTTTGCTTTTGATTTGCACATCTATGAAGAAGAAGTTAATGTTTCTGATCCCAGCAATCGATATATTGCTTTCCCCGTCCGTTAGTATTGAACTGAGAGCTTTGAGGGTTTTGTTCAGTAATTAGAGAAACGGACGGGGAAAGCATGATAGCGCTCACTTCCCATTGAACTTACTTTACTGTCTACGCGTAAATAGTTTGCCCAATCTTTTTCCGACGTTGCAAGTATTGACCAATTATATCCATATTCGCCTGCAAACCTTAAAGTCTCATAGCCTAAGTTGACATACCCGCTCCGCACATAGGATAGTGAGGAAAGACAATGATAAGTAATAGGTTGGGGCTGAGAGAATCATTTTGCTACGCAACGGACGGGGAAGGCTTCTCCTGAATAGGCTGCAGAATAGTGAAAGTCATTTTCGTAATATTTGCTACTACTTTCTGCAAGGCGTAGAGTGTATGGATTACCACTATAGAAATAGCGGGCATAACCATTTTCTGATATATCCCTACCGTTAGAAGAACCGAGGTATTGAAGGTTTATTGGACCTCCTGTTAGACAAAATGTTCTGCCAAACTTGTCGCCACAGCTCTCTTGACTGGCATCAATACCATATGTCCAGAAGAGCTTTTCGTATTCGCCAGTGCCACTAGAAGAAGGTAATCGCCATCCTGTGGCACAGGAACTTTGTGCATCGCTATATTCATAATAGCATGTGCCACCATAGGCTACTATACTTGCGGTTGGAGTGTAGTTGAGGATACCCGACATCCAGCACTTCCCGTCAGCTAAGCGCGCGACGGAATAGGATTTTTTGTCTCGGTTGTCGATTAGCGCTTTGCTGACGGGCTGGCTGTAGTCATTGAAGGCGGAATCGGAAGTGCTAAGAACGTTTGGGTTGGAAGCCATGAGTGGTGTATTTTGGCAGACTTCTGATGTCATATCCTGCATATACGTCATATCCATAAGGTCATGGATCTTCTTCGGATTCACCACCACCGACACCGTCAAGTCTTGGCTGTAGGTGCCAGCGGGGAGACTAGTATCAACCCGCGTGGCTAGGTCGAAGGTATAGTCATCGCTCGAGGCCACTTCGGTCTCGACCAGCTTAGTCTCCCCGCCGGCCAAGCCCGAGAACGTCGGGTTCGGGTTAGCATCGGCCCTGCCGAAGCTATAGCCCCACGTGTTCATGGGTAGACGATCAGCCGTGGCGGGAGAGCTTGTAGCTTTAATCTCCGCCTTTTTGTCGGTTCTAGTGAGACTAGTCTCACTAGAACCTAAGTACACTGTGTAGCCATCCTTGAACCCGGAGGAGACTCGAAGACTAATCTCTCCCGTCTGCACGCTTCCCGCTGGTTCGGGTGTGAGGTTCAAGTCAACCTGCGAAGAAAGTGCAACGCTCAGCTTGTTCTCCGTGGGAGCGGGAAGCTCCATAGCCTGAGTCTCCTCCCCGCAACATGGGCAAACCAGGGCGAGCAGGAAGAGAATACTAAAACCAATCCCCGCTCCTCTGCCCAGTCGCATGATTACTAGATTAGTTGAGAGTTTGCCCATGTTGCCTCCATTGGTTATGTTGATCTAGTGGGCGGTGTCATAACAAAAAGCGACACCGCAGTGGTGCCTTAATACCATTTATAACCGCTTACACAAAAAACGACTATTTATGCGATGTCGCACATTTGGTTCTTTGTGTAAGGTTTGTGCAAAAAGGACGTACTAAAAATAGCAGTTATATTGATATTAAGGCACTTTGATTATAACGTACTTATGCTCCAAAAACAAGGGTTTGGGGGGCGAAATGTTGTAAAATTTACGAGAATCTGTGTTAATGAGCTGTTGTTAAAAAATATGTGTATTCGTATTAACGAGTTGTTGTTAAATTTACAACACATTTTGATGGAATGTTGTAAAAAATACAATGATTGTTTTAGAGTAGTCGTTGTGGAAATTACAACGATTTATGGCAAAATGTTGTAAATAATACAACAAAAACAGTAAAATATCGTGCACAGGAGGAATGTCGTGCGCACGATAAGTATCAAATATATATTGGGATTGGTTTAGCTAATTTTGTTTTTTGTCGGTTACTGCATTATATCCTTCAAGCGTGACATTGATAGTCTTTTCTTTGCCGTCGCGGAGGACTTTGAACTGGACGGTGTCGCCAGGCATATATTCGCCAATGATCGAGGAAATTGAGCCAGCAGTACCGATTTTTACGCCGTTAATTTCGAGGACAATATCTTTGTCTTTTAGACCAGCTTTGTCGGCGGGGCTATTTTTGGTGATGGCGGAATATTGTGCAGAGCCATAAAGGTAGGCGCCAGCGGTCACTGGGAGGTTATAGGCTTTTGCTACGTCGGGAGTAATCATGACGTAATAGGCGCCGATGTAGGCTCGATCGGCAGAATTTTTGTTGGTAATATTCTTTAGCATGCCTTTGACGCTAGAAATCGGAATGGCGAAGCCGATACCATCAGCACCGTCGGAAGTGGCGGTATTAATACCGATCACTTCGCCGGCAGCGTTGACCAGTGGGCCACCAGAATTACCAGAATTGATTGCGGCATCAGTTTGGATCAGGTCGCTGAGAGTTTCGCTCTCTGAAGCGTCGCTGTTGGTCGCAGTGATAGAGCGACCGATACCGGAGATAATACCGGAAGTAATAGTGTTTTGGAATTGGCCAAGAGCGTTACCGATGGCGATGACTTGTTGGCCGGTGTGGATGGTTTTTGAATCACCAAGTTTGACAGTTGGGAGATCTTTGGCGTTTTGGATTTTTAGGAAAGCGACGTCGTTAAGCGGATCAGTGCCGACTAACTCGACTTTTTCGAAAGTTGTTCCGTCGTCGAGGATGATGCTGATATTTTTAGCATCACTAATAACGTGTTTGTTAGTCAAGACGTAACCGTCAGCAGTCACGATCATGCCAGTACCGGCGGCGGTAGCGGTCGAGCTTTGGCCAAAGAAATTGGTCGTGCGGACTTCAGTGACGATTGAGACGACGCTTGGGGTGACCTTGCTGGCGACCTCGGCGATTGAGCCCTCGGTAAAATTGGCGGAGTTGCCGTCAGATGAGCCGTAGTTAAAGGTGATCGGTTGATCGTCTTGGTAAAAATTCCAGATCGAGAGTCCGAGACCAGCTGCGCTCGCGACCATGGTTAAAGAGAGTAAGGTAATAATTACCGGCTGAAAGCCGAAAGAGGTACACTTAGTGACGAATTTTGACGGCTTTGCGTTTTTGTTCGATTGTTTTGAGTCTTTTTTGGGCTGTTTGTTGGCCATGGATACTCCTTATTAAATATTAAAATCTGGTACACTAAAACCAGTAAGCAAGATAATGGCGACGACGATACTGAAGAGGACTGGCATAGCAATATTCGCGAATTGGATCTTCCCTTTATGTTTGATCAATTCGTTGTAGATTGCGAAGAAGGCAAAGATGAAAACTGCGAGGATTAGGCCAAGTTGCGCGACGCAGAGTCCGGAAAAATTTATTGTGCCAATTGCGCCGAGTGGGTAAATGATTAACCAAGAATGGAGAATCCAGGCTACTTCGCCGAAAAAGAGTCCGCAAATGAGCGAGGGATAAAGATAATCCGTTTTGTCGTGTTGAATGAGGACGTGGTGGGTGGCGGCAAAGCCGATAAGGAATTCGAGCAACACTAATGCGCCCGAGTCGGAAATAAAGCCGGTGAGATTATGGAGAATGGTATTGATCGAGGAGTCAAGATAGACGGCAGCTGTGGAACCGAGGATGACGGCTGTGAGGGCTTGGACCATGGTGAAAGTGGTCGAAGAGCGGGGTTTGATGACGATTAGCCAAATTGCATAGAGCGCCATGAAAACGTAGGGCGAAGCAAGGCGAAAAGTGCTTTCAACGCTCGTGCCGAGAGTATAATAGGTCAGCAAAACAAAACTCGTGCCAACGATTAGGTCGACGAGGCTGGAGCGGAGATTAAGCCACCAATAGCGATGGTTGACGGCAAAAATGCGCCATTTCGAGGCGATGACGAGGATGAGGCCGATTAGGCAACTACCGGTAATAATTGTGGCACCGATGGAAATGATCGCTAAGAGTAAATTGAGGATAATGTGAAGAAAGGAGCTTAAGATGTTACGACTTTTGCGAATGAAAATATAGTCAGCCATGGATAAATTATAGCATGAATTATATGTGTCAAAAATAAAAGTTGTGGTTTCAAGAGGCGAAAGGCAGGACGATCGAGAGCGAGAAGGTTATAGCTAGTTTTGATAAATGTGATATAATGGTTATATGGAAACAAAAATCGAATTCTTCCAAAAACATCCCTTGGCGAAAGACGCTTTGAGTTTAGTGGCGTTTGTGGTCGTTGTGGTGATTGGGACGGTTTTGTTGAATGCGTTTGTGTTTCGGGCATATAATGTCGTAGGCTCGAGTATGGAGAATACTTTGCAGGATAATGATCGGATTATCGTCAATCGTTTGCCGGTGTCTTGGTCGCATTTTTGGGGCGAAGAGTATGTGCCGGAACGTGGAGATATTATTATTTTCGCGAATGGTGAGGCGAGTGGTCCGTTGACCTGCGAACCGCCTTCAAATCAAGCTGATCAATATATTGTGAAACGGGTGATTGCTTTTCCGGGTGAGCAAGTAGTGGTCAAGGACGGTAAGTTGACGGTCTATAATGAAGAACATCCCGAAGGGTTTTCGCCGGACGATGAGACGCGAGTGAGCGAGAATGACGGACCGAAAATTGATACTTCTGGAGAAGTCGACATGATTGTTCCGGAAGGCGAGATTTTTGTCTCGGGAGATAACCGTGAGGGTGCGCATTCGTTTGATTCGCGTTCGGGTCTAGGTACGATTCCCTATTGTCGGATTATTGGGCCGGCGATTGCACGGATCTATCCGTTTAATGCAGTGCGTCTGTTTTAGCGAAGATAGCTTATAAAATAGTTAGCAAAAACACCGCTAGAGAATAGAAAAGCGGTGTTTTGGGAAATACCGAAAATAGAATAGATTATCGTCCGGTAACTAATTCTGAACGAAAATCACGTTGGATGAGCTCTAGCATGAGATCGTTGATCAGCTCTTGAATACCTTGCGTAGACTTGTAATAAATTTTTGTTCGATCTTTTTCGCTAATCCGAACTGAATCACACGGATCTTTCTCAATTGTCCAGCTCACTTCAGCGATTAAATCGGATAGAACTTTGCAGAATGCGTCGAAATTTGGCTGTGGCAAAGTACAATTAAGTAAATCCTTGGTAAAACGAATCAGCTCTGGGATAGTTGGACTGTAAAAATCAGTCCTCGTATCGAGGCGAACTACTAATCCGGTATGAGTCAAGGTCAGCATAGTCTGGCTTTGGCTCGGCGAAGCATATTCACCTTTTAAAGTCTTCAGTAAGAATTGGCAAGTCTCACGATGTGCAGGTGAAGCAAGCTGAGCAATGCGTAGAAATAGACGATAGACCTGGCGTTCGCAAAATGCTTCTCGTAAACAACTTTCGGTTGCGCTGAGGTAACTTTGCGTCAGACTGACGATAAGCTCGCTGTTTTGGTGAGTGAGATTGATTTTGCCGAGGTTGCGTTCCTGAAAATCCTTATCGTGAGGAAAGTGAGGCGGAATGATCTCAATAGCATCATTCTGATAGATCGTCTGGTAGCCTTTTTGGTCCAATTCCTTCTGCAAAGCAGCGGGTAAAGCGACCGCTGGATTCGTATTATTCTCGGTTTCATCTGTAAAAGTTGCGAAGATTTCTTTCATTATTTACCTCCTTCTGCTACTGGTTAGCGTGTGTCGAAATCTTAGAAATAGGAGTACCCCCTCTTTCTATTATAGCACGGATTTATGTTTTGGTCAATACTTTTATGCTTATTTTTGGGAAAATTGCTGAAAAAATATGTTATAATAAGGATATGCAGAGGAATTTTTGGCAGAAATTACCACAGAATTTTACGGTTTTGGCGCCGATGGAAGGTGTCACGGATGCTATTTTCCGTCAGGTGATTGCGCGGGCGGGGCGACCAGACGTTTTTTTCACGGAATTTACCAATGTTTCGAGCTACGCTTCGGAAAAAGGGCGCGAAAACGCTTTAGAGCGACTCAAGATTACGCAGTCGGATTCGCCGATCGTGGCGCAAATTTGGGGTAAGAATCCCGAGCATTTTGCTGAACTATCGGGAGCGTTGGCGGAATTGAGATTTGCGGGGTTGGATATTAATATGGGTTGTCCAGATCGCCATGTCAATGCGGCTGGTGGTGGGGCGGCAATGATTCGTACGCCTGAGCTAGCCAAAGAATGTATTCGGCGAGCGCGGGAGGCGACTTGTTTGTCGATATCAGTGAAAACTCGCTTAGGCTTTACTTATGTCGAAGAATGGCGGACATGGTTGACGACTTTGTTGAAAGAGGATTTGCAAGCTTTGACGGTGCATCTCAGGACGCGAAAGGAGATGTCGAAAGTGCCGGCGCATTTTGAACTAATTCCGGAAATTGTGAAGCTACGCGACGAGTTGTCGCCGGATACGAAATTAATTATCAATGGCGATATTAAGGATTTGGCGCAGATTGAACGACTAGCGAGCGAGTTTTTGGGTGTGGACGGTTGGATGATCGGGCGCGGGGTGTTTGAGAATCCATATTGTTTTACTAAACATCAGCCCTCGGAAGCGGAGTTGTTTGAACTTTTGCGATTGCATTTGGATTTGTTCGACGCGGCTGATATGAGGCGGGTGGCGCGACAGGTGGAACGGATGCGTGAAGATGCAGATTTTGCGCTAAAAATGGACGGAAAAGTGCGGGGAATGCCATTCGATCCTTTGAAACATTATTTTAAAATTTATATCCATGGTTTTGCTGGGGCGGCGGAGTTGAGAGCGAAGTTGATGGAATGCCAGAACACTGCGGAGGTGCGGGCGGTTTTAGAAGACAACAGGCCCTCGTGCGAGGACCTGTAAGAGAAATTAGGCGAGGTAGCCAGCGAGCGCTTGGAGCGCAGGATGCCGGACACACTCGTCTTTATGAAAGGAGATGAAGAATACTTCGGGTTTGCCAACGATGCGATCAATGAGAAAATGTAGACCGTTGGTATGTTTGGTCAAATAAGGGTTGTTGATTTGACCTGGGTCGCCGAGAATAACCATTTTGGAATGATCGCCGAGTCGAGTAATCATTTCGCGCGCTTGGAGCCGACTAGTGTCTTGAAATTCATCGCAGATAATAAACGAATCAGATAAAGATCGACCGCCAAGCTCAATAAGTGGCGTAAATTCGAAAAATTGCGCTAAGTCATTCTCGGTTTTTAATGCAAGATTTTTACTTTCTGGTTCGATTAGTTTGAGAAGATTATAGAGACAATCTTCGATATTACGACTTTTAGTGCGTGTTTTATCGAAAGTGTCACCAGGAACGGCGCCAATTGCTTCACCCAGTTGTGAATCACGTGGGCAGACCACGATACGTTTGTAACGCCCGGTCTTAACTCCGGCGTAACCAGCTGCGATCGCCAAGAATGTTTTGCCGACGCCGAAGAGTCCAGAGCTGATGACGATTGGAATTTTTTCGGGCGACGAGAGCAGGGCGCTGAAGAGCATTGCTTGGCCATTAGTGCGTGGCATAATGGAGCTGAGGAGTTCGGGCCGGAATTGTAATCCACTAAGTACGGCCAATGACTCAGCCTTAGCGTCATAATAACGGATTCGTCGTACATCGCCAATTGGGAAATAATACGAAGATGCCCCCCCTAATTCGATAAATTCATTCGCTCGTAGAGGTGGTTCGTCCGGAAAGAATTCTTTCCATTCGGTGAGACTAATTGGCGTATTTTCTTTGAAACGATCGATATACTCGTAGGGTACATCAATTGTGCGACGACCAGTGTAGTCTGTAATCGGATAGGCTACGGTCTCGATGTGGTAGGCAGTTGCTAGGGTGCGTAGGCCACGATCGTTCGTTAGAATGGGGCAGGAATGATCGCTAGCGGTCTGGATAGCCTGATATTCATGCCATTTTAGATTCCTGGTTGGAATATCTTGGGTTTCTTGTAGGGGTATTTTGCAATTCTCGAAACGAACTAAGAGATTTTGCGGTTCGTTTGATAATTCGCGAAATAGATCCGTGTAGCGGTCATCGTTTGGTTGTTCGGTATGAAATTCGATGGCTTTCTGAATGTAGTCTCGAGGTATGATAATCCGGTCATAATCGCTCAAAAAATCACAAGTTTCGTGTAGGATTTGGCGAGGTTGACTAATAAGAATATCAAAGCCCACGACAATAGGTTTATTCATTCTATTCCCTCCTTTTTTAGGTGCGATACAAAAAGTATCAACATAATACGATTGTGTATCTGTCTCTATTGTAGCAAGCGGTATCTGTTTCTCAAAGCAAGAGCGAGATAGGGGGTTAGGGTTTTGGGGGAGTTTTGCTTTCGTCGTCGTTGGATTTTTGGTCATTGCGGTAAGAAAAGAAGATTGGTGTCCCGACAAATGGATAGCGTTCGCGAAGCTTGCGCTCGAGAAAACGCTTGTATGACCAATGTAATAGCCCGAGATCGCGTCCATGGACCACGAACCAGGGTGGACAAGTGTCGGTTTGGACGATGTACTTTAATTTTGGACGAGTATTTTTGAGACCGGCGGGTGGATGTTCGCTGATGGCTTCGCTGAGGATTTTGTTGAGCTCGGAAGTTTTGATTTCGAGACGACGAGTGGCATCGATTTCTAGAGTAAGCTCGAAAAGTTTAGTCAAGTTTTTGCCAGTTTCGCTACTGGTGATGAGAACAGGAGCATAAGGCAAGAAGTTAAAATCGCGTTCAAGCTGGTCAAGAATACTGTCGGTGTCGTCGACCAGATCAGTTTTTGTCAAAACTACGATAATTCCCTTGCCAGCTTCGATAATCTGACCGGCGAGAGATTGATCAAGCTTTGAATGAGGTTCAGTCGCATCGACAAGCAAAGCACAGACATCAGCTTCTTCGATCGCAGAAAGCGTTCGGAGTGCGGAAAATTTTTCAATGCCGACTTCGCGTTTGCCAGGCTTGCGAAGTCCAGCAGTATCAAGTATTTCTAAAGTCCGACCATGATATCGAACTTCGACACGGTTAACGTCGCGCGTAGTTCCTTGTCGAGAACTTACTAGAGCTTGTTGTTTTTGGCCTAGGCGATTAAAAAGACTAGATTTGCCGACGTTTGGACGACCGATGAGGGCAAGTCTTAAGGTCGATTGAGAGCTACGCGATCTTTCGCCTCGAGGCGCGTCCACAGCGCCTGCCGTCGCAGGGCTGTGGCGCTCGTCCTCGTCGTAACTCTGGATCCTCTCGGAGAAAGTCGCGAAGCTCTCGTCGACGTTTAAATTGTTTTGAATTGCCGCTTTGAGTTCCCGGATACCCTGGCCGGTTGTGGCAGAGAGGCGGAAAGTTTGGTCGGGTTTGATCCCGAGTCGGAGAAATTCGGTGTCAGGGAGCGAGTCGCCGAGGTCAGATTTATTGAGCAAAAGAAAGACTGGTTTTTTTGAGCGAAGAGCTTGTTTGGCGATGTCACGATCGCGTTGGTCAGGATATTTTGATGAGTCAAGCGTTAGCAAGATTAGATTGGCCGAATCGATTGCGTCGGCGATTTGGTCTTGGATATTAGCTTCGAAATCGTCGTCGGGATCTTTCAGTCCCGCGGTGTCGATAAGCAAGAATTGATTATCAATGCGGGCCATGACGTTGTCGCGCGTAGTTCCTTCTTCTCGCGCAACGATGGCGATATTTTTGTGCGCAAAACGATTTAATAAGCTGGATTTGCCAGCATTGGTTTGACCAATTAAAGCAACAATCGGGAGTCGTTTCATATTCATATTATAACATAGATCTTAAATTTTGGAATTTTTGAAGGTTTTGAGGGTTTATGGCTTTGGTTTATACTCTGGATTGTCTGTAGATCGGGAAAGAATTATTTTTTTGGCGGATTTTGCAAAAATTTTGTGATAGACGCGTTTAGATGTGTTATAATATCTCTATTGGTTCCGTCGTCTAGTGGTCTAGGACGTCTGGTTCTCATCCAGAAAATCGCGGGTTCGACTCCCGCCGGAATCACCAAGAAATCTCCTGATTTTTGATCGGGAGATTTCTTGGTTTTTGGAGGCGGGGCGAACCCGTTGCGAAAGCAATGGGTTCGTAGCGAGGAGGAGTGTGAGGAGATTTCAAAACTGGTTTTGGAATCTTTGAACTGACGACGAGCGCTGAGCGTAGCGAAGTTTCCCGCCGGAATCACCATGTTTGCACGTCACGTTTGATACAATAAGGAGGTGAGTAAAGAAAGAGTTTACGCTTTCTTTTGAGGTGGGGTTGTTGTATCTGAAGTAAAATATATAAAGCTAAATAACTCTTTAAGTTTTTAGGGAGTTATTTTTTTGTAAATAGGACTATATAAATATAATATATTATATTATCTCTTTCCCACTATCCTATGTGCGGAGCGGGTGGATTTATGGATATTATGGCACTCTAAGTAATGCTGGGGATCATGCGTATAACTGGTCTGGATTTAATTCAGGTCCTGAGCACGGTGCGCTCTATTTATACATAAATAATCGCGCTGTCTATCCGGGAAATATGAATCATTTTTATGATGCTTTCCCCGTTGATGGATGTGAGTGTGCTAAAACACCGACTGAAATCTAGCCGGTGTTTTGCTGGTTAATGGATTTTTATTCCCAAGTTACGCCACCATATTCGGGTACGGCGGTAATCCAGAGCTGGCCAGGTGTGAGTTTGATGACATTGTCGTTTTGATTGCGGAAGGAGATCTGGTCTTTTTGAGAGTTCTTGGTCCAAGTTCCTTCGATAACTTCACCGTTTTGGAAGATATAGGCGGTGCCGGAACCAAGAGTCGTAATGTCTTCGTGGTAGTTGTCAGCCATACGTTTTTCTTTGACGACCATGGCAATGACGGCATTTGGAGTGAGTTGAACGAGATCGCCGCAATCAGTTTTTGTGTTGGGTTCGGTGAGGTCGGACGGGCAGTCGTAAACGAGGTGTGGCTCACCATTGGCGTAGGAGCGGGGGTAGCTATTGGTAATGGGATCGTAATTATAAGCGATATTAAAGATGCTTGAATTGCCGAGGCGAAGATTAATACGAGTGGCAGAGATGAAGGAGTCTTCGCTGGCATTATCTTCTGACGCATCGCTGTTTGATCCAGCTTCAGCTTCGGGATTGGTATTTTCGGCTGGTTCGACGATTATTTCGCAGTTTTCGCCTTCATCGTTACAATTTTCGGTGAGGTTGTAGCGACTATTGCGGATTTCCTCAGCTTCGGTTGGAGTGAGATGAGGGAAACCGGTGATGTGGGATTTGTTATAACCATGAGCTTCGTTAAATTCGCGCATTTTGGTGGGCGAAGTGAAGAGGTTATTCCAGCCACGACCGGTGTTTTGTTCACGCCACATATAGCTCAAATTTTCGTTTAGATCGCGTTGGCCACCGGCGCGAAGGGCATTCATCGCCTCATCAGAACCGCCAGCATGGACGATTGTACAGTCAAAAGGCGTGTCCCAGTCGAGGTAATAGGGTCGAAGCGAACGAATCGGGCCGATGGCGCCGGTGCCAGCGTTTTGGAAAATGGCGGCAAAGCGAGTAATCCCAGCTTCGGCAATTGCTTCAAAAATAATGTCGGCTTGGGTAAGTCCAGCTTGGGGACGGCCACCGTCATTGCCGTTCGGAATTTGGACACAGAAAGTTGGGTTGTAGTTAATTCCGTCCATGGGGATTTCGCGACCGCTCAAGATACTATAAACTGGTTCGGTGAATTCGGGCTGTTCGCTACTAGTCTCTTCGGCGGGTTTTTGGAAGATGAAAAATAGCAAAACCCCTAAGCCAATCAGCAAAAGTACTGCTAATGCGATGAGACAACCAAGGATAATTTTCTGTTTTTTACTGCGGGGTGGCTTGGATTTTTTGGCTTTTTTCTTAGATTGCGTGGAGTTTGTTTTGGAATTCTTCGATGAAGTAGATTTTTTAGTTTGGCGTTTGGTGTTTTTTAAATCATCCTCGTTGATGACAATTCGATCGGATGACTCGGTGGCAGTTTGACTGCTTGGAGTTTGTTTTGGAGCCATAGTTTTCCTCGCTTAGTTTTCATTTATTTTAGCATAAAAACTATCAATTTGGGGGATTTTGAGCGCTGGTTTTTTTGAGATTTTGATAATTGAATTAGTCGTTTTCGATGGCTGTTATGACTCGGTTGAGACGAGCGAGCGAGCGATCTTTGCCCAGGGTGAAAAGGGTTAGATTGAGCGCTGGACTAAAAGGTGCGAAGGAGAGACTAATACGGATGAGCGAGAAGAGCTCGGCGGGCTTTTTGTCGAGCGATGTGCGTAGATCGTTGAGCGCTTCTTGTAAATCGTTGGCGGTCCAAGGGGTTTGGTCCAATTTTTCAACGGTTTTTTGGAGCAGTTCGCTCAAGGTTTCCTCCGAAAATTGCTTAAGAAACTTATTTTGGTAGATAAGCTCAAGATCGATGTTTGGATCTTGGAAGAAGTAGTCGGTCATTGTGCGTAGATCGGCCAAGGTTTTTAAACGGTCATAGATAATACTGAGAACTTGGCGCTTATAATCGTCGGGATAACTTTGTGCGTAGATCGGCCAGAAGGGCTTCGTACGCTCGAATAAGGCGTTTACTCCAGCCTCATCGACGATTTTGCGAATCCATTGGCCATTTTGCCATAGAAGTTTAGTTTCGTCGAAGCGTGCGCCAGAGGTTTGGACGCGGTTTAGTTGAAATTTTTCAATTAGATCGTTTTTAGTGTAGATTTCGTCTTCAGTGCCGTCGTTCCAGCCCAAACAGGCTAAATAATTAAGCATTGCTTCGGCAAGAACACCTTCGTCGCGATAATCGGTAACTGACTTTGCTCCGTCGCGTTTGCTGAGCTTTTTATTACCGGTCGGACCTAAAATATGAGGCAAAGAGACAAATTTTGGCAATTTTAGGTCAAGCGCCTCGTAGAGAGCAAGATAGTTTGGCATGCTGGAGAGATATTCAGCGCCACGGATAATGTAATCAACATTCATTTCGGCATCATCGACGATATGAGCGAAGTTGTAGGTTGGTAATCCGTCGGCTTTGATAAGGATGATGTCATCCTGAACTTCTGGACCAGCTGAAAGGTCGCCCATGACTTCGTCGTGCCAGTGGCGCGGTTTTGGGTCAGCTTTAAAACGGAGTGGTATGCCTTCTTTCCACAGGGGTGGATTAGCGGGGCGAAAATTGCGATAAAGAAAGGGTCTCTTCTCATTATAGCAAACTTTTCGATATTTGTCAATAGTTTCGGCATCAGTGGGGTCGGCATAGGCTCGACCGGAGGCAAGAAGACGTTCTGCCCAAGCGTGGTAAATTGCTTTGCGTTCGCTTTGAAAATACGGTCCATGCGGACCACCAACGATTGGTCCTTCGTCCCAGTCTAGTCCTAACCATTTTAGAGTGTCTTCGATCAGCTCGGTGGCGCCGTCGACAAAGCGTGTGCGATCGGTGTCTTCGATACGCAGAATGAACTTGCCACCAGTTTGTTTGGCGAGCAAATAAGGATAAATCGCGCTACGGACATTGCCGATATGAATATAGCCAGTCGGACTGGGTGCAAAACGTGTGATAGCCATAGAGTTATTATACTATGGATTAGGTTTATAGAGAAGTCACGATATTTCGAAGTTGTTTTTTACTGAGGTTGTTGGTCGAAGCATCGATTTTGTAAAGGATGCCACCATTGACCCAGGCAGCATCGGAGCCAGAAATGTAAATCGTAATTCCCTGTTCGTGGGTGGTCGTGAAGTCTTCGCCCCAGGTCGGTTCGACATAGTTGCGCTGGAGAGCAGAACTATCCCAGGAAGATTTTTCTTCAGTAATCGTGAAGGTTTGGTCGTCTGGTCCATTAAAACGCATGGTCAAACGACCATCTTCGGAGGAGATGTCGCCGAGAGAATATTCGCGCGGGACATAAGTGGGATAGGACGCTTCGATGCCGGTTTGCATGGCAGCGACTTGGACGGAGATATCGGGAATATTTGAACCAACTAGATAGGCGATACCGGCAATACAACCCGCAGCGCAACCAAAAGCAATCATAAAGCGAGCAAAGCCACCTTTTTTGCGTACTTTAGCCGATCGACGTTTTTTAGCGGATTTGGTATTTTTAGTCGTCTCGTTCATGGTCGCGACTGAGCGCAATGTACGTTCGAGAGCGCGATCGTCGGGAACTTGAGCTTGTTTCGGTTTCGAGCGTTTGGCGACTTTTGCAGATGGGCGAGCGGGCTGGCGCTCGGCCACGAACGGAGTTCGAGTCGCGTTTTTAGACGCGACTTTGGTCGCGCGTCGCGAGGAAGAGGTTGTACTGAGGCTAGAAGAATGTGGTTGGATTGCGGTTTTTGGTGCACGGCTAGCGATGTGCGCGACCGGCCGAGCGCCAGCCCGCGAGGCGTACGGAGATGATGTGGCGTCGGAGGAAGGTTGGGATTTGCTCATTGGGCTACGATTAATACGAGATGAGCTTTGCGAAATTTGACTAGAACGGTTGACGTTCATGGCAACTTTGCTTTCTGCTTCAGCTTTTGCCTTACTAGATTTCATCGCGACATTCGCAAATTTTTCGATTGTGTTGCTGAGTTCGGCCATTTCGGGAGAGTCGGTTTTAATACTGTCGGCGAAGGCTTTGAGCGAAGCCATTTGAGTTGAGACTTCTGAAGTTTCCGTTGCGATACGAATTGAAGCTAAAGCATCGGAAGTGGCTTTTGAGATTAAATCAATCGACTCATTAGCAGGAGCTTCGTCATTATTATTGATTTTATTTGGATCATATCCAGATGTATCGTTGATCATATCGCTAGATATAGAATTATCTGATTCTGTCATTAAAGCTCCTGAATTATTTTCGTTTTGAGGCGACACATCATGCTCAGGCTCAGTTGAGACGATTTCGGCGGGTCGGTTTGCGACTAAATCTTGCATCATGTTGCGTTTCATTTCTTCCAGGGCATACATGCTGACTGGCGATGATTCTTCTTCTGGTTCGGAATAATCTGATGCAACTAGCTCTGGGTCAGCTAATTCGGGATTAAATTCTGCATAAGCTGAAGAATCATGATCTATTTCGGCAGACTGCGATGCATCATCTACTACACAATCATTGTCATAATATGATACGCTAGAGATTTCGGAATAATGAGCGTCGTCAACTGATTGTTCTGGTAAACTTTGGTAAGCTGAGTCGCTATTATCCTCGAGTAATTCATCCGCGTGTAGTCGTAAGTTAATCAAACGAGAAGGGCGGACGCTTACTTCTTCGATCTCTGGTTTGGGCATTGCGGAACTATAACGTCCAGCATTGCTAGCGATCGGAGGTTTTACATAACGTCGATTGAGAGTCGTGGACGGCTGAATAATACGGTGCGTCGCCGAGCTTTCGAGATGTCGCGTGTTTGATTTTAGCCTGTCCATTATAAAATTAGTAGTTCCTCGCAGTTTTACTTATGTCTATTATAACGGCAAGCGGGATGAAAAAGCAAGACCGAAATGCGCGAAAGAATGTGTGAAAGAGCTTGCAGAAGGTTTTACCTCTTAAACATTCCGGACTGTCATTATGGGAGATTGAATAAAAAGTGCGATCGGAGCTTGAAACTAGTTCGAAAGAGTAAAATCATATATAATATATTGTATGAATACGATGCAGGAACGTAAGCGGAAACAAATGATTAAAGTGGTTTTGGCGGAGATTGCCATGGTTTTGTCTGTGGCGGTAATTGTTGTCATAGCTACTTTGATTACGATGGGGTTTTTTGTCAGTAGTGATGGCAATATTGAACAATCTGGGCTGGCGCAGATCCATTCTCTGCCTACCGGTGCTAGCGTGACGATTGACGGAGATACTTTGTTTTCGCGTACTAATTTGTCGCGTACAATGCCGGAAGGTCAGCATTATTTGAAAATTACGCGAGAAAAATATGATACTTGGGAAAATCAAATCATTATGCGAGCGGGAATGTTGTTACGATTGTATTATCCGCGATTATTTTTGCTAAATCGTGAAGTCAAGGAGGTGGCGAACTTTGAGAAAGAGCTGGCGTTTTATTCGCCATCGATTGATCGTGCGAGCATCTTGCTTGCGGAAGCAGAATCGACAAATTGGCAATTGATCGACATAAAAGGCGATGAATTGAAGACCACGAAACTTGATATGAAAGAAATCTTGCCAGGAGTGGAAGAAAACAAATTTCTTGGTAAGGTTGAAGAAATCAAATGGAGCCGGAGTGGCGATCATGTTTTGGCAAAAATTGCTAGCCAAGACGATACTGAATGGATTTCGGTTAATTTGAAAGATTTACGTGCGAGTTTGAATTTGACTAAAACTTTTGGTATGCGATTTAGTCAAGTAGAAATGGCTGATGGGTCGGCGGGAAAACTTTTTGTTTTAGAGAATCAACATCTGCGACGTATAAACACTGCAGATCAGGAGATTTCACGAGTCTTACTTGATAATGTGGAAAGTTTTGCTAATAATGGTGCAGATGTGATTTTTGCGACTGTAGCAAAAAAAGATGATGCAGAAAACAAAATAAAGCGGATTGGCGTATATCGTGATGGCGAAAAAGGTAGCACTGAACTGGCGACAGTTGCGGGTGAGGAAAAGATTAATGTGGCGATTAATATGTATTATGGTGATTATTATTTGACGTACATGATTGGCGATTGCTTGACCGTTAGATATGGTGCCTGGCCGACTTATAACGAGGCTGAGACGGATCTTTCGATGTTGAAAGAGCTTTTTGTTGATCGACAAATTAGTTTTGTGCCGGAGAAAGTAGAAGCTAGCTCGGGAGATGGCTATGTTATGATGAAAAACGCTAAAAAAGTGGCAGTCGTAAGCTTTGAAAATGATGAATTGTATGATTATGAAGTAGAGGCTGATAATTTTAAATGGCTAGACGAAGATATGTTTTATACGACACAAGGCGGAGGTTTGACGGTTTGGGATTTTGATAATACTAATCGGCGAAAATTAGTTCTCTATCGACAGAAAGCTGAATTGACGATAGAAAATCGATCTGGAGCGGGCGAAGCGATGCGGAATAATGCTGATATTTCGGCGGTAACGACGATTTCTAAACGGCCGTTGACCAATAAACCAGTCGTGATTTCCGCGAATAATAAATGGTTATATTATACAGTGCGAAACGACGAAGACCATAGTTTGAGTTTGGTACGAGAAATGATTCGTGAGTAGGAAGCTATTCGCCGAATAAGCCGTTCCAGATACCTTCGAAAAAGGACGGCGAGTTGGCAGGCATTGCAGAGTCGGTGGCTGAAGGATCGGGAGTAACGGGATTTTCGGTCGCGATGTTGTTTGAATCGTAGCCTGGACTGATCTGGTCGGCAGAAACTAATAAACGATAGCGTGAAGTGCCGAGCGGGGTGCAGGTGATTAAAGTGAGGATTGGTTTGTCAGTAGGGTAAATCAAGGCACCTACGTCGGTTGGCTCGACAGTTTTGTCGCCAGTTACTTGGTATGTATAGCGAGTGGATTCATAATTTATATAAATTAAATCGCCTGGCTGTAGGCGCTCGAGGCCCGAAAAGATAAATTTGTAGGGATTGTCGCTGTAAATGTCACCAGCGGAATGTCCGGAAATGACGAGATTGCCAACTTGTCCAGGTAGTGCATTAGCCCCGTCAATTGAAAACTGCGCGACGCCATGATTCATTGCTTCCATTACGTCGTCGGGTGGGATATTGAAGGCGACTGGAACATCGATGTTTAACTTGGGGATAATGAGGCGAGGGTCAGCAGAGACGGTTTGATTAATGTTGGGGTCAACGGCAGTGATATGCGTATTGACGTTGTCGTCAGGCACAATATAAGCCATTATTGGTGCAAAAATGAGGCGATTGTATTGCAAAAAGAGTCCGATGAGGATAATAAGAGCGATAATAATTGCGGGTAGAGCGCGACGCAGATTACGAATTTTGCGTTTTTTGCCACTTGCGGCACGTTCATTTTTCATTTTTTCAGTTGCTAGGTAGGTTTGAGCAGCTTTAGAATAATAATCGTTGTAATATTGTTTGTAATAATCTTGCCAAGCAGAATGATATTTTTTCCATTCTTCAGAAGTTGCGTTATGATTAATCGGTGAATCTTTGTAGCTTGAGCGTTCGCTGGCGGATTGGGCTGGAAAATCGTGGCTGTTAGTTGTATGCATTTCGATCGGATTGTCATGAGAAAAATCAGAAGTTGGATTTTGCGTAAAAGTCGAAGGCTCGGTGGAAGAGGGGGCGTTGGTAGATACATCTGAAGAAGTTGGATAAGGTCGGTCTGTATTGTCGACGACGGGCTGATCGGCGGGGATTTTGCGTAAATTTTCTACGGTAGACGAATAGGCCGCTAGGACGCGCTGGCGCGCAATCTTGGCGGCATTTTGTCGCTGTTGTTCAGGGGATGAAGGCCCACCGTCATTCGGATTCATACTGCCTCTATTATATCACGGAAGAATGGTTTTGAAGAGGTTGTACGAATAAGGGGAGGCGTGGTATAATGTTGTCATTGGGCGAATGGCGGAACTGGTAGACGCGCTAGACTCAAAATCTTGTCCTCGCAAGAGGGTGAGGGTTCGATTCCCTCTTCGCCCACCAGCCAGATTTTTTATTCGAATCAGGGTGTGGCGCAGTTGGTAGCGCGCGCGGTTCGGGACTGCGAGGTCGTCGGTTCGAATCCGATCACCCTGACCATGTTTGCACGTCACGTTTGATACAATAAGGAGGTGAGTAAAGAAAGAGTTTACGCTTTCTTTTGAGGTGGGGTTGTTGTATCTGAAGTAAAATATATAAAGCTAAATAACTCTTTAAGTTTTTAGGGAGTTATTTTTTTGTAAATAGGACTATATAAATATAATATATTATATTATCTCTTTCCCACTATCCTATGTGCGGAGCGGAAATGTTGTATTATATTATTTCACCTTAAGGTACGCCGGTATTGGCGGTTACGTTTGGTCGGAGTTAACTTCCCTAGAAGTAAAATTTGTACACTTCTTAAATCTGGACGCTCAGGGAATCAATTCGTTTGATCAAAATAATCGTTACGGTGCTTTCTCCGTTCATTGGCATGCTAAAGATAGCACCTCTAGTAAACAATAAATACAGCGTTTTATAGCGTGTTGCATTATAAATATTATTGTCTTCCTCCCACTATCTTATGTGCGGAGTGGAACTGTTAGCTTGGGTTATAATACTTTGAGATATACTGGCTTTGGCGCTTATGATTGGGTTTCGGTTGCTTGGTCGGAGTTTACGGATGCGCGTAACCTTTATGTAAATGATCAGGATGTATACATATCTAGTTATGCTGCGCGATATCTTGCTTTCCCCGAACTATCCTATGTGCGGAGCGGGTATACTTCTTTGGGGGATGCTCGGGTTATGCGACTCGCCCTCGATGGTTGTTGGTGGTCGAAAGTAGCATTGTTGCAGGATTGGAGTGCTTATTATCTTAACTCATTCGGTATAGGTACCAATGCATCAGGGGTCTTTAATCGTGATAATGCTTTCCCCGTACTAATCCTATGTGCGGAGCGGGTATATTGATCCAAACGATACAACTTTTAAAAATGCTAGTGCTAATGCTTATGGCTGGTCGGGCGTAGCCCGATCGGAGTCTACCTACGCCTACTATCTTTACATGGGTTATGAAGATACCTTTCCGTCTGGTCGCAATAGTCGGGGCAGTACTTTTTCCGTCCAATGTAGTTTCGGAAACAGCGTTTTCAGCAAGTGATTTTCGATATTTTATTGTAAATGGTTTGATTTTTTGACCTGTTGGCAGGCGGGAAAGCATTGTAATTGGCATTTTGCGCAGACGGAAAGAGATTTTGGTCGGTGATCACAAAAAGGTGCGCAAGTTCTTTTTCGTTAGCTATAATTGACCAGTTATAGCCAAAGGTTGCTGCATCTCGAAGAGTGCCATAATCTGGACTAATATTTCCGCTCCGCACATAGGATAGTGAGAGAAAGGTGATACTATTTAGCTATGATACGATATGCTATGAAATGTTGTGTTTATTACTTATTGATAATATTATTTTCTGGGATATGGCGGACGGGGAAAGCATAATAACGTGGGTTTTTGATACTTGAAGCGATCCCCTCGCCATGGATGCGTAAACAATTAGCATATTCTAAATTAGACCAAGCCGTCATAGGCCAAGCCATACTATATTCGCCAGCAAGCCTTAAAGTTCTAAGTTGTACACTAATAAATCCGCTCCGCACATAGGATAGTGGAAGAGAGACAATGTAATTTTTGGTGTTGTTGTATCTGCTTCACTTCGGATACAACGATCTCGCTACGAAAAATAAATTTTTCCTTTAATCATCCTTTTATTGTATCAAACGTGACGTGCAAACATGGTGCCCGCGACTGGAATCGAACCAGCACGCCTTGCGGCATATGCTCCTAAGGCATACGTGTATACCAATTTCACCACACGGGCATGCCAAAATTATAGCAAATTTTCCTAAAATGGCAAATTAGCTTGTTTTAATTCGAAGTCTTGTTGATTATTTTGCACGTCGGCCGTCAACTCCTCGAAGATTTAGCGCGCGACAAGTGTCATGCAACAGCTTTTGTCGAAAGTCAATGACTCGCGTTCGCCAGCCGAAGAGTTCTTCTAACTCGTCTTTAATATCCCAAAAATGTGTGTCGAGTAGCAAAACTGTGTCGGCGACTTGTAGGTGAGATTTAGTTTCTCTTGAAGTTTTTCGTTGGGATTTTGGGGGCTGAAGTTCGAAAGATGACGCTAGCTTTTTACGTAAGTAATTCGTTGTCATTTCGCCGTCGTCAATTAGCTGATCCCAGTGTTGGCAATTAGGGATTGTAATATAAGATTCGGACAATTTAAGCGTAAGATTTTTTATTAAAGACGATTCAGTTGTCAAGTTGTTCATAAGTGCGCAAATCTGTCGAGGATAATTGCGGGTGTGTAGAATAGTTGGTAAATGTATGTCCATTTTGACGAAAGCTTGTTCAGGAAACATTTTCTGCAAAAATTCGTAGGCACACGAACAAGCATAGCCACCAAGTACGATTGCGTCAACTTTGCCAATATAATTTTTTAAGCAATTGAGCGCAAGCTGCTCGATTTCTTTCAGCGATTTTTCGCCATATGGTGCATGTGGCCAGTCAATAATTCTAATTATCTCAACGGTTTTTAATTCTTCAGCGAGATAATCGGCGACTAATTCACCTCCCCAACCACTATCATAAACAACAATCTTTTTCATTCTTTTCTCCTCATGAATTATATGTTCAAATATAATACATTTTTGTAAGATTGGCGAAACTATTTTTTGGTTTTCTTAACACTGTGTTAAGTTTATCAGGGGTTTGATCTTTATTTCTCAAATTGAGGAAATTGTGGTAAAATGTGAAATATCGGGGTTTGGCGCAGTGGTAGCGCGCACGCCTGGGGGGCGTGAGGTCGCTGGTTCGATCCCAGTAACCCCGACCATGTTTGCACGTCACGTTTGATACAATAAGGAGCTGAGTAAAGAAAGAGTTTACGCTTTCTTTCGAAGCGACGCCGTTGTATCTGAAGTAAATCAGATACAAAGTGGTATCAAGAATAACCCCTGTTTTTACAGGGGTTATTCTTGATATTAGGTTAATTTATAGGCCTATAGAGTACAAATTTTGCCCTAACGTGTAAAGATAGGAAATGGAGAGATTTTGCGTGGTATCTACACGATGCACCAATGACTATATGATTTGCACCATTCTGCACCAAAAGCATAAATAACATTATCTTTCTCTCACTATCCTATGTGCGGAGCGGGTATGTTGAGCTTTATTATCATATTCTAGGGGGTGTTGGCTTCGCTATTTTTAGTTGGTCTGCTCTGGCCCAGCAAGAGACCAGATTTGCTTACTTTCTTCGCGCATATTCTCAAGATATCATTCCGTCTCATTACGATAATCGCGTCAGTGCTTTCCCGGTCCGCTAGTTCATTAGAAATAGTGTCTCTAGTAAACAACAAATGCAACATTTTGTGGCGTATTGCGTCAGGCGTAACTATCATTTATCTTTCCTTTACTATCCTATGTGCGGAGCGGGTATGTCGTTCTGTATTATGATACTTTATGGTATGCTGGCATTGCTGCTTACGGTTGGTCACGATTGGCTTGGTTTGAGGTCTGGAGTTCTTACTTTCTCTATGTAGTTGATCAGAGTGTTGATCCGTTTAGTCACGATAATCGTTATGTTGCTTTCCCGCCGAGCCATGCCAGATTTTGCTTCGAGGTGGATCGAGAGGGTGGCAATATTGAAAACTATCTACTATCAATAAGTAGAATTGAAGGTTGCAACGAACCCTGTAATATAACTCTCACTGAGTATCATTCGCATGGTAGGCGCGTGCTGACCTTCAGTCGTGGTCTAAATTGTGTCGAGCAGTGCCAGCATCCTTCTTGGGAATATGTTTATATCACAGGATATTTTGATTTTACTTAAAAGATGCTGAAAAGTATATCCTAGAAGCCACGAATATTTCGTGGCTTTTTGTGTGAGGAGACGGGAAAAGCAGCATGTCTATTAAAGTTGCCAGAAGCTGTGAAATTCGGCGATATAAAACTGAGTAAGTGCGCGCCCCAATCATACTGTGTTGCAACGCTCGACCATGCTACAATGCTAGAGCCTGTTTGACTTAAACCATTTTGTGATAAATATACATACCCGCTCCGCACATAGGATAGTGAGAGAAAGGTTTTGATATAAATATCAATAAGCAGTTTATCGACGAATTTTAACGGGCGAGGCAACGGACTGGGAAAGAATAATTATTTTTATATGTACCAAAAGATGGATTGACTGAGTTTATAAAGAGAAATATGGGTGCAATTTGTGCGCTAGAAGATATATTCAACCATAGATAACCATAAAGTCCTGCTGAAGAAAATCCCTGCTGATCAATGCTTCCGCTTCGTACAAAGGATAATGGAGGAGCGGCAATATTGTAACTTTTGCCGTCTGTTCCAGTTCCAGCTACTGGACCGGCTACGCCGTAATTAGATAGCATATAGCCGTATGATCCATTGTCCGTGCTTCCGGGTTTAGCCAATTTCCATCCTTTTGCACAAATAGAGTCTCTAAGTTCCCCACTAATTGTGCCACTCCCCGATCCGGCTGTAGCGGTCATCCAAGAGTAGTAGTTACCAATTAGGTAGTGACTATCGTATGTTTTATTTGCTTGATCTACTGTTATCAACTGATTATTATATCCTCCCCACGAGCCAATTGTGGGTGTATAGCCTTGGGTATAGCCTGCGTCTTTATTAACGTTTACAAAACCTACACCAGCACAGTTAGATGGATTGCAATACCATCCACTGCATAATTCGCTACAAGATTTGGTCAGTTGTGGAAGCGCTAAAGCATATTCTCCATAATTGGTCCCTGATGATGGTGCTGGTTTAGTACTACCATCTTCGTTTGTCCCCGTATTCCCTTTCCGCCATACGACTAGTCCTGTCTCGTCGCCTGTTCCGTTTGGCGTACCGTTGAGATCAGTATCGGCACTAGTTAAGCCTTTCTCTGCATTAATATCAAGCGCTAAGTTCTGCGTCATCCAACAATTGCCGTCGGCTAGTCGAGCGACCCAGTACTTCTTCTTGTCGCGTATATCAATCAGCTGTTTAGTCACGGGTTGGCTATAATCATTGAAGTCTGGGTCGCTCGTAGAAACCACTTTGGGATTAGATTGCATGAGTGCAGTATTCTGGCAATACGTACTTGTCATATCCTGCATGTAGGTAATGTCAGTGAGTGTGGTTGGCTTCAAGGGATTCACCACCACCGACACTGTCAAGTCTTGACTGTAGGTGCCAGCGGGGAGACTAGTATCAACCCGCGTGGCTAGGTCGAAGGTATAGTCATCGCTCGAGGCCACTTCGGTCTCGACCAGCTTAGTCTCCCCGCCGGCCAAGCCCGAGAACGTCGGGTTCGGGTTAGCATCGGCCCTGCCGAAGCTATAGCCCCACGTGTTCATGGGTAGACGATCAGCCGTGGCGGGAGAGCTTGTAGCTTTAATCTCCGCCTTTTTGTCGGTTCTAGTGAGACTAGTCTCACTAGAACCTAAGTACACTGTGTAGCCATCCTTGAACCCGGAGGAGACTCGAAGACTAATCTCTCCCGTCTGCACGCTTCCCGCTGGTTCGGGTGTGAGGTTCAAGTCAACCTGCGAAGAAAGTGCAACGCTCAGCTTGTTCTCCGTGGGAGCGGGAAGCTCCATAGCCTGAGTCTCCTCCCCGCAACATGGGCAAACCAGGGCGAGCAGGAAGAGAATACTAAAACCAATCCCCGCTCCTCTGCCCAGTCGCATGATTACTAGATTAGTTGAGAGTTTGCCCATGTTGCCTCCATTGGTTATGTTGATCTAGTGGGCGGTGTCATAACAAAAAGCGACACCGCAAGGGTGTCTAATCCATATCGATAGCCAGACAGGTATTGCCTATGCTAGCAAATCGTGCGATGTCGCTTTGTAGCGCCAGCATCGGTCAATAAAAAATCTGACTATTTTGATATGAATTAGACATTTCGAGTATAGCATAGCGAAATGATTATGTAAAATTTTAATAGGGCTTGTTGCTGACAAAAATATTATTACCTTCCTCTCACTATCCTATGTGCGGAGCGGAAATGTTTATTTAGGAGCTGGTACTTTAAATTACATACAATATGCCTATTACTGGTCAATGTCAAGTTACTCAGTTCGCAGTGATGCCTATGGCCTCTACATAACTAATCCAACCATTCAGACATTCGCTAACGGTCTTCGACTTTATGCTTTCCCCGTTTAAATAAGTGGACATGAAGGATTTTGGTAAGATATAAGATGCTAATATGTTATAGAAATAAAGTGGTGAAAATATTTCATTTTGTGCGGCGCGCCGCTGCGTTTTTGTGATACAATGGACCATAAGAACAATGAGGAGGTAAAAATGAGAAAATTAAAGTGTGCATCGTTTTTTGCTGGCGTTGGTGGCATAGATAAGGGCTTTGAAAAAACTGATCGGTTTGAAACTATCTATGCTAATGAATTCGATCGGAAACCGTGTGACACATTTGAACTTAACTTTCCGATTAAGGCTGATTGTCGTGATATTCACGATGTAAAAGCAGAAGAAGTGCCACCTTTTGATGTGATGTTGGCTGGTTTTCCTTGTCAGGCCTTTAGTATTGCTGGACTGCGGAAAGGTTTTGATGATGAAAAAGGACGCGGGACACTTTTCTTTGAATTAGTACGGATTATTAAGGAGCATCAACCGAGTATTTTGTTCCTGGAAAATGTAAAAAATCTCGTTAGTCACGATGGTGGCAATACTTTCCGGGTGATTTTAGAGGAACTGGAGCAACAAGGTTATCACGCCAAATACCAAGTGCTTAATGCTATGGAATATGGTAATGTGCCACAAAATCGTGAACGTATTTATATCGTTGCGTTTAAGGATGAAGCAGTTTATAAAAATTTTGAATTTCCACGTCCAATTGCGTTGACGAGAAAATTGGACGATATTATTGATTTTGAGAATAAATTAGATGATAAATACTACTATACTGCTGGGAAATATAAAGGCGATATCTATGAGAAATTGGTAGAAGCAATGGATGACGATCGTGCCGTTTATCAGTGGCGCCGACAATATGTGCGCAAAAATAAGAGTGGAGTTGTGCCAACTTTGACCGCTAATCAAGGCGAAGGTGGCCATAATGTCTGCTTAGTAAAAACTAAGTATGGTATTCGCAAAATGACTCCGCACGAATGTTTCAATACGCAGGGCTTCGATAAGGATTTTAAATTGCCGAAACAGGCGGAAAGTAGGCTTTACAAGCAGGCTGGTAATTCAGTTTGCGTTTCGGTTATTAATCGGATTGCTGAACAAATCGTTCTTGCGTTGGATGAGGCTATGGCTGAACGAAAAGAGCCACTACCAATTGTTCCGGCGGAAGAAGCGGAAGTTGCGCCAGGCGGTATGGGGCAGGAATTAGCTCTCGCTTAAACTGTCTGTGCTACTTTCATTCATAAATTGCTCATAGCTACCAATTTTGGCGAAGTTGATGCTGTAATTATCTTCGTCATTTTTGGTGATTTCTACCGCGTCAATGCCATATTTTTCCAGCATATCGTAGGTAATTGGGATCGTGGGAGATATCTTTAAGACATCATCAATTATCCAATGTCCCAAGGCTTTGTTTGGATTTGTCATTAACGCTTTGTCGTTGTCTTGGCAAATTTTTGCTATTAAAACTCTACCATCAGGCAATTTTAGGTTGAACGGGTGGTCGCTGGGTGGAAAGAAACTACGATATCGCTCGTTAAATTTTTGTGGAATCGGAATATATACTTCATATGGGTTGCGTGGTCGCCCGCCCGCAAATCTGGCATTTAGTCCGCTCCTTTCGGCGACAAACTTTCCATCTCTATTTTTTGAGTAGAGTGGTAAATAAACCTTATTCTCATTTTTCTCGTCGTGTACTACGGATGAAAGACTATTTTCACCTAGTAATTTTTGTTGCAATAATAAAAACGGATCTTCGATGATCTCCACTGGCAAAATGCTTTTTGCTTCGATACCGGTGAAATCTTTATATAGGGTGCTTTTAGAAGTGTTAAAAGAATATCTATTTATGTTGTCGGTAAAAGTTATGACATTTTTCTTGCGGTTAATATCGTGTATATTCTCAACTGTAATGCTTTCAAGAGGACACTCAATAATCTTAATTTGTTCCGGAGTTCTGATGGTACAATGGTAAATCATTTCACTAAGGTTCTGTGTGCGTTTGGTAAAATCAATACGCTCATTACGCAGCTCCGCAACACGCAAGATCATTTCTCTATCAGAAAGGTGCTCATAGGACGGTTTATCGGAGTTAAATTCGGCAATTTTTTGTAAATTTGAACCTGTCCAGGTTTTAATGCCTATGCCAATATGTTCTTTTTTGGCGTCTGCGGTAATGTCAGAGCGAGATAAGTTCTCTGCATTTAGGCAACGACAAAATAGATTTTCTGTGACGCGCGAAACAAGATAAGGGCATGCACTGTTAGAATAAAGATGCGAAAGCGATGCCATTAATTTTAGCATCTGCTCGTAATAATCGCGTTCGGATTGTTGATTAGAATTTAGATAAAAATCCATGGCTTAATAATACCATACTGCGCCAACTATACGAATTGATTTTAATATGAATAGTCTTCTTTAGACCCCGTTTTTTGTCATGCAAACTTTTAAGTTATCCTTAATAAGGTTGACTTCTTGGCTAGAAAGAGAATTGGTTCTTGACGTGACACTTTTCATGTCGTCGTGGTCGATAAAGAATTCTAGATCGTCTAGAAAATCTTTTGCGCTAGAGAATTGGTCTTGTTCTATGTCGTCTGTATCTTGTGCGTGGGTGTTTGGTGTGACATATTGCGCAGAATAGCGTGAAAAAATCAATGCTGGATTTTCGTCATAAACGCATTTAGAAATTGCTTCGCGTTGAGTGGCGGAGAGACTGCGAGTCTCGGCGGAAATCCATCGATCAATAAGATCGATGTAACGTGTTTTAAGGAGATCGGCAGAAATATTTTGACGATCGGCAAGAATTTTAATAAACCAGCCGACAAAGGCGATTGCTAGAACTGAAACAATAATAATGCCGACATAATTCAATTTGTCGGCGGTTTGGCGATTTTGCTCGGCGGAGTTCATAGAGTGATTATAGCATGAGAAGAATGAAAATGCCACGAACTATAAGGCTCGTGGCAAAAAGTCTAGAAAGATTTTGAAAGAATTAATCATAGAGAGTGATTTCGTAGCGAATTTCCTTTGTCCGGGTTGATTGGGTTTTGAGGGGATTTGGAGTATTATTGCGGTTAGTTTTCCAAGTATAATTTTTTTGATGATTTGTATAACGGGTAATTTTGATTGGAGTTTTATAATCTGTATGGTAGGAGGTGAAAACATAGCAACGTGAATAATTGGCTTGTTGAGATAAAAAACTTTTCCAGAAACGGGTGAAGAATGACTCGTCTTTTTTGCGATGTACATAAAGTTCGATTTCAAGTTCTTCCTCGAATGTAAAGGTTGCGCGGGTAACGTTTTTGTCGTAAAAATTTGAATCCCATTTTTCGAAAGAACGATCTAATAAATGCTTGTTTGCAAAAAGAACTAATAATCCGTCAGGCGTGACTTCAAATCCTACGATTAGCCAACTAGATGACTTAGGCTCGATTAAGCTATGAATGAGCTCTTGTCTCAGTGGGGTATTATCGGGCGTGAAGCGAAATAGTTTTTCTAAAGTTTTCTTCTTATTCAAATCAGACTCAGGCTGCTGATCAAATTTTGTTATCATAAGTTTGATACCGGGACTACGTAGATTTTCGGGGAAAACTTCGATAAAGTTGCGTGATGTGGCGTGAGGTTGTTTCCGAGTATTCATGACGCGGAAAGGTCTAATTGTTTTCAAGGTGTACTGATATTCAGTTGTAACTGGTTTAAGAAACTGCATTTTAATCTCCCCTTTCTTTATTGCAGTTATACTATCCCAAGCTTGAAAAGAATTTTGAGATAGCATTTCCTGCAATAAAAGTGAAATAATTCTAGACTGAGTTTTAATGTGCGACGATTGAACATCGTTGTATCATGATAACATACCTTGTAAGATATGTCTAAATTTTGGATTAATTATTCTTCGGCGGGAGTGTTTGTGTCGAAAAAGATGATTTCGCGTTGGTCATAATTATCGACTGTTTGTTCAAGATGAGAAATAAGAGAATGATGACCGTTCAGAGCGGCAAAAGGCATGAAACTAGCAGCGCGATTCTGAGTCGACATGCGCGCGTGGTGTTTTGAGACGGGACGCGGAAGGTTAATTATGTCATCATAGCGCTGTGGGTGTGAAAAATTATTCATGCTCGATGTCCTCCGATTTGTTGGTTGCGTTGGATGCCGGTGGCACCTAGCTCGAAATTGGTGCCACGCAAAATCGCATTGTTACCGAATTTTTTACGAATTTTGAGGATTGCTTGTTGAATTTTGGTCTCGCGTTCTTGAGAATACGAGCCTGACGATTGAAACGTTTCGTTTGCTTCGAAAAGATTGAGCTGTCGAAAAGATTGGGCGAATTGGTCAATTTGGTCGGGATATAACAAATTCCCTACTGTAAGATTTACGCGACGTATGAGGAGATTTGGATCGACGCAACTCTCAAATAGTTTTAGAAAATTATTTTGTAAGATCAAAAGTGAGGCGGTGGGGTTTTTAAGTCGTAAAGTGCCGTGAGCGGATTTGGGAACTTTGCGACCATAACGATCGAGTTTAAGCGGACCGGTATAATGGGGATTTTGGTAAAGGCTTTCAGCGTCATAGCTGATATGCAGGACGAGTTGGTCAGTCAAAAGATTGTGCTGAGCTAAGTTGAATGCTTGAGACTCAGCCATTTCTTTGATAATTGTTTGAGTTTCCGCAAAAGTATAAGGACGGTTAAGGACTTGACCAGCATTGAAGCTTTTTTGATGTGGACGATAACTTTTTATATCGGCAATCTCGACGCATTCATAGCCCCAAGCATGGTCGATTAAAAGTTCGGCATTGACGCCAAAAAGTCGATAGAGCAAGTCTTCATTAATTAGCGAGCAACGCGCTATGTCGCCGACGGTGTACATTTGGTGTTCTTGAAGGCGCTTGGCGTAGCCGGGACCAATGCGCCAGAAGTCAGTGATTGGCGTGTGATGCCAGAGTTGCTCGCGAAAAGATTTCTCATTAAGTGTAGCGATGCGAATGCCAGATTGGTTGGGTTCAGCATGTTTGGCAAGGATATCCATAGCGACTTTAGCGAGAAAAAGATTAGTGCCAATGCCGGCGGTTGCTGTGATGCCGGTAGTTTGGTAAACATCTTGCACGATTTTGCTAACAAAATCAGTGGGCGATAAATTTGACATTTTGAGATAGCTAGTAATGTCGCAAAAGACCTCATCGATCGAATAGGCATAAATATCTTCTGGTGCAACATGACTCAGATAGATACTATAAATTTTAGCGCTATAATCAAGATAATGTTGCATGCGAGGCTTCGCAATGATAAACTTTTCTGGGACTTTTTGACGCACTTCAAAAAGTCTAGCGCGACCGGGGAGATGATACTTTGTTTTAAGCGCGGGCGAGATTGCTAAGCAGATTGTTTTGTCAGTGCGCGATTCGTCTGCTACAACTAAGTTTGTTGTTAGCGGATCTAGACCTCGTTCGCGACATTCGACGGAAGCGTAAAAAGATTTCAGGTCAATCGTTGCGTAATATTTGTTCATCGTTTGAGCGTGGTTAATTCTTGTTTTTGGTGGGCTGTAAGTAATCGTGATTCGCGTGCTTTTTGGATTGCTTTATTGTGGGTGAAATTCGAGAGTTTGTCAGTCTGGAGGTATCTTAAGCCTTCTGGATAATGTTTGGTGAGAATTGTCGCAATGAGCCAAGCTTTGGCCATTTTGACATAATAATGAGGAGAATGAACTTCGTCAAGTAGGGTAAAAATTTGCACTAAATATTCTGGTAAAATGAAATGATCGAGCAACATAACAAAGAGAAAACGTAGTGTAAATTCAGCTGAATTTGGTTTTAGACTCATGAGAAAACTCCAATAAGCTTCGCGATTAGCTGGTTTGATTTGGAAACTGGCACATAAACAATCGCAAATTGCCCAATTGTTGACCATTGGCAAGAACCAAGTCAAATAATTGAACCTTTCTGTTAGTGACATGGGCGCGCGAGCGATGATAATTCCTGTAATAAGAATTTCTTCGTAATAATGTGGATGATTTGCATCGAGAAAAGCCCAGTAATTACCATCTTTGATAATTTTGTGAGCTAATTTTCTTTGTGCGGGCATGCGTACACCGATGAGATGTTCGGCGTGAGGACAAGTTTTGAGATGAAAGGCGCGATAATCAGGATCAGCAAGCTCAAAAAGCGTTTGACGCAAATCTTCAGGGGACATGATTATTTTTCTTTGTAATGTCTAAGCATTTCGCTAATAGTCATACGCGTGCCATAATTAAGAATAGCGTCGGAATAAATTTTGATGGCGATTTTCGCGATGATGAAGCAAAAGACTAGCAAAATAGCGATTGAAGCCAAGACCTCGGTATTGCTGGCTAATCCCATCATGATTCGCAAAGGCATGCAAAATGGCGAAGAAATTGGCAATAAGGCTGCGATAGTATTGAGATTGCTAGTCGGATCGGTGAGAGTAAAGTAGGCAAGGTAAAAACCAATGACGGTGATGATTGCGACTGGCGTATTGGCGGTTTGGATTTCTTCAGGTTTCGTTACGGTTGAGCCAGTCAGAGCATAGAGCAAAGCGTAGGTCGTATAGCCAAGGATAAAATAAATGATTGATATTAAAGCGAGATATGGAGTGAACGCTGATAAATCGAAAAGTATATTAAGTAGTGCAGGATCGACGAAGATTTTTGCGCTAATAAGAGCGGTAATGACAAAAAGACAAGTTTGGAGTAAGCCGACGATACCGATGCCGATAGTCTTTCCGAGTACAATAGTTCGCGGACTGGTTGAGGTGACAAGGGTTTCAATAATTTTGGAAGTTTTTTCGATTGTAATTGAGCTAGAAACTTGGTAAGCGCAGAAATAAATCGCGAAGAATAGTAAGAGTGAAAGCGACATCATGGCAGTGAGGTTGCCGTTGATAGTTTGTTGACCGGCCTGTACGATTTCCGTATTGAAAGTGGGTGTGATTTTAGCAATTTTGTCAGCTGGAAGATGTAGCTTGCTAATTTGCAAATTGGTATATAGCGCACTTAAGGCATCGGTGAGTGCTTGAGGTGGCTGAGAAATTGTTGCAAGATTATCGACGAGATAAGTATAATCGATTGAAGTATGATTTTGGTTTGTACTAATGAGAATTGCGGTATTAATCTCGTCGTTTTGGATTTTGGTTTTAATAGCATCGATATTTTGTGATTCAACTTCGATTTGATAATCTTGCATTTTTCCTTTAAGATTTTCAAGTTGACCTTCGAACAGGTTTTCTGGATCAGAGAGAAGGACAATATTATCGGAGCTATTATTCGAAAAATAATTAATAATATTTGGTAGATTGCAACCTAAGACAATCAAGGCCATTGTGGCAACGGTCGAGATGAGAAAGGACTTGCGACTGATCATGTCGCGAATTGTGAATTTTATAACTGTGAAAAGATCGTGGCATTGATTACTTAGCATAATGTGAGTCTCCTACTTTTTCGATAAAAATGTCGTTGAGAGTGGGGTGCAAGATTTCAAAACGAGTAACGTTTATATTTGATTCAATAAGCTTCCGCAGAAGTTTGTGTGCGGTTGCTTCTTCATGAATCCTTAGGGTATAAGAATGGTCGCGTTCTTCGATAACCGATAGTTTGAATGTTTTGAGAAGATTGGAAACATCGTCGCTAACTTCGAGCTCTAGGCGATTGGCTGGATAGCTTGATTTTATGTCATGTAAATTGCCTTGGAGGATGGTTTTGCCACGATCTAAAATGAGAATGTCATGACAGAATTCTTCGATCGTAGGCATTTGGTGGGCGGACATGATAATAAATTTGCCATTTTTCACTAACTCAATAATGATATTCTTGAGGATGTTGGTATTGATAGGATCGAGCCCACTAAAAGGCTCGTCGAGGATAATTAGATCTGGATCATGGATGATTGCGGTCATGAATTGGACTTTTTGTTGATTCCCTTTTGAGAGTTTTTCGGCCGTGAGTGGGAGATATTCCTCAACTTCGAGTTGCTTAGCCCATTTTTGGATAGATTTTTCGGCTGTGGTCTTGTCGACACCTTTTAATTCGGCGAAGTACATAAGTTGATCGAAGATTTTTACTTTGGGATAAATACCGCGCTCTTCGGGTAAGTAGCCGAAATTAACAGTTTTGCGCGTCACTGGTTGTCCTCGCCAAGTAATTTCGCCGTGGTCCTTTGTGATGATCCCGAGGATCATGCGGATAGTCGTGGTCTTCCCCGCGCCGTTGGTACCGAGTAGTCCATAGACGCTTGGCTTATTAATCTCGAGCGATAAATCATCGACGGCGGTTTTATCGATAAAAGACTTCGAGACGTTTTTAAGGACTAAGCCTGTCATTATATTCCTTTCTGATTGTAGATGTAATGTTTAGCATTGGATTAGAATTTGTTTTTTTTGATTATAACACACTAGTTTATTCTCAAAATGACAGAAAAAGACCTAGATTAAAATACTTAGCTGAGAATTATTGGTTGCCTTCTTGGATAATTAATTCCACGATTTCGTTTGAGTCTAGGTTTAGCTCGCGGATTTCGCCGAGAAAATGTCGCACTTTTGTCCGTGCGATATGATCGCGTCGTTCGGATAATAGACCAATATCTTTAGTTACAAAGCAACCGCTAGTACGTTGGCTATAAACTAAATCTCGTGCCCTGAGTTCGTCTAAGGCGTGTTGTACTGTGTTAGGGTTAATATTTGCATCTTCTGCTAATTCACGTACTGAAGGTAATTTTTCGCCTGCTTCAATTCGTCCGGAAACAATATAAGTTTCAAGTTGGTCAGTAAGTTGGCGATAAATTGGGCGGTCGTTATTAAAATAAAAAATCATTATTGTATTATTTCCTTAATACAATAATACGAATTACACCTGAAAAGTCAATGAATTTTCAGGTATTTTTCGATAAAAAATGAGGTTTCGTTGTAAAAAGTGCTATGATAAGCACCTTTTGTATGATTGTATTAAGACAATATGCTGAATTTTGTTGATTGTGAAAACGGTTGTGCTATAATTTTAAGAAAATAAAAAAGAAAGTAAATATGTGGACTTTAATTTTAATAGAAACAGTTGCTATCTCTGTAATCGGTTCTTTATTGCATTTTACGTATGCGTGGAGTGGAAAAAATAAATTTGTGGGAATATTTTCAGCGGTTAATGAAAGCACTTGGGAGCATATTAAATTAGCATTGTCGGGAATTTTTGTTTGCATGCTAGTTGATATATGGTTCGTTGGGGATAATCCAAATTATTGGTTGGCGCGGAATTGTTCGTTTTTGGCGCCAATTTTTGTAATTTCGATTTTATTCTATGGTTATCGGTCGTTTGTGAAGAAATCAATTTTGGCGGTTGATATATCAATTTTTATTATTGCAGCCTTTTGTAGCTCTCTGATTTTTGTTACAATTTTGCAACTACCGCCGATTGATATTTTTTGGCGCGCGATTAGTATGGTCATTACGTTGATTATCTTGCCGGCATATTTACTGTTGACGCGTTTTCCAATGCATAATTTTCTATTTCGTGATCCGATTACTGGTAGATACGGAGCATAAAGTCGAGAAACTCTATTTGTCCCAGACAAAACCTTCGCCAAAGTGTCCGTAGCGTGCAGTGGCTTCGTATTGGGGTTGGAGGAGGTTGAGTTGTTTGATTATGCCCTGAGGAGTGAGATCGTAGCCTGTGATTTGCTCGGGTTTGTCGTCGATAATGACGGTGCGTTCGAGAGGCTCAGCGAAACCGATTGCGTAGGCGAGTCGAACGAAAACTTCGCTAGCATGATGAGATTTTAGATAGTCGACGGCAATGCGTCGTGCCATGTAGGCTGCTGAACGATCAACTTTTGAGGCATCTTTGCCGGAAAAAGCGCCACCGCCAATGGGGATTCGTGGACCGTAGTTGTCGACGATTAATTTGCGACCCGTGAGACCAGTGTCAGCTTCGAAACCGCCTTGTTGCCAATCGCCAGCGGGATTAATATGAAGAGTGATGTCTGAATGGTTAAAGTTTTGTTCAGTAAGAAAGCTTTGCACTAATTGTTTCAATTCGTCGCGTGATGCATTCTGAAAGCTGGCCACGACGGAATCAATGATTGGTTGATGATTATCGTCGCGTAATGTAATTTGGGTCTTACCGTCGAAGGGGAAATGTTGATAGATAAATTGATTCAAACGGCGTGCAAGGACTACTTCAAGGGGTAGGAGCTCGGGAGTTTCGTTTGTGGCGTAGCCGATCATTATTCCCTGATCTCCTGCGCCACCAACGTCGACGCCTTGGGCGATTTCGGGGCTTTGTTTGACGAGATTAATTGAGATTTTAAGCGACTGGTCGTTTGTAATGCGCTCGACGATTGCGATAATGTCTGATTCTGAGACGGTAGCAATAGAAGTTACTTCCCCGACAATAAAAACCTCACCGTGTCCACCACATGTCTCGACGGCGATGCGTGCATGAGGATCTTCTGTAAGGTAGGCGTCGAGAATAGCGTCGGAGATTTGGTCACAAAGTTTGTCGGGATGTTTCGGAGAAACACTTTCTGCTGTTCGATAGGTTGTATAATTTTCCATAGCTTAATTATATCGGAATAAGAATAAACTGTACAGAGGCTTAACGTTTACGCTTGTGCGTAATGGGGCATATCTGTTATAATAATATTATGAAAATTGCGGTTTTTACGGATATCTATGCGCCTTGGGGATGTGGCGGGATCGCGACGGCCTTAAAAACCCAAAAAGAAGAGTTGGAAAAAATGGGTCATGAAGTCGTCGTGTTTTGTCCGGGCAAAAATTCGCGAGAAAAGAACGTTGTCAATATTCCGACCTGTAAATTTTGGAAAGTTAATCGAACGCCTTTAGCGCAACGACCGGAAAAAATTGAGCAGTTTATTTTGAAGACAGTGCCAAATTTTGCAGATTTTGATCTTGTGCATGTGCACTACGAGGCGGCTTGTAGTCTGGCTGGAGTGCGTTTAGCGCGTAGATTTGGACTTCCGTTGATCCAGACAATGCATGGTCGCGAAGACATGGCGATCGCAGTAAATGTTCCACATCCGTGGAAGAGTTTAGTTGCGCATGTCCTACGAAAAGAACATCAAAAATATATTCCGTATTCTGTGTCTGTGAAACGAGATAGGTTTCAGGCAGTGACGCGAGCACGTGCGAATATGTGGGCAATAATGGTAAATCAAGCGAATCAAGCAGATATCGTTATTACTCCGTCAGACCATTTTGCGCGAAAGTTAACTCACTATGGCGTAATAAAACCAATCAAAGTTGTATCGAATGGAGTTGAGGATGCGATAACGCGCGAAAAGTTTCCACTTCGCAAGTTAAATGAGGGTGATGTCCTGAAAATAATTTGGAATTCAAGGACTTCGCGCGAGAAGCGAATTATGCCTTTTTTGAAAGCGTTGACGATGATGGAGCGACCTTATCTTGTGTGTATTTATGGTGAAGGAAACGACTTTAAGAAAGCACAGCGTTATGCAAAGCGTCATGATTTGAAGGTGAAATTTTATGGACATCGCAAACAGGAAAAGATTCTTGAGCGGATGCGGGAGTCGCATTTGGGCGTCATGGCGTCATATAATTTTGATACGCAAGGTATGACTTTGTTGGAGGCAGAAGCGACAGGTTTGCCAGTGTTCTTTTGTGATCCGGTGATGACGGAGATTATTCCGAATGGAGGCTATGTTTTGGCGAGCGGTCCAGAGCCTGAAGCGATGGCAATTACCCTGAACCATTTAGCGCCAGAAAAAATTGCTGAGATGAGCGCTGTCATGTTGGCAAATCGCAAAGAGGTTGCTCAAGCTTTACAGACCAAGAAACTTTTAAAGGTTTATCAGAAACTTATTAATCAGCGTCGAGTGAAACCGAAGGTTAAAACTATCCAGAAAACTACTGCAGATTAGTGAAAAATTGCAGCATTGAGCGCTTGGAAAGGTTTTTGTGGGTTATAAAGTCGAAGAGCCAATGCTTTACTGGCGAGTGAACCAGACCATAAGCTAATCGGCGAATACGCAGTATCGACAATTGGTGTGGTAATAATTTGACCTTGGTGTGCGGTAATAATGTGTTCTTGGTGGAATGTGAGAAGCGAAACTGGGTAAGTAAGAGTAAATTTATGCAGAGTTTCAATCGTCGGCACGAGACCTTGAGAGAGCATAATCATTTTTGGATAATAAACGGCGCGAAAGACTTTTTGGAGTTGAGCCATGTTGGCGATCATGGTGATCTGGGGATAGTTGAGCCACTTATTGGCATCAACGGCTAGGAGATCGATTGTGTCGCGAGTCAAAATTACTTCTCGTGGATTAGCTGGAGTGTCGGCGAGGCTTTGGTCTAGCGTTGCACTGAGGGCGATTCCAGTTTCGGAATTTTTGGAAAAATCGCCGATATAGAGAATGCCGTCGTGATGACTAATTTGGTCGGCGATGACGGTCGATTGAGCGAAAGATCCGCTAGCAGTCGATGGAGCAAATTCAAGATTTGCGAGGGGAGGTAATTTAGAACGTAAACTGTCTGGTAAAAGCGTTGTCACGCGAGAAAGTGGATAATTTTGGCTGAGGAATTCCGAGGTTTTGACTGGAGCAGAAAAGTTTTGACTATTACCACCGATCACGAGCACACTGCCAGTTTTTTGTTCGGGAATATTCCAAAATAGATCGTTAAAAAGTGGCTTTGTCTGTTTCTGCCAGAAAGAAAAGTCAGTTTGCAGTTTTGCGTAATTCATAAGCTAAAAATTTAGTTCGATTGAGATTGGGCAATGGTCAGAGCCAGCAATGTGCTCGTAAATTTCGGCGTTAGCAAGATGAGGCAAAAGAGCTTGAGAAAGAAAGAAATAATCGATACGCCAGCCAATATTACGCTCACGGGCCTTTAAGCGATATGACCACCAAGTGTAGCGTTGGGTGGAAGGATAAAAAACTCGGAAGCTATCGGTGAATCCAGCATCTAAGAGATTTTTAATTCCCTGACGTTCTTCCGGAGTGAAGCCAGCGTTATGCTCGTTGTCTTTGGGGCGAGCAAGATCCAGCGGAGTGTGGGCGGCATTAAAATCCCCACAAACGATGACAGGTTTAATAGTTTCGAGTTGTTTGAGATATTGCAAGAGTGCGACATCCCAGACTTGTTCGCGTAGTTTAAGACGAGAAAGATCGTGTTTGCTATTCGGGACGTAAGTTGTAACAAGAAAAAACGGCTCAAATTCAGCGGTTAAAATTCTTCCTTCGGTGAGCGGGTCGCCGTATTTATCAGCTTCGCAAAAAAACTGTTGCAAATCGGGAAAACGGTCAAAATTAGAAAAAGTAGAAAGGGGCTGAAATTTTGTAAAGATTGCCGTACCAGAATAGCCGGGGCGTTTGGCGCTATTCCAAAGTTCGAGGTATTCAGGAAGATCAATTTCGGCTTGGCCGGGTTTAGCTTTGGTTTCTTGAAGACAAAGGATGTCCGGCTGTTCGCTTGCGATGAAATCTTGCAGGGCATTTTTACGGATGAGTGCTCGGAGTCCGTTGACGTTCCAAGAATAAATTTTCATATTCTTAGTATATCATAAGTCTAGGATTTAGAGATAAACGCGTCGCTTCAGGAGAAATAGTAGACGGTGTTTCCTGGCTGGATTCTGCGCCAAGTGATTATACTTATTATGTCTATTATTTTTCAGAACGTTGTCGATTCTATTAGGATGATAAGAAAAATAGTTCGTTTTTTGAGTTTTTGATAAAAATAGCGTAAAACTATTGACTTTTCGAGAGAGGTGTGCTATAATAGGGAGATAGGCTAGATTCTTTGTTTAAATTCGCGACCGAGATGTCGATTAAGATCGCGTCGTTTGATAGTTTCGCGTTTGTCGTATTTCTTCTTCCCTTTTCCGGTGGCGATAACGAGTTTAATATATCGTCCGTCTGCTAAAAGACGTAAAGGAACAAGCTGGTAACCATCTTTTTTGGCTAATATGAGGCTATGGAGTTGACGTTTGGTAACGAGAAGCTTGAGATTTTTAGCCGTATCGGCACCAAGGGTAAGATTATTAAGCCATAATTCACCGTTTCGGACAGTGACAAATGATCCTTTGAGCTGGACGTGATGATCGCGGATTAGTCGAACTTCTGGGCCAGACAAAACGACGCCACAGGTGATTTCCTCGTCGAGTTGATAGTCGAAGTGGGCTTTGCGGTTGACAGTGACTGAGGTAGGGGTTTTCTTTTTCTTCATAGCTTAATATTTTTGCTGGCTGATCGGATGATAATGTTGTTCTTATTTTAACATAGAATTTTGATAAGGGGAAGATATTGTAGTATAATATGGGTGATATGCGTATTGCAATTACTTCTGATTTGTATTATCCAATGACCAATGGGGTGGCGGTTTTTGCGCACAATCTCGCAAAAGGTTTGGCTGAGCGTGGGCATGATGTTTTGGTTATTTGTCCAAGTTTTAGTGGTAGGCGTCAAAAAGTAAAAAAAGGACGCATAACGACGATTTATGTGCGTTCGGTTCGTTTTCCATTTTACCCTGATCAGATCAATGAAGTGCCGAGTGGCAAGGAGATTTTAGGTTTGCCTTTGCCGAGGCTGGCTTATCGGCATGGACTATGGGTTGCGGTTGAGCCGTACCACGAGGTGAAAAAAGCGCTTGACCGGTTTCGACCGGATGTGATTCATAATCAGACGGCAGAAATGGTTGCGATTGCTGGACAACGTTATGCGAAGAAAAATAATGTCCCTATGGTTAGTACCGGACATGCCTATCCGGATAATATTACGAGTCAATTACGGCTTCTAAAGCCATTGAAAAAACCGTTGGATGCGTTTTTGCGCGTCTATATGGCGAGTTTTTTGAAGCATTCGGAGTATGCAACCATGCCGACCGAGATGGCGATCGAAGATTTGGTGCCAAAGCGACGGAAGAAATTTCAAGTACCGGTTGAAGCTTTGTCGAATGGCGTGGATTTGTCGAAATTTCATCCTGGAAAAGCTACGAATCGGGCTTATCGGAAATTTCATTTACCAAAAGATCGGCCGATTATTATGTATGTCGGGCGGGTTGATCCGGAAAAGAGTATTAGCAATGTTGTTTTGGCGTTTGCCGGCTTGCTTGAGAGTGTGCCAGAGGCGATGCTGGCGATCGTGGGAGACGGGACGGATCGGCGACATCTGCAGGATTTGGTTAAATCGTTAGGCATTGAGCAATCAGTGCGATTTGTCGGGCGTGTCTCGTTGGCTGAGGCGACCCAATTATACAAAATGGCAACGATTTTCGCGACGGCTAGCGAGACGGAAACGCAGGGCATTGTTTTGATTGAGGCAGCCGCGACGGGATTGCCTCTAGTGGCGGTTGATGCTGGTGCGGTAAAGGAGCTTTGTCAACATAAGCAGAATGGTTTATTGGTAGAACGGGGCGATATTGATGCGATGACAGATGCTTTTGTGCGGATTTTGCGTGATGAAGAACTGAGAAAAAAATTTAGTGCAAAAAGTATTGAGATTGCTCAAAAGCATGACCTAAACCGTACTTTAATGAGGTTTGAAGAGATTTATCGTGAAGCTATTAAGCTTAAAGAGGAAACGGTTAATCGAGAAAATTAAGGATTGCCTGGGCGGTCTCGAGGGGCTGTTCATAATTATGCAAGTGTCCAGCATTTTCGAGAAAGATGGTCTGGGCGTGTAGTTTTTTGGCTAGTCGTTTAGTGGCGGACTGTTTGATTAAGCGATCAGTCGCTCCGGCAACGATAAGTAGATTTTGGTTGAGGCGAAAGTCATTAATATCGTAATGGGTGGAAAAATGCGTGGCTTTCATAATTTCTCGGCGTTTAGGCGGATGATCGTTGCTGCAAAGGTGAGTTAAGTTGAGTGTTTGGCGAAATAGTAAACGATTTTTTGGTATAAAAAGAAATTTGGTTGTCACATAATCGACTAAACGGCGAGGTAGGATAGTGGCGAAGGGAGAGATGAGGCTGATTATTCTCGGAGTATGGGTGGAAATAGGCGAGAGAAGGATCAATTTTTGGTTGATGATTTTTGGATAGCGATTCGCAGTTGCGCAAGCGATAAGCGAACCCATAGAATGTCCGATCAGAATAGGATGCTTAAGATGATGTTTCTTGATGTAGCTTTTGATAAACTCAGCGTAATGATCGGGGCCATAGACGTTGAGATATTCTGCGCCAGCGAAGGGCGGAATAGCTGGAACAAAAACTTTGTAGCCAGCCAACCGCAAGCGATCCGCGATTTCTTCTAGACCAATTGGCGCCCCACGAAAACCGTGGATTAAAATAATTGATGGATGATGAAGCGGGTTTTTCGTAGAAGATTGAGCAGGTTTATTACTCATTGATTTCCTTGAGGGCGGCTTTGATAGCGGGGCGGTTAAAGCCAACAATACGGTGTTCGCCGATTTCGGTTACAGGTACGACGTCGATATCTGAGCGTCCGGAAGCATCAATTTCTTCATAAGGGATTCCATTTTGTTCGAGCCAGTCCATTAAAGCATGGCAGAAGGGGCAAGTTGCAGTTGAGTAAACTTTGACGAGAGGTTTAGATGTAGGATTATCTTTGGTCATGATTTGTTGTCTCCTTTTGTGGGGTTTAGTTTTTTAGCGGCGTCCATTTGTGGATCGCGGTTATGATTTGTATCGTCGTAAGTTAGCTCGACGACGACGTCTGGTTTAATACCGCCGTCGCTGACGCTAGTTCCCTTTGGCGTGTACCAATGTGCGGTCGTGACCTTAAGTAAGGATCCGTTATCAAGGTTAAAGAGAGTTTGGACGACTCCTTTGCCAAAGGTTGTCTCACCGAGAATTGTGGCTTTTTCATAATCTTTGAGCGCGCCGGCGACGATTTCTGAGGCAGAAGCCGTGCTATTGTTGACCAAAACGACGGTCGGGATGTTGCTGAGTTTGGCTTTGCCACGATAAGTGTGCTCAACCTCTGTGACTTTACCGTGATTTTTTTGGATGAGAATATCTTGGTCGTCAATCCAGAGCGATAGAAGATCTTTAGCTGCCGTAACATAGCCTCCGGTATTATTGCGTAGATCGAGAATGATTTTTTTGATGTCTTTGCCCTTGAAATCGTTGTTGACCATTTTCTCGACTAAAGTACCAGTGTCATTATCAAAGCGCGTTACCGTAATGATTGCGGTCGAACCATCGAAGTCGACGTAAGCGGAAACATTATTGATGGTCTCTCGTGTTAATTCAAATTCTTTTTCGGCGTCATCACGAATAATTGTGAGCTTGACTTTTGTGCCGGCTGCGCCACGAAGTTTGCTCGAAACAACATCGGTCGACTCACCTAAAACATCTTCACCATTGACTTTATAAATGATGTCGCCAGCTTTAATGCCTGCTAGGCGAGCTGGGTTGTCGGGGAGCGTACGGATCACGCGAACATAACTCTCACGCAGAGCAATTTCGACGCCGATGCCTGCGCCAGCATCACCATGTAGACTTGACTCGAACTCTTGCGCTTCTTCTGCGTCCATGTAAGTTGTGTACGGATCGCCGACAGCGTTAACTAAACCCTTTTTTGCACCTTCGACGACATTATCTTTGTCAATTTCGCCATCATAATTGGCTACTAATTCGCTATAGACGCTGTCTAGTGATGACCAATCGTTGGCAGGAAGATGGCTGCCAAAACCAAGATACGGAAAGATGTAGGCGGAGATTTTTGTCCATCCAAGACCAATAAAGACTCCAATGACCAATGTGACGACGCTACCGATAATGGCATTACCAAGGGTGACTTTTTTAGATTCCCATTTTGTTTCCATGGAACTATTTTAGCACAAAAATCTTGTAATTAGCTTGAAAAATATTGAAAGTAAGTTGTTGGGCGATGATTACCAAAGTGGCTGATCAAAATGAATGTAAACGTAGGCTCCAGCGTCGACGTTGTAGCGGGCTCCGAAGTCGCCTTCGCGGTGGCTGGCTGCACTAGCCGTATTATTATATTCAGTGAGATTGATTGTTCCATTTCCATTGACGCTCTCGACCCACATGACGTGTCCATATTCACCAGATGTACCAACCGCAACGGTATGCGCGCTGGGGTTACGATCGACGCGGTAGGCGTGATAGTTCCCATCGCGTCCGCGAGCGGTTTTGCTGACTCCGCCAGCACCAATCCAGCTTCGTGCATGTCCCCAGCCAGAAATTACGACGCCGAACGCTTCATATGCTTTCCAGCCTGCATAACTCGTACATTGACAAACATAGCCACCATATTTGCTATCGCCGTTAGCTATAGCAGTGTATGTGTAGTCAGGGCAATCTCCACCGTATGGATAAGAATTGATTCCGTTGCCGACGACACCACCACTGTTATAACGCGCAATTTCTGCAGCAATTTCTTGTTGCATGGTTTCTCGCGCTGCCGCAGCATCATTGGCATAAGCCTCAGCGTTAGCTTCGTATTTGGCGATTAAAGTGTTTTGTTGATTTCGTTTGTCGGTAATTTCGTTACGTTTATTCTCGGCGCTTGAAATCAGGGCGTCAACGCTTTGTTTTTGACTTTGGAGATTTTCTTTCAAGGACTTGATTGCCTTGGTTGAGATGGAGATTTGGGTTTCTACGGCGTTTTGGCGAGTGCGCTTTTCGGCGAAATCGCCAATTGATTCACTTCCTGCCAGTAATACAATCACATCTGTACCTTCTTTATCCTCCCGATAAGATTTTTCGAGGAGTTTGGCTAGAGCGGATTGTTGTAGTGCAAGTTTCTGTTCATTCTCACTAATTTGTTGCGATAAGTCGGCTGCGATTGCTTGGTTTACTGCGATGTCTGCTTCAAGCGAGGAAATTTCGGCGTTTAGTCTCTCGACTTCACCGGCTAGAGTTTTAGCGTTTTCAGCGGCATCAGCAGCTCGACGCTCGGCTTCACTAGCGCGGTCAGCGGCTTCTCGGCAGGCTTGACTGACGCAACCCGCGGGGTAGGCTTTTGCTTCGTCTTTCGGCGTGATAAAGGCTTGCGTGCTGAAATATATTGTACAAACGACAGTTATGAAAAAAGCAATTGTGCGTAAGCCTAAAGTTTTGTGCTTTTGGTTAGTAGCCATAACTATTATATATCACACTGAAGATAAAAAGTAAAATTGATTTTAATGCAAGTATTTTTGAATAGCAAGTCGAGCGGAGATGGTACCGATAAGAAGACCGATGCTACAGGTACTAAGATAGACTAAAACTATCATATTTGATTCGAAAAATTCGGTAACAACTGATACATCAATGCCATAAGATGCAAGTTTTGGAGCTAGAAAATGAAAACCAACATAGGCGATTGTGCTAGCAAAAATACCTGAAATGATGCCACAAATTTGTGCTTCGATGAGGAAGGGTCCGCGGATAAAACCGCTGTCGGCGCCGACCAATTTCATCATGTCGATTTCTTCGCGACGGGAGAAGATTGCCATACGAATAGTATTGAAAATAACCAAGATTGAAATTACTAGAAAGACTGCGCCGAGGATTAGACCGCCATTTTTAGCGATGTTAGCCCAGGAATTGATTGTTGCGATTTCGGTTTGGTTGACATCGTAGGTCGGCTCTTCTTCTGGATCAATGTTTAGTTGATAAAGTTCTGTCGTTTCGACAATATTACGAATACTGGAGAGATTATTTGAATCATAAACTTTGACGCGCATTGTCGGATGCATAGTACTAACCATTAAATCGTGCATAGCTTGGTCTTCGAGCGCTGAAAGCAACTCGGCATTGTCTTGGCGATCCTTGAGGAAGATCTCATATTCAGCGATCGAGTCGGTTACCTCGACTTGTTGGACATTACTGTCTTGGCGCATGATGTTAGCCATTTCGTTCATGGTTGCCTGGTTGGTTTCAGGCTTGAAATAAATCGAAATATCGATTTTTTGCTGCATAGTTTCGGCGGTGGCAGTGAGGATGAGGCTGGCGAGAATGGTTACCATTAAGATAACTAGAGTAACAGTAATGACGAGTGTGGCAGCGATTGAGAGCCAAATATTGCGCGTAAAGCCAATTGCGCCGTATTTGAAAACGCGACCGGTTGTGCGTAATTTGCTGGATTCGCTGTTTTGTTCTAGCTTGCGGAGGTGAGCTTTGGTAGCTCGACGGTCTGCGCGGGTTTTGTTGATACTTTTTTTGTCGATCATCTTTTCTTGCCTAAATTACACGTTTTGCTCTAGGTTTAGGAATAATGGGCGGTTGGTTGGTGAGACCGGGAGCTGGTTTTAGCTTGACGGTTTGACCAAGGCTGAGACTACTAAGTTTGGGTGCAGCGCGAAGAGGCTTGTTGGCGGTATACCATTGGTTAGCCATACCTGGGCGTAGTTGCTGTGTTTGGGCAAGGCGTTGGGCTTGTCGAAGTTGTTGTTCGCGTTGCAGAGCTTGCATACGTTGGCGAACTTGTTGCATTTGCTGGAGCTGTTTTGCTTTCAGATTTTGACTACCGGGTTGCTGAATTTTGCGTGGTTGGGCTTTAGGGGTTTTGGGAAGGTTGGTTGACGTTATAGGTGGCTGAGTGGGTATTGGATTCTGTGTGGTTGCACGAGCTGAAGCGGTATTAAGCCTTGTAAAGGCGAGATTTTGTGCTAAGTTTTCTCCTTTTTGGATACGTTCGATCAGATCGGCTGGCTCGCTGTCGAGACGATAAACACCATGACATTTTTGGTCATCAACAATCCGACCGTCTTTCAAAGTAACGACGCGCTTACTAAGATTATTGACGATATTCTCGTCGTGCGTAGTGACTAGAACGGTGGTGCCAAAGTCGTTGATTTTTTGGAGGAGGTCGATAATTTCTTTGCGGGTTAGCTTGTCAAGGTTGCCAGTAGGCTCGTCGGCGATGAGGATTTTAGGTTGGCGAGCGACAGAACGGGCGATTCCGACGCGCTGTTGTTCTCCGCCGGAAAGTTGCGCGGGAAATTTATGCCCTTTGTCAACTAGACCAACTAGATCGAGTACTTTCGGGACGGTTTTGCTGATTTCTCGATTGCGCATGCCAGCAATTTCCAGCGCGAAAGCAACGTTTTCGTAAACTGTTCTAGTCGGTAATAGTTTATAATCTTGGAAAACAACGCCTAATCGTCGTCGATAGTGCGGGATATGACGTTTACGAACATAATCGAGATCAATTCCGCCAATGACAATTTTGCCGGAGTCAGGTTGCTCTTCTTTGGTAATCATTTTAATTAAAGTAGATTTTCCAGCGCCGGATTTTCCAACCAAAAAAACAAATTCGCGAGGCTCAATATGTAGCGAAACATTATCGAGCGCTGGATCTTCGTCTCCAGGATAGGTTTTGGTAATCCGATCGAGCAGAATCATAACAACATAATATCACAAGCACAACCAAATAACAATAAATGTCTTCGGGCTGAACGGTTATAAATGTTGTAAATCTTACAACATTTATCATAATATATAATATAGGGCTTTGGTTTAGATCTAAGGTTTTTAGGACCAGAAGTTGGTAGATTTAATATCGAGTGGTTTGGACGACTTTTGTTTTGCTGCCATTATGCTTCTATATCCCCTTCTAAATAAGCATTAATAAAATCGTCAATTTTGCCGTCTAGAACTGCTTCGGGATCTTTACTCTCGAATTTGGTGCGGGTATCTTTGACGAGTTTGTAAGGTTGTAAAACGTAATTACGAATTTGTTGACCCCATTTAGCAGACTCGCCGGCACGCAATTTGTTAATGTTTTCGGCATGCTGCTCTTGTTGTAATTGGACCAGTTTGCCGCGGAGAATTTCCATGGCTTTTTCTTTGTTTTGAAGCTGTGAACGCTCATTTTGGATTGCTACGATGGTATTGGTTGGTAAGTGAGTAATTCGGACGGCGGAATTAGTTGTGTTAACGCTTTGTCCACCGTGACCACCTGAATGATAAACATCGATCCGTAAATCCTTATCGTCAATTTTTATATCGTCATCAACTGTAATGACCGGCAATACTTCAACCAAAGCGAAACTAGTTTGCCGTAAATTATCAGCATTAAATGGACTGAGGCGGACTAGACGATGGACGCCGTGTTCGCTTTTTAATTTACCGTAAGCGTTGACGCCGTTTATTTCATAAACAGCGGTTTTGATCCCAGCTTCCTCACCGGCAGAACGTTCAAGGTTGATTGCTTGCATTCCCTGTCGCTCGGCCCAGCGGAGATACATGCGCTCAAGCATGCTTGCCCAATCCATAGCTTCAATTCCTCCAACGCCCGATGTGATGCGCAGGATTGCGTGATTGTGGTCGTATTTCCCGTCAAACTTCAAAGCTTGTTGTAGAGTTTTAAATTTATCCTCAAGAGCGGATAATTGTTCGGTAATTTCGGCCGTCAGATCTTCGTCACAAAGCGCAATTAGCTCATGTAGATCTTCAACTTGAGCGCGTAGAAGTCGCCAAGGTTCGATTTCATCGTTGAGGCGAGCGAGTTGCTCATTTTTTTGACGCGCATTGTCGGGATTTAGCCATAATTCTGGCTCAGCGACGGCCTTCTCGAGTTCTGACATTTGTTTAAGTTTGTCATCAAGTTGCAACTTTTGCCAAGCCTTGTTAATCTCAGACTGAAGTTGATTAAGCCTGTTAGATAATAAATTTGACATTAGGTCAATTTCCTGACTAGATCTTGGTATTGCGTACCCCGATCGTAAACATTTTCGAACATGTCAAAGCTTGCCGCTGCAGGCGACATGAGGACGATGATCGGTTTGGTTGATTTTTTTGAACTGGTCGACTCGGCAAGACGTTGGGCTTCGTGTACGGCTTCGGTTAAGGTATTGGCGTAGACATAAGTGTCGTTAGGTAATAATTTGGCGAGTTCGCGACCTGATTCACCGATTAAAATAGACTGAAAAGTTTGCCGACGAAGATGATCAGCAAGTTTGGGCAGATCTTTTCCCTTCGTTTTGTCGCGACCTCCGGCAATAAGAATTATTTGAGTATCGGGAAAAGCATTGAGCGCAGTGATAGTCGAGGTGAGCATGGTGGAAAAATTGTCATCATAGTATTTTACATTGTTTAGCTCACGGACAAATTCCAAACGATGAGGGAGACCATGAAAGTTATGTAGAGCTTGGATAATTGAAGTTTGATTTTGGGTAAGAAAGGTGGCTAAAGTCTGATTATGCCAAGCTGCGGTAGCCAAAAGTGCTGCTTCGGCGTTTTCACGATTATGGTTGCCAGGGATGATTAATGCATCGAGGACTTCTTGAAGCGATGTGGAGGATTGTTGGTCCGGGTAGCTAATTTTTTGCCCATTTGAGAGCATAGCGATCTTTTCGGATTCGTTGTTATATTTATAATATATACAATAATCATTCCTGGTTTGGTATTTTGTGATATGGCTTTTTGCGTCGACATAATCATCGAAGTCTTTGTGGATGTTTAGATGATCAGTCTCAATTGGTAAAACGACGGCGATGTGTGGCGATTTTTCGAGGTCCCAAAGTTGAAAACTACTCATTTCGTAAATGACGACGTCGGTAGACTGAATATCATCAAGGACATCTAGCGCAGGCGTACCAATATTTCCGACTAACCAGACCTTGTGGCCGAGTTGTTCGAAAATTGCTTTGATCATTGAACAAGTTGTACCTTTGCCTTTTGTACCGGTAACGCCGATAATTGGTGCGGGACAATGATCGAAGAAGTATTTTGTGACGCTGGAGGTTTTTTGTTGTTTGCTTGGCGGAACACTAGGGCTACGCAAGATTAGCTCGTAAGGCGTGAGATCAAGTTCAGCAAATTCGGTGGGTGTGAGTTGGTCGAAAATAGTGATGTCGTTTGATTTACTCTGGAAGTACTTTTCGGCGCTTTTACCTTCTTTACCGTATCCGAGGATTGCAATTTTCATGTTTCGACCTCTCAATATATTATATGTATATTGTAGCACGAATTGAGCGATCAGTGTAGCGCGATATGGTTTCTAGATAATAATGGTTGGGTCTAATTCGAGGTAATTGTCTAGTTTGGTAATGAGCGCCTTTTCGACTGAGCTTACGGCGACTAAAGTATGAAGATTGGCGGTGATAAATTCTTGAGCGAGGTCGACCATGGTGATTTTATTAATATTATTGATTAGCTTGGGCGCATGGTCATATTTTTCGATGGTGCCGTTGGTAAAATAGTCGTCAGAATAATATTCGGCGATTTGACCAACGGTTTGCGCGCCCATCTGGTAGCGTCCGGTGGCGTATGATTTAGCTGCGTTGATGTCTTGATCGCTAATTTCACCACGGAGAATCTTGGTTAGTTCGTCACGAATGAGGATAAAGAGTCTTTCAGCGCTTTCGGCATTAACTTCACCGTCAAAATCCCAGGCAGCATTATGCCAACCATTGTTTAGATCGCTACCCATACTGTAGACTAAGCCGAGTTTGCGGGCTTGACCAAAAATTCGGCTATTCATTGTTCCGTTGAGGATATGGTTCAAACAATTCATAGCGTAGACTTCGGGAGGTGTTAATTGACGCGTGATTAACCACGAGAAACCAAACGTGATATTGCTGGCGTCTTTGCGACGAATAAGGGTAGGCGCCGAAGCGTGAATTTCATCTTTTGGAATAGCGAATCTTTCGCCGGATTTTAGCTCCCAATTGTTTAAGGAACGAATGATTTTGTGCTTACGATGTCGTAAATTGCCAGTGATAATGAAGCGCATATTTTCGGCGGTGTGTGTTCGACGATAGTGTTCACGGATATCTTTAAGCTCGATATTACTGAGTGTTTTGAGGCGTTCGGGTAGACTTGGTACGTTTTCGCCGATTACTTCTTGTAATCTTGGCCAGAGTAGGCGGTTATAGTCATTCATATAGCCAGTTAATTCAGCACGGATATTACTTTTTTCGCTTTTAAGTTCGGTTTCGTTGAATTTGGGTTGAGTGATTGAGATGCGTTGTAAATCCATAATTCGATCCCATTCAAAATCAGCACATTCAACTTCGTAACAAACTGAAAAATCTGAGGTCCAAGCGTTATGATAAGCACCGTTTTTAGTAAATTCAGCTTCGAAAGCTTGTTCGTCGGGATAGCGTGCATTAGCACCGAATGCAAGATGCTCAACGACATGAGCAATTTCTGCTAGTTCGCGCTTTTTTGCGTAACGCATGCCGGCGCGAAATTGAATTTTAATATTTGTCACGCTGGCATTTTGTACATCAATTAAGAGTCCTTTAGCACCGGAAGCTAAAGTGACTTCTTCGGCAGAATGTTTTATTTTCGCTTCCCTTTCTTTTTGTTCTGACGTTGTTGCTTTTTATTCTTGCGAGCTTGATTCTTTTTATGGTTATGGGCGTTCGCGGTGGATTGTTGTTGGGAACCTTGACTGTCTGGGTGAGAAAATTCTTTGTCTAGATTTTTTTCGCCAGCGCTAACTTCGTTAACTCCTTTTTCGGTGGCAGTTTCGGCCATTTTGGTCAATTCTGACTCATATTCTTCACCATCAGTGATATTGTCGGCTACTGCTTCTTGCTTCGTTAAACTGAGTAAAATCTTCAAGACTTCTTCGCGGAGATTTTTTTCGAGACTATCGAAGAGTTTTTGCGATTCGCTACGATATTCTACTAAGGGGTCACGCTGTCCAACGCTACGCCAATGTATGCCTTCGCGAAGATGTTGCATGTTTTCAAGATGTTGCATCCAGAGTGTATCGAGAACTTTGAGGTAAACTTCGCGCTCAATTTTGCGCATGATTTCGTCGCCAAATTCGTTTTCTTTATTATCGTAGGCAGTAGAAATTAGGTCTCGTGCGGCTTTGATGCGGTCTTTTTCTTTACGCATTTTGCCGATGCGATCGATTTCTTGTTCGTCGAAATTTGCAATTGCTTTAAAGTCGTCGACGAAATGTTTATTAATACGCGAACTATCTTTAGCGAGATCTTCCGCCGTAGCTTTAATGAGACGTCGGATTTCTTGGTGGATATTTTCTCCGTCTAGAATTTTGCGTCGCATACGATAAACAACTTTGCGGTGTCGATTGATAACGTTATCATATTGGACAACGTTTTTGCGCGAATCGAAGTTAAAACCTTCGATGCGTTTTTGGGCGCTTTCCAGAGTCTTGCTGACGCTCTTGTTTTGGATTGGGGTCTCCTCGTCAACGCCTAGGCGTTGCATTAACATTGCGATTCGCTCGCCTTGGAAGATGCGCATGAGGTCATCTTCGCAGCTGACAAAGAATTGGGTCGTGCCAGGATCGCCTTGTCGTCCACCACGTCCGCGTAGCTGATTGTCAATTCGTCGTGAACTGTGGCGCTCTGAACCGATGACGACTAAACCGCCCAGTTCTTTGACGCCTTCGCCGAGTTTAATATCTGTACCGCGACCAGCAAGGTTTGTCGCTAAGGTTACAGCGCCCTTTTCGCCAGCTTTTTCGATAATCGTAGCTTCGCGTTCGTTGTTTTTAGCGTTCAGGAGTTCATATTTAATACCTTGAGAGTCAAGATAATGAGCAATTAATTCATTTTTAGCAATGCTAGCTGAACCGACGAGAACAGGTTGTCCGCGATCGTGATATTTTTTGATTTCTTTAGCGATTGCCTTGAGCTTTCCGGCTTCAGTTTTGTAAATTAAATCATCTTTATCGATGCGCTGAATGGGCCGGTTGGGCGGGATTTGAATAACATCGAGTGAATAAATTTGCTGAAATTCTTCGGCTTCAGTGAAAGCTGTGCCGGTCATGCCGGATAATTTGTTGTAAAGTCGGAAAAAGTTTTGAAAACTGATCGTGGCAAGCGTCATACTTTCTTGTTTGACAGCGACACCCTCTTTAGCTTCGATAGCTTGGTGAAGGCCTTCGTTATAGCGTCTACCCTGCATGAGGCGACCAGTATGTTCATCGACGATCACAACATCGCCACTACTCGTAACAACATAATCTTTGTCGCGCGCGAAGACGACTTGAGCGCGCAGAGCTTGGTCCATGTGGTAAACGAGGCGAGTGTGCTTCGTGGAATAAAGATTATCAATACCGAGTAAAGCTTGGACTTTTTCGACACCTTTATCGGTTAATGTAACGCTACGGCGTTTTTCATCATAAACATAGTCTTCTGCGACAAGTTGTGCGGCGATTTTTGCGAATTGGTAATATGCGTCTGGATTGTCGCCGGCTGGTGCGGAGATGATGAGCGGAGTACGAGCTTCGTCAATGAGAATTGAATCTACTTCGTCGACGATAGCATAGTTTAGGCCTCTTTGGCGAAGATATTTCGGTTCGCTAACCATATTGTCGCGCAAATAGTCGAAGCCAAATTCGTTGTTCGTTCCGTAAGTGACGTCGGCCGCGTAGGCTTCTTTGCGAGTAGCGGGCCTTAAGTGGCGAAAACGTTCGTCGGCATGCTCTTCATTTTCGTATTCGGGATCATAGACGAAACTAGCTTGGTTAATAATGACGCCAACAGATAGACCGAGAAAGTGATAAACTGGACCATTCCAACCTGCGTCACGTTGGGCAAGATAATCATTGACCGTTACGACATGAACTCCTTTACCAGTCAAAGCATTCAAATAGGCAGGTAAAAGCGCGACGAGCGTCTTGCCTTCTCCGGTTTTCATTTCGGCGACACAGCCTTCGTGAAGCACCATACCGCCGATGAGCTGTACGTCGAATGGTCGCATATTGAGCTTACGCTTTGCGGCTTCGCGTACGACGGCGAAAGCGTCGCTAAGGATTGCATCGAGCTCTTTTTGACTACCAGTTTTGAGCTTGCTCTTGAGCACGCCGGTTTGTTGCGCCAATTCTTCGTCGGACATTTTTTGGTATTTTGGCTCAAGCGCATTAATTTCAAGCGTTTTCTTATACATGCGACGCAAGATTTTTTTCTGTGCATCACCAAAAATGCCTTGCAGAATTCTGGTCAATAAGGTCTTGTCGGCTAATTTGTCGGTTGGCTTTTTTTCTTTCGTTTTTTTGGCTGATTTGACGGATTTTGTCGTTTGTTTAGCTTTAACATCAGTATTCTTTGTCATCAGGAATTTTCTCCACAACTATCACTCAATTTTATCCCCTGATTATAGCATATTATTTGCGTTTGATAAATATGCTCTGGAGACCTTTTTTTGACATATGCGGAGTTGCCTCTAGTTTGAAACGACGGATTTGACCTTTGAGTTTTGCTTCAAGGATGTCAATGCCTGCAAAAACGTTTGAGCATTCGTCCTTGGCAGTAATAACTTTACCTCCGGGAATTTCCATGGCGGCTGAAATTTCGTATTTATTGCCATGTGGGTGGTCAACCTCGGCGACCACAACTTTGATGATTACGTCCTTTTTGTTGCCACGTGGTAAAAAACGGTCAAGTTTGCCGATGCGTTTGGTGGCATACTTTTTGAAGCTGTCAGAAATTTTGTAATTATGTCCGCTAATGTCAATTTTGTCAATCATAAACTAGAATCCTAAGCTACCTAAACTACTCATGAGTGGCTTCATTTTGTCTGTAGCAATTTCTTGTGCTTTGGCATATCCGTCACGCATACAGTCTTCGATCCAGCGTTCTAGTTCGTGGATATCATCAAGATCGATTCTTTCGGGGTCAATTTTGACACTTTTGATTTTTAGTTCGCCGGTGATTTGGACGGTTACGGCGCCGTCCCCAGCTTCGACTTCAACAATCTCGTTTTTTAATGATTTTTGGGCCTTGCGAAGTTGATTGATTGCTTTCATTTGGTCCATGGTGGCACCCATAGCTACTCCTCACTTTCTTGTTGCGTTAAATCTTCCTCATTTGGCTGATTTTGATTTTTGTCAGCCATATACATATATAGTCTATCAGAATTATCGGATTTTGGCGAGGTGATAATCTGATCAACCTCAGCGGAAATATTGGTTAAGCCTAGGGTAGCGAATTGGGTTGGCATCTCTTCTTGGGGTGGAAAGACGTTTTCGACTTTTAAGTTAGTGTAGTTGGTGAGGATTTTGTAAAAATTATAGGAAATTTGGTCATCAATGACGTAAAGCGTGGTGTCTTCGGGGAGATGTTGGTGAATGAGAGCAATATCATTATTGAATTGATCGGCAACCATTGGCGAATAGCGATAGCCATAAAGAAAATGTGAGATACCGCCATAAATCATGATACTGAGAAAGATGCCAATAGGACCGAGCGCGACGATGCGGGCGTAGGGGTTTTCTGGGAATAAATCGTACCATTTGTCGAGAATATAACGTAGCCCGTGAGCGATGAGGATCGCGAGCGGAAGGAGGATTAAGATAGCAGATTCAGGCGTGAGTCCAGAAAGGATGATTGTAAAAATGATGAAACAAGTAGCGATAGAGTTGCGCGAAGCAAAAAAGCCTTTGGCGGTTGAGAGGAGGCCAATGACGGCAAGCGCCACTGAGCCAAGACCAACAAAGGGCGAGAGGAAGACGCTGTCGAGAGTTGTGTTCCAAGAGAAGAAGGGTAAGAAGGCGGTTTTAAGATTGGCCCAGAAGCTGCCCCAGGAGAGATTTTCAGCGAGTAATAATTTTTGAAAGATGGTCGGGTTGATTAGCATGGCCATAATGATTAAAGTGGCGCCAGCCAAAATAATAAAAGTGGTGATAATTAGGGGGACGATAGGTAAAGTTTTGACCGTAAAGCGCAGATGCGGATGCATGATTGCAAAGAGGAGGATAAAAATGGCTAGATAAATTAAGTGTGGGGTGAAAATGGCGGCTAGTAAAGCAAAAGCGAAAATGAAGGAATAAAGCGGTTTTGGTTTGGTAACGCCTTGGATTTTTGAGCCTAGCCAGAGCAAAAGGGTTGGCCAAAAGACCAACATAATCAAAGGCGTGCCAGAGCCTGCGAGATAAAGAAACGAGGCGGAGAGGACGGCGAGAATCGAGGCTAGCAGGGCGACATTGTTTTTAAACCAACGATTGAGTAACAAGACCAACAAGAGGCCTAAAGCGACGCCGATCAGCATGCTGGGTAGTTTGACCGAGTAAACATTGAGTCCGAAAAGCATGATTGAGAGTTTTTGTAGGACGCGATAAGGTAAATTGACGATGTCTCCGGAGAACAGAGAATAGAAATGGAGATTATTGGAATCAGTCGCAGAGATCATTTCGGCTTCGGAAAGTCCATTGGGCGCGAGCAAAGGGAGACCAAAAATAATACCGGTAAAACCAATCGCGAGTAGAATATAACCGATCACGAAGCGGTGACGGTATAAAAAAAGTTTTGGAATAGCCAATTTCTTCACATAAGTATTATAACATGAAGCTCGCGGGATTGCCTATATTGACTTTTTGGACTAAGTGTACTATAATGAAGGTATAGGGTCTTTTCTCGAGATAAAAATATCAAATATTAACACCTTAAATGGGGCAAAATAGGTAAAAATTAGTCAAAATCTTCAAAAACAGATTAGATATTTTACAACATCAATCATGTTCCTTATCTAGCGACATAAAACGGAGCAATTCGGGATGGAAATAAAGTTCGACTTTGCCGACTGGACCATGGCGATGCTTGGCAAGGATGAGCTCAGTGATATTCGTCTCTTGATAGTCGGGCTCATTCATGTGGTAATAATCGATACGATGTAAGAACATGACGAGGTCGGCGTCCTGCTCGATCGAACCGGATTCGCGAATGTCGGAGAGGATGGGGCGAGGATCGTCACGGCCAGTCACGCCACGAGAGAGCTGAGCGAGGGCAATGACGGGGATTTCTAGTTCCCTGGCAAGGATTTTTAGACCACGAGAAATCTCGGTTACTTCCTGGACGCGGTTACCGGCGTAACGATCGGTACCCTGCAGAAGTTGCAGATAGTCGACAATGATCATGCAGATATTATTATCATGGACGGCACGCCGAGCTTTGTTTTTTAGCTCGAGGATAGTCATTGAGCTCGTGTCGTCAATGTAAAGCGGAGTTTCATTCATTTCGCCGAGTGCGTCGCCGATCTTGGCGAAATCTTCGTCGTTAATGTTACCGGTGCGGATTTTCCAAGCATTAACGCCGGAAATGTCGGAAATCATGCGATCGACGATTTCGTTTTTGGCCATTTCCATGGAGAAGAAAAGTACGCCACGACCGTCGCCGTTGCGCGTGGCGACGTTATAAGCGAGGTTTTGGGCAAAGGTAGTCTTTCCCATGGCGGGACGGGCGCCAATAATAATTAGGTCGCCGCGCTGGAAGCCAGCGGTTTTTTTGTCTAGGTCGCGAAAACCAGTCTTTAGTCCACGCAAGGCGCCACGATTTTTGTGAAGATCCTCGATGCGGTCATAAGCGTCAAGTAGGAGCGCTTCGAGCTTTACGTAGTCGGTTTTGATGGCCTTGTTGGAAACTTCGAAGAGTTTTTTTTCGGCTTGACCGAGGAGTTCTTCGATGTCAGCTTTGTCATTATAGGCGGCTTCGGCGATCGTACTGCCGGCACTGATGAGATTACGACGCATGGCAGCGCTAGCAACAATGTCTGCGTAAGCTTTTGCGTGCGAAGCGGTGGGGACAAAGTTTGCGAGCTCAGTGAGATAAGGCGAGCCACCGACTTGTTTGAGAGTTTTGGAAGCTTTGAGCTCGGAAGTGAGCGTCAAAAGATCAATCGGCCGATGTTTATTATAGAGTTCGATCATGCCCCGAAAAATGGTTTGGTGGCGCTGGTCATAAAAATCATCTGCTTTGAGTTGCTCGAGCACGTCGGGAAAAATTGTGTCGGAGAGCAAAAGCGCGCCGATGAGAGATTTTTCGGCTTCGATATCTTGAGGCGGGATGCGCCCAGCCGCCGTAGTATTATCTGACATAAACCTCCTTTATTGACGCAGGCTAGAATGGTATATCGTCGGATGCGTCCTGTACATTACCCATTATAGCAGTAATTTGGGAGAGTGTGTCATCTTTGGGTGGTGTATATTCGTCATATTCGTGTACGATGAGACTAAAATCTTTGGGCAAAAGGCTTGTCAAGAGCTCAAAATTGTTTGGTTTTTCTAAGATATTTTTGATAAATTTATGTTGAGGATAGAGGTGAAGTGCGGAGGATTTTTGTTCGGGGGAAACTTTGCGCAGTTGTTTGGCAAGAACCGAATTAGCCAGCTCGACATGCTGGAGATAATTTTCCCAGTCGAAATTTTCGGCGGTGATCGGCTTGGTGAGCTGGATCTGTTCTGGCGCGCTGTCTGGCTCTTGGTCGGAATTTTCAGCGTTGGATGGTTGCGAATGGGGGCGTTCGCTAGGTTTTGGTATAGGAGCTTTGAAGGGAGGACGCTTATGCACGGGTGCCTGGTTAAGGGTCGTCGTGGACTTAGGGGTGGAGGATATAGTTTGATCGTTTGATGTTGCTGATGTGTTGGATGTGGTTGCGAGAGGCGTCAAGGTTTGTTGGGCTACCGGGAGGGCTGAGGCTGTCAGGAGGGCGAGTAAGAGCTTTGCGGAGGCAAAAGGCGCTTGGACCTGAGTTAAACGGTCAAGAAGGGGCAAGTAATCGGGTAAGGGATGATCAATGATAGTGGAGATTAATTCGCTAGTGATTAGCTCGGGCTGTAGACCGGAACCAAGTAAAGCTTTAAATGTTTTGTTAAGCGTGGCGGAATCGGCGTCAACATAAGCTTGCAAAAGTTTGGCAATATTTTCGCCAGAAGGGATACCAAGAGCATGGTTAAGCAGGCTAGCGGTAATTTTTTCTTCGGTTAGGCTGGTAATTTGGTCGAGCAAACTGAGTGAATCGCGGAATGATCCACCGCCTCGTTTAACTACGATTTCTAGGGCTTCGTCGGTAATATCAAGATGTTCCTGGTCGCTAATCTTGCGTAAATGAGCTAGCATGACTTCGGGGCGGGCGAGCTGAAAGGTGTAGACTTGAGCGCGTGAAGAAATCGTAATGGGGACTTTGTGGGCGTCGGTAGTCGCCATAATAAAAACGACATGCTCGGGTGGCTCTTCGAGCGTTTTTAGCAGGGCGTTGGAGGCAGATTTGGTAAGCATATGAATTTCGTCGATAATATAGACTTTGAAACGTCCCTTTGTCGGGGCAATGATAGCTTTTTCGCGTAGCTCGCGGATATTATCGACTCCTGTGTTGGAAGCTGCATCGATTTCGATAATGTCAAGGTAATCATCTTCAACCTGATAGGAGAATTGATTAATTTCATGCGCTAGGATGCGCGCGACGGAAGTTTTGCCGGTTCCGCGAGGGCCAATGAAAAGATAAGCATGAGAAAAATTATGTTCTTCTAGGGCGCGTTTTAAGGTTTGAGTGACTTGGTCTTGTCCAATAACATCGGAGAGTTTGGTTGGCCGATATTTGCGGTAAAGAGCTTTAGGATGGGGGTTATCCGATAGATTAGCGGGCGAATCCTTAGTCATTTAGAGCGCAGCCTCAACGGCGGCCCAAGCAGCATGTTCGTTATTAGCGGGGATAATTGCCGAAACTTGGTCGCCTTCTCGAAGATGAAAATATGTCACGGAAGCATAAAGGATTTCGTATTCGCGACCATTCACTTCGATATAGTATTTATCATCATGGCGAATAAGCGTCCCGATCACAGCGCGTCGCTCGACCGGTCCAATTTGTTTGTAGAGAAAACGTCCTTCAGGAGTAATCGTGAGCTTTAAGATGTCGCCCTCGATCAACTTTGATTTTGAGGCATAATTAGCGGGGACAGGATAATTTTTGCCGTCTGGGCCGATCATAATTTGTCCATCAAAAACACCTTCGATGATTTTTCCGTCAGGGCTATCGACGACGGTTTCACGCGGGGCGGTAATAACTTCGCCATCTCCAAGCACGGAGATCAATAGCTCCTTAGCCGCAGCAAGGTTCGTTTCAGCTTCCTGAATCAGACCACGCAGTCGTTTGATTTGTTTTTCTGGTAATTCAGACATCACCTCGCATCCAGTCTGTCTTAACTTTAATACTAATACTATATTATATCCCAAGGGTCAAAATGTCAATAATGGATTCTAAAAAGTTTTCCACCGTTTGGACGGTGGTAGAGTGCAAAGTGTTGTAAAAAATACAATTTTAACATAAGAAAAATAGACCTCGAGAGGCCTATTTTCTAATTTGTTAGCGTTGTTAGCGGGAATGTAAAATATCCTAAGCTAATTCGACGGTTGCGCCAGCATCTTCCAAGCTTTTCTTCATGGTTTCTGCTTCGTCTTTTTTGACTTTCTCTTTGACGGTAGCTGGAGCGCCATCGACGATAGCTTTGGCTTCGCCAAGACCAAGGCCGGTGATTTCTTTCACGGCTTTGATGACGGCGATTTTTTGTCCACCAGCGTCTTTAAGGACGACGTCAAATTCAGTCTTACCTTCATCAGCAGCTGCGCCACCTTCAGCAGGAGCTGCTGCAACGGCGACGGCAGCCGCAGCTGGCTCGATGCCATACTCATCTTTAAGAAGGTTTTTAAGTTCATTGACTTCAAGGATAGTCATATTGACTAATTCTTCGGCCAATTTTTTAATATCTGTAGCCATAATATTTCCTTTCAGGTCGATATCAGTCGAAAGAAAGATATCGAGCTTCTAAAGACTAGGGTGCTTTCATTTCTAAAAGGTTTAACTTTTAGGGTAAAATGCCCAAGTCTTGAGATTTAATAGTTTATATAATGTGTTGTTGAAATTTGGTGCTGATTAAGCAGATTTAGCTTCCAATCCAGAAATAATCCCAGAAAGTCCACCAGACAGTGCAGAAATTGTATCTGTTGCTGGAGAAAGAAGCTGAGAGACCACCTGCGCAATAAGCTCGTTTTTCGACGGCATTTTGGCGAGTGTGGTAATTTCTGCTTGGTCAAGAGTTTTGCCAGAATCGTTAAAGCCACCAACTAGCTCGAGTGCGGGGTGGGCTTTGGCGAATTCGGCGAGTACTTTTGCCGGTGCAACTTCGTCACTATCGGAGATTGCGTAAATCAATTGTCCTGTTAATCCAGTCGTATCGGTGTCTTTGTAAATTGCGATTTCGCCGAGAGCAACACGAACGAGACGATTTTTCACGACTTTAATCTTTACGTCAGCTTCGCGTGCGACTTTGCGAAGATCTTGTAAGTCGGCAACGGTGAGGCCTTGATAGCGAGCATAAGCGGTCAATTTTGCATCGGACAGTAAGCTAGTCAAATCAGCAACCAAAGTATCTTTTTTCGCTTTTGAAATTGCCATAAAAGTTCCTTAGGTTAATTTGATAAAGAAGCTAATTATCTAAATTGAGACAGAAGTTCCCCAATTTAGAAAAAGTCAAACGCTAACAAATTGTTAAAACACGTTACTCAGAAGACTCTTGAAAGAATGTTCCTCGGTGGCATAATTAAGAGGGGTGGGACTTTTCTGGGAAAAGCCCCCAACGTCAAAAGACCAGCATGGTTTCTATCCGAAAAGCGTGGCTTCCAGATAGAAATGGTTTCTGAGTTAAAAATTGCTAATCTTGGTCTCCGCCACTGTCTCTAGAATAACTATTTTCATTATAGCAAATCTTGGAGAAAATGCAAGGCTTGTAATGGATATAAGGAAGCTAGCGATACTAAGTGCATCTGATGAAGCTGAGAAGTGGTTTTAGACCTTTGTGTTGGTTCTTAAGGGGCCGTCGTTGGGTATAAATTAACAGCCCCAGAATTTAATCTGGGGCTGAGAAGCGTGTAGGCCTTACTAAATATCCCAATCTGTGCTTGTACCTTCGACCCATATGACTATGATCGCTATGAATAGGCATATGGCTAGCCCTGTAGCGATCGCGTAAAAACCAAAACTGCCTCCATAAAGCCAGTAAATACCACCGAAACCGATTAGATAGTCAATAATAAAATAGACGAGTCTTCTGTTCTGACATCCGGTTTTGACGAGGATGATAACAATAGCTACTATCAAGAGTGTGGTAAACCAGCGTTTTTCCTTCAGAGCGATGATCAGATGGTCGCCGAAAAGAATTAAGAGAATAATCAAAATAGCAACTTCCGCAACAAAGGCGCAAGTAATGCCGTTTGACGTAAAATCAACGTTATTGATAATTCTCAGAAAGATGATGATTTCAAGCGAGATAACAACGGTAAAGAAAATGATCACCGCGCTTGGTTCGTGGAACCACGTTGTAAATTGGCGTATTAGGCCTTGAAGTGTTTGTTGATCCATGAATTCCCCCCCTTTTTTTTCAATTTTGCCTTAAATTGGCCGTTCTGGATCAGATGGGGTTAAAGAACTGGTATTTAACATCCCTATCCTTCTATTTTATCACAGATTAAAAATTATGTCAAGTTTTAAAGTGTGGTTTGGGCTTGAATTGTTGATCTAGGTCTATTAAGTTGGGCTTTAGCTTCCCTATTCGCGGATTTCGGCTAGCGTTTGGTTGATTTTTTGATCAAATTTTGGTTGACTTTACGGTAACAAATAGCGCTAATAGCCAAGAAAGTGAGTCCGGTAGTGAGGATTGTTGGGTAATTGAGAGTAGCTTGGCGACTAAGGGTCGAATCGCCGGCATTCGGCACAGTGGGAGTAGATTTCTTCTGTGTGGCATCGGTATTTGTACTGGTGTTTTTGGGCTGAATTTCGCTGACGGTGGGGTATATTTCGGTAATAATCGGTACAGTTGGTTTTTGGTCGGGCGTTGTGTTAGCGTCTATAGGTTTTTGAGATCGACCGTAGATTACGTACTCTGAAAGATGAGTTGTCGTAAATGTAATAGTGCTCTTTTCGACGGTCGGAATAAATTCCTCGGTAATCTTGCCTGAAGCGTCAAGATGAGCTACTCGGTATGACTGGTAATTTTTTGTAACTGGAAGAGTGATAGTGTACTTTCCATTGAGTAAATTGATTTTGGTGGTGTAATTATACAGCGAGAGGTCGAGGGCGGAGACGTAGGTGTAATCGCGGAGAGAGACTTGTGCACGATTTATTGGGGTTGCAACGAGGTGGAATTGGCTGTTGAGCCCTGTATCGCTGAGTAATTTAGCTTGACCGCTGGTGAAAGTGGTTTGAGCACCTTGCATGAGGTTAGTTGTACCTTGATTAATGGATTTAACGGGGTCAAAAGTATCGTGATTATCGAGAACTGACTTGATCTCTGCTTGACGGGCGGTATCGACGTAGCCCGAAGAATAGGTCGTACCAATGATTACGGCTGGTGTACTATATGTATCATTCTCGGGTTGTTGATCATAAAAGTCGGCCAAACGTGAGAGAAGACTCATGTTGATACGGTTATTTTCGCTGACTTCATAGCTTTTTACGATTAGTCGATCAGCGTAGCGTGGTAGCAGATCGCGGGCAATGAATTGTAAGAAGCTTTGACAGTTTTCGCAACCGTTCTTGCGAAAAAGGTAAAGAATAGTTTTGTTCGTAGTATTGGTTTCATCATAAGGGCTAGTTGAAAAATCAAAGTCAATATTCTCGGCCTTGAAGGCTTCTTCGAGGGTTTCGCTTTGGTAGCGACTAAGATCAAGCGAGTTAGTGGCATTGGCGCGAGAAGATATGCTGAGAGTTGATAATACCAATGCTAAAATTAATAAACCAATTCTTTTCATATTATCTCCTTAATGCTCTATTTGCTCTGATTGTAGCAAGCTGGAAGGGCTGACGCAAGCATAAGCGTAATAGTTGATTGGGCATAATAAAAAGGAACAATTTCTGTAGAATGGTAGTTGCGATATAAAACATTGAGCGCTAATTGAGGATAACAAAATTGCACCCAAGAAAGGGTGCAATTAGATGACAAGAGGTCAAAGATTAGTTGTAGATATTCTCGACTAAGATCGATGGACCTTGCGAAGTTGTCAGATAGAGGGATTTTACGAAAGCACCTTTAATTGAGGCAGGGCGTTGACTTTTGAGCGAATTTAAGAAAGTTTCGGCATTTTCGAGCAGTTTGGCTTGGTCGAAACTGGTCTTTCCAAGGCCGATATGAATGATCGCTTGTTTGTCGACGCGATATTCGACTTTACCAGCTTTCGCTTCTTTGACGGCTTTCTCGAGGTCAACAGTTACGGTCCCAGCTTTTGGATTTGGCATTAAACCCTTTGGACCAAGGAGGCGGGCAAATTTACCGAGCTTTGGCATATAAGCAGGGGTGGCGATTAAGACATCGAAATCGATCTCACCTTTTTCCAGACGCTTTAAGAACTCTTCGTCTTCGGCGATGTCAGCACCAGCGACAGCGGCTTTTTTGGCCTCGTCAAGCGGAGCAAAGACTGCGACGCGGACGGTTTTGCCATTGCCGTGGGGTAAAACGACGGTTGCGCGGATGTTTTGGTCGGCTTGGCGAGGATCAACACCAAGACGAACGTGAGCCTCAACGGTGGCGTCAAAGTTTGTCGGGTTTGTTTCGACGGCAAGCTTCAGAGCGTCGGCAAGGCTGTAAGCTTTATTTTTTTCAATGAGTTTTGCCTTGGCTTGATATTTTTTGCCACGACGCTCGATGCGTGGGCGAGTAATAGGAGTAGCGCCACGTGGTTTTTCGCCGGCTTCTTCAAGCGCTTTAGTCTCGGCTTTGCGAGCTTGACGTTCAGCTTCAGCTTTTACGGCTTCGATATGTTTTTTGGATTTTTTACCAGATTTAGCATAAGTTTCGGCGCCGTCTGCGGTCGTCTGAGCGACGGGTTCGGTGGGATTTTGAAGATCAGTGGTGTTTTCCACTGGAGCAGAATTTTCTTCTGTCATGATATTCCTTTCTGTGGTGATAGCGGGATAATTCCCTCCCAACATGGTTAATAACTGATATTCATATTGTAGCAAAAAATTGCGTAATTGGCAAGGGAGGAATGTGTTCTAATAAGAAGTTGGGGCTAAAGGAGTGGCGGATAATTTGGTTTTGTGAGACTAAAAAGCCTCGGGCGAACCCGGGGCTTTTGAGCTACGAAAGTGGCGTGATTGCTCGACCGCAGGCCTTTTCTAAATAACCTGAATCATAGTTTTTGGTCATGGCCCAGCAAAAGACGAGGCGTGGAATTTGTTCTTTCGTTATTTCCACATTCCGATCGGCTTGACAAGCTTTTTGCAGATCTTTGACATCCTCGACTAGCCCATTGCAACCTAAGTGGTTGATGATTTTTGCATATGCAACGTCAGTGGGCGGATCAGCTATCAGTTCATTAAGGATGGCACGGCAAGCTTCGTCATCTCTGGCTTGATGCTCTTCTCCTACGCGACGAGCAATGTATTGTTCCCAGAGTTGGTCAAGAACCTCAGATCGAGCGTAATTTTGAAGCTTTGTGGCATAATATCGATTTTTGTTGAGATAAAGGATCTCCCAAGCAAATTTCGAATTATTGGCCAGGAAATTTTTGACAACTTTCTCTTGCATGGGCTCGCCTTTTTGGTCGATCCAAACCGTTCCGTCATAGTTTAAGATGACGGGAATTGACTGGATTGGGGCTGAATCGTTTCCTGGGGCGTTGCCATTCGCCGAGTTTATTATAATATAGCTTACGATTAGCCATAGGCTAGATACGATAATGTAGGCGATCATTTGATTGATAGTTGCTCTGGTTGTTTTGATTTTTCTCATAATTCCCCTCCTTATTGAGATTTGAACGCACGAATGTAGCTAAAAGTTTTAAGGTTCGTACGCCAAGATGACAGTATATGCTTCTATTTTATCAAATTTCCGTCATTTTGTCAATAGTTTATGCTAAAAATTGCTAAAATTGCGAGAAATTGTCATAAAAAATAAAAGTTTCTGCTTTTGCTAAAACTGCTTTTGCTAAAATAATTCTAAAAATCTTTAAGAAAACCGCTAAACTTGAAAAAATATACAACCCCAGAAGCGAGGTTGTATATAAAATTGTTTGTTTTGTGTCTAGCCGATCACTTCGACGCCCATGGAACGAGCGGTGCCAGCGACGACTTTGACGGCGCCGTCTAGATCGATAGCGTTGAGCTGGTCCATCTTGACCTTGGCGATTTCTTCGAGATCAGCGCGAGAGATTTTGCCGACTTTTTCGGTATTGGGATTTCCACTGCCTTTTTGGATCTTGATCTTTTCACGGATCAGATCGTCGACTGGCTGTCCAAGGCAGACCCAATCGAAAGTGCGATCTTCATAGACTTTAATATGTACGATGACGTTTTTGCCCATGAATTCTTTGGTTTTCTCGTTAAAGGGGTTAATGAATTCCATCATGTTAAGGCCCCATTGTCCGAGCGTCGAGCCGACTGGAGGTCCAGCAGTGGCTTTTCCACCGGGGATACGAAGCTTGAGATTACCAATAACTTTTTTTGCCATATTATTCCCTATTCTATCGGGTGAAGCTCCCGATACGATTATGTTTATAACCGTGCGTAACGGTTTCATTATACTACGATTTATAGAAAATGTCGAGGGTTTGTACCGATGATCGATCTATTGTATGACTTATAGACACTATTTTAGATCTTTTTGACCTGGAGCGCATCGAGTTCGACTGGAGTTTCGCGTCCAAACATGGAAACCATGACCTTCAGTTTGCCTTTTTGGGTATCAATTTCCGATACGGCGCCTTCGAAACCTTTGAATGGACCGTCGATGATCGAGACAACTTCGCCGATTTCGTAGTGGACGGAATATTTTGGATCTTCGACGCCCATGCGTTTTTTGATCTTGGTAATTTCCTTTTCGGAAACGGGTGTAGGTTGAGTGCCGTTGCCGATAAAACCGGTTACTCCAGGCGTATTGCGGACGATATACCAGGTTTCGTCGGAAAGCTTCATCTCGACCAGGACGTAGCCTTGGAAAATTTTACGGTCCACGATCTTGCGCTTGCCATTTTTGATTTCAATTTGTTTCTCTTTAGGCACGAGCGCATCAAAGATCTTTCCCTTGAGCTCGGGGCTATCTAAACGTTGTTTAATACTATCGGCGACTTTATCTTCGTAACCACTGTAAGTGCTAATAGTGTACCAAGCACGCGTGTCGTCATATCGGTTAACTGCCATAATATAATATCTCCTCTCTTAAAATATTATGTTGATTAAGATTGACCTAATAATAGATTGAAAGTAAAGGTGAACAAGCTGTCGAGTAAGGTAATAAAAATGATAAAAATTGCACAATAAGCCAGGACCGCAAAAGTCATTTTCCAAGCTTTGCTACGGTTTGGCCAGCGAACTTGGCGTAATTCGCGCCAGGAATCGCGTAGGTAGCGACCAATTGCGACGAACGGGCGAGCTAAGATGAAGACTTCGCGGAGAGTTTTCTCATGTTGGTCTTTTTGGACGCGTTTTTGGCGCTTCAAGGATTTTCGGTGTTCAGCGTGTTTTAGCTTAGGTCTGAGATGGGCTGTATGTTGGGGGTTGTTTTCTCGGCTAACATCGGTTTCATGATTGGTTTTGTCTTTTTGATCAGCTTTGACCTTTGGTTCGGACGCGACTAAGGAGGCTTCCTGCTGGTCTTTTATAGTCGATTTTGCGGAAGACTGAGCGCTGATTTTTGTAATATGTTGTTGTTTGGATTTAGAATCAGTGGTGTTTGTCTTGGATTTTTGGGGGGCTGATTTGTTCGACATTTATCTTTGACTCCTTTCCGGTCGGTATGAATTTTTTGGCTAATTTGCTTAAACTCGAAGCCTTTTCGGAGCGACAGAGCTTTGCTGGAATTAACAAAAAAAGTCTGATACCAGACTGTCAATATGATTTTAGCATGGGTGGGGAGAAAATGGAAGAGAGAAATATCGAAAATTGGGAAATAAGAGAGAAGATTGGGGAAACTGGTTATTTTTGTCTAGAGCGCGTGAAAATGGGATTTCTATTGACTTTTTTCGCTATGTGTGCTATAATGGAAATATAGGGTCTCTTGAGAATAGTAAAGAGACACTAAAACTGGCGAAATTTGCCAGAGTAGTTTAAGAGTTTTACGATTTGTTCGGCGAAAGTCGAGAAAGGGGGACAAAATGAAGTCTAAGAAAGTAGCAAAGATGACAGAGATGACCAAGTCAACGGGTTTGTCCTATCAGGTTTGGCGGGAGCGCAATTGGGTGTATCTGATTATGCAGAATATTGCCGATAAATTGCGGGAAGAGCAAATGTTCTTACCATTTAAGATTGCCAAGGAGTTAAGCCGAGCATTGGCACAACTGCCGTATCAACCTGGAAGGGCGCGTTACGAAGTGTATTGTACCAATGATCCATCTTCAGCATGTGAATTGTTGCGCCTTAAGTCTTATATTTATAGTGATGGAGATAGCGATGAAGACTTAGACTGGGCGTTTGAACATTGTACAGATATTGAGCCAGATAGTGACCTTAGGAATCAGATATCTGAGCGTTTGGCTTGGTCGTTCAATCAACCGCAATTCGTGACTATGAATGGTGACTATAACGAGGATACTTGGGAGGTTGATTTTTCGATGCCTTCTATAGAGGAGGATGTGAATTTTGATATTTGCCAGCCTTTTGTAGTAATTATCGAGTCTTTGCAATATTTCCGTATTGAATGCGGGGAATCTGATTATGCGTCGATGACCTACAAAATCGTTGTTTATGTGCCAACTGAGGAGATATTGGCGAGCGTGGATGATGAGGGGTATATATTGGGGAAGATTGAGGCGCTTTGCCACGCGATGGCGGGAGACGAGTAAAACTGAAAAAAGGCCGAAAGGCAGGATGCTCAGCGAGAAAGCTGGGCATCGTTTTTGTTGGAGCTGGCGCAGATTTAGCTTTAGCTGGGCAGGACGGAAAGCTATAATTGCCTTTCTTACACTATCCTATGTGCGGAGCGGAAACATTGGCTTAGATGTTAATACTTTGGGACAAATTGGGATAGATATTCATGATTGGTCACGATCTACTCGACCGGAAGATATATACGCTTATGATTTTGCAATGGATGAAGAGATGGTTAATTCGAATCATCCAGACTTTCGTTACTATGCTTTTTCTGGACGTTAGGAAGTTAGAGAAAGTATGTAAAATTGGTCTTTTTTAGCATTGATCTTTGCTAATAAATAAAATAACTTTGACATTAGGTCAAAGTTATTTTCTTGTGTCTAACTGTCACAGATGATACAAAAATTTATGGTTGCACCAAGACGTTACACGATAGTATTAAACTCTACACGGTTACTACACGAAATGCTTTGCAATAATGTTACTTATCTCCCATTATCCTATGTGCGGAGCGGGTATGTTGAGCTTTATTATCATATTCTAGGGGGTGTTGGCTTCGCTATTTTTAGTTGGTCTGCTCTGGCCCAGCAAGAGACCAGATTTGCTTACTTTCTTCGCGCATATTCTCAAGATATCATTCCGTCTCATTACGATAATCGCGTCAGTGCTTTCCCGGTCCGCTAGTTCATTAGAAATAGTGTCTCTAGTAAACAACAAATGCAACATTTTGTGGCGTATTGCGTCAGGCGTAACTATCATTTATCTTTCCTTTACTATCCTATGTGCGGAGCGGGTATGTTTATACACCTTATGGTACTTTGATGAATGCTGGTGAGTATAGTATGGCTTGGTCTATGCGTGCTCGGCCGGATGAAGAGAATAGTCTTTACCTTGGTATATACTATTATACTTCTATTAATCCTTCTATTTTTATTCCTCGTTACGCTGCTTTCCCCGTCCGCTAGCTCATTAGAAATGAGTGTCTCTAGTAGGCAATAAATGCAACGTTTCGTTACTTTTCTAGTTGCGATATACCATATAAAAAGCCCGCAGATTTACTCTGCAGGCTTTGCTGGATTAAGGTTCTCACAGTTTTACATGTGCTTATAAGGTGCTTGGTTATTTTTTTGGTTTTTGTACTGACATCTCCGAACCGTCCCGGAAAAGGAAGGTCAGTATGCCATTTTCTGTGACAGTCACGGATTCTGCCATACAGTTCCAAAGGCTGAGGTCAAAATCATCCAGTGCCTTTTTACAGCCCTTAACTTTAGACAGGCAGCGTTTGACCTGCTCCTTTTGTCCTTTTTGCTCCAGGATCTTCTTTTGCAGGGAATTTACCTGCTCCTCTGTGGCACTGCAGGCGGCATCCACTTCAGAAAAATGGCGGTTGTACTCGTCCTGGTTCTGTATCTGCCGGGTATTTTCTTCCATATACTGGCGCAGTTCTTCCATTAATCTGCCATGACGCTTCTGTGCCTGTAGCAGCCTGTTTTCCAGTCCGCTTGTATCGTTAAGTACGGCAAGACGGCGGGTCAGGCGTTCCATGCACTCATCTTTATTACTTAACAGAGTGTTAAGTGTTTTTACGAATGCCTCTTTAATCTCTTCCTCGGTGAGGTTCGGTGTCTGGCAGATAGTGCCATCCTCATATTTATGGTTGCATTGCCAGACCTGTTTCTGGTATTTACTGCCACTGTGCCAGACTTTCCGGCCGTAATATCCGCCACACTGGGCACAGATAATCCTTGCCGTAAAAGGGCTGCTTCTGTGGAGCTGGTGTCTGACCGGACGGCGGCGCTCAATCTCATTCTGCACCAGTTCAAAGGTCTCAGCGTCTATAATCGCGGGGTGGGAATTTTCTATATAGTACTGTGGCACCTCCCCATGGTTTTTCTTGACTTTTTTAGTCAGAAAATCAGAAGTGTAAGTCTTCTGGAGAAGGGCATCGCCTTTGTACTTTTCGTTAGTGAGGATGCTCATGACTGTAGAGACGCTCCATTGCCGTTTACCTTTTGGCGTTGGAATGTTCTGTCCAGTCAGATAATCCGCAATCGCCCGTACCGTTTTTCCCTCCAGAAACAGGCTATAGATTTTACGAATGATTTTGGCTTCTTCCTCCACGATTTTAGGGAAGCCGTCTTCACCTTTCTCGTAACCAAGGAAGTGCCTGTATGCAAGTGAGAATCTGCCTTCTGCCATGCCCTTACGCTTTCCCCAGGTGACGTTCTCAGAAATGGAACGGCTTTCTTCCTGGGCCAGGCTGCTCATGATCGTAATCATCACCTCCCCTTTGGCATCAAGGGTATAAATATTCTCTTTCTCAAAGTAGACTTCGATTTTCCGTTCCTTAAGTTTCCGGATCGTTGTCAGTGTGTCCACCGTATTGCGGGCAAAACGGCTGATTGATTTTGTCAGGATCAGGTCAATTTTGCCGCCCAAAGCATCCTCAACCATCCGGTTAAACCCTTCGCGTTTTTTGGTGTTGGTGCCGGAGATGCCTTCGTCAGTATATACACCGGCAAATTCCCAGTCCGGGTTGCTCCTGATGTGCTGTGTGTAGAAGCTGACCTGTGCTTCGTAGCTTGAGAGCTGTTCGTCAGAATCAGTCGACACTCTGGCGTAAGCCGCCACCCGGCGTTTCTTCTGCTCCTGGTCCTGGGTGACCGGGGTGAGGCCGGTACAGCTCTCTATTTTGTGGACTTTTCTTGGGGGATTAGTCATCTGGCATCCTCTCCTTCCTTTCGTTTTCTCCTTTCCAGTTCGCGCTCCCGCGCTTTCTGCTTCATCTCGGGTGTCCAGATCTCCCGGCGGGAGCAGTGCTGCCAGTGAATGCCCTCCATGCGACCGTCATGGAATATATAGACCAGATAGTTATGCTCTGGTACTAAAATCTCCTCAATAGTTGCAAGCAGTTCTTCGCGGTCCCAGCCATCATGTCCCAGAATTTCTGAAGTCTTGGCAATCAATATTTCTTCCGGTATCCTCTGCGATGGGCATTCGTCTTTTCCATAAACCTGGAAAGTAGTGCATGCCCACTTTGCCTTTTTAGGGTATTGTTTGCCGGAAGCGGTAAACTTGCGTGTAAAATGCCGCCCGCATATCCCACAGCGAATGATTTTCGTAAACAAATACGGGCCAGTTGGTTTTGTAGTGGTGCATTTTTCTGCACGGTGTTTTAATTGCTCCTGCACCTTCGTAAAAGTCTCCTTATTGATAATCGCTTCATGGCTGTTTTCCACATAATACATCGGGAGTTCGCCATGGTTTATCATTTTCTTTTTATTGATATGGTCAGACTTATACGTTTTTTGTAGTAATAAATTTCCAGTATACTTATCCTGTCTCAAAATTGTCTCCACGGTAGTTTTACTCCATAATCCGCCACGCTTGGTTGGCACTTTTAGGCGGTTGAGCTGTTTGGCAATAGTTGTTGTACCCATACCGGATAAAAAAGCGTCAAAGATTAGTTTTACAGTTTCCGCTTCTTCCGGCACGATCTGCAATACACCCTTCTCAAAACGGTATCCTAGCATACTGCCGCCTGCCGGAATGCCTTTCTCAAAGTTCTTCCGGATTCTCCATTTTACATTTTCTGAAGCTGAGCGGCTTTCTTCCTGTGCAAACGATGCGAGCAGTGTGAGCATCAGCTCGCCGTCCGTGCTCATGGTGTGGATATTTTCTTTCTCGAAGTAAATGTCAATATTAAGCGCTTTCAGCTCGCGTGCAGTCTCAAGCAGTGTCACGGTATTACGTGCCAGACGGGTAATGGATTTGGTAATCACCATGTCAATCTTTCCAGCCCGGCAGTCACCGAGTAACCTCTGGAACTCCGGGCGGTTTTCTTTTGTGCCGGTCATGGCGGCGTCCGCATAGATCCCGGCCAGTTCCCAGTCGCCCCGGTTTCCGATCAGGCTGTTATAGTAACTGATCTGGGCGGACAGGGAATGCAGTTGTGCGTCTTTGCCTGAAGACACCCTGGCATAAGCCGCGACTTTCTTCCGCCTGACGGGCAGTGACAGTGTGTGGTCTATTTTTTTAATCTTTCTCATTTTTCTGCCTCCATTTCCTGTAGTTTTTTACAGGAGCGTTGTGGCGGTCGCCCACTCCTTTTTTACTGAGGGGGCAGAAAGCCCCCTCAGCGTCATAACTTCCTCACCCGGTCAATCCCGTACAGGATGCCGAGGCTTCCGCCCCTGTCCCAGCTGACGTGGATTGTGCCGGTATCATCCACGGATTTTACAGTCCCCCGGTCTCCCGGGACAAGCCTGCTGTAGGGATCCGTCATCTCCACCAGCTCCACCCGTGCGCCTTTGGGGTACATATTCCGTATCCGTTCCACGGTATCCTGGCGGGGAAAGTTATAGTTGGTCATAAGGTGCGCCCCCTTTCCCATAGTTGGTTTCTGTTTCCGCAGGTTCGGCAGGGGCTGGTTCTGCTGTCCCAGTCCCTGCATTCCTTCGGTTTTGCGGCGGTCCGGATTTCCAGCTGCTGTTGCCGCTGAGGTTCCTGAGCAGGATTTTGCGGGCAGTCTTATATTCATCGCCGATAAAGCCCAGCTGGACTAAGAACAGCCTCATGCTGAACTTAGCGTTCTCAACCGGCTTCTCTTTCGCGGTAATCCGCTTCCTGTTTTTTGCCATGCTGACCAGGGCGGCCACAAAACGGGCGTAGGTGTCAGCCTCCCCCGGAGTGCCGCGGAGGGTGAACCATGGGAAGGTGGCCCTGCCGTCATGCTCCACGACCGACAGGCTGTCCGCCCCCAGCGCCTGCCTGATCAGCGTCTGTTTGCTTTCTATGATCTGCAGCAGTTTGCGCCGGGTGTCTTCATCTAGCTCCGTGGCCGGCAGTTCAATGGTGAGCGGCTTCTCTGCCGTGTATCCCTGACATTCCAGCTTCTTTACAAGGTCGTCCAATGCTTCCATGCTGGTATCATTGACACGGCTGAGCGTGCCGCTGCGGTCTACCATAAAGCCTCCTATACGGTAAGAGAAAGACGGCGCTTTCTGGTAAACAGCGGGTTCTCCCAGTATTTTGCTGACAGACTCCACAAAAGCTTTTCGCTCCATGCCTGTCAGGTTGTAACGGTAGTAGTTTTCCATATCCGGCTCCTTTCTTGCCATTACACACATATCTATCACTCATGTGGCTGTAAATTGCAAGCCTTGTTTTTAGTGGAATGTGCGGTATGATTGTGGCTTATGCTCAAAGGATTTTCGTGGCTGCGTGTATCCTGGTGACTGTCCGTACAGCAACACTGTTGCGGGCAGTACCACCCGAGTTCCACAAGCTGCACCGTGATTGCATGGAAGAGCCCCATGTCTATGCCGGGGGTGTTCAGCTCGCTTCCATAGCAGACAGTGACATTCTCTAACTGGCTGCAGAACTCCACGGATTTTGTGTCGCTACCACTGTCGATCTCCTTTGTGTAAATGATGTAGTCATCATTCTTTACGGTCTGTATGTAACCAAGTTTCCCAAAAGTCTTTTCTGCATCCATTCGGATATCCTCCCGTCTCTGTTTCAGGCTTCCCCCGTGATAATGAAGTGGATGTACTCGTTTTTATGTTCCTCGA
>CAYTPD010000003.1:0-70319 GCA_964439975.1 uncultured Candidatus Saccharibacteria bacterium
CGTCTTTGATAATATCGTAGGTTCGATCATAGTGGAAATACACCTCAAATTGCCCGGCTCCGGATAAGTTATCCTGCTGCTGATTCAAACACCGCTCTCCCCGTCCGTTGCGTAGCTAAGTAGGCTTATTAAGAGCCATGCAAATACTCCTGCTAGGTTTTTAATCCGATGTTTACCAGGTTAGAGAGAAATTTCGGAACATAAAAATGACGGGCAAAGCAAAGTAAAAATAGTCACGATTGGACGGGACAACCGCGCGATCATCCATATAGAGGTCATAAGCAACGTTAGCCTCTGGTCGAGCTAACAGAGACCAACCGTAAACGCTGATGCCAGTGCCCCTTAGAGTACCGTAACTCAGATTAGTATACCCGCTCCGCACATAGGATAGTACGGGGAAAGCATTGTAACGATAATCTGAATCGATTGGGTTAACATTCGGAATCGTTATGTAGAAATCCATAGCACCGATCATATTTGAGCCAGCTAAATTTGACCAATTAAAGCCATGAAAACCGGCAACCCACAAGCCTTCCTTATCTACATATACTCTTCCGCTCCGCACATAGGATAGTGAGAGAAAGATAATAATGTCTATCAATGAGGCCATATACCATAAATGTTGTATTTACTGCCTACTAGAGACACTCATTTCTAATGAGCTAGCGGACGGGGAAAGCAGCAAAACGGCTGTTGCAATCAAATGGGATGACACCTTGAGAATTCATGCCAAGGAAGTAGGCATTCTTAGTCTCTGACCCAGCACCTCTATCGAGGTGTTCGTTTCTGTCGGGATGCTGAGAGCCACCATAACATCTTCCGCCACAGTCGCGGGGTCGCTGTTATGAACTGCTACGCGCAGAAGCAAGCGCTGGCCGTTCTCGACGGTCAATGTCTTGGGCTGCTGACCCGGCTCATAGGCGACATGCTCTCCTCGCTCGGAGATCGGATATACTGCCATAAAACTTGCCTCATTACCGAACGGTCCATCGCTCAGCGGATTCAGCGTCACCGCGCCCAGGCCTCCTGTTTTAAGTCAGAACGCGGTCATTACCAACACGACGGCAATGATTGTCAGGGCAATATTAACACGGAACAATTTTGCTCGGGAAGTCGGATTTTTCAACATGGCTATCTCCTCCAAAATAAATATGTTATAAGAATTGCGTCATCGTATATTCTTTGTCCTAAAATAAAGCACACACGAAATCCGCAATCCTTACCACAACAGAGAAGATTGCTAACTCATTCTCAAGGTACCTAGCGCTGGGCTATACTACCATTGTAGCATACTTTACCTAAAAAGTCAATACTAATTATGCTTATTCTCGGGATGCGCAACTTTATCTTGAACTACCAGTAAAATCGTGTATGATATACCTATGCACACCTCCGAAAAACCTGCTAACACAGCCTCTCCCACCCTCGACCAGGTCGACCCTGGTCTGAAATCCTATATCGAGACTCACATCTTCCCAGAATACTCCAAAAATGATTGGGGTCATCAGCTCGGACACATCAATTATGTTATTCGTCGCAGTTTCGAGTTCGCCAAACTTGCTTGGACATCAGAGAACGACGAGCTCTTCAACCCCAACATTATCTATACCGTCGCCACCTATCACGACCTTGGCCATCATATCGACGCCGCTCACCACGAAAAGGTCTCCGCCAAGATGGTTTGCGAAGATCGGCAGCTCCGCCAATTTCTTTCTGCCGAAGAAATCGAGACCATCGCCGAGGCCATCGAAGACCATCGTTCTCATCGCGAGAAACCTCCGCGTAGCATCTATGGCCGGCTTGTCGCCTCCGCCGATTGTAACATTAATATCGACGTTATGCTTCGTCGCACCTATACCTATCGCCTACGCAATTTTAGCAACTTTTCTCTCGACGAAATTATCTGCGACGCCCGTCAACATCTCGCTAGCAAATACGGCAAGCAAGGTTATGCGCTCAAGAAGATGTTCTTCGACGACCCAGAGTTTTCTAATGCTTTGAAAGAACTTCAAGATCTCACCGCCGACGAACAACGTTTCCGCCAGCGTTTTCTCGAGGTTAACCATCTCGAGCACTCTTACGCGCTCGAGCAACAACTCTCCCGCTATCTCGCGAAAGTTAATCCCGACTTAAAATCTTATGTCGAATCCACCATTCTCCCGCAATATGCCCAGAACGACCGCGCCCACGGCATCCTCCATATTTGCGAAGTCATCCGTCGCGCCTTCCTTCTCGACGAAGCCTTTTCTCTCCAGCTTGACCCGAACCTAATTTATACTATTGCCGCCTATCACGACCTCGGCAAGCATATTGATAGCGACCGTCATGAAATTATTTCCGCCGAACTTTTCCGCAAAGATGCGAAGGTTCGCGACTACCTTTCCCCCGAAGAAGCTAAGATCGTCGCCGAAGCCATCGAGGACCACCGCTCTTCTAAATCAGACGCCCCGCGCTCGACCTATGGCAAGCTCATTTCCTCCGCCGATCGCAACACCCGCGTCGAAATGGTTTTCATTCGCAGTTTCTTCGTCGGCAAAGACCGCCAGCCCGAAACTACCGTTGCTGATTTTCTCGATTTCACTTTTCATCGTCTCGCGAAGCGCTATAGTGAAACCGACCCCGAGAATATGTTTTATGCCGACCAAGAGTACCAAGATTTTCTCGCCGAAATACGCCAACTTCTCCAGGATAAAGTCGCTTTTGAAGACCGTTATTGTAATGTTAATCAAATCTCTTCGCGCGACCACGCTCTCGCCGAAGAGCCTGGCGTCGAAATCTCGCCCGTAATTTTAATCTAAAGGAGCAATACGCCTATTGAATACGAACAAATCCCCCAACTTTCCGGCGTCAACCCCGATCTTCGCGCCTATGTTGAAGCCGAAATTTTCCCGCGCTATACTAAGTTTTTCTCGCATAGCATCAAACACATCCATCATGTCATCGCGAACGCCCTCATGCTCGCCGAGTTTTACCATAAAGATTTCGACATCGCCTATGTTGCCCCGCAAGGTTATCTAAACTCACGAGATGAAAATAATCAGCCAACGATCATCATTGACCCAGACCGTTTTTATGTACTTCAACGGATGTTTAAGTTATATTTGACTGGAAATTATAGTGTACTAGATTTGCTCAGTATTTTGAACGACGATTATCACTTTACTACATTGAAGCGTAAGAAAATTGGTGGTAAACCTTTAACTCTGGGTGGTCTACACGGTATTTTAGAAAACACATTTTACATGGGTAAGGTTAGAGATATTGAGGATAGAAATATCTTTCATCAAGGAGCATGGCAACCCATGATTACTGAAGATGAATACTGGAGGGTTCAACGTTTAAAAAGTAAGTATGCCGAAGATCATAATTTGAGGTCAACAACACTTGTTAAATCTGCTCGCTATGAACTCAAAGGTTTGCTAAGTTGTGCGAGCTGTGGCTGTGCGATTATTGGAGAACACCATGATCGTCCACTAGCTGACGGCACCTTTGCTGAGCATATGTATTATAAATGCACCAAGAAAAGCCCTTATCGTAAATGCAATATGCACGGAACTATCAGCGAGGAAGAAGCGTTTAGGCAAATCGACGCAATTCTTGACCACTATATACTCCATCCACTACTATATCAGTGGGCTATGAAAATCTTAGACAAGATTAGGGAAAAAGAACTTTTGGAAAGATATGACGTTGCTAAAATCAAAAATGCGAGCATGGATGATTGCGAAAAGCAGCTTCACGAACTCGTAAGTATGCGTACTCGTGGAATTATTGATGATGAGCTGTTTGCTAGAGGGTCTAAACGTATTCAGTCTTTAATGGAAGATATTAAACGTTCTACCGAAGACAATGAGGAACGTCAACGTAAATGGTATGAGGTCATTGGCAAAACTCTCAACACCCTTACAAGCCCTAAAGAAAAGTTTGACCTAGCTGAAGATATTGGTGAACGTAGATCAATCCTGCTCGCTATTGGTCCAAAAGTCACTCTCCGCCAAGTTTACGATATTAGCGAACTAAACGAAGAATAATCGTCATTCCACAAAAAACCGCCAAGGCTATAACGGCCAAAATTATAGAGGTAAAACCATACAAATGGGTTGAGATTATAGATAAAGGCAAAAGACAAATTAAGCAAGAATTGTTAGAAAACTCCCTCTCTGGGGCATTAACAAAAAATTCGCCCATTTTACAGGGGTCGAATTCACTAAAATCACATTTATATAAACTGTGGTCGGGGCGACCTGACTCGAACAGGCGACCTCGGCGTCCCAAACACCGCGCGCTACCAACTGTGCTACGCCCCGATGATTACATTATATCATATAATTCCGATCTAGGAATAATTTATCGACGCAAAAATCTTGCCACATCTTTGACTATTCCCTATCTAGTTATAGATGAGTCTACAGTTATATCTCAGCTCAGAAAAGACCTCTGACAATCTTTTATCTACACCCAGTTATTACACCTTGATCGTCCAAAAACCACGATAAATTTTACAGAAGTTCAGACACTGCGAGCGAAGCTAAGGTTAAGCCGTCTTGAATCAATCCTTCGTCAACCATTCGTCGCAGTCGTTCTATGCTCACGAATTTGCGCTCCAAGATTTCATCAACCATCTCACTGAACCTCGCAGTTTTATCTGCTTGATTAGAGTTAACCTCAGCGAGAAACGGATTTTCTCCCAGCTCAATGCCCTCCATAATAAGTTCCCAGGATTTTCTACCGATCGGGTAGCGATAAGATTGCATGATCAATATCTCATATTTGAGGATTTGACCTAATAAAGTTCCGACTTTGATCAGCGTCTTTCTTTACTCGACGATAGAGAGTAATCTGTGCGCCAGCATAAGTTTTGTTATTAATAATTGTCAAATTTGCTAATTCAGCTAAACTGTTTGCGCTTGACTTTTTTGGGTGAGACAAGGCAAGAATTCCATCGTCTTTTAGATAAGTCAACAATTTAGCGATTTCCGCTGGATCAAAGTGTTCATATGGAGGATCAGCGATAATGAGGTCAAATTTTATATCAGCTTGGTCAGGAGCGCCAGTCTGGCTAGCGCTAATGTGAGTAAAATTACTATTCGCTGATAACTTAGCGACGTCGCCGACGATGATGCGTGCTAGTTGTTGCTCAAGTTGAAAAGTGGGCGGATTTTCGCTTTGCTTGAGGAAGCCAAGTTCGGTGAGGTTGTCGGAAATTAATCGCGCTACTGCTGGCACTTTTTCGACAAAAATTACTTCTTGTACGCCACGACTAAGTGCCTCGAGTCCGACTGCGCCACTCCCAGCGTAAGCATCCAGCACCTTAGTCTGGCTGGACAAATAAGGTTGAAGCATATTTAAAAGAGCGTTTTTCTCGCGAGACCCCATCGGATGAACACGTCGGTCTTGGGGTGAAGCCAGCTTCCGGCCACGAAATTTTCCACTGACGATCTGAATTGTGGGATTATACATATTTTATTCCTCGTATTTTAGGAGATCTTCGTAGATCTCGCGAAGCTTAGTTTACCTAATTATAACTCTAAATCTGCCGAACGGTCGCTCCGGAAGTACGGCAATAGTTCAAAATCATTATTTTTTGTCTTTATTCTTCGAAGTAGAGCGAAGACGCAAATTTGAGGGTCGCGTCAGATGATAAGCTTCTTCAACCGCTGAAAACCAAAGTAGCGCAATCACTTTAGCAATAGTTGGGAGAAGAACTTTTTTAGTCTCGAGCGCAAGCTGTGTGGTCCAACCCTCCGTACGAAAGCGCTCATACATTCTCAGGCCAGCAATTTTTTCCAAAGCATCCAAAAAAGCCTGCTCTGGATCAACATGCTTAAAGCTAGCTTTGGGGATTTTTGGCATTAAAGCGTGACGTGGCAAGCTTGCCGCAATAATTACAATACCATATTCGAAGCCAACATGCTTCGTCATAACACCACCAGCCCCCCAATAAAGCCAGTTATTCCGAGCGGTTTCTAGACCATTTCGGCCGTGCATAATTCCCTTCACTGGCTCGCCGAAAACCTTGACAAATTCCTTATTAGTCATTAGTTCTTCTTTTGTATCAGAGAGAGGATAATGGTGCGCTGGCGTCAGACCGTCAGCTATGTAATGCGCCATCCAGGCCGCCTCAAAGGCTGCACGCAAGTCATCGTGTTTTTTTAGAGCTTGCATTAAATTCCAACGATGGTCTAAAATGACTTGCAAGAGTTTCATGTCCTTATCTTGCGGTTGTAAACTTTCGTCCAATGTGAGCATATGAGACGGTTCATCTTGTCCAGGACTTTTACGTTTCAGTCCGTCTGGACCCCGGACGCCTTCAAAATAAATAATCTCTTTACTGCTGGGGAAATAACGTCCTCGAGGTAGATGACGCGCCAAAATTTGGCGAGCAGCCTGATCAAGTTGTTGGTGCGTGCCAATCAACTTACCGGAAAGCTTTGAATTTTTCACTAAGGCAGTAGTAGAATACATAATAAAGTCTACTTATATTCTACCATATTTTGCCAAAAAATGGGGGTTTGTGGCTAGTTTAAGGTTGTAAGTTGCTGATATTTTTTAATTCGTCCGAGTAACTCTGGATAATCCTTGAGTTGCTCAGGCTTTTTAGCAAATTCGCCAGCATGATGACTAGCCTGAGCGATTAATTCTGCATCTGTCAAGTTGGCAACCTGGAGGTCTAATTCACCGTGTTGCATAGCGCCATAGATTTCGCCTGGTCCACGAATTTTTAGATCTACTTCGGCGAGGTGAAAGCCGTCGGTCGATTTTTCCATCTCCCGCAGTCGCTTCGATGGTTTTCCGTCCGCGGTTGTCAAGAGGTAACAACTAGCCGGTTGATCGCCTCGCCCGACTCGTCCGCGAAGCTGATGAAGTTGAGCTAGTCCATAGCCTTCCGCATCCTGAATAACAATCATATTGGCGTTTGGTACGTTTACACCCACTTCAACCACGGTAGTAGAAACTAAAATTTGGATCTTGTTTCGTGCAAATTCATCCATAATATGATCTTTTTCATCAGGTTTCATCTTGCCGTGCAACATAGCAACCGTCACGTCTGGGAAGAGTTTGGTGAGTTTTTCAGCCTGCTTCTTGACTGGCGTCGCTGTGTTGGTATTCTTTTCCTCAATGACTTGACAAATCCAATAAATTTGCTGGCCTTTAGCTAGAATTTCGCGCATTTTCGGATATAATTCATCGGTCTGTGAGACTTCCGGCAAGATCTTAGTAGTGATCGGTTGACGGCCCGGTGGCAGTTCGTTAACAATCGAGACATCGAGATCGCCAAAAATAGTCAATTGTAAAGAGCGGGGGATCGGCGTGGCAGTCATCGAAAGCAGATGTGGCGCAGTATCAGGCGGAGATTTTAGCAGTAATTTTTGGCGCTGACCAACACCAAAACGATGTTGTTCATCAATAATACAAAACGCTAAAGATTGAAAATGGGTATCATCGGTCAGTAGGGCGTGAGTACCGATAACAACATCGATCTGCCCTTCCTGAATCAACTTCTTCAGCATGCGCTTACGGGGAGTCGATCCAATCAAAAGCGCAATGCGTGGCACACGTAGATGAGAAAATTTTGCGACCAATTGGTCGAACAAGGTCTGCAAACTTTCGAAATGTTGCGTGGCAAGGATCGCGGTCGGCGCCAGGAGGGCAGTTTGGTGACCGTCTTGGGTAGCTTGGGCCGCCGCAATCGCAGCGACAATAGTTTTTCCAGAGCCAACATCCCCCTGTAAGAGCCTATTCATTGGGGTGGGGCGCTCAAGATCTTGGAGAATTTCCCAAGTTGCACGTCGCTGAGCATTCGTCAGGCGAAACGGCAGACTTTGCACTAATTTACGCACAAAATCTTGCTGAAATTTAATCGGTAGAGATTTTAGGCGGAGGTTTTCCTGTTGATTCAGCTTGGCCGCCAGAATTAGCTCAAACAATTCTTCGTAGGCGAGGTATTGGCGCGCAGTCTCTGCCTCCTCAGGGGTCTCAGGAAAATGCGAATTATACAAGGCTTCAGCGCGAGCGCCAGGATTGACAAAGTCGGGTCTCCCCTCCGTAAATGGCAATAAATCTGGGATTTTTGCAAAGTCAGGTCGGAGATTTTCGAGCAATTTTCGGAAAGTTTGGGGTTTAAGCGAACTTTTGGCGGAGTAAATCGGTTGAAAACCGTTGACGCTTTCTGCCTCAACATCTTGCGCCAAGGTCGCGGAGGGCGAAGTCAGCTGATAGCGACCGGTTTTGAGCTCGTAGCGACCGGAAAAAAAGTACTCTCGCTTATCGTCAAATTGTTTGGCGCGATATGGTTGATTAAACCAGATTGTACGAATTGCGCCAGTATGATCACGAATCACACCTTCGGTAATTGTCAAACGCTTACGGCTAGTACGAATAACTCGCAAATCGCTAATTTTCCCTCGAACAATCACTTTCCCGGGGCGTAAATCTTCGATATTGACCGTGGTTTGATAATTCTCATAAATGCGAGGCAAAAGATAGACCAAATCGCCAATCGTACACAAGTTTACACGACGCAAAGCTTCGGCAGTGCGCGGTCCAACCCCTTTTACCTCCTCGATGGGCGCTAACAAATCCATGAATAATATTATAGCACTCTTCGAGATCAAAAAGGCTTTTTAGCAACTAGCCTTGACCTCTGTTTAGACCTTTATTCGGATTAGATTGAACTGGACTAAGTTAAGCTTCACCACTATGCTCGGCGCGCCACTGCGCGATTGCTGCATGGTTGCCCGATAACAAAACATCCGGTACTGTCATACCCCGAAAATCATAGGGCTTAGTATATTGAGGATATTCAAGGTTGTTTCCGGCAGAAAAACTCTCGGCGAGCGCTGAATTTTCTCCTCCTAGGACCCCTGGTAGAAGCCGTGTAACACTATCGATAATGATGAGAGCCGCCAATTCCCCGCCGGTGAGAATATAGGGTCCCAGCGAGATCTGATGGTCAATAATTGACAAAATGCGCTGATCATAGCCTTCGTAATGTGGACAAATTATGATAAAATGGCGTTTTAGGGCATTTTCAGGCGTTTTTAGCAAGGTTTCGGGCTGGAGCTTACTGTTTAAGCCTTTTTCGTCACCGACGGCTGTGGTGAGACCTGAGCGGTGTCTCAGACAATTTGACGGATTTTCCAACTTTCCGGAGCGCGAAAAATCGCCGTTTTGCCCTTCTGCGGTGCGTAGAGGGGCTTTGCCAGCGCTGACACTAATTTGAGCCACTTCGCGCGAATCTTGAGCTGAACTACAAACACCGGCGAACTGGCGCGCTAGGGTTTGATCCCAAGTCAAACCAACTGGGGTAGGCAGAATTGTCTCGGCCCCGGGATCTTGAGCCTTAACACGCTCGATAGCTGCAAAAACTGGTTCGCAACGCAGGAGCATACCGTCGCCACCACCGTACGGTGTATCATCAACTGATTTATGAGGACCAAGCCCAAAATCGCGCAGATTAAGATATTCAATTTCAAGAATCTCGCGTCGTTGCGCCTTGTAGAGCATTGAGGAATCAAGATAAGGACGTAAAGCTTCGGGGAAAAGGGTAATGATAGTGAATTTAATTTTTTGCATAATTATGCTCTATTATAGCATATTTTTTAATATAAAATCAGCCCCTTGCGAGGCTGATTTTAAAGCTGATCCGCGCCCACCCTATGGGGCACATTAGTTTTGTTTTAATCCGCTGTTTTTATTTTCGTTTCGTCTCCACACTCCACTATTTTTCAGTGGAACCCCTGTGAAGCGTACCAGCTTATGTTTATTTTATAGCACAAACGTCAAGCCGTCAATAATTTTGAGCAAAAAAGTTAAAATTACAACGTTTCGAGGTAGGTTAGGTGGTTTAGGTTACGATATGGCGACCGTGAAGGTTGATTTGTCTCATATTTTATACTATACTTAAGGGGTTGAGATTGATAATCTAGCTCATTAGAAATTTGCCCAGAAGCAAGCCTTTAGATAGGAGCATGCGACAAAACGGGATGATGTTGCAAAACCGAATGACACGAAAAAGCAAAATAATGCCGAAAGTGGGGTAGGGGTCATCTCGGAGAACATGAGCGAAATGACAGTTAGTGAGCTAGATACGAACTTTGAAAGGGGGATTTATAAAAATGTACAACATTCTAGAGAAGGTCGGGCGGAAATACCGCGAGATGGTAATAGTCGACCTTGAACGCAGGGTCGAGCCCACGCTAACGGAGAAAAATAATGGTTGGCTAGGTTTATTACACGGCAGTTTGTTTGGGGAGTCAATCCTATTTGTTCTAACATACTGTATAACACTAATGGTTAACGAGTCGAGCTCTGGGGTTTGGGTCCGTTTTTGTCTGTTTGGCTCAATATTCTGTGCTCTATTTTATACAGTAGCCGAAGCAATGCGTCAAATTATAAGTCTTTTTATACTGGACTGTCATCAAGACAGGCGAAGAGCCCCGAAATATACTATCTTGAAGGATCTTTGTTTGATAATCGTAGCGCATATTATACTTTTGTGCTTTATGATAGCGCTACAAATTGATGAAAGCCAGGGTAGCTTAGCAAATTTTTGGATTGTCATGTCCTTGCTTTGTAGCATAAGTCTATTCTGTAGCTTGATGTATTGGCACTATATTCGCCAAGATTATAAGCGGGCTTCTTGAGTGTCAAAGACTCTCCTTAGGGAGGGTCTTTTGCTTGCTTGTGCTTAGTACCGTTAAGGTTGGTTGAGTTGGGAACTACAAGAATGACATAGCTATGCCTGATATTTCTGTTGTAGCACAGATTAGCAAAAAAAGTCAATAGTTAGGCGGGTTTATTGCTCGACTAAGGTGAATTCACGATCAGCGATCGAGATAATCGAATCGGGTTGAGCGCCTTGGTTGGTTAGTTCAGCGCGGATGCCGAGTTTTTTAAGGATATCGCGCAGACGATTGACGGAAGCATAATTATTGAGGTCAGTGCGCCGCGCAAATTTTTCGATCTTTGGGCCAGTCACAATGAATTTTTCGCCCACTTTTTCAACTTTCCAAGCTTTACTGAGGTGCTCAGGACCAAGTGTGATAACCGGAATTGGTGCGGGTTGTTTAGTATCAGGACTTTCAGCTGGAATATCTTCCCTTTGGTTGTCTCTGTACTCGCCCCAATGAGCGTTTCGCAGGTCGCTCTCATGAGCATTTCTCTGCCTGCCGCCTAGCGTATTTCTTCTCTGAGAATTTGCTTCGACACCAACTTGAGCATCGGTCGAGCGGACGCTTTGTTTCAGCTTGACAAGCGTGCGTAATAATTCAGTAATCCCTTGATGACTAACAGCAGAAATAGCAAAGATTTTCGCGTCGGGATTGACTGTGCGGATTGAATTTTCTTGCATGGCGATAATTTCGTCGTCCACGCCTTCACATTTAGTCAAAGCAACTACTTCGGGACGTTCACTCAGCCCGTGGTAGCGCTCAAGCTCACCGCGAATAACCTGGTATGCCTGACCCGCGTCATCGTTGTAGACATCAACTAAGTGCAATAATACCGCTGTTCGTTCGACATGACGGAGAAAATCGTGACCAAGACCTTTTCCTTCGGCAGCTCCTTCGATTAGTCCGGGAATGTCAGCAATCAACAAATCTTGACTGTCGATGGTTGCAACGCCCAGTTGAGGTGTAAGCGTTGTGAAGGGATAGTCGGCGATCTCCGGGCGAGCATTTGATACTACGCTTAGAAAAGTCGATTTGCCGGCGTTTGGCAATCCGACTAGACCAATATCGGCCATGGTTTTTAGTTCAAGCGCGACTTCGAAAGCTTCACCTTCTTCGCCAACCTCGGCGATTCGAGGAGTTTGGCGCGTAGAGGACTTAAAGTGAGCATTACCAAAGCCACCGTCGCCGCCTTTCGCAATCGTCGCCTGTTCGCCGTCGTGCGTGAGGTCGGCGAGGATCTGCCCGTCGTCGATCCGCGTCACTACGGTGCCGATTGGCACTTCAACGATCTTGTCGTGGCCACTGTGGCCAGCGGAACGCTGGCCAGCACCATTTTTTCCATTTTCGGCTTTAATCTCCGGATTAAAGCGAAAATCGAGCAGCGTATTGGTGTCCTTGTCGGCCCGAAAAATGATTGAGCCGCCTTTTCCACCGTCGCCGCCATCCGGTCCACCTTTTGGGATATAGATCTCGTGTCGGAAAGAAACCGCTCCGTCACCACCTTTTCCCGCCTGCAATCGTACTTTTGCTACATCAACAAACATAATTAGATTAGATTAGATTAGATTAGATTAGATTAGATTAGATTAGATTAGATTAGATTTTACTACTCCTATTTCTATTATAGCACACATTTTCTAAGAAAGCAATAGCGAAATCGCAAATTGGCTAATTGGTGTACTGTTTCGGCTAGTGGATATAGCTAAAATTGCCTACGACATTAGCAGGAATGGTTGATTCGGTGATCACATAGGCCCGAAAACCGTAGTTCATTTCGCGCACTAAGATTGAGCCGTCGCCATTCACGGCTAAAACAACACCAACGTGACCATAATAGCTACCATACGGAGTCTGGAAGACCGCGCCAACTTCTGGATTACGGTCCACGCGAATACCCAGCGAACGAGCGCCTGAAGCCCAAGCGTTAGCGTTACCACGCAGGTTACTCGGCAACTTGCCCTGAGAGCGCGGGTTGGTCGCGCGCCACCAATACGCATACCAGGTACATTGGCCTGGGGCGAATTTGTTGCCGTAGCCGCTATTAACAGCTTCGGAAACAACGCGGATGTTTTGACGATCGGAGGTCGAGCCGTAGTAGCTATAAGCGTAGCGATTTGAGCTCGTATTCTTGCGACGTGGCGCGACGTATTCTGGACGTTCGGTCTCTGGAGGCGTACCGCCTGGCAAAATAATCTGCATGCCTTCGTAGATTTCGGTCGATTCGAGGTTGTTTTGGGCTACAGTACGCTCATACGACGAGCCGTAACGCCGGACGATTTCGTCGAGTTTGTCGCCTGATTTGACCGTATAGACTACACCGGACGACAATGGGACAGTCAAGATCTGGCCCGGATTCACTTCGGCAGTCTTAAGTCCATTTGACCAACGGACCTGATCCACCGAAAGTCCGTATTTGCGAGCGATCGACTCGATCGACTCACCCTCTTGGACTTCATGCGAGCTAACGCCAGTCGATTCACTTGAAAAGCTGAGGTTTTTGTCAATCCGCTCGGTATTAGTCTGGCCAATCTCCTTCATCACCGAAGCGGTAACATAATTACTAGAAACTGTATCTGTACTAGCCAAGTCAAATGAGCTCGAGAGGCTGGCGACAACGTATAACTCCGAGATTTGGTCTGCAGAAACGCTATAATCGGCATCTTTCAAGACATTCATGTTAATCGTGCTGTCATTCGCAGCTACTTTTTGGTCGGTACCTGTTTTAGCTACACCGAAGATCAGCAAAAAGCTCATCAAATACGGCATAACCTTACCGATTGATGCGAAAATACCAGATTTTTGATGATTTTTTCTACTCATAATGATTGTTTGTCGCTATTTATCCCCCTTATAGCGCTACGTTACAGAGGTCCTGACAATGTTCATCTCGATTCTGTTGATGCCCTTCCTCTGTACTACTATAATACATCATTCCGTCGTCTCCTGTCAAGAAGAATAGATATTCACTGGCGTTTTCACTATCAGGGCTAGCCGTGGCGACCAAAGCTTCTTTCCCAGGGTTAGAAATCGGCCCGTAAGGTAGGCCAGGGTGCTTACGAGTATTATAGGGCGAGTCAATTTCGAGCGCCGCTAGGTTGTCTTTATAAGTTTCGCGATTGGGGTCGACTAAATCGACTGCATATTGCGTCGTCACATCACTTCCGAGATTCATATCTTGGGCAAGACGATTATAGAAGACCTGGGCGATTTTTGCCCAATCGGCAGCATTATTGCCCTCTTTTTGGACAACCGAAGCTAGAGTAATACCTTGGTAGAGATTGAAGCCACGTTCAGCAAATTTGTCTTGCAGATGATTTTCTTTAATCACTTTAGCCATTTCGCTCAACATACGCTTAACAATAGTGGTCGGCGTATCAGATTGGAGAAATTCATAAGTTTCACCAAACAAATAACCTTCGAGGCTCGCGCCTTCTGGACGCCCTTCGAAGATCCAGGCGAAGTCGTCCTCGCTATAATCAGTTGCGAGAGCCTCATCGATCGCCTGCTCAGCATAACCGTTCTTTTGCAACTCTGATTTGATTTCGCGCAGAGTCGCGCCAGGAAGAACCGTCAAGGAGAAGACATTTTTATCCTTGCTACCGCCAACCATAATGTCGATGATCTGCTCAGGTGTCATGGTTTTATTGAATTGATAATCACCGGATTTAATTGTGTCGATACTAGAATAATTAAGACGAAAATACAGCTGAAAAACAATCGAATTACGGATCAAATCGGCATTTTTGAGATTCAAAGCAATCTCGCTGGTGCTTTGGCCGTCAGCAACCGTAAAGTCAACCATTTGGCAGGGCGAGTCAACACCGGTATTCGCAGAGCAGTCAGCATCTTTTGCAACAGGTTGGAGACTGTAAAGATAAAAGCCGTATGCTCCGCCGCACGCCACCAACAAAGTTAAGATAATGACAATTACTGCGGTCAAAAGATGGTGTGTACGGGGTTGTTTACGTCCTTTGACAGATTGACGTTTAGCAGAAGTCGCTTTAGTAATTGATTTACCACTGCTATGTTGCTCGAGAAAATCTTGAAGGATAATGGTCGCAGCTTCTGAATCGATATCGCCTTTTTTGTAGCTTTTCTTGCGCTTTTTCAGACGTTTTTCGGCCTCTACTGAAGTCAGAGACTCATCTTGGAAGCAAAGCTTAGCGTCGGGCATGGCCTGTTTGAGCGCTTGGGCAAATTGACGGACATAGGCGGTCTGTTTGGTTTCATTGCCTTCGTTGCTACGGGGCAACCCCAAGACAAAACAATTAATATCCCAGGCGCGTGCTAAGGAAGCAATTTTTTTGAATTCCTCGCCGTCAACTTCAATAGCCGAATAAGGTACTGCGACGCGGACATTGGAATCTGCCTTCGCGACACCGATACGCTTTGTCCCAACATCAAGTCCGATTAATTTCATTTACCCTCCTCGACCGTCAGCTCGACATGTACTTTGTTGCGGTCGTTCGGGATTGAGGTAACCCAGAAGAAAGAAGTTCGTATATCGACGGTACTGACGCCAGTGATACGTTTCAGATCAGATTGGACTTGACCAATTTTCTGACCTTTGGAACGATCAAAAATCTCTTCTTCAGTCACGGTCGGACCAGATTCAGTGATCGCTTTTAGACGTGCTGGCTGATCAATATTCTCGAAATGCTCAAAGTATGGCTCACCATAAGAATAAATTCGCTGATCATCTGCTAAATTAGATTTCTTTTTAATATACTCTTCGATTTTGGTCTTATCGACGACATAGATGCTGTATTTTTTGGTTGCTGTAACCGTGGGTTTTGTACCGTCGGAGACTTCTTCGCCAATCGCAGGACTAGAGGTCGCATCGGGTGTTTCAGATTGATAGCTGGCTTCGATGGGCAACATAGTGTCTTTAATATCTTTATAAAGCATTTCTTTACCATCGGCTGATTCACGCTCGTTGATCTCATTCTTAGCTTTATCCACGTCGGAATGGGTAACGATCGAGACGATTTTGGTCGATCCACCAGAGATTGAGCCGGTATTGACTACTGTGTTGCCTTCAAAGCTTCCCCAGCTACTGCCAGCATCGAGATTAAATTCTGCGCCGGGATTCGAAGCTTGAATATTTACCGTGACCGACAATTCGCAAGGTTTGGCTTTGGAAATTTCTTTGTTTGAGGAATAGGTTTTGCCACTGCAGGTCAGAGGTGGCTCACCGTTCCAACCTGGAGCAGCGCCACCAGAGGTCGCGACGTAAGTTTTGCCACCGCTGATAAACTGATCCCCCTCGTTGACACTAATGCCGGCGACTTCTTTGCCTAAATAATCGTCTGGCTTGAAGCTTTTGCTAATCGTAACCTCACCGCGGGCTTTTTCACCCCGGTCTTCTTGTCCGGTAGCGCTAAAGTTGACTTCTTGCTTTTCTTCGTAAGTGATTTTTTCGGCGTAAAGCTTCCCTTCGTCGATGTTTTCGTCGGCCATATTGGTGGTGAAATTCACACTTTCGGAGAAGTTATTCGAAATAGTATTAATCGCTACGACGATATCGGTAGCTGGGGCAAAAACTAAGGCCCATACCACAAAAACGATCAACAATACACCCGCTACAGCGCCGATAATGATTTTTTTTCGTTGTTTGGCAAAATTCGGCACTTTTTTGTTTTTTGCGCCTTTTTGACCCTTTTTACCACCATTTTTAGCATCCTTAGAGCCTTTTTCAAGCGTTTCGTCGGTAAACTCGAGATTATCCCCACTTTTTCCGGAAGTACCCTGAGAAGCGCTTTTAGATGTCTCAGGAGACGTTTTAGCGCGATTTTTTTCATCATTATCAGATTTTTTGGCATTTTTGGCCGATTGACTGGAAGTTGAATCGTTGTTTTCGTCAATGACCTGCTCAGCCGCCTCAGATTCGCGCAAGCTCTCTTCGGTCGGTACAACTGGACGAGATTGGAGATTTTTTGCGACGGGGATCTTCGCCGCCATAGCGAGTTTTAAGATAGCGGGGTCAGAAGTCACCACCACGGCGACTTTTTCGCCTTCTTTGGCTGCTTTCGCGACCAATTTCATATTTACCGCACTGCGGAGAATGGTAGCCTTCTTGGGCGGGACAAGGGCGACCAATTTTTCTTTCGCCTGTTGGAGCTTAGTCAAGATGTCGGTAATGTCGTCATCCGGCTCCAAATAAATAACTTCCTTGTTCATATATTACTTAATATAGCACACATTGTTTTGCTTGTGCTAAACATTTTTGTTTTGATAATTATTATGTTAAAATGGAAGGTGATGAGTTTATTCAATTTTAATAAAAAACGTAGCCCAGCGACCAATGGTATGGGACAGAACAATACCGCGATGTTGGCCGAGCTGGCGCTCGATACGATTACTGACGGCGTGATAATCGTCGACAGCCGTGGCACGATTAAATACGCTAATCCCGCGGCAGCTAACTTGACGGGATACGATAGCCCTAATAATATTGTCGGTCTCGATTATCAGTTGGTCATTAAATTAGAAAATACCGAGGGAGCGCCGATTGTACCCGAGGACAACCAATTAACCAAAGCCCTGGAGCGTAATCAAGCCATGTCTACGCGGGATTACCTGCTTGTGGCAGCAAAGACTGGTCGAAAAGTTGCAGTAGCCTTGAGTTGTGTTCCGGCAAATGGCTTAAATTCTGACCGAATTATTACTTTCCGCGACATTGCGAAGGAGCTGGAAGAGGCGGGCGCGCAGACCGAGTTTATTTCGACTGCTAGCCATGAGATGCGTACGCCAGTGGCCTCGATTGAAGGCTATTTAGGATTAGCGCTCAACCCGCAGACCGCGACAATTGACGATCGCGCGCGTCAATATCTCGAGGCCGCACATTCTTCTAGTCAACATCTAGGACATCTTTTTAAGGACCTTCTGGACGTCACAAAATTGGACGACGGTCGGATGCGTATCCATCTCGTGCCGGTTGAGATCGTCTCAGTCGTGAAAAAATTTGCCGATGAAAGGCAACCAGATATTCTAAAAAAGCGCCTAAAATACAGCTTTGGTACGACAGGACCTGTGAATAATGGTACCCAAGTCGAGCCTTTGGTTTATGCTGCGGTTGATTTGGACTTTTTGCGAGAAATCTTGGATAACTTGATTGGTAATGCGATTAAATACACTCCAGAAGGGGGTGAAATTTGGGTCAATGCTCGCGGAGATGGTGATAAAGTTTTGATTAATGTTACGGACACAGGGATCGGTGTAGCGCCGGACGATTTGACGCATATTTTCCAGAAGTTTTATCGCGTTGATAACTCCCAGACTCGACAAATCGGTGGTACTGGCTTGGGACTTTATCTAGTCAAACAACGCGTCGAAGCAATGAACGGGCGAGTTTGGTGCGAGAGTTCGTTCGGCGACGGTTCAACTTTCTTTGTCAGCCTACCTCGCTTGAGCGATCAAGAATATGGACGCATGCGGATCGCTTATGAGAACGAACAGGCCGTGCAAGCCTTCGAAAGCGCTAATATGCAACGCTCAGCCCTCCAGACGCCCAGCTCGATCAGTAGTAGTGCGGTGCAGAACCCTCTGGCAGAAAATACTCCGGCAAATACCGTAGAGGCGCAAGACTCTGCGCCGATGCAACCGCAGGCTCAACCATCGATGCCAACACAGATTCAGTCGCAGACGCAACCGCAGATGTCGCCCCAGACTCAGCCACAGATACCAATGCCAACGCAAGCTCCAGCGCAAATGCCGATGCCTCCGACACAAGTTTCAGCGCCAGTGCAGCCGATGCCAACCGTAAATAATGTCAACCCTCCACAAACGCTTAGTTCTAATGGTATAATGGATCAAAATAAGGAGTCTGTATGACCAAAATCATGTTAGTCGAAGATGATAACAGTCTTCGGGAGATTTATAGTATTCGTTTAACGGCGGAAGGTTACACGATTGTTGCGGCTGGAGACGGTGAGGAGGCGCTGGCCATGGCAGTGCGCGAACGCCCTGACTTGATCATCTCTGATGTTATGATGCCGAAAATTTCAGGTTTTGACATGTTGGATATTCTTCGCTCAACGCCCGAAACGAAGGATATTCGAGTCATCATGATGACAGCTTTGTCGAGTGAGGATCAACGCAATCGGGGCGAAAATCTAGGCGCTGATCGCTATTTAGTCAAGTCACAGGTCGGGATAGAGGACGTTGTGAACGCCGTGCATGAAGTTTTGGGCGATCGCAATACGGACGGAACAATTAACGCAAGCGTGAACTTAAATGAAACTTCGCAAAATGTGCCCCAGCCAGCACAGCAAGGTGTCGGACAAACTGTACCTCAAGCTTCACCGATCCCGGTCGGCCCAGCTCAAGGAATGCCTGCGCAGGCGAGCTCGATTCCGCCAATGCCAGCGCCTGTCGCGGGAGCACCGATCGCTCCAAACCAGATTCAAGCTAGCGAACAAGTCAGTGTCGGTCCGCAAGTTCAAAGTGAGGCGCCAGCCGTACCAGAGCCGGCAAGTTTCGTGGCGCCGATCACGAATAGCGTTGAGCCTGGTCAGCCATCTTAGGCTTTAACATATCAGTCATGGTATAATGAGACCATGGAGAAGAAAGCGGTTCGGCTGAATAAGTTTTTGGCGCAAAAATTGGGAATTTCACGACGCTTGGCGGATGATTTGATCGTTTTTGGAGCGGTAAAAGTCAACCAAAATGTGGCAAAATTAGGCCAACGTATTGACTTTTCTGACAATGTGTGCTATAATGAAGAGATGGGCGCGATTTCTAGCATCCGAGGGAGGCTGTGTCGCGAAATAAAGAAGAGAGGCGAGAATTTTGTAGCTTTGTCGGAGGATTTTGAAGAAAAGTTGGAATTATTGGTGGCTGGCTTGCGACCGGAAAAACTGAAATATACCTATGTCGCCCTCAACAAACCCGTCGGCTATGTTTGTTCAAAGCGTCAACAAGCAGAAGCGCCGACGATTTTTGCTTTATTGCCGAAAAAATGGCAAGATCTCAAGACGGTTGGCAGGCTGGATAAGGACTCTTCGGGCTTGATTTTGTTGACAAATGATGGTGACTTTACGTTTAGAATGACTCATCCGAGCTTTACCAAAACCAAAATTTATGAGGTTGAACTTGATCGTCCCCTTTCGCCCCTACATCAGCAAGAAATCGCTGAGTTCGGCATCGAGATTGGTGACGGAGTCTCGAAATTGGGGCTGGAACGCGAGGATGAGACGCGTAAGCGCTGGGAGGTTAGTATGCATGAAGGTCGAAATCGGCAGATCCGTCGCACCTTTGGAGCGCTTGGCTACACTGTGGTCGCTTTGAAGCGGATACAATTCGGGCCATACCAATTGACTGGACTCAAGGAAGGCGAGGCAGTCGAGGTGCCTCTTGTATTGGTTTAGGTAGTCTTTCTGAGTTTACTCTTCTTCTAGGATTAGTAAAGTATCTTCCATGCACATAGTACTAGTTGCTGTAAATCTAGGAGAACGTTCTATTTGCCATTTTCTACTTTCGTTTCTAACAAGAGGATTCTTTTTCGTAGTAGTACTAGCTTGCCTTTCTTCGAGACCCACTCCAGCGCCCGTCTTCACGGGGCTGTCGTTCCTCGTGCCGAGCTTCGGCACTCTTTTAATCTCTTGAAAGGCAAGCTAGCACTATTACAAATCGATGCATATTCTTAGAAAAGAAAAGTAGAAGAAAATATCAAATAATATTATTCGAGAGTTAATATTATTTCTCTCCTAATTATCCTATGTGCGGAGCGGGTATATTTATTTGCATGAATATGTTTTATGGAATTCTAATTTTGAAGGATATTATTGGCTAAATATGACTAATTCTGGAATATGGAGTGCTTATAGCTTTGGTATGAATATGTTATATACTAATTCGTTATTTCCTACTAATCGTTACAATGCTTTCCCCGTCAAGCTAAACAAAGATAGTATTCTTTCCTCTATAATCCTATGTGCGGAGCGGGTATGCAACGCCATTGCTTGGCACATTGAGATTTGCGGGTATTGATGGCTATAATTGGTCACAATTTGCCAGAACAGAGGATGAATATGCCTACGCTTTTAGCTTAAACCATCAAGAAACTTACGCATCCCGCTATGGTGATCGATTTGTTGCTTCCCCCGTCATGCATTGGACGAGCAAAGCAGTGTAGCGGCTGCGATAATTGAATGAGTAGATCCTTTGATTATCCATGACGAGGTAGTGAGCGTAATACGTCTCCAGTCGAGCCATGCCCGACCAATTATAAGCATTAGCGCCAGCGTTCCTCACGGTATTATAGTCCAAATCAATATTTCCGCTCCGCACATAGGATAGTAAAAGAGAGATAATGTAGCTAAATTAGAGGTTTGCTAGCGTTTAGAAAAGCGAAGAATTGAGATAGTAATAATATTCTAGAAGTTCGGGGGAATAATTTTTGACGATCGCGAGCTGAGGGTTCGATGTGCTGGCTCTGTTTGTGGGTGAATTTGAGCGACGAGCTGTCTGATTCTGCGTTTGGTTGCGGGAAGGGACGATAAGCATGCGTGTAATACCGATTTGCTCAACGAAGGCGGGATTATGACTAACCATGATAATCGTGCCACTATATTCGCGCAAGTTCTCGCCGATGATTTTCTGAGTTTCAGGGTCAAAATGATTGGTTGGCTCATCCAGGACGACCAGGTTAGCGCGCTGCAGAAGCGTTTTACAGAGCGCGACCCGAGCTTTTTCGCCAGGCGACAAAACACTAACTTTCTTATAAATATCGTCGTCATAGAAGAGAAAATTGGCTAACATAGCGCGCAATTCCGTCTGAGTAAAATCATACGAAGTAATATTTTCGAGAATCGTGCGTCGTTCGTCAAGAATCTCGAGCTCTTGCGCATAATATGCAATCGAGGTGTGCGCTCCGAGGATGATTGATCCTGCTTGAGGTTGCAATTCGCCGACAATAAGTTTAAGCAACGTCGATTTACCGGCACCGTTTTCGCCAACAACAAGAAATTTTTCGCCCCGCGTCAGGCTAAAGGAAAGGTTATGATAAATCTCCGGTCCTTCGTCATAAGCGAAGGATAGATTTTGTACTTCGAGCGGAGTTTTACTGCTGAACTGAGCAGGTGCAAGATTCAAGTTCACTCGAGCGTATTCGCGTTCGCGTTCGCCTAGTTCAGCCAGCTTTTTGGCTAAAACTTTTTCACGTTGATGCCCCATGCCGATCAGGGCAGTATTGGAACGCTTTGTGGCGCGCGCCCGAGCGACAAATTCGCTCAAGCGTTTTATTTCACGCTCTTGCTCAGAAATTCGCATATCGGCAGCAGCTTTTTCCTCAGCATATTGACGACGGAAATCGCTATACGATCCGGGGTAGACTTTCATCTTATGCGTGACTTTGTTGAGAAAAAGGGTATGATCAGTGACAGCATCGAGAAATTCTACGTCATGCGAGATGACTAATACCGTACCTTGGTAATGCTTGAGAAAATTGATGACGAATTGTTTAGTGGCGACGTCGAGGTGGTTGGTGGGCTCATCCAACAATAATAACCCAGCATTCTCAAACAATACGCGCGCGAAAGCAACTTTTGATTTTTGCCCACCCGAAAGTTCCGACATGGGTTGATCCATGATCGACGAAAGTTGCATTTTTTCGAGAATTTTGAGCAACTCATAATCAAAATTGGCGAAATCGTAAGAATCAATTAAATCTTGCAACTTTGTAATACGCTCAAGAATAGTTGCACTATCAGGATACCGGGCTAGTTTTTCATACTCAGTGTTCAATTTCGCCTGAAGCTCATCAATAGGTCGACCGAGCGCCACATATTCCCAAACCGTCACTGTGCTTTGGTCGGGCGGAATAATGATCTCTTGGGGCAAATAGCCAATCCGCAGGCTAGAAGTGTCAATTTTGCCATCATCCAACGGTTGTTGACCAAGGATAATCCGAAAAAGCGTCGTCTTCCCTGCGCCGTTTACGCCTACCACCCCGACTTTGGCGTGGTTCTCAAAATGAAAATCACAGTCATCATAAATGACTTTTGCACCATAAGACAAGTTGAGATGTGTAGCTTTCATTATCACATTATAACATATTTTCTTTGGTTTTACTGGTGGCTGGATACGTAGCGACTTGATACCACTTCACTGTAATTGTTTGACCGTTTAGTGAAATTTTGTGGTATAATTGAAATATCATGGCGTGCACTCGTAGCTCAGTGGATTAGAGCACTGGTCTTCGGAACCAGGTGTCGTAGGTTCGAATCCTATCGAGTGCGCCACACGATCGACTCAGGGAGTCGTTTTTTGTTCGGAGGCTTCGAGGTTACCTCCAAACAACATGATCTATTCTCTATTTCTTGTTTGGTTTCAGCCGATTAAAGCTCACGATGCTCTAAATATATTATCCCTCTTCCACTATCCTATGTGCGGAGCGGGTATATTGATCCTCGATATCAAACTTTGCCTTACGGAGGTATTTCCATTTTTAATTGGTTGGGCGTGGCTCGGCCAGAACATACCTACGCCGATGGTCTCGGCATAGATGATCAGAATATTTATTCGCGTGCACACTATGATCGCTATATTGCTTTCCCCGTCTCGCGTAGCTAAAATTCTCATAAGCTTCGCTTGGTTTGTAAAATTTGGAATGAAAATTTCTCGTAACTGAAAAATTCGAAAGGAAATTGTTTTTCTAACCTGGAATTCGGAACAGGATTTTTTCCTGCCTTAAAAATTCGGAATTAATTTTTGGCATTTTTATGATTTTTCATCCCTATAAAGGCTCGAAAAATCGGAATTTGAAATTATAATTCTGAAGTTGGGAAAAATTCGAAACTGGTTCCGCTAACTGGATGAAATTTTGAAATGGGAATTTCTTGTCTGCTAAAATTTTGAATGAGCAAAGGATTAAGTTTATATTTCACGATAGCGAATGTGGTACGCTTGGCCGGAGTCGAACCGACATTACTGGCTCCGGAGGCCAGCGTTCTATCCATTGAACTACAAGCGCAGGTTGTAAGATTAGTTTAGCATAAAATAGCCCCGGACGCTACTCTGGGGAGCAAAGTAATAATTCTCAAGCCTGTAAAAATTAGGTTTTGAGGCGCTGTTGGAGCCAATCGGCGAAACCGTCTAGGGTCGTGTAGGCTTTTGCGTCTTCGCTAGCATCGGCACGCAAAAAATCTTTGACCTTGCCGTTCTGGAAAATAATAACTGAGGGATAGAATTTGACTTCGGGTGCTAAATTACTCGTTTTGAGCTCGGAAAAAGCAGTCTCGAAGACAGTCAATTTAGATTGGCTAAGATATTCTTGAATAATCTTACGCAGATCATCCGCCGTACGACAATTTGGCTGGCTGACGAAGACGAGGAAGGATTTTTTCTGTTCGGCGAGTTGGCCTAAATCGTCAGCGGAAATTTGCTCAAGCTTGCTCTGCTGGTAAAATTCTGGACTGAGTTTGACTCGCGTAGCTTTTTGCCAGGCGAAAATACCAACTCCAGCTATTAGAACTAGGGCGAGAAGCGCGAGGGTAATAATAATGATCGAGCGATGAGATTTTTTCATTTTTGTAGAGCGTGCAAGGTCGTAAAATTAATATCATGGTAGGGCACTTTCCAGAAATCATAAGAAACATCACCATAGGTTGTATTTTTCACTTCGACCTTATGATCGCCATCGTAGCTCCAATAGGCACCCACGTTGTAGATTTTGTTGGCATCCCAACCCAGCTTAGTCAACAATTCTTTAGTCATGCCAGCATAGCCACCTCCGCCACACATGAGAAAAATGTTTTTGTCCTGCGGAAAGAGATATTCAAGAATGGCCATTGATTCGGCATAATTGGGCGAATAATTACCATTTTCATCCAGGGTAAACAAGGTCGGGCCGGTATAAGTTGCGCCAACCTCGGGCGGGAGATTTGTCGTATTGACTAGATAAGGATACGGCACGACTTCAAAACCGTCAACAAAGCCCGAAAGGTAAGAATCTCCGCCAATTGCAGCATAGTTGGCTGGGTCGACGAGCAAGCGCATATCACGATAAACCGAGTCGGTCCGGCCGAGATATTGATCGATCGTGGCTTCGTTAATATTAGCATCAATACCAAATTGCTCACCCCGAATCCCCTCGGATCGCTCTGGCGCTGGAAGAACAGGGAGCGTCGTCTCGGCTAAAGAATCGTCACTGGCGCTCGGCGAAGCTCGAAAGGTCGAGTCCCAAAGTGCGACCGGAACAATCACACAGGCCGAAAGAATAATAATTGCGAGAATAGTGGCGCCAAGAATTTTTAAAATTTGATGTGTATTTTTGCCAGTCATATGCTTCCTAAGTTACTTGTTCTTATTATAGCATAAGACGACAGAAAGCGGAGAGGAGATAAACAAGATTAATAATTGAAGACGACGCGCGCATCGGAGAGGAACTCAGTAGTCAGCGAGTTGTTTTTCCAACGCCAGGAAACCATATCTTGGCCAACGTTTTGTTTCAAGTTGGGTAATTTGGCGCCATAGATAATTTCGGCCCGATCGCTCGACATTAGGGCGCTTTGTTCGTCGATAACTAGGCTGGAGCTAGAGACTGCGGGGCGACAAATTCCGTTCACCCAGGCCATTTTAGCAGCACCGGTCGAGCTAGCCGCGAAATGGCCGGTCGAGACCTGAACTTGACCGTTTTCCCAGTGTGCGAGATAAATTGCTTTGGGGCCAATACGATGTTCACAGGCGATCTGCTCTGCGGACTTGACCTCTTCGGCTGGCCGATCGGGAGCGGGATCGGATGTTGTGGGATTTTCCGAGGCGACAGGAGTCTCGATTGTTGTCGTAGTGTCGTGACTTGGCGTTTGGGGTTTTGTTGGGTTAGAACGCTGAGCGTCCTTTTTTGCTTCGGGGTCTTTGACGCAGGTGTCGCCGTCCATTTTTTCTCCTTCTCCACAAGTCGGAGATTCGTCAATCGTTAAGCGAAAACCAACCCGCTCATTCGTGCCCTGATTGTTGAGTTCGATTTCAACATCATGTTCGCCAGGCGCGAGATTCTCCAAAAAGGTTGCGAAGAAAATGACCTGAAAGGGCGCTTCCCGAAAATCGTAAGTTTCGTCGTTTATTTCTGAGTCGTCGATGATAATTTGTTGTAGATGATAACAATTTTCATTCCCCTCTGCACAGTTTAAATCCGGGAAAAAGAGGCTGAGGTCCTCTTGCCTACCACGCTGATAACGAGGAGAAAACGGATTATTATCTTTGTCAAGAATAACTTGATCATAGCTTAGGGGCTGGACAGATTGGTTTTCTTCAATTGGGCTCGCTGGCTGGTTGACTGGAGCGGAATGATTAAAATACCAAGTCGCAATCCCGATAATACTAGCCGTGAGCAGAAGAATGATGATTAAGATCGCCCAGATCAGCTTTCTGTGAGACTTTTTAGGCTTAGCTTGCAGTTCGAGCGCCACTTCTTGGAGCTTTAATTCGGCCTGTTTCTTTTCGTATTCTTCTTTAATAATATCACGTTGCTTGGCTTGCCAATCTTCAAGTGTAGGCCGCGCTTTAGGCAAGTTAGTACTGGGTTCAGACACGCGGACGACTGGTTGTGGGGCTTTTTGAGTAAGCAAGGTGCTGGGTTCGGGGGCGTTCTGGATTGGAGTGTTAACCGGCTTAGGTTTAGCAATCGCGAGATTAATGCGGTCCTGATATTTCTCACGCAAATCACGTAATTGTTCGGTGGCTTTAGCTGGTTTGGTGGAAGGCGTTCCTGACGTAGCCTTTTCTGTCGAGGAAGCACTCGTCTGTGATACTGGTGTTAACTTAGCGCTCGAAGTTTCCCCAGTAGGCAGATTAGCCTTGATCGATCTAGCTGATGCAGCCGGCTGTTTGTGCGCTGAGCTTGCTTTAATTGCAGTTTTCTGCTTTGACTGTATAGTTTGTGGCGACTTGCGCTTCGCCTTGTGTTGTGTCCCTTTATGTCGATTACGTGATTTCTTTGATTTACCCATAAACTTGCCTTTCTAAAAATAGGATGATGCAGGGGTTGATATGATTTGGTATTATTTTTATCTAAAACATATCCTGCTGTTTTTACCACCAAGTGGCATTTGGCAACAAAAATCCTCTGCAACCCTAGATTTTCGTAATTATAGCATAAAATTTTATTTTTGTGAAGTATTAAATACTATTTTTACATAGGATTGTGTGAAAGGCAAAAGCAACTTCGTGTAAAAAGTCGCTTAATTTTGTAGCAACTTAGCAAGTTTGGCGCGGAGCCCTGTTTCCTCGGGAGCGCCAGCGAGCGTATCGAGGGCGACGCGCAACAAACCGAGTGCGGTGACGAAGGAATGATCAATACGGGTCTGGGTGAGATTGGTAACGTCGGGAATATCGTTAGCTTCGACGACATGCACGATTGGTCGACGCGAGAATGGTAGTTCTTTAAACCAATCGGTAGTCGCAAGGACTTCTTGGAGATCATTAAGTCCAGCGCCACCTCCACAGAGCAGAATACGACTTGGCAACATGTCGGAAAGTTTAAATTCTTCCAAAGTAATACTGACGCCAGAGAGCCAAACAGCTAAATTGCGCTGAATAGCGAAATCAATTTTTTCGCGCATTTCAGCGGGAATCCGTGTCGGATTGTTATAATTAAGCTTGTAGCGCTCGGCGGTATCAAAATCAACTCCTAGAACTTCGGCGATTTGATGCGTAAAGCTACGACCGCCAATACTAAACATTTTTGTTCCCTCAACGCCGCCGTCATCGACTACGGCAATATCCGTCGTGCCACCGCCAATATCCATGACGATACCAGAAAAACCGCTATCGAGGTTGTCGCCCAGGCAGGCACGACATACAGCGAAAGGCTCGACCGCTACAGCCAATAACTCGAGCGACAACTCCGCACAAACCTTTTCGATGGCCGAGATGTGAACTAGCGGCGCGTAGGCGGTGTAGAATTGGATTACGATATCCGTACCTTTGAAGCCAATCGGATTAGAAATTTTGTAACCGTCAATAGTAATGCTAACGATCGCCGAATTAATCAAGCGAACCTCGACGTTTGGATTATTTGTTTCGTCAGCAATTTCTTTGCGCGCAATTTCTCCTGCTCGTTCTTGGACGCGTTGGATAATGAGCGACATTTCTTGTTCTGTCAAAGGTTTATTACCGTTTTTTCGCCGATAACGGATCGTCGTAGTGTTCCCCTTGACCAGTTCACCAGCAATCCCGACTACGGTCAGACGGCTTGTGACGCCGGCGGTCTTTTCGGCCTGGCTCAGGGCTTTTTCACAAACTCGCACGACGCTTGGAATATCTGCGATCGCGCCAGCATACATATTGCTTGAATCTTGATGAGCGCGACCAATACCGATAATTTCCAGTTGCTCACCCTGGCTACGTCGCGCAATTACAGCTTTTACATTTTCTGTACCAATATCTAGCGCTAAGAAAGTGTTATTGTCAGCGTTGACTGGATTTTGATGCATTACGTCATCTTTATGAGCGTCTACACGAGGCGCTAGTTCGGGATCAGCCGAACGCCTAGGATCGACTCCCGATTTTATAGCTGGCTCGGGGGTATTGGTAGTTTTATGCTCGCGAGCTAGCTTGAGCGCTTTGTTTGCCTTTGCTAGACCGGTTTCTTTAACGTTTTTGAATAGCCCCATGCGAATTCCTTATAATTGTCCTTGTTCACCCTTGATCTGTGGTTCCAAACTCTCAGATAGGTCCTCATCGATAGCTTGCGAGAGCCAAATTTCTTGACTAACTTCTTCTAGTCGCTCATCATCGATTAGGTCGGTCAGCGGTTGATAATCGCTAGGTGGGTTAACCAAAGCTTTGCGATAATCAAGGTTGAGATTGAAAGATAGATTCATGATGTCTTTTTCATAATACGTGGCAATAACTTTCTCCAGGCGATGACTCAAGTCGGCAATTTGAAGATATAATTTAAATTCTTCGGGAATTTTTATATCATAAGCTGAAATTTCATCAATATCGTCTGGATCAATCAAATTATCCGCCGGCTTTGTGCTACTATACGACGAGGACATACCTTTGGCATAATCGCGCCAAGCCTCATTCACGCAGTCCACAAAGGTAGTCGCAACCTTCGTCTCGGGAAGATAATTAATAAAATCTGCGAGTTTATGTTTATCCAGCGTGACTTCGTACAAACTTTCGCCAAAGCCAGCTTGGTATGAGAACCAATGGCCGTCAGTATCGATTTGGGAAACTTTTTGAATATCGACAAACTTGTATTGATCCTGGAGATATAAATCTGCTAGTTCTTTCCCGTATTCGCTACTACCCAAATCGGTCGCACAGGTATAGAGTTGATCGCTAAAATCTGCCGTCGTTCGATCAACCTCTAGCGCTTTCAAAACATCGACAATTGAGACTTCCCACCATTCACCGTCGACATCCTCAATCAATTCAAAAGTCGTTGTTAGACTATCTTTTTGTTCTTTCGTCAAACCAGCACGATCCATGATTTCCATGAGACCGTCCATACGGAGATAAAAGATACCGTCGGCTTTTTGCATATATTCAACTTCAAGATCAAAATCAGGATCTTTGCGCATATCGATCGCGACTTTTACCTTACCTTGGCTAGGAATGCGGGTGGAAGCAGTATTAAAATCAAAAGCGATTCGTTGTACTTCGGAATCCTTGTTGTTTGGATCGGCATTCATGACTACTTCACCATCAAGCGCAAGATTTTCGGTAGCTAAGGCTCCGTGTATGGCATCAAAGGCAATTTTATCGACATTATTATAATAGAGGAAATACCAAAGCGCCAGACCAACCAAGCTAAAAACGACAACCAGGGCAATGATAATCGCAACGATCCGTCCGGTACGGGGCTTTTTCTTCGTAGCGGTCTGCATTGTTTGGCTAGTGGCCGGTGAAAATGTTGAGCCAGAATTAGTAGCTGGTTGAGACTTGAGCTCGGACTGGTCATCTGCTTGGCTAGCTTTCGCTTTTCGATTTTTAGATTTTTTAGCGGGCTTTGTATTACTAGTGATCGTGGCGCTGGAGAGAGCAGGGGATTCTGAATTAGCTAAATCTGACACGGCAGCTTGTATTTCGGGCGTAGGTTCAGCTGGGATGGACTCAATTTCGGCGGTGGGCTCGGCTGGCGCGGATGCGATTTCTGGCGTAGGCGAAGTCTCTTCCGAAACAGGTGTAAGCGGTGTTTCTGGAGCTATGGTCGACTCGAGGACTTGAGTCGGTTCGGGTGCCTGGCTGACAGAATCTACGACCTCCATAGTGCTAGAATTTACTTCCGGCAATTCAGTGTTTGTTTGTGGTATATCGGTATTTTGGTTCGTAGAATCTTGAGAATCCTGTCCGTCCATTTACCCTCCTTTTTTTGTTGGCTTATGCTTTATCACATTGTAACATATTTTGTAGAAAAAAGTGTTTTTTCGGCGAAACAAAATACTTCTTATGATATAATTCTCTTATGGATAAAATCACGATTAAGAATATTAAAGCTCGTCAAGTCCTCGACAGTCGAGGAAATCCGACGGTTGAGGCGGATGTTTTTTTGTCGTCTGGTCAGGCTGGTCGTGCAATTGTGCCATCAGGAGCCTCGACGGGGAGCGGTGAGGCATTGGAGCTACGCGATAACGATAAGAAGTTTTATAATGGCAAGGGTGTCTCGCGGGCAGTTTGGCACGTCAATCATGAAATTGCCGATGTTTTAGTAGGTAATTCTGTTAATCAAGCTCAGGTTGATCGTTTGATGCTGGAGCTTGACGGGACGACCGATAAGTCTAAATTGGGCGCTAATGCAATCCTGGCGGTCTCGCTAGCCGTGGCTCGAGCGACAGCCAAGGCGAAGGGCTTGCCTTTTTATCGATATGTGGCAGCGATCGCCGGGACGACGCAGGAAATGTCGATGCCGATGCCGATGATGAACGTCATGAATGGTGGCATGCATGCAGATTGGTGCACGGATTTTCAGGAATATATGATTGTGCCCCGTAGCGCTGGGACTATGAACGAAGCGGTGCGAATGGGCGCAGAAGTCTTCCATGCTTTAAAAAACGTTTTAAAAAATCGTGACTATCCAGTAACCGTAGGCGATGAAGGGGGCTACGGTCCGAAGGTCCGTGAAGGCAACAATGAGCCATTAGATTGCATCATGGAAGCCATTGAAGTGGCTGGATATAAACCGGGACAAGACGTAGCAATCGCGCTTGACGTAGCGGCTTCTGAATTCTGGAAGGAAGACCATTACGAGCTAAGGACCGACGGTTCATGGAAAACTGCAGCAGATATGATTGACTGGTATGAGTGGATTATTGAGAATTATCCACTCATTTCGATTGAAGACGGGCTAAACGAAGATGATTGGGAGGGTTGGAAGGCGCTGACTGAGCGACTAGGTGAGCGCGTACAGCTGGTCGGTGATGATTTGTTCGTCACAAATACCAAGTTACTTGACAAAGGGATTAAAGCAAAAGCGGGTAATGCGATCTTAGTCAAACCAAACCAAATTGGTACTTTGACCGAAACGATTGATGTGGTACTGATGGCGAAACAGGCTAGCTATCGCACAGTCATGTCGCATCGTTCTGGTGAGACCGAAGATACTTCGATTGCGCATCTGGCGGTCGGATTAGGCACAGGCCAAATTAAGACTGGTTCCCTTTCGCGCTCAGAACGTATTGCTAAATATAATGAGCTCATGCGAATTGCCGAGGATCGGCCTGATTTAAAGCTCATAGATCCATTCGAACGCTAAAATTCAGACCCTCACTTTCGTGGGGGTCTTTCGTTTAAAGAACATTAGCACTGTTATTCTTTTTTGAAGGGGATGCAACGTTGCAATCCTAAAGTCAGATCGAATAGCCCGGTCTCTTCGTTGCCGTCCTGGTCAGTAATCGTGATTAATACTTGTGGTGCAACTCGCTGATAGATCGGAATCGCAACCAGGTCGATTGTTGAAGGCGTCATTTTGAGCGTTTTGTCGTACTGGAACATATAATACATTTCCTGCCAACCATTGGTGTAGACAAATTTGACCTTGGTTTGTTTGTCTGTTAGCGACCGTTTAAGCGCGTCCAGTAGCTTGTCTTGAACTTCTCCGCCATTTTCGCCAAAGCTAATCAGTTGATCCAGCTCTATCGGGTCAATTTCTGTGCGGTTGCTATGCTTAGTGCGAACCCCCTCAGCATAGACGATTGACGGAAAAGCCGAAATCGTCGCCGCCAAAGTCTCTGGCTGGAGATAGCAAATTTTGTAAAGCTCCTCCAAGACTTGGTCGGGCTGACCCCAGAGTTCGCCATAATCCTTTCCGCTCGGGTCGACATTCATGGCCCCAGCATCGAATTCCATTTTTAGGCCAGCCGACTTTTTAGTCTCCTGGTCGGACTTTGGTGCTGATTCAGTTTTGGCGCTACATGCGCTAAGCGCTAAACAGACTATAAAAAATCCGGTCGCTAATTTATTTTTCTGCATATTAATCCCTCCTTTTTTGCGCAGAAAAGTCACCTGATGCGAGCCTCTTCACAGGGCTTACTTCTATTGTAGCACACATTGATAAAAATGTCAAGCTTAGCGTGATATTTGACGGTTAGGAGGCTATTTTACCTTTACGCACTGTTCGCCGAGGAGGTTAGTAAGCGGTTTAGTCAGGTCTTCGTCAATTTCAACCTTGAAGGGTAGGCGAACTGGGCGCTTACCATGAGCATCTTTCAAAACTAGAATGATTTCTTGGACGCCATGATGTTGCTCGCAGAGATGGCGGATCTCGCTCAACATTTCGGCGTTAGTCGGATCTTCAATTAGGACGTAGAGCTTTTCCTGACGAGGATCTTTTGGTGGCGTGACGACACGGTGGATTGGCTCGTCTTTTGCGTCCGTTGCGTCAGGATCCTTCGATTCGGCTTGAGCTTTGGACGCTTCTTGATTAGGCGTAGGACGCCTACGGCGTGGCGGTCGTGGGGCGTCTTCGGGGATCGGTAGCTTTTCGCCAGTGGGTTGATAGTTCTCTAGCGTCTCATCGGGGATGACGTCGATGTGATCAGCGATAATCTTCGCCTCACCAGAAAGTTTGCCGTCCCGATCGCGAGCGTTAACCCGTCCTGTCACCCGGATCACGGCATCCTGCTCAAGCTTCGCGCCAACTTCGGTGTATAGTTTGGGAAAAACAATGATCTCCAGCTCAGAAATTTTGTTTTCAATCTTTACGAAGGCCATTCGAGTATTACTCTTCGTGATTATGGTTCGCACATCGCTAATGATCCCGCCCACGCTGAGTAGTTTATTGTCGTTTTCGGCAGTCACTAAATCATAGCTATGAGTCTGTTCGGTAAAATATGTCTCGTAACGATCAAGCGGATGGCTCGAAATGTAGAGACCCATGAGATCGCGTTCCCAAAGCAGGCGTTCTTTCTCGGGAACCTTACTAGGAGCTGGTTTGATTTCTGGCTCGGGAATGATGCCCGCCTCACCCATGGCGCCGAAAAGGTCGGTCTGACCCGAAGCAGCGTCTTTTTGACGTTTCGCGCCATAAGCTTGAATGCTCTCGAGATTAAATAATAGATCGCTCCGATCGGCAAAGCGATCAAAGGCGCCAGTTTTAATCGCTGCTTCCCAAGATTTCTTATTGAATTTAGCGGAATTAACCCGAGCGGCAAAGTCACAAACACTCTTAAACGGTCCATTTTGATCCCGCTCAGGAATGACAAATTCTTCCACCAGTGCTTTGCCCATGCTCTTGATGCCCGACAAACCGAAACGAATCGTCTTTTCGCCACCGACAATACCAAAATCGCCGTAGGATTCATTAATATCTGGTCCAAGTACTTTGAGTCCCATGCGTTTACATTCGGCAATTTCGATTGCTAAACGGTCCGTCCAGCGCATGTCGGAAGTCATCAAGGCCGCCATAAAGGCGTCGGGGTAATGCGCCTTAAGATAGGCCGTCCAGTATGCGACGAGACCGTAACACGCTGCATGGCTCTTGTTAAAACAATAATTCGCGAAGTCGAGTAGCTCGACCCAGAATTGTTCGGCGATCTCCTTAGTCGCGCCACCAACGTTGATTGCACCGTTGATAAACTCTGGCTTGACTTTATTCATGAGATCGACTTTTTTCTTACCGACTGCTTTGCGCAATGTATCGGCTTGACCGCCCGTGAAGCCACACCATTCGCGCGAGATCTGCATAAACTGCTCCTGGTAAATCATAATACCGTAAGTGTCTCTCAAGGAATTTTCGAGACCAGGATGAAGATAGGTGATCGGTTCTTCGCCGTGTTTGCGACGAATAAATTGATCGATAAATTGCATTGGTCCCGGGCGATACAGCGCCACCATAGCGATAATATCTTCGAAACGGTTTGCTTTGAGATCTTTTAGGTAACGCTTCATACCGGCAGATTCAAGCTGGAAGACGCCCGTCGTCTCGGCACGCTGGAGGAGAGCATAAGTCAGTTCGTCGTCCAGCGGAATATGGACAAGGTCAACATCGTCGTGATAAACTTTACGAATCATACGCAAAGCGTTATTAATAACACTAAGGTTGCTGAGGCCCAGGAAGTCCATTTTGAGTAGGCCTAGTTCCTCGACCTGGGTCATGGGGAATTGGGCTGCAATCGGACCCTTAGCGGAAACTTCAAGCGGGAGGAATTTGTCTAGCTCATCCGGAGCGATAATCACACCACAAGCATGTACACCGTGGTTACGAATTGTACCCTCGAGACGGCTAGCGAAATCTAAAACGTCCTTGGCGACCGGATTAGTTTCGTATTCATGTCGCAAATCTGGAACATCACGAATGGCGTCGGGAAGGTGCACATGGTGCCCCTGAATAGGGTCAGGTACCAATTTTGCCAGCCGATCTGCTTCCGCATATGGCACTTCGAGAACCCGAGAAACGTCTCGCACGGCGTTTTTAGCCATCATTTTACCAAAAGTCGCAATGTTCGACACCCGACCTGCACCATATTTTTGGGTACAATATTCAATTACTTCATCGCGACGAGTATCTTGGATATCAGTATCAATATCTGGCATTGAGATACGATCGGGATTTAGGAAACGCTCAAACAGAAGATCATATTTCAAGGGGTCCAATTCGGTAATCCTGAGCGCGTAGGCCAAAATGCTTCCAGCCGCCGAACCACGCCCAGGACCAAAAACGATTCGTTGACTCTTGCCCCAGTTGATAAAATCTTGAACGATCAAGAAATAGCCATTATATCCCATTTTGTCAACCACGCCGAGTTCATAATCAATCCTAGGCAGGATTTTGAGTTTTTCTGCTTCACGTTCAGGCGATTGATCAGCTTTCTCAAGCATCTTGCGACATTCGTCGACGCTCAGATTAACCGTATCGTCCAGCTTTTTGCCACAATAGCGATAGACTAGCCCCTGAAAAACCAATTTATCGAGGTAGGATTTTTCATTTTCGCCTTCTGGTAGCGGAAATTTTGGAATCAGAATTCGCCCAAGTTGCAAGTCGACATCGCAACGGTCAGCAATGCGTCGTGTATTGCGCACGGCTTCAGGGCAGACTTTTTCCCAGCGATTAATAATTTCTTGAGGCGGAATAACATGGAGCTCGAAGTCTTTGAGCGACATGCGATTCGGATTGGAAAGATTAGAAGCCGTTCCGACGCAAAGCAAAACTTCGTGTGCATCTTGGTCTTCATGATTGAGGTAATGTGCATCACAGGTAACAACGAGCGGGATACCCGTTTCGTCGTGGATTTTCATCAGCTCCTGATTAACTTTGTTTTGCTCGTCCCAATGCGTGGGCGAATCGGGATGACCGTGATCCTGCATTTCAAGATAAAATCGATCGCCATAAAGGTCATGGTACCATGCGACTAATTCCCGAGCTTTTTTAGGATCATCAGCACGAATAGCCTCGGAGATTTCAGATCCTGCGCAGCCAGACAGACAGATCACGCCCTCGGCAAACTCGGTCATACAATCATGATCAATACGCGGGCGGTAATATTTGCCCCGAATCTCGGCTTGCGACATCATATGACAAAGGTTTTCGAAACCTTGATTATTCATAGCGAGAAGAGTGATATGAAAACGGCGTTTATCGTGCGCTGGATCACGATCTTCCATACGCCTAGCAGCAACATAAGCCTCGAGACCGAGAATTGGTTTAATTCCGTGGTCATGACAAGTCTTATAAAGCTCGACTAATCCGCTCATCGTGCCATGATCAGTCACAGCTACAGCTTCCATGCCCTGCTCCTTTACGAAGTCGACTAACTCTGGTACTTTGGTCAAGCCGTCGAGAAGAGAATAATGGGTATGATTATGCAAATGCACAAAATCGCTAGGTTTCAGGGGTTCGTTGTCTTTGGTTACCTCCGTCATAGTATGATTATAACACAGGTCAATGCGTGGGAAAAATGCGTTCGGGAGGAACTGGAAGCAGGCGGAGCGTGCAGCGCTAGCATCGAGAGAAGCTTTTCCCTTACTGCAAACTGGGCGATCCACGCCGACACCAACGAGGAAGGGCAATGGTCAGATACTAAATGTCGGTCAGGTATCGAATGCTAAGCATATTGCTACTTGTTCGCAAACCGCAAAATAATAACATAAGATCCGTCCTGAAAAGGGGCGGATTTTTGCGAGCTATTTCTGTTTTTTCAGGCGAGCGCCTAGACTAGTTTTCTTGGTCCTTGAGGTAGGAGTTTTTGGCGTAGATTTCGCACGGCTATTCGAGCGACTAGCACTCCCCGCGTGACTAGCTCTGGCAGTACTACGCGCAGTTGATCCAGTTTCAGCCCGTCGGATTGCTTCGCGCACGGCTTTTTCTTCTGCTTCATGACGAGCCTCTTCGGCCTCCTTGGCTTCATCGCGCGCGGCGTCTTCTTCGGCATAGCGTCGCTCTTGGTTTTCCATAACACGGCTGGCAAAAGTCTTTACGATCCCGCCGACCGAAGTCATACCTTTGACATTGTCGACAATATCGTCGGCTTTAGCTGCGATGCCTTGGCCAGTGGCAACGATTTTACTCGCCTCGTCAGCTAGTTTAATCAGGCGAATAGTCAAGACGATAGCAGTTACCAGGAAAATAAATAGGGTAACTGCCAAAATAACCACTAATATCCACTCTGCAATATTCATCTTACCTCCTATATTGCTTTAAGCTTAGTTCTGTTTTGCGTTGATAGCTTCGCGCACATCGTCGGCAAATTTTTCGTAGTCTAAAACGTATTTCAAGTGGGCGAGGAAATAGTTTTTCGGATCTCCAGTCGTCATCCATTCGCCACGGGTTTTTTCGACAAAGACATCACCGGTTTTGGCCATTTTGGTAATAGCATCGACGGTCCAAAGTTCATTATCGAGACCAGTGTTGCTAGGATTAAGGTATTCAAAAACTTCCGGCGTGAGTAGATAGCGACCATAGCTAGTCAAGTTTGACGGCGCATCCTCGATTTTGGGCTTTTCGACAATATCGTGCAGAGTTTGCGTTTTTCCATCTTTCATCTTGATGACACCGTATTTGTCCAACACTTCGCGAGGCATTTCTTGAGCAATAATGATCGCTTTCGCTTCGGGGTGTTTTTCGTAACTATCGATCAAAGTTTTTACGTCAGAGCTACCAAACACTACATCGTCCGAGTAAACGACAATGAAGGCCTCGTCGTCACGAATAAATTTATGCGCGGAAGCAATGGGCGAACCATTGCCGTAAGGATAAGATGGATCCTGTTCGATGACGGTGATTTTGGGAAAATCGAGGACCTTTTGAACTGAGGCATAGCGATCTTCTTTACCTTGCGAGGCGAGCTGTTTGCGAATACGGTTGACGGAATTATTAAAGTAATCTTCGTAGATCGGCTTCCCTTCTGCCGTAGCCACAATAATAATTTCCTTAATTCCAGCCTCGACACATTCTTCAACGATCAATTGCATAATAGGGCGATTGCCGAGAGGCAACATGGCTTTTGGGATAGTTTTTGTGATTGGTAAATAACGACTAGCGAATCCTGCATCGGTAATAATAGCTTTAGTCGGTTTACGATATTTCATAAATTCTCCTTTGGGAACTGATTATAACACACTCTAACGATAAGCAATAGAGGGGCGTCTGGTTTTTCGTCTATTTCTTTGCTTTCGCGCTCTTTACCGTCGCTTTCTTAGAATGAGAAGCACGGTATTCAAGTTGTTGCGTGCGGTTATGAAAACCGTAATTCAGGCTCGAAACTCCCAAGATGAGCATATACGCACCGAAGAATCGGATGAAGTTCACGCCACCGAGATGTCCTGAGTTAAGGATGACAATTCCGAAAATCAAACCACAAATTCCACAAAGGACCCAAATAAACTGGTCGGTGGGATCAATCGTGGTCCGAAAACCGATTAAGATTTCAAAGAAACCACGGATGAGTGTGTAGCTGGCAAGAATAGTCATGCGCCAAACCGCGCCCTCTCCCCCTTTGCAGAGCATTAAGACGCCAAACAGTACGTCAAAAAGTACCACGAGGACCGAAACTAGCCAACCTTGACGATGAAAACTGCGATGAATTAAATTAGCCATCTCGACCACGCCCAGCGCGAGGAGCGAAATCCCAACCACCGCCGTCAAATCGCTTGACGATTGGTCACCGGTAAAGAGAGTAATGCAACCGAAGAACATTGCTACTAATCCCTGGAACATAAAGACTAACCAATGACTATCAATATATTTACGCTTATCTTGCGCCATGTTTTCCTCCTAATGTTTATTCCATTATAGCATATTGAATGTTAAAAACTAAATTTATGTAGAGATTTCGGTCCGCTAGACATGGCGAATTTTGCGTCGGATAGTTTCGATGATCCAATCGAAAGCATAGCCGAGCGGATTGATCACTAGATCATGGGCTGGGGTATAGCGTAGTTCGGTTACACCAAAACCCCGCTTAAAGCAGGATACGCCATAGAAACGATGTTTGGTTTCATTTTCCTCGACAATTCCCCAAAAATTATAGCGTTTAATCCCGCGTCGACGTGCATCACGCATCGCTTCGACGTGCAAGAGTGGCGCGCCGGAGAGTTTAGTTCCGAGCTCAGAGCTAACACCATAATGATAGGAGGCTTCGTTGCCGTAAAAAATCATAAAGTTCTGAGCTAGAATTTCACCATTATATTTGGCCGTATAGAGGACCGCTTCATTATGTTTGGCGAAGGCGCTAAACTGTTTGGTCAGAAAATCTTCCGAGAAGGCTACGAATTTGTGCCTCCCTGCGGTTTGCAACTCAATTTGGTAAAATTCGTGAATATCGTCTGGATTAGTCGATTTTTCAATTTCAATACCATTTTTTGCTCCTTTCCGTAAAGCGCGTCGCAGACGTTGACGCATACCTTTCAAGATTTCGTCCTCAGATTTTTCCAAATCAAGTATCCCAGCAAATTCGGTCGAGAGATACATGGGAGCTTTATGGAGATGAAGCTTTTTATCCGCTTTCAATTTCGCCATAAGTGGTAAGCCACGCTCACGTTCAAGTTGCGGACGCACGCGGACAAATGCGCAATGATGTTTCTTTCCTTCGGTCGACAAATCTTGAAAAATTGACTTTACTAATTCTTCGTTCGTCCAATCGAGGATTGGACCACCGGCGACTGCTAAATAACGTCCACGTTTAGCATTTTCGACCACTCCAGCATAAGCTGCAATAATTTGTTCACCCTGACGAACGATTCGCCGAACGATTTGATTGCCACGACTTCGATAAAATTCATAAAAATCCCAAGATTGCAAGAAATTTGCTTCGGGGTGACTAGTCACGAAAGTATCCCATGCTTTACGATCGGTTGCGTCGATGATCTCCATAGTGCTCCTTTTTTGGTTTTTAACCTTGTTTGACAAGATTTTAAGCATAATCTATTGACTTTTTAAGCTGAGTGTGCTATAATTAGAGGATAGACTAGGCTCAAGCTATAAATTACGGGTTTTACGCCGAATTGTCTCAACTGCCCAATCTTTTAGATAGCCAGCTCTATTAATAATTATATCTTGTGCGGGGACAAATTCAACTATTTCGCCACCAAAACCAGTTTTAAAAGTCGTGACGCCGGAATAGCGATGATTAACGGCGCCTTGGGGAGCGATACCCCAGAGATTATAGCGTTTAAGGTTGAGCGATTTTAAATCCTGCATGACTTGCCACTGCAAAGCATAAGCGCCGGGCATTTTGCGATTTAGGTCAGTCGAGGCCGCTTCAAAATATTCGGCTTCCAGACCGGACCAGAAAATTAAACCATAAGCAATCGGCTGGCCGTCGGTAGTTCGCGCGGTATAGAGACGGATTTGATCGCCAAAAGCTTCGCGCTCGGCCAGCAAGGTGTCGAGATCGGGCGGGACAAAACCTTGACGTTTGGCAGTTGCGACTTGAGCATCATGAAATTCAGAGAATCTCTCGAGGTCGTCCGACCATTCAACCGTAATTGCTTGTTTTTTGCTTCGTCGCACCTCATAACGAGTCTGACGACGCATATCGGCTAGCAGTTCGTCCTCGGTTTTGGTCAAATCGATCATTACGGTATGCTCGGCGTGGAGGTGCATAGGAGCTTTTTTGCAACCCAGATTAGCTAATAAATCTAGGTGCGCGTGAGTGGCAAAAAGTTGTGGCCGTAGACGGATAAAGACACATTTTTCCTGTCGCGCGACTTTGCGAATGGTCACAAAAGCTTCTTCGACTAAGGCTTTATTTTGCCAATCGAGCAAAGGTCCGCCTGGAACCTCGAGATAACGCCCACGCTTGGCATTTTTGACAATCATCAGACACCAACCGCGGTCGCCAAAGTCGTTAAAACAGATTTTGTGGCCAATGGCGCGATTAGTTTCGGCCCAGGCGGGAGATTGAAGGAAATTAGCCTCTGGATAAGCCTCGACGATCGTCGACCATTTTTCGGTCGAAATGTCGGTCGGAAGCTCCGCACTGGAATTAGTCGCTGGATTAGTCTTCATCATCGCGTTTTGCTTCCTTAAGCTCATACCAATTAACAATCTCTCGTGCGCGGACAACTTTTTCGGCGCTATACCAAGTCGGCAAATTCACAATTGTTTTTGCAACCTTGACGGTATTGGGGCAGTCTTTGGTCGGAAAAGCGACCTCTTTTTTGTATCGCGCTGGCGAAACTGGCGTATCGTACCAAATTTCGTCCAGTTTAAAGCCCGCGTGCAAGAGTTCCTCGAGAACTTTTTCGCGTTGGCCGACGAAATATGGTTCGCGCAGGGGGGTAGTCGGAAGTTTTTCGAGTTGCTCAAGAGCCAGCTTAGCTTGCCAATCCGTCAGACGGACGTCGAGATTCAACTCGGCGTCGGCAGAACGCTGGATAAAATGAAGCTTTAGAAGCGCGCCAGCAACGAATTTCCCGATCGAGAGGTCGTAGCCTAGCCGCATAAGGGCGCCGAAGATAGGATAAAATCGATCGCGTCGCTGGTCAGACTTTGGCGTCGGCAGAGCTGGTTGATTGACCATAGGGTATTTTGGCTCGCGCAATACTAGTGCGCCACCGGAGATCGTGTCAATGGCTTTGCCTTTACCAAAGGATAACGCGCAAGCCACGCCAACCGTCCCAACTTCGCGTCCGTCGGGATAAAAACGGCCGGCGCAATGCGCTAGATCTTCAATAATACGAATCTTGTATTTCTTAGTCAGTTTTTCAACTTCCGCGATATCAATGGTTAGTCCTAAGGTATTTTGCACAATAATCGCGCTGACATTATCGGTAGTTGCTAAAGTCTGAGCAAGCTTGTCTAGGTCATATTGTAGTCGATAATCTGACCCGATATCGACAAAGACTGGCTCGCAACCGGCAGCCTTCACTGCTCGCACTACAGCAATACAAGTCAGTCCCTGAATGATTACTCGACTTCCTTTTGGTACTGTCGCAATCAGAGCCGCCGTAAGAGCCGAACGCCCAGTATGATACAACGCGATGCGCGAGATCAGATCGCCGTCGTTTGATTCGACATGATAGCGGTTTGCTAGAGCAATGCGCAGTTGTTGGCTATACTTCGGCTTCCCACGGGTAAAAAGGTGTTTCAACGCATGAGGAAAAGTATAATTTGAAGCCTGTCCAAGAAAAATCATTTTTTCTTCCCCTTTACCTTGCGTTTGAGTTGGTTAATTTTGCTGACTTTCGGGACTGTGGCGGAGCTAATGGGTACAAAATCAATTGGTTTTTCCAGATCTTCAGACATCTCTGCTAGAAGGCCAGTGCTGTTGGATTTTGAAGGGTTTTTTGCATTACCGGACTGCGAGACGACTTTTTTGAGGACCTGGGAGGCGGATTTAGCCTGCACATTCGTTACGGGGCGCGGTTTTTGCTCAAGATTTTTATTGTATCTTACAGCCGCACCTTCGGCGTCACTCACAACCATGCCCTTAGTGATTTGCTCGCCTTTTTTAAACACTAACTTTGTCGGCACATCCGCGACCACTTTACTACCAGATTTTTTTGACTTAAGTTCGGGTCCGCTAGCCTTTTTGAGCGCCAGAGAAGCGGATTTTTTGACCATTTCGTTAGGATCAGCAGGAATGACTGGGGGATTTTTATAAGCTTTGGCAATCGCCTTGGCAAGCTCGAGAGGATGAGAGATGTATGGCGCATGAGTCCAGTCTGGGTAAATCGACATAACGTTGTGCGGAATTACCCGATGCATGACTTCGGCTTGACGCGGAGGAGTAATAGTGTCATTAGCACCCCAAAGGATAGAAGTCGGGACAGCAATCCGAGTCAAGTCAAGATCCTTGTCGGAGTCGAGCATATTCGCAAGGGTCTTTTTCATGTTTTCCGGCGCTCGCGCATAATCTGTCGCCCCAGTCAGCTTATGCCAAACCTTAGTCAAACCGGGAATCTTCTTCAAAAATCCCAGCTTCTTTGACAAACCCCGAGCTAGATCGCGTTTCGAATCATTTTCATAAACGCCAGCGCTGTCAAGAAGGATAAGATGTTGAAGTTTATGAGGCTTCGCGCTGCAGAGGTTCAATAGAATCCGTCCGCCATTGCTATGACCGAGCGCAACCGCCCCCTTCGGAATCTTACGATCCGCCCAGCGCACATAATCGTCAATTGTCCAAACTTTCTTGGAATTCGAAGTTAAACCAGGCACGTGGAGCATTTCAACTTCAAAGCCTTGTTGTTCTAGCGAAGCAATGGTTTTGGTCCAAGGGGCAGTTGTATAAGTCCAGCCGTGTATAATATATAGCTTATCTGCTTTTTTGGCCTGGGTTTTCGTAGCGCGAGACATTATTTAAGCCCCCATTTTTCGCGTCGTTTGACGGCGGCTTTTTCGCGTCGAGGCAGTTTTTCGGCATCTTTGGGGTCAGCCAACAGTTGCTCAATAATCCACTCGAGATATTGGCTCCCCTTAAAGATAATCGTCTCTTCACCTGAGGTATGTTGCTGAATAAACTCTAGGGCTTTATGCGGATCGAGCGTAGTACGAACGGTTATACCAAGCTCTTTGAGCCGAGGTGCGGTGTATTTTTTTGTTCGCCGACCTACTAAAATAACCATTTCAGGCTCAACCGTAGCAATCAATTCCGCCAACTTTTCGTGCTCGGCTTGTTCGGTCGAACCTTGCTCAACGATGTCGCCGATGACCAGCCATTTATGTCCGGCATGCATACTTTTAGCCATATCCAGAATACTCGCCATACTAATCATATGAGCGTTATAACTACTATCAATCAGTTTTAAGCCACGTTGCCCTGCAAAATAAGAACTCCGCCCGGCGGGCATTTTTAGATTAGCGAAATCAGTCTTAAGAGAGAGATCGAGAGACTTGGCGGCTTCGAGAAGCATAGCAAGTTGTATGGCTAGGTCACGCGGTTGGGGTTGAGCAAAGTGAAAAGCGATCGATTCGAAGACGAAATCGGTACGCGTTGGATAGACGTCGTAGCGTTTGAGTTGTTTCTTACTAACTTTAACCACTTCCGCGGAAATATCGCGCGTGGCCTCGACCATGAGCGGATTATCACCGTCGATATAGACTCGTTTGGTTGTGTTTTCTGGCAAAGTAGCAAATTCGTGCGCAATTGCTAGGTCTAAACTTGGATACTTCCCTTCGGCTACCTCACGCTCAAACTGAATCGCGTGTGAACGCCCCAAAGATACCCAAAAGGTTACCTCTGGCCGAAGCCACGAAGCCAAAAATTCGGTTTCATGCGGCCGTTCACCATCAATCTCTACGACGTAAAATTCACCACGGCGGGCGTAATACAGAGCCCGAAACGGAGCCATAAAGATCAGCTTCAACCAGCGCCACTTCGAGCCACGTACTCCTTCTAGGCCCAAAAGGTCGAAGGCGACGCCAAAAGCTGAATTGGCATTATGAGAATAATGAGCGCGATCGCCTAGTTCGAACTCTAAAAGATGAAGCATGGTCGTCTTGCCGGCTGACCCGGTGATCGTGATAATGCGCGGGTGCCAGCGACGGAGGGCGAAATTTGCGAAAAAGCGGAAATATCCAGCCGCCACAAAATAAAAACGTTTTTTTAGTCGCGCTACCACAGTCATAAGGTCATTATAGCAAAAACTGAGCCAAAAATATACTACAAAAACCACCCCGTCTAGTGGGGTGGTCTGGATAAATATGAATCGATCGATTAGCCTTGCATTTTGATCTCAGCATCGACGCCAGCTGGCAAAGCAAGATTCTGAAGCGAATCAATGGTCTTTGGGGTAGCGTTAGAAATGTCGATCAAACGCTTGTGGACTTTCATTTCGAAAGCTTCACCACCGGTTTTGTAGACGTGTGGCGACTTCACGACTGTAAAAGTGCTACGCTTAGTCGGCAACGGGACTGGTCCGGAAACCGTCGCTCCAGTGCGAATCGCGGTGTCGACAATTTGTTTTGCACTTTGGTCAATAATGCGATGGTCATACGCTTTGAGGCGGATGCGAATTTTAAGACCTTCATTTTTCTTGGCTTCAGCCATGTTTTCCTTTCTTCGCCCTATAATCTCAGATGACCTCTAGACGGGACGTCGATGAGTTTTTAGGGCAATGTTTAATACCTTATATCTTCATTGTATCATACTCAAGCTGAAAAGTCAATAGTTTTTTTGACCAATTGACCTGCCAGAATTGCCTATTGCTGTTTCCATTGCTGATTTAGCGTAGAGAAAAAAACAACCCCGCCGAAGCAGGGTTGATTGTATAATGCGAGTAAGCTTGGAAATCGGTGTCCAAACCTCTAAAGAACTAAAGGATCATGACGCCTAATTCATAGCGCAGACTAGCGAGGCTGGCATATTCTGCCTCAGGATTATATGCGTGTTTTGAAAGATAATCCTGCTCCTCTGCAATGCGGCGCTTAATGAAGCGTTCGATCGGGCTAAGAAAATTGTCTGGTAGGCTTGACTGCTTCAGGCAGTCGAGCAGAGCCCCGCCAACTTCCATGAAATCATCGTTTTCGTCAAAAACTTTTTCGATCTTGTCGAAGAGCGGGTAAGAATCTTGAGCTTCTCTAAGACCTTCCCTTTGGTCAGCTTGAACGTGTTGCGCGCGACCTTTCTCTCTTCTTGTGTTTGCCCAGGCTTTCCCGGACTTGGCGTGTTGTTTTGACATAAAACACACCTCCTCTCTTAAAGTACTCTAACTCTGTAGCTAAAGTCTGTCTCTATAGTATCATTCATGGGGTATTTTGTCAATAGCAAAATACCTTCCTGCTCTATGAAGTCCAAAAAGGCATTGTTTTAATCGTCAAAATATTGAATTTGGCAGAGTTTAGAAGATATAAGCTTGACTTTTTTGACAATGTGTGCTACAATAGAGGTATGCCCTTGTGTTTTCCAAACAGGGGTAGCACGGTTTCAACCGTTGAAATTTTGGTAGCTCACACCAAAAGTTGAGCAGAGGAGGTACATTATGAATGAATTAAAAGACCAGGATTGCGATGAGATGAGAGTCGCTTACGCATCAATAGCCGCCGATAACCATGCTGTCAACTCAATGTTGAGATGGTGCTGTTCGACGGAATACATGCGGATGGGTCGTAGCTTACATGCGCTGGGTGGCGAATTAACCATCGTTGGGTCTGACGTTAATGTTTATATGCCGATTGGCAAACTAGTAGCGACCTACGAATTGATCTCTTCCAGTGATTTGCTGAACTGTCGGGCTTTAGTACAGAGCTTCGACGACGAACATAGCAAAAAGTCTACTTCGGCGACTTCGGAGTATTACGGGCTGTGATCCAGACGGGAAGGCAAAATGTTTGCTGGTCATAAAAAGTCCCCTAGAAAGGGGACTTTTTTAACGTCTATTTGGAGACTGGCTATTTGATGATTTTGGTAACCACACCAGAACCAACAGTCTTACCACCTTCACGGATAGCGAAGCGATCGTTATCGTTCATAGCAATTGGCTCGAGAAGCTTAACGTTGAAAGTGACAGTATCGCCAGGCATGACGATTTCCTTGTCAGCTGGAAGCTCAACTTCGCCAGTTACGTCCGTAGTGCGGAAGTAGAACTGAGGTTTATAACCCTTGGAGAATGGCGTATGGCGTCCGCCTTCTTCTTTCTTCAAGATGTAAACTTGGGCTTCAAACTCGGTGTGTGGAGTAATTGTGCCTGGAGCAGCCACGACTTGGCCACGCTCGATCTGATCGCGCTCAATACCGCGAAGCAGAAGACCTGCGTTGTCGCCAGCTTGACCTTGATCGAGAGTCTTATGGAAGGCTTCAATACCAGTGACGACGGATTTCTGAGTGTCTTTCAAACCGACAATTTCAACTTCGTCGTTCAATTTAACAACACCGCGCTCAATACGACCGGTTGCGACTGTACCACGACCCTTGATCGAGAAGACGTCCTCAACAGGCATCAAGAATGGTTTGTCGAGATCGTGTTCAGGAATGTCGAAGTATTCGTCCATAGCCTTAACGAGGTCCATGATAGCTTGTTCGTTTTCAGCATCACCTTCAAGCGCCTTAGCTGCGGAACCCTTGATGATTGGAGCGTTGTCGCCGTCGAAACCATATTTATTCAAAAGTTCGCGAACATCCATTTCAACTAGCTCGACGAGCTCAGGATCAGCAAGATCCATTTTGTTCAGGAAGACGATAATCTTCGGAACGTTCACCTGGTGAGCCAAGAGAACGTGCTCTTGAGTCTGAGGCAAAGGACCATCGTTCGCAGCAACCACGAGGATCGCACCGTCGACCTGAGCAGCACCGGTAATCATGTTTTTAATGTAGTCGGCGTGACCAGGCATATCAACGTGAGCATAGTGTCGCTTGTCAGATTCATACTCTTGGTGTGAGGTTGCGATCGTAATACCACGAGCTTTTTCCTCAGGGGCATTATCGATTTGGTCGTAAGCAACAGCTTTGTTGACTTCTGATGGGAGTTTTTTCGCGAGAACATTCGTAATCGCAGCCGTCAAGGTTGTTTTACCGTGGTCAACGTGGCCCATCGTACCAACGTTGATATGTGGCTTGGAACGGTCAAATTCTGCCATTCTTTCTCCTTTTATGTATTATTTTGTCGGCGCACTAATAATAACCAGCTCCGACCCTACTCTATTATAGTATATGATTATTCTTGGATTGTAAAGAGGAAAACCTGGCAACCTGAAAATAACTTTGTGTCTATCGACGCGATATATGCACCGAGGCCTCTAAAATGCTTTAGACCCCAAGAAACTTGGGGTCATGAAAAAATGTTGTCTTGCACGAAGCGTATTAGGCAAACGAAGTAACTTCCTCAGCTCAAGAAGTAGGATAGGACCTTAACACTGAGTGCGACGCTTTGCTTGACTAAGAATGAGCCAAGGCTAATCAGGAGCAATAGCGCCAAGATTGAAATCACCAAAACAAGGAGACGTCGGAGCAAATCGAGAAAAAAATCCATAAATTCACCTCCGTTACTAGAAAATGATGCTGGTGTAGTAGCCTTCCTTCACTGCGCGATATTCGTGCGCGATCAGTTCTTCGGAAACTAGCCGACCCCAAGCATCAATGCCGACGTTAATAAGTGGCGAATCGAAATTGATGATTTGGGTGCGCCAAACACCATGAACGTGACCGCAGAAAGCTGGCATCGACAGGCTAAAGCCGATCAATTCGGCTGGACGATGTGAAGCTCGCCAGGTGCCGAAATTTGGAATCTCGATAAACTCAACTGAATGATCATGCTCACCAAAAATCTCAAGGCGATTGCGACGTTTCTTTGCGTGAAGAAAAACTTGTTCGGTGAAATGAGGAATTTTCATCTCGCGATTGCCAGGCATGTAGTGAATACGACAATCTGGGAGTTCATCCAAAAACTCCAAACTACAAGAATGACTAACCATGTCGCCGAGCAGATAGAGATCGTCGTCGGGCTGAATCAGCCGGTGACACTCCGCCAGCCACTCTTCCTTGAGCTGATCGGTCGGCTTCGGTCGCAGGTAGATATGCGAGCCTGGCGCGTATGGATCATCGAGGTGCCAATCCGATGTTAGATAAATCATTTAATACCCCTCCTTTTAAATGTTGCGTGCAAGTTTTCCAAAGAACCTAAGGTCAAAAAATCGCTCCGAACCTTATTAGAAAACTTGGGCGCTGGTTTAATACCTTATCCTTCTATTGTAGCACACCTTGTTAAAAAAGTCAAGGTTTTCTGGCGAAATTCGGTCTTGTTTTTCTTCCGGACAAAGACAGTAAAGCAGAATAGTGCTATGCTTGACATTTTTCGTATGCTTTAGTATAATTATAAGTAGTTATTATGTTGCGTGTGTGGAAAAATCGGCAACTTGGCGTGAAGTTCGTGAATCCAATCATCGGGATTGTGACGATGATTTTGATCGCTCAAGGATCGCTGGTTGCGCTGGCGGAGGGCCGTTCACTCGAACCAGGATCATCGGGTCTCCAACCGACAGACAATGTGGACACCACGGAGGCTACTGAAGCTGGAGAGTTGGGCGATTTGGAGCCTGAGGATGAAAGTGACGCCGGGAAGGACGGTGAGGACGATGAACAGCTGGCGGGTGGCCAGGATAAAACCGAACCGACGCTCGAGGAAGAACAAAGCAGTGAAGTTGGTTTTGTCCAGCAAGCACAAATCGAGGAGCGGGAGTTAGCACAATTAGCGGAAAAGCGGACGCCGCCAGTTTTGCGTAATAATAGTGGATATATTGATTTGCAGGCTACGGTCGAGAGCTGGGCGAGCAACACCGCAGGAAAGGTTGCCGTGGAGGTTTTTGATCTGGATTATGGTCGGGTGGTAGCGAGTTATCAGGCGAGTAGCGCCATGCGTCCGAAATCACTCTATAAATTGTTTTATGCTTATGACGGATATACGCAAGTGAGTAAGGGCGCGGAAGATGCGAATCAGCCATATCTAGGCGAGACGAGCCTAGGGCATTGCTTGGATATTATGATTCGGAACTCGGACAATCCCTGCGCAGAGGCGATGCTTGATGATCCGGTCCGCGCGAGTAGAGTCGGAGCGTTGGTGAGCGGTCTAGGTTTGAGCCAGACCCAGGCGGACGGGCTATTAACTTCAGCACACGACGTATCGCGACTATTACAACAATATTGGGTGCACCCTGGCTGGTCGAGTGAGGCATGGACAAAATTCTTAAATTCGGCGTTAAGCCAGCCTGCACGTTTGCGCAGAGGTCTGCCGAGCGGACTACAAAGCGCAACGGTCTATAACAAAGCGGGTTTTGGACCGAGTGAGAGCGGTTATGTTTATAATGATGCAGCAATTGTCAGCTTTCCGGGTAATGGCGCGAACGGGGGTCGCGCGCGACATTATATCGTAGTAGTTATGACGGCGGGGGCGTCGCAGGCTAGTCTTGCAGATCTAGGCGCAAGGCTGGAGCGCGCAATTATGTATAATCAATAAAATGGGAGGGACAGATTAGACAAACAGAGCAAGTCCAGCCTCAAAGTATCGAGGTTTTTGAGCCAGAGCTTGAATTCATCTTGCGCTGATAGGCAGGTTTCGCGGAGAGAACTCCGCCGGTAAGGCTGGCGGAGTTTTAGTGTGGCGCAGCTCAGCGCAAGTGATAAATCCGGTTTCTTAGACGGTCGATTTGGTCTTGCAGAAATGCCATATCACTGATTGAGAAAAAGCTGAGTGAGTTATTTTTGCAACAAGCGGGTATAGCTAACGCTACCATGAGCATTAATAAGCCAAGAAAGATTATGACATCGGATATAATTCTAAGATCGGGGTTTTGCGATGCGCCAAATTCTTGACCTAATGTACCAAAAATCAGAGTAAAGCCACCGCCAAAAGCCATGAGCAATATCGCTACTACACCAGGAGTAAACCACGCTAGACGATAACTTGGGTAAGCAATGTCAGAATACTCGGATGCCTCTATCCTCAAGGTGTCATATTCGGCAAGCATATCCCGAAATTTCCGCTGTCGTTTCTTGAAGAACATGGAATACTGCACCTCCTTTCTATTTAAGGATCATTATGAATAATTACATAACAGTTACCCAGTATTATACTCGGAAATCACGCTATGCGTCAATCTTCATCGAGAAGCGAGATGATCTGGGCGCCGTATTTTTCGAAGTCGGCTTTGACGTCGGGGCGGTCGAGCCAGTCGAAGGCACTGGTTTTGCCGACATAGCCAACCTTTTTACGAATTTGGCGCCCCGTCGGGTGGCGATGCGCGGTATCGGCATAACCGTTTTCATAAACCCATTCCTCAAGTACGAGGATGTCGCCCGGCTCACAAGCAAAATCATTAATTCTATATTCGAAAGTTTTCTGACCGCTAGCGATGAGGTCGAAGTATTCGGAGCTGATTTTCTTATGGATTTCCTTCGACATGGTTAATTCCCTTTCTTGGATTGTTTCTTGTTTTGTTGGTTAGCTTTGATCTCTTCAATCTGGTCGCGGAGGAGGGCGGCCTGCTCGAAGTCAAGATTGGCGGCCGCAAGTTGCATTTGCGACTGTAGTTCTTTGATCAGGCTGGGTAGCTCCTCGGGCGGAATGCGCTTAAGGTCGAGTTTCGTCACTTCTTCCTTCTCGGGAATAATCGCCCGCAAGCCGGCGCCAATTTCTTTCTTGACGGAGCGGGGGGTGATGTTGTGCTCGATGTTGTACTGCATTTGGATTTCGCGGCGACGGTTGGTTTCGGTGATGGCGCGCTCCATACTTTCAGTAATCTGGTCCGCATACATGATAACTTTGCCGTGTTCGTGACGGGCAGCGCGACCGACGGTCTGGATCAAGGCGCTCTCCGAGCGCAAAAATCCTTCCTTGTCGGCATCGAGAATGGCGACCAGCGAAACTTCAGGGAGATCGAGTCCTTCGCGCAAGAGGTTGATGCCGACAAGGACATCATAAACTCCAGACCGGAGGTCGCGCAGAATATCACCTCTTTCCAACGTATCGATGTCGGAATGAATATACGCTACTTTAATGTCGCGCTCTTTGAGATAATCTGTCAAATCTTCGGCCATGCGCTTGGTCAAGGTTGTGACTAGGGTGCGCTGATTTTTTGCGATACGTTGCTCGATTTCTTGCATAAGATCGTCGATTTGACCCTCAGAGCCACGCACCTCGATCTCTGGATCGAGGAGGCCAGTAGGTCGAATGACCTGCTGGGCGGGCTCGGGCGAGTTTTCTAACTCGTACGAGCCCGGCGTGGCGGAGACATAAATGGCCTGGGAAATGTGTTTTTGGAACTCGGGAAAGGTCAAGGGACGATTATCCAAAGCACTGGGCAGGCGGAAACCATATTCGACAAGGGTAGACTTGCGAGCATGATCACCATTATACATGCCCCGAACTTGAGGCAAGGTCATGTGGCTTTCGTCGACCAAGAGCAGGAAATCCTTCGGAAAGAAATCAAGCAAAGTGGCTGGCGGTTGACCAGGGCGACGACCATCGAGATGACGCGAATAGTTCTCAATTCCCTTCACGAAGCCAGTTTCTTTAAGCATTTCGAGATCATATTTCGTACGTTGCGACAAACGTTGTGCTTCTAATAGCTTATCGTGGCGCTCGAAATATTTTAAACGCTCCTGATATTCGTGTTCGATACCGATGATGGCACGCTCGAGCTGGTCTTTCGGAGTGGCGTAGTGGGTGTTTGGAAAGATGTGGATCCGATCAGGTTTTTCGCGCGTTTCACCGGTCAAAGGATCAATGATCCGCACTTCTTCCAAGGTATCAAACGCGAATTCAAAGCGATAGGCCCATTCCCCGCTAGCTGGAAAAACATCGACAGTATCACCCCGCACACGAAAATTTCCTCGCTCGAACGCAAGATCGTTACGATGATATTGCATAGCGACTAGATAAATCAAGAAATTCTGTTGGCTAAGCGAATTATCGGCCTGCGTCAGCGAATCAACCAATAACTTAGGCGAAAAAATCCCGCCGTCATTGTCGCGCGTCCCTAGATCTCCCCACCAATTTCCAGAGCCAGCAATTCGCCACCGACCGTCAAGTTTAATGAGGGGTAGGGACATTTCGGTATAGTGATCAGGCGAACCAATACCATAAATACAAGACACTGAAGCCACGACAATCGTGTCGGGTCTCGTCAATAGAGCGACTGTGGCGGCATGACGCAAACGATCGATCTCGTCGTTAATCGCGGAGTCTTTTTCAATATAAGTGTCGGTCGAAGCAATGTAGGCTTCGGGTTGATAATAATCAAAATAGCTGACGAAATAATGCACTTCATTTTTAGGAAAAAACTCACGAAATTCGGCATATAACTGCGCAGCTAGGGTCTTATTATGCGCAAGAATCAAGGTCGGTTTCTGAGCGTTTTGGATAATATTCGCCATGGTAAAAGTTTTTCCCGAACCAGTCACGCCCAGCAAAGTCTGTTCACGCACGCCAGCTTTCAGTCCTTCGGTCAACTGTTTGATCGCGAAAGGCTGGTCGCCGGTGGGCTGATATTTTGAGACTAGTTCAAATTTCGGCATGGATATATTATACCATATCTTACTTCTGATTGTAAAATTGGCGCGTGGTGAAATATTTTCTCTTAAGTAGACTTCTCAAAGGTTCGTTAAATATGATAAAAGTAGCCCTACGAGGCTACTTTTACGTGGTCAGCCATGAGTCCCATTACGAATTATCGTTATTGAACACCGTACGTCTGATTAGCTTCAGCATAAATATCCTCATCATGCTCAATCCATGCTTCGACCAGAGCAAGCTCGTCTTTTTGAAAAAGATAACAGTGACCCGGTCGGAAGTGAGGCTGTTTTGGATTCAGAGCGTTGGTGACCAAAAAATAAAATTTATACCGCGTGCCTGGGATAAGATAGCGACGTCTCAAATATTGGAATCTATTGCCGTCGTCTGTTAGTGAATTCCCGATTCTTTCCGCTCGCGTTCGTAGCTTGTCAAAATCAGGTGCTGTCTCTTTTGGCGCAGCTTGTACGTAGCTTTCACTTTCTTCATCCTTTATAGGTATCATCTTGAGTTTTCTAGTCAAGAATAGGAAAGTCAATAGCTTCGCAGTATCCTCAGTAACCAAAACTTCCTCCCCTGCAGAAGAATTGTGGTCAAAGAAACTAATTTTTGTACCTTCTTTGTCTGTGAAAACATTACAGTCGTAGCCAATATTCTTTAGAATTGTTGTCATCTGTTCGCATTGTCTCATAACCCATACCTCCTTTTGGATAGTCGAAGACTACTACTTGATAATAAGATAGTCTTCTTTCTATCCAAAAAGCGTAAAACTAACCGTAAGATTCGATAAGTCACATATAAGTAGATTCTTATGGTACTTATCTTTTCATTGTATCATAGATAAACGAAAAAGTCAATATTTACAAAAGAAATTTAGGTATTTTGTCGAGTTTTGAGTGAAATTTGTATATTTTCGTAGCTTTAAACCCCCGATGAACGGGGGTTTAGGATTAGAGATTAGACTAGTCCATCAGGCAAGGCTTCTAAGCCAAAAAAGACCAGATAGGTCGCGCCGGCGGGAACTTCTACCTCAATCGTCAATTTTGAGCCCTCAGGCGCTTCAGTAACACGCGAGCGAAAAGGGACGTCCTGACGCGAGGTTTGGTCATGGATCGAAATTTCGCCTTCGCTGGAATAGAGACTGAGACTAGTGGAGGGAGCAATCAAGCTGAGGCGTGAGGTTAATTCGCCAGAATCCCAGGCGATCCGTGCCTCGGCAAAGCTGGTGGGATGATCAACTTCAAAATCACTCGATTCGGCTAATTTCGCCGGATGTGAAACTTCGACTTGGGCAGTTTGATTTTCGGAAGAAGTGTTATGGCAATAGACAACTAGGGTATAATAATGTTCTCCTTCAAGCTCTGCTTCTCCACTCTGAAATTCCGAAACATTTGCCATGCTAGTCGTAAAATCCGCCAAGCGAAAGAAATCAGCTTCGTTTCCCCACTCTTCGGCCTCGACCTCTGTATTAAAAGGGGAGTCCTCTGGGATCACGGGTGTTTCGATCGGGGTTTTCTTGGCCTCACAACCAGGTAATAAAATGGCGCACGACAGAATAATAGCTATGACTTTTGAGATATTTTTCATGATATCTCCTCCTTTCTAAAAAGAACTACTCTGCTATTTTGAAAAAATAAACAAGGCTACTCCTTCTATTGTATCACAGATTTACATAAATGTCAATAGATTGCGCCGAAAAATGGTATATGTATTGACTTTTTTGATGTGATAGATTCCTGCTAGCCCATTGGAGGGCTGTGGCTTTAGTTACGGCTCCTTGTCGTTTGTCATGCTATTGTCACTTTCGTTTTGTAAAATCGGAGATATAATCTAAACAAGGAATTAAAAATGAAGATACTTGAGGTGAATCACCTATGCAAGATCTATGGTAAGGGCGATAATGTCGTCAATGCCGTGGACGACGTCAGTTTTTCGATCGATGAGGGAGAGTTTGTGGCGATTGTCGGCGCTAGTGGCTCTGGAAAATCGACACTTTTGCATCTCCTGGGAGGGGTGGATCGGCCGACTAGTGGTAAAGTTTTGATCGATGGGCGCGACATCTATAAGATGTCAGACGATGCCTTGGCGATTTTTCGACGGCGACAAATCGGCATTATCTATCAGTTTTATAATTTAATTCCAATCCTCGATGTGCGTGAAAATATTACTTTGCCCCAAGATCTTGATGGTAAACCGGTGAACGAAAAACGGCTAAGCGAGCTGATTAATATTCTGGGGCTCGAAGAACGGATTGAGCATCTACCTAATCAGCTTTCGGGTGGACAACAGCAACGCGTCTCGATCGGTCGAGCCTTGATTAATGATCCGGCAATTATTCTGGCAGACGAGCCGACGGGTAACTTAGACTCGAAGGCGGGAGACGAAATCGTTTCCCTGCTCAAATTGTCGAACCAAAAATATCATCAAACGATCGTGATCATTACGCATGATCTTGAGATTGCGAAACAAGCAGACCGCGTCATTACCTTCGAGGATGGACGCATCGCCAAAGATGAGCAAATTTAAGGGCGGAGGAGAAAAAATGAAGGTTTTACAACGCCTGACAATGGAAAATTTACAAAAGAATAAGCGACGGACGCTAGTGACGGTCGTGGGCGTCGTGCTGGCTTCGGCGCTGATTCTGGCGGTGGCGGGAATGGTAACCAGTTTTCAACAGATGATGATAAATTATGCGAAGACTAACGTCGGCGATTATCATGATATGTACGAATCGGTACCAGCGGAAGATTTAAAATATATTGAAAATAATAATTATGTCGACAGTTTCTTCTATTCAAAAGTGATTACGAAGGAAGCGCTTGGCGACGATTATGAATTTTATCAAAACAAATATGCGCATGCGCCTTATGATCAAGAGTTGTACGAAAAGCTAGACAGTCTGCCAACGGGAGAAAAAGGCGCAGAATATAACATTTTTGTTCGCTATAAACAGCCGAAGGAATATGCTGTGGCGGAGGAAAATATTTTGCAGGCCATGATGAACGCGAGCGGACGCGATATTAACGTACGGACGAACAACGAACTGTTGCGATATGAAGGCATGGTGATGGCGGATGCAGCGCTGGCATCGCTATATTCCGTGGCGACGATTGTGATTGGTATTATTGTCGTGACCAGCGTTTTTGTTATTCGGAATAGTTTTAGTATTTCTGCGACGGAACGGGCGCGCCAATTTGGTATGCTGGCGAGCATTGGCGCAACGCCACGGCAGATTCGACATAGTGTGATTTTTGAAGGACTAGTCATCGCAGGGATCGGAATTCCTTTGGGCATGATTTGTGGGGTTGTAGCGGTGATCATTTTAGTCGGCGTGGTGAATTATTTGCTCGGCGACATGATCGTAACCGCGGTAGAATTCTCAATGCCTTTGTGGGTCTTTGGCGTAGCGATCATCTTGGGATTATCGACGGTTTTGCTAGCGAGTTTAATGCCGGCAATCCGAGCGGCGCGAATGTCACCGATCGAAGCGATTCGTGGCAACCAGGATTTGAAAATTAAGCCGAAGAAATTACATAGCTCAAAAATTGTGCACCGAATGTTCGGTATCGGTGGCGTGATCGCGGATAAAAACATTAAACGAAGCCGAAAGAAATATCGCACAACGGTGATTTCGATCGTTATCTCAGTCGCAACCTTTATCGGTCTGTCAAGTTTCATGGGCTATGGTGAAAAAACTTTGGATCTGCAATTCCGCGATGCCGGCTATGACTTTACCGTTGGCAACGCACCGCGCAAACTTTGCGACGAGATTGTCCAAAAATTCGACATTAAGGATTATGCTTATTATTGGGCAGCCAAATCAGTGAATAGTGAAGTCCTGATCATGAACGAAAAAGCGTTTGAAGATTATGCTAAATCACTACATATTTACACAAAAGACTATAGTAAAGTCGCGATCATGAATGATTATGCGCTGACCCTTAATGAGGACGGTAGTTACGCGGTTGAGCGATTGCATGATACTAAAGACGGCGATAACTATGCGGTCGAAATTTATACAAAAACCAAAGCTGATGGAAAAGTCGACTTTGACTCGGTTCATAAAGTCGACCTGCCGATCACAAAAATAACAGAAGATGCGCCGCTAGGATTAAAGGGGATACCTGGAATCTATGTGTCGGAGAAATATTATCAACTAGATCAATTAGGTCCGCAGTTTGAGCTTACAACGATGTATGCGCGAGAGCTAAAGGATTTGGAGGCGGCAACAAAATACACTGAGGACTTAGTACAGAATACTCCGGAATATAGTGGTGTATTTGTAAAAAATGTGGCAGAGCTTATGGAACAGCAACGACGTATGTATCTAATGATTGCGATTTTTCTCTATGGGTTTGTGATAGTGGTCGTGTTGATTGGGATTACTAACATCTTTAATACGATTACAACCAACATTGCATTGCGTTCGAAAGAGTTTGCAATGTTGAAATCGATCGGTATGACCAGCCACGAGTTTAATCGTATGATACGGTTGGAGAGTTTAATGTATAGCGGAAAAGCTTTGCTGATTGGTCTGCCACTGGGTCTCCTCTTATCCTTCGGGTTTTATAAATCATTGACGGGGACGATTGACTTTGGCTTCATCGTACCCTGGGGGTCAATCTTTATCGCCATTCTGGCCGTGGGAATCTTGATTTGGGCAATCATGAATTATTCCGTCCGCCAGGTCGAGAAACAGAACATTATTGAAGCGATTCGAGATGAAAACATCTAGGCAAAATATTGTATAATATATATTATGTCGGTAGAGATTCTGTTGGTTGAGGATAATTTGTTAACCGCGCGGGGTTTACAGTACCTATTGGAGCGAGAAAAATATCGGGTCGATAATGCTCCAGATGCCAAAACTGCTCGTGAGTTCGCGCTGAAGACATACGATTTAATCTTGCTAGATGTTAGCCTGCCAGATAGTAATGGTTTTGAGCTCGCGCAGTTTCTTAAAAATACTCAACCATCGACCCCGATTATCTTCTTAACGGCAAAAGATGAGGCGCACAATATTATCCATGGTTTAGAGTTAGGAGCGGATGATTATATTATTAAACCTTTTCATAATCGTGAATTGTTGCTCAGGATCCAAAATGTTTTGCGACGATTTAATAAAGGTACGAAGTTGGTCAAATTCGACAATCTGGAACTGGACGTCGATCAATCGATTGTAAAGGTCGACGGTCGGATTGTCGACCTGACGGCGCTAGAATATAAAATCTTTACGACCTTGCTCGAGCAGGCTGAGAAAATTGTCCCGCGAGAAAAGATCTTAGACGAAATTTGGGTTGCTTCGGGCCGGGTCGTAAATGATAACACAGTTTCGGTGTACGTGAAGCGTTTGCGCCAGAAAATTGGCACTAATCATATCCAGACCGTAAAATGTCTCGGTTATCGTCTCGTGAAAATAAATGCTAAAAGTGGGCGGACAGAATAAATCATGTGGCGCAGAATTCGACAGATTTTCCTGCCCGTTTTAGCGATCATAGCGCTAGTAACGCTAATCTGTCTGGGAGCTTTTCGGCATATTACGCAGGCTTATCATGACCAAGCCAATCTGGAGCTGAGTGGCTTAGTAGGGGCTGTTGCGGAAAAATATCCTGAAATTGACTCGGCGGATCTAATCCGTGCGCTCGATGATCAAAGTACTGAAGCTCAACAACAAGCTGGACGGAAAATTTTCCAACAATATGGCTATGTCGGCGACGATTTTTTTGCTTCGAGTACGTACAATTTAATAAAAGAGTTTGCCCTCTTAGGCTTATCCTTTATCGTATTATTAGCGATCGGACTGATACTGTATTTTATCTGGCGTGATTGGCGAAGAACGCGTCGAATTAAAGAGTTAGTGGGTTATTTGCAAGATTTAAGCAATCAAATTTATGATTTAAAGCTTGAGAAAAATTCGGAAGATGAATTATCAATTTTGACCAATGAACTTTATAAAATTACCGTGGTGCTCAAAGAAGCAGCCGAAAATAATCGTAAATTGGCCGAAAATTTGGAAAAAGCTTTGGCAGATATTTCACATCAGTTGCGCACACCATTAACATCACTCCAAATTATGGCGGATAGCTTGTATGAAGATCCGGAAATGGCAGTAACTTTGCGACAGGATTTTCTGCGTTCAATGAGCCAACAAGTCGAGACAATGTCGGAATTAGTCGCTACCCTACTTCATCTCGCGCAGCTCGACAATGGTTCGTTGGAGATGAATAATCAGTGGCTGAAAATTGGCGATTTGCTGAACAAGGTAAAGGAGAGGCTGGCAGTTTTGGCCGATTTGCAGGAAGTCAAGATCGAAATAGTCGGTTCACAATCAGCGATGATCAAGCTGGATGAAAATTGGCAAAGCGAAGCACTATCGAATATCGTAAAGAATGCGATCGAACATAGCAAGGTTGGTCAGACTGTAACTATTCGAGTAGAAGACTGTCCGCTGTTCTTGCGGATTGAGGTTATTGATACTGGCGAGGGGATGTCGCTCAGCGATCAAAAACATATTTTTGAGCGGTTTTATCGCGTGGCGGATTCCAAAAAGGATAGCGTGGGGATCGGATTGGCGTTTGCTAAGGCAGTAATTTTGGCAAATAATGGGCAGATTTCGGTCGATTCAGAGTTAGGAAAAGGTACGAAATTTATTATTAAATATTTCAAGTAAATGGGACTACGCACACTTTTTAATTGGGTGTCGAATAACCGTTCGGAGTTTCTCGGCTTGGCATTTTCGTGGGTCGCTGAGATAAATTTCGTGATGATAACGCGGGTTTTGAATGTCCAGCTCATAACCTTTTTCACTCATGTAGCTATGCATGAGTTGGATGGTTGCCGGTTCATCATCATAGGAACCGTGGTGCATACACTGAACACATAATCCTTCGTCATAAGTAAAAAATTCAACGCGAGAAAAATCTTGTTGTTTCTTTTTCGTCGCTTCCTCAATCGCCCAAGCAAACTCAGCTTTCGTAATGAAATCTGGTAAACGAATAAGAGAAATAAAATTAAAATCTTCTTTTCTGGCATAATCTAGCTCTCCTGCCTGTGATTTTTCCTGCCACCAAAGCCCTTCTAACGGCGGGACAACAAACTGGTAAAAGCCATCAATCTTATGATCACCTTTATAGCTCATTTTAATCGTGTAGGCGACGGCATATAATAAACCAAGGGTCTTTTTATAGTCGCCGTTTTCCAGGTTGGGGTCACCTTGACCCCTGACCGCGAGATAATTTACGCTTGGCATTTCCACCACGCCGGGCGTCTTCTTTGGTAAATAAAATTCTTTATATGCTTGTTTAAAATCTAGTTTTTCCATAATATTTTCTATCCTGAAGTTGCCTTTCTTCTTTTAAGTTTTGGTAACGGTGTAACCTTTTCGAGCTCGCTAATAATATCTCTACAAAAAGCTAGATTATCAATATCTAGGATATAATGTTCCCTTGCGCCGTCGTAGGGATAACCTTTTTTCGCGTCTTGCATTTTGGCTTTAATACAATCAAGCTGTTTAACGAAGGGTATATTGTCGCAAACGATGATAATTGGTTTATCGTTAACGTAAACCATGTATTCGCCGAACATTTTGCGAAATCTAACTTCTCCGACGTCCTTGATTTGTTCGCAGACGTATTCGGCATATTCTTTTGTCGTAGCCATGGAATAACGCTCCTATTTGTTTAATTGTAACATTTTTTAGAAATCATATTCGCGCGCTTCGGCATTGCCATATTCTACGCTCCACCAATCAGTGTCGTCGGTATAGCCCATAATGTTGTGGTGAAGTCCACGCGCGACTTGGCCGTGGGCCACGATTAAAATCGTTTCGTCATTAGAATGCTTGGATTTAATATCGTCCAAAACGGCTTTGGTGCGGACCAGGATATCTTTGACTGACTCAATGTTGCCGACATTGGTATTTAATTTCAAATCGCCGATGTCATAACCAGTGGCTTCAATCCAACTATTTACCACCTTGCCTTCAAAATCGCCAAACGACCGCTCCATGAGCCGATCGTCAAACTGGATTTTATATTTGCCGTCTGTAGCGATTTCAGCCGTTTCACGAGCGCGCTTCAAAGGTGAAGCATAAACCGCGTCAAACTTAATATCTTTGATTCTATCGCGCAGGGCTTCGGCTTGTTTAAGACCAGTTGCGTTGAGTGGAATATCAGGGCGACCCTGTGCTTTGTGCTGAACATTCCAGTCGGTTAAGCCGTGGCGAGCGATGTAGAGCTTCATTGTTTTATTTTCTCCAAATTACCATTTAGAATTGTTGCACCAAATGATTGTAATTCTTCATTAATATAAGGCTGGTCGGGTAGCGGGTTTAAGCAATAAATTGGCTTGTTAAAATACTGCGCTACAAACATTTCGCAAAAACTATTTGCGCCAATATAGTTCTCAATGCCATTTTTGGTGTAATTACAAACCAGTACGACGTCAGCCTCGCGTATTTTGTCGGTATGCTTATGGCAAGAGTCGGTATTAATTTTGGCTTGAATTGGATCAAAATCGGGTTGCTCGGTTAGCCGATTAATCACGCCGTTCGGAAGTAATACTTCATGCCCTAATGCTTCTAGTTGTTTGGCGATTTCGCGGACTTCATCGCCGAATTTTAGACTACAACAAATACAGATTTTCATATTTATCCTAATACAAATTAACAATTTCTAGCGGTGCGACTATACCAATTTTGATATTATTGATCGCGCCAAGCATTAGAACTTCGTTTCTGATTTCGGTTTTCATAGCGACAATTTCATCATAAGAAAACCATTTTACATCTAAGATCTCGTTAGCGTCAAAAGCGATTTCTCCGCGCAGAAGTTTCGCGACAAAAATTACCGACACAAATAATCCGTCTTCCAAAACTCTGTTGCCAATCTGACAAACTGCGGTTGGTTCAACTTCACAGCCGGTTTCTTCTTTCGCTTCGCGCTTCGCCCCATCGATGATGGTTTCGTTCGGATCGAGATGTCCGGCCGGAAGATTCCATTTACCGTGGCAGCTCGCTTTTGCTTCTTGGACAAGTAGATATTTGCCATCTTTCTCTACGACAACTCCTACAATGATATTTGCGTTAGAACTCATAACTTGTTAACTCCTTTTATTTCTTTAAGGATTCTCCTATCTTCACCGTCAACCATAAAAGCATCCGCATCGTTTAAGCAAATTGCTTCTGCGCCGACCTGTGCAATTTTATCCAAGGCATTGCGTGCTGTGTTGACAGGACCATTCATGTCCATATGTGGCACAACATACTCCGGAATTAAGCCAAGGTCTTGTTTATATGGGGTAATTCCGTAGATTTCCTTCGTTACATCAGGTATACGATGTAACGGCTGTTCTTCTCCCGGTTTTGTATCAATTTGGTATAATGACAAATCATGCGATGCTATCATTGAGCCCGCACTATAACCGCCATAGACAAATCTATCTTCGGCTACACCTTGCCGAATGATCTCGTCCATGCCACTTTCGTGCAAAGCCGTAGCTAGACAGATTACATTACCACCGATAGAAAAGATTAACCCAGGTTGATTTTCTTCAATATATTGCGCAAGTTCTGATTGCTTGCCGAAATATGGTCGGAGATCTAATCTTTCGGCTTTAATCCCAATTTTGCTAAGATTCACGACTGTTTTCTCTACACTTTTGGCAATTCGCGCTTCGTCGTCGTAATAGTCTCTAGCATTGCCAATAACAAACGCGTGTCTTTTCTCGCCAACCATTTCTTGCAGAGTAGTGGCGAAATTACCCAAATCCTGACTGGCTAAAAATAATTTCATGATTTCTCCTGTTTCTTACTTTCTACTTCACCACCTTTGGCAAATTTTACTTCGTCCATGTAGCCGACAATGGATGCGACTAGCAAAAATGGCTTCCAAAACCACACCGAAGATAATTAAAGACTTCCTCCATAATTCTCCTTATAGACTACTAAGCTCGAGTTTCTTAGTTCATAGAACTAAGAAACGGCTAGCCGTTTGTCGTGCATATTATCTTTATCCAATCGCCAGTATTCGTTTTTATGAAAACTAACAACTCAGATATTTTTATTGTAACATATTTAGGATATAGTCTGCCCTTACGAGCTTAAGTCATTATTATATTCAAAGTACATTATTATCAATGCATTGCATAACTTCTTAATGTTTCTTTATCTCAAAAATGTAATAGGTTGCGTGCTTTGCTGGCACATTTAATAATTCTTGCATAGTGATTTCGCCGTTAAGCATGCGCAATTGTTTGATAACGTGGCTACTAGTGACAATTAAAATCGTTTCGTCATCCTTATGATGTCGTTTCAGATAATCCAAAAACTCACGCACGCGCTCCGTCATATCACTTACAGACTCATATTTGTCCAAATATCTTGCAGAAATTGGGTCAGACTGCGCATCGCGCCAACCTTTGGCTTCGCTATACGGTCGACCTTCAAAGCCATTGCGCGTATCGTCCAGCAATTCATTTACTATCAAATCTTGTCCGTGATAACGGTTGATAACATCGGCGGTCTGCCTAGTGCGTTTCAATCTAGAAATGTAGATTTTATCGAACTTAAAGTCTTTCAGTTGCTCGGCCAAATCCTCGGCTTGCTTAATGCCTTTGTCGGTCAAATGTACATCTATTTCCGGATCATAATTGACCAAATCTTTGACATTATAGTTAGTTTCGGCATGGCGAGTGGCGATTAGTTTCATACAAACTCCAATAATTCCGGGAATTCGCGGTAGCCACTTTCGGAATTAAGATGTCCGCCGTCCTTAATGCGACTTGTTTGGTGGCAATAGTATCAGCAAATTCCTTTTTGCTCATCATATTTCAATACTCTCTCCGACCTCTAACGGCATGAACTTTATTCCGAGTTCATCGCAAACATTTTGTAGCCAATTGTTATTAATACTGTTACCAAGCTGAGAAAGCACTGCGTTATGCACCGGTACGGCAATTTGTGGTTGTATAGCTTGAATGTAGTTCATACTTTCTGAAATTTTACTCCATGGTGCAGCGCTTGGAACAAGTAATAAGGTGGGATTTTCTATATCATTCGGTTCGTCAAATGAATCACCAGGATTAACAATCTTGTCGTTAATGATGACGCCGAGATTAGCGCAAGAAATTTTGTCCGGCACGATGGAGGCGTGATTCTTTCCGAAAAACTTTAGATTAAAATCACTTAAATTCCACTCAACGTTGTCTGCAACTTTTTCTACTGAATGTCCAGAAATTTCTGATAGCTCAAAATCTTGTGGCACAAAAATTCGGGCGTTTGGATTGTCGACCAGGACCTTTGCTAAAACTTCGGGCTGGAAATGATCACCGTGTTTATGGGTGATAATAATCACTTCAACATTAGCTAGCTGAGGTAATTTTACTTCGAATTCGACTGGATCGCAAAGAAGTTTCTTACCATTATGCTCAATAATACATCCAGAATGCTCTAATTTTGTAAATTTCATTGTATGTCCTCCAATAGTATGCGATTTACTGATTGCATTTTCTAAAAATTTGACCTGATCGTAAGTTGATATATTTATTTGCCTTCTTTAGTTATACTACCGTTTTGGGCTACGATGTAGTCGGTGCCGAGAATGACGGGCGGATCGCTATCAACAACTTTTAATGCGCATTGGTCAGAAACAGCATACACTGGCAGAGCAGTAAACTTTGAAGCCTCAATAACTTCTGGTTGATCGAATTTGTACCAACCGTGAAAATGTGGTAAAAACACAATCGGCACCAGCTCCATAAAATGGTCGGCTGTGCGTTTTTCTTTATAGACCGCAGATTGAATTTCCTCGGATTCTTTTTGGCAGAGAACACAAGAACCAGCGGAACTACCTACCCAAACTTTCTCACTTAAGATTTTTGGCAATAACTTATCAAATCCAGTCTTGATAAAAGTATTGGCGAGATAATCGGTATTACCACCAAAACAGAAAACCATGTCGGCAAGGTCAATGCGTTCCCAAATATAATCCAAGTCGTGCGCCTGTAAATCAATGAACTCAAGATTCCCGCCTACAACTTGAGTTAGATTCGCTAACTCTTCAGTAAACCAGCGCATATCGCCAGTCTCGGCTTTGATGGCTTCGTTGATGACTACGACATTAATCTTATCGCGTGATTTACCAACCATTTTTTCGAGAGCCGTGATAATTTCTTCGTTAGCTAACCCGGATGAGGCGAGAATTAGTTTCATACAAACTCCTTAAATTATGATGATTTTTTCTTCAGTGCAGAATTCAACAATTCGAGAAACTCGGCTTCATTGATGAGAGGAATTTGGAGCTTTTCGGCTTTATCGGTTTTGCTTTTGCCGGGTTTTTCGCCAATAATCAGCGCGGTGGTGGTCTTCGTGACACTTTTAGTCACCGTGGCGCCGAGCGCACGCAGACGGTCTTCAGCTTCTTCCCGCCCCATACTTTCCAGCGTCCCGCTAACAATATAGCTTTTGCCAAAAAGTGGTAAAGTATTTTTGTCTTCATGAACCGGGTTGACGCCCATCTCAGACATTTCGGCTAACATTTTGAGATTGTCTTCGTCAGCAAAATAAGCCAAAATCGATTCGGCCACAACTTTCCCGACGTCGGGTAGCGACATTAATTCTTCTTCGGTAGCCTCCTCAAGACGCTTCAAGCTACCGAAATGGTCAGCCAGAGTAACCGCAGTCTGCGCGCCGACATGACGGATACCAAGCGCAGTAATAAATTTATTAAGCGGAGCGTGTTTGCTTGCTTCGATCGCCTGAACGAGCTTTTGAGCAGACAGACGACCAAATCGACCCAATTGACAAAGTTTTTTGGCGTCAAGACGATAAAGATCTGCAATACTTTTCACTAGATTAGCATTTACTAAGGTTTCGACGTTCTTTTCGCCCAACCCTTCGATGTTGAGCGCGGGCTTCGAAGCGTAATATTCGAGGCTACGCTTGAGGACCAGATCAGCGCTCTCGCCTTTAACGCGATAGACTACTTCGCCAGTTGGTCGCTCGAATTCTAATTCGGGGTATTGACGCTGGAGCGCTTCGGCATAGTCAAATTTAACCTCTTCTCCCGTGCGGAGCTCGGTAAGGACTTTTTTGACCTGTGGGATAATATCACCGGCTTTGTAAATTATGACAGTATCGCCAATCCGCACGTCGAGACGGGCGATTTCATCAGCGTTGTGCAGGCTGGCGTGCCGAACAGTACTCCCTGCGACCACGACTGGATCCAGAATGGCAACGGGGGTGGCTGCGCCAGTGCGACCAATACTAATGACAATATCCTTCACGCGCGTAGTGCTCTCTTCGGCTGGGAACTTAAAGGCAACAGCGCCACGCGGAGTTTTACCCACGATGCCTAAATCTTGATAGATTTGACGATTATTGACCTTGATGACCATCCCGTCAGTGTTGAACGGCAATGCCTGGCGCGAAGTCTCGAGACGTCTAATCTCCCCAAAAACACTGTTGACAGGAAAATCAGGGCGTTTTTCGGCAAAATTTGACCGATCTTGGTCGGAAATCGCAGTTTTCTCTTGACTTTTGTCGTCATCTGTGCTATAATGAAGAAATGGGGTGCCTTCTAGGCGCCGAAAAACCTTTTCTTCCCCACTAGTTCGGAAGCCTAATTCTCGAAGTTTAGCGTAGGCTGCGCTATGGGTCGCGAGATTTGGCGTCACGAGATCGTAGGCCATAAACTTCAAATTTCGTCTGGCCGCGACGCGCGGATCGAGCTGACGAATACTACCGGCCGCAAGGTTGCGCGGGTTAGCGAAAGGCTTTTCGCCAGATTTGCGCTGTTTTTCATTGAGCTTCTCGAAGTCAGCCTTAAAAATGACAATCTCGCCTCGGACTTCGACATGACCCTGTTCGGGGATGCTGAGGGGGACATTTTCAATCGTACGCACATTCATCGTAACATTTTCCCCCACCAGCCCATCGCCACGGGTCACGGCCATTGACAAAAGTCCATCATCATAATGCAGAGCGCACGCCAGCCCGTCCATTTTGATATCGGTAAAAAATTCATCGATTTTCCCGCCGGGAACAAGCTTTTCAATGCTAAGTAGCCAACCGCGCACTTCATCCTCAGAAAAAACATCGGCGAGAGAGATCATGCGGCTTTCGTGGGTAATTTTTTCGAACTTGTCGAGTGGTTTACCGGCTACGCGCTGGGTAGGCGAATCTGGCGTAATTAGGTCTGGATATTGTCTTTCTAATTCAGCCAGCTCATGTTTCAGCGAATCAGCAGCTGCTTCAGACATGGTCGATTCGTCCAAGACATGGTAATGATAGCGATAATCGTTGATGAGCTCGCGCAACTTCGCAATGCGTTGTTTAGCCTCAGTCCGATTCATTTTTCCTCCTTATAATCTAGTAGCCAACGATAATACTGGTAAAGATAGGTCGTCGCATAGACAAAAACAAAACAAGTCGTCAAAAGCAGGAAGAATGGCACGATTGGCAAGCCAACCAATGCTGTCCAGGCTTGTTTGAGACCGAGATCCAGCCAAATGATTGGCAACATAATAACAATATATATCAGTATGACCACGAAGATTAGGTAAATTAGACGAATAATCATCCGGATGCGCCGGCTCATCATGAGATTCGAGGCGGTCCGAAGCGCCACGAGCGGATACATGCCTGGTGTCGTCACTGCGATCAAGCCAATAATTGAGCTAGACCATAGATATCCGGTGATTGCTAGCATAGTCAAGGCAAAAAGGAAGAAAAGCAAGGCATAAAATGGCGTCTCTAGGAAATCAGTCAAGGTAGCAGCCGAATAAGCAACCGCAAGCAGAATGGCGGGGATGGCCTGGATGAACATAATGATAAAGACCACGAGCGTAGAAATTAAGGGCGCTAAGGCGTTGTAAAGAGCGTCGCGTAGCTTGGGGTGTTCACCGGCCAAAAAGTGACGAAGGAGATACAGCGTCACTAGCCACATAATCAGGAATAATATAATCATAAAGGTATTTTGGGTCTCGCCCATACCGGTATCAAATCCGCCGGTAGTAATCGTCGAGAGCAAAAGCAAACCAGACTTTGCAAAGTTCCCTAGTTTTCCGGCAGCTAGATTGGCGCTGGTCTCGTCGATGGTTTCTTGGAATTCAGTGTAAACTGCCTCGCTCATCAAGCCGACCGCAATAATATAGGCTACCGTCATAGATAAGATGAAAGGTAAAAAGACTCGCCAATGTCGAAAAATAGTGCGGAAAGTCAAGCCAGCATGCGATAGGAGCGAGGGGGTAGGGTGACTACGCACGTAATCTTCGCGATATGAACGGCGAAAACTCTTGTGTGGTTGCAAGCGCTCTGCACGATTGCGCTGGATTTTTCGACGTAGCTGACGATAAAATTTGCGTAAATGCGGAAAACGCGCAGGTAAACTGGAGTTTTTGCGCGACGAATGAGGTTTTGACTTCAAAGTCGAGGTGGGCTTAGAAGGTATTTTTGCCATGTTCTAATCTTTCAATACGTTTTTCGATCGGTGGATGCGTGCTGAACAAATTATTGATTAGTCCTTTGCGTAGAGGATTGTTGATATAAAGCGCTTCGGTCGCTGAGTTTTGACGTCGCATAGGCTGCGCGTGAGTGTCAAGTTTTTTGAGCGCCGAAATCATACCCTCAGGATAGCGTGTGATGTGGGCGGCGCTGGCATCGGCGAGGTATTCTCGTTCGCGCGATACAGCGAGTTGTGCTACGGAAGCGGCAATTGGCGCTAAGATTGAGACCACGATAATGGCAATGAGACCAATCGGGCTATTATCCTCATCGTCGCCATGATTAGCATAGAGCATCATGCGCACCCCGAGATCAGCAATATAGCCAATAATACAAACCAGACCGAAAGTTAGCGCCGAAACCCGAATGTCATAGTTTTTGATATGCGACATTTCGTGCGCCATGACCGCAGCCAATTCCTTATTGTCCATAATGTTTAGCAGGCCGGTAGTCGCAGCGACCACGGCATGCTCTGGATCTCGACCGGTCGCAAAAGCATTTGGCGCATCATCTTCGATGATATAGATTTTGGGCAGAGGCAGGCCAGTGGAAATTGCTAAATTTTCCACTGTATTATATAGACGAGGGTTATCACGCTTCACAATCTGCCGAGCGCCAGTCATAGCGATTGCTAGAGAGGCAGAAAAATGATATTGAATCGTAGCGTAAATAATCGCAATAATTATAGACCAAACGACCACGGAAAAATTGTCCGCATAGTAACCAATCAGCCCGCCGATTAAAGCAATAAAAGCCACGAATCCGAGAAAAATCAGGACTGTGTTGCGTTTGTTAGTGGCAATTTGCTTATACATGAAAGACCTTTGGATAAAACTATTGGAAGACTAGTCAAACTTTACGTCAGGCGCTTGTTCGATCTTCGTCTGCTCAGTTTCGGAGACTTTAAAGTATTCGCGTGTTTTAAAATGGAGAAAAAGATTATTGATCAAGTTAGAAGGAAAGAGTTTAACCTTCGTATTTAGTTCTTTAGCGCCAGCATTATAGAAGCGACGGGCAGCCTGGATTTTATCCTCGACGTCTTGGAGCTGGATTTGGAGCTGTTGGAAGTTGGTATTCGCTTTAAGTTCAGGGTAAGCTTCGGCGATGGCCATAATTTTTGATAAAGCACCCTCGAGACTATTTTCGGCAAGCGCGGTCGACTGGACATCTTTGGCGTTCATGACGGCAGCGCGCGCTTTCGTCACATCTTCAAAGGCAGTTTTTTCGTGTTTTGCATATCCTTTTACGGTCTCGACCACGTTAGGAATTAAATCGGCACGATATTTCAGTTGAACTGTAATATCCGACCAGGCTTCATCAACTCGCTCGTTTAGTTTCACGAGACTATTGTATGTCCCCCAAACTGCGACAATAATGATAAGAATAATACATAAAATGATAATAATCGGAATCATATTTTCTCCTAAGTTATGTTTATATTATAGCGTCTGAGAGTGTTTTTGGCTAGAGAAAAATCAAGCCCCGCCAATCATGAGAGTTGGCGAGGCTTAAAGATAGACCGATTAGAAATGCACAGCGGAAAGCAAATTCAACATAAGGCCACTAACCGCGGAGACCATGAAGAAGACGATCCAAATGATCCAGAGACAAAATTGAGCACGAGCAAAATTGCGAAGGTTGTGGTTGTCCGCAGAGATTGCAAAGATAATAACAAAGATCCAGCCAATGATCGGGATTTGAAAAAGGACTTCGTAGCCAAAATAACCCCACATCGAGATCGGCTCGTATCCTTCAGGAATTTTAGGTGATTTTGTGTTTGCCATAAAAATAGCTCCTATTTATTTTACTTAATTAAAGCATAAGCGATTCAATAAAATGTGTCAAGATCGCTTAGTTTGGCGCAATGTTCGCAGATTAAGCTATAAAGAAGCAAGAAACGCTTCAGGGCTCGCTAAAGTATGATAGAATAAGAGCATGGCACTGTGGCGGAGTGGTGACGCAGCGGTCTGCAAAACCGCGTACACCGGTTCAATTCCGGTCGGTGCCTCCATGTTTGCACGTCACGTTTGATACAAAGTGATATCAAGAATAACCCCTGTTTTTACGGGGGTTATTCTTGATATTAGGTTAATTTATAGGCGTATAGAGTACAGATTTTGCCCTAACGTGTAAAGATAGGAAATGGAGAGATTTTGCGTGGTATCTACACGATGCACCAATGACTATATGATTTGCACCATTCTGCACCAAAAGCATAAATAACATTATCTTTCTCTCACTATCCTATGTGCGGAGCGGATTTATCCTGTCCCCCTCCCCTTATAATCAACACATAGGTTAATCTATGATAAATTAAGATA
>CAYTPD010000004.1:0-68493 GCA_964439975.1 uncultured Candidatus Saccharibacteria bacterium
ACTGGGTCGCTCGACTAGCCGACGGCAATTGTTGGATGACACAGAACTTGGCACTCGATATTAATGCAGAGAAAGGCTTAACTAGTGCCGATACTGACCTCAACGGTATGCCAAACGGAACAGGCGACGAGACAGGACTAGTCGTATGGCGGAAAGGGAATACGGGAGTGGATACACAGGGGAAAGCGAAGGTGGGGCCTTCGAATACGATTGGGAGTACCTCGCTTTCTTATTCTGATACGGCGACTGGATCTGTTAACTTCGGGGAGTGGGTGTTGGCGGTGCCAACGGCTGGGGCTAGTTGTGGTACTAGTGCGACCAACATTTCTCAATGCACCAACGTAGGGTTTGTTAACGTAGATGAAGGTTCGGGTTATAGGCCAGGATTCGAAGCCACGACTGGTTCATGGATTGCGCCAAACGGAACAAAATACGAGAATCAACTAGTAGCTGTGGATCAAGAAAATAAAATTTATGATGAACATTACCTCATTGGGAATTATTACCAATGGAATACGGCTACTGCCGGTTCAGGAGGAAGCTTGACGAACGGAGAAGTGAGGGATTCAGTTTGTCCAAGAGGTTGGAGAATCCCCGGTGGCGGAAGTAACACTATTGACAAAAATTTTGCTTATATGTTGGATAAATATGGTTTAGTATCAAGTCTAAATGGGACAGGAAAAGATGGAAAAGGTTATAATATTGCTATAAAGCCGGTCGGGATTGTCAAGGTTGGAAGTGTTCAAGGTCAATCTGGTGTTCTTATGGGTGGTGCAAATTATTCTTATTCTAATAGTGCTTGCATGAATGGTGTTGATATACGGGTTTGTTTGCTTTTTGTTACGGATGTAGTTAGATCTATTAATAATCCAGGTATAGGTAAATCTGGTGGGCTTTCTGTGCGGTGTTTGGCGAAATGATGTAGAAAAGCGTGGTTGACTGGGGTGGCGAGGTGTGATAGAATAGGAGTATTATTAGCTCAGCGAACAGATGAGTCGTGTTCGCTTTAACCAAAGGAGTGTAATGAAAAATTACGAACTTACGGTTCTGATTCATCCTGATTTGGAGATGAATTTGGAGCCGGCGACTAGCAAAGTTAAAGAATTAATTGAGAAGAATGGTGGGAAGATTCTTAAAGAGCAGAATGACGGGAAGAAACATTTAGCTTATCCGATCAAGAAGCAGGATTTTGCAGTTTATTATTACTATGAAGTTGAGCTACCGGCTGATGCTCCGGCAAAGCTGGAGAACGCTTTCAACATTACGGATGAAATTTTACGTCATTTGTTGGTTGTAGTTGATGAACGTAAATTAAAATATGAAGCAAAACAGGCGGCGCGAAAAGCACACGAGACTGAAAATGCAGGAAGTGAGGCATAGATGAGGGGATTTTCGAAGGCAATTATCGCCGGAAACGTAACGCGTGATCCGGAAATGCGGACGACGCCGAGTGGTTCGCAAGTCTGTAGCTTTACGATTGCGGTTAATCGTTCGTATAAAGGAAGTGATGGCACGCAACAAGATTCAGTTTCGTATTTGGATTGTGTTGCTTGGGGCAAGTCAGGCGAGACGATTAATCAGTATATTAATAAGGGTTCGGCGCTTTTGGTATCGGGACGACTTGAGCAACGAAGCTGGGATGATAAAAATACTGGACAGAAACGTTCGCGTGTTGAGATCGTTGTAGATGACTTTAGCTTCATTGGTGGCGGAAATGCTTCGGGAAGCACTAATTATGGCGGTGGAGGTCGTTCCGCGGGCGCGAATGCTGGCGGTGCGGACGAATCGGCCCCGGATGATGTGCCAGAAGATCAGATTAATTTGGATGAGATTCCATTTTAGGATTTAAGGAGAATAGGAAATGAGGAAAATTAAGGTTAATTCGGATCAATATTTTGATTATCGGGATGTAAAAACTTTGCAACATTATGTTGATGTTTATGGTAGAATTGAGCCAATGTCAAAAACTGGCTTGACGGCGAAGCAACAGCGACAATTGGCTGTGGCAATTAAGCGGGCAAGACACCTAGCTCTCTTACCTTTCGTTGCTGAGAGATAATTTGTTGTCTAAAGAAAGGCGGCGGAAAATTGAGAAAGGAAGATTGAGATGTATGGTCCAACTGATTTAAAAAAGAATGTGTTGATTACGCTAGATGGTCAGCCGTATAAAGTAGTCGAATACTCGCAGAAGGTCATGGGGCGAGGGGGGTCGATCGTGAATGTGAAGGTGAAAAACTTAATCACGGGAGCGTTGTTACCAAAGACGTTTAAGGGGCAGGAAAAGATTGAGCCGGCCGAAGTAACAACCCGAAAGGTGCAATATCTTTATAAGGATGATGATAAATTTTATTTCATGGATCCGGAAAGTTTTGAGCAATATGAATTGTCGAAGGATATGGTGGGGGATGCGCAGGACTTTATGAAAGACGGTGATGAGATGGAAATTCAGTTCTATAATGGAACGCCGATTAATTTGACATTGCCGAAGAATTTGTGGCTTAAGGTGACCTATACAGAAAATGCCGTGAAAGGAGATACGACGAGCTCGGTACAGAAAGACGCGACTTTGGAGACGGGGGTAATAATCAAGGTGCCGGCGTTTATTAAAGAAGGCGATGTCGTGAGTGTTGATACTGAGACGCGAGCTTATCGGGAGAGGCAGAAGTAAGAATAGCGGGGTATATATACTTATTATTATCTCTTCCATACTATCCTATGTGCGGAGCGGACATGTAGATATGATGAATAGTTTTTTGTTGTACGCTGGTGGTCATATTTATAACTGGATGCGTATGGCAAGTCTTGAAGGGTGGGCTGCTTATTATTTTGGCGTAGGTGATAGTAACGTTAACCCACCGGAAAGTTATGGGCCTCGCGTCTTTGCTTTTCCTGTCCGTTAGGCTTTAAACTGAAGTTTAGATTTTTTGATGCGCAAGATTTGGGTTTAGCTTTTTTGTGTTTGCTGGATTGGGATTTGATCTTGTTGATGCGGGTGAAGATGACGGTTGGGTGGGGAAATGAATTTTAGGTCTTGACAAGTTGCGCAGGGGGACTATAATGGGCTTTAACAAGTAGCTTATGCAAAATAAACAAGGAAAGAACAATGAGGATAGGAAAAAATAGGGTCGGTTTGATATTGGTGGCGATGGCGATTTGTATGGCGTCTGGTGGTGCATTGTTGATCCAGGGAATAATGACTCAGAAAAGTTGGGCGGCTGGTGCTAGCGATTCGGCAAATCCGACAAAATACAATCAAACAGTACAGCTAGTGGGCGGAGATGTTACGGTCCAAGAGTTGAAAGAACTGGTCAGTGAAGTTAAAGCTAGTACAGTTGTAAAGAATTTGGCTGATTTGCCGGTGAATATGATTGGGTACTATGGTGCGAAATGTTATGAGGAATTGTCAAATAATCAATATTGTAACACCAGCTCTTCAAAGTCCTTGATTGATAAATTGAAAGAAGAAGCGAACTTGACAACTAGCGAAACATCATTTTCGGAGGTGCTTGCAGTTGCAAGGGGTGATGAGCGGTATTCGTTAAATTCGGATTGGCGAGCGATTGTTGATAAGTATGGTGCGATAAGAACTGAGTCTGAGAAGAAAATAATAAGTAAAGCTCAAATGATGAATATTATCGAGCGAGCGGGTATAACTAACATAAGCGAAGCTTTGCTCTACTTGAAAACCAAATCTAATAATGTGAAAGAGTTTGCTGGAGATAATGTGCAGACTGAGTGGAGTACTCCTATTCCGGACAACAGTAGTCTCTATGGAAATAATGTAAAAACATTGTGGGGAGCATATTATTCAGCAAATAGAGTTGCAAATGGTGCGATTGCCGAGAGCGATTATACTGGTTTGGCTGAGCACACTAATGAGGCGGTCTATTTGGATAAGTATGCGACGTTGGTGGCGGCGTCTAATGTTAGTTTGCCTGACGGTCATGGTCAGTATAAACTAACGATAAAGTGGGTCAAAGGTGAGGATAATTCGGATTTGGCTCCTGCGGAAGAGGTTACCTTGAAGACTGGTCAGTCGTATCGTCCGGATACTCCTCAGGCAGTAACGGATTATTGTGCACAGTTTTATGATGGTTGTCTTGAAGGCGGTACAACGGATAAAGCGAGTAACGGGATTGACGAAATACGTACGAACGCTTATTGGCCGACATATAAAGCGACGGTGCAATTTGTTGATGAGCGAGGAGTTGAGCTGGAAGCAAGTAAGGTTGGATCGGCAAATCCAAAGCATGGTTTTAGTACGAAAGTACCAACATATGTTAATACTTGCAAGATTATTGAAGATCAACCAAATCTTAAGTTATATACAAATGGTGATTATTATTTGAATTTGCTAGGTTCGCAAATTAAGGGAGAAATGACGTATCAAGTAAAATATCACTGTGAGTCTACAAGTGATCCAAACCCACCAGTTAATCCCGACCCCGATAACCCAAGTAATCCTAGCCAGCCGGATAGTCCTGATGATCCTTCTGATCCAGGTGTGACGGATGAAGATGATGAGCAAAATCCAGGAACAAATAATGCGGGAGGTGTTACGAATATTAGCACGAAGAAGCCAGGCACACCGGATACTGGCTTGGAAAATCAAGTAGATCAATCGGCGAATAATGTGAAGATTGCATTAGGTTCGATAGCCTTGATTGCGGGAGCGCTTGGAATGATCGTAACAGTGAAGCAATATGTCTTTAGTCCGTTGAAGAGGAAGTAGAGAGACATATCCGTTTGGGAAGAATTGATTTGATAAATCACTCTATGGAGTGATTTATCTTTCTCTCACTATCCTATGTGCGGAGCGGGTGGATTAATATTCCTGATGGAAGGCGAGAAGATGGGAGGAGGAAAAGTGGTATAATTGGAAGAATTAAGGGAGAGAAGGAGAGAAGGATGAAAGGAGATATTATTTCGCGGTCAATCATTCGTCTGGATGATAATCAGTTGGTGTTTGTCGAGGGGGATAACTTCCAGATTTCGGAGGGGTAAGTGCAGAAGAAGCGAGATTTGAGCTGGTTGGGGTCGCTCAGTCTAAGTACGGGGAAATATCCGTCGCTCGTGGCAATGAAGTTTTTGATGGAGAAATTAGGGTATCCGGAAAGACAGACAAAATTTGTGCATATCGCAGGGACGAACGGCAAGGGGAGCGTGGCAGAGATGATGGCGAAAATACTGGAAAAGGCGGGCTATCGAACGGGGAAATTTATGTCGCCACATTTAATACGTTTTAATGAGCGGATTCAGGTGGATGGGAAGGAGATTACCGATCAGGAAATTGAGGAGATTTTGGAGGAGATTTCGCCAGCGATTGATGAATACGAGGCGGAATTTGGAGTGGAGATTACGTTATTTGAAATCGAGACGACGATGGCGCTGGTGTATCATGCGCGGAAAAAGTGCGATATGGTCGTATTGGAAGTGGGGCTGGGAGGGGAATATGATTGTACAAATATTGTGACGCCGGAAGTGTCGATCATTGTCTCGATTGGGTATGATCATATGAACGTTCTCGGGGAGAGTTTGACGGAGATTGCGTGGCAGAAGGCGGGGATTATTAAGGCGGGTGGAAAAGTGGCGAGCGGGGAATTGCCAGAGGAAGCGAGGAAAGTTGTGGCGCAGAAATGCAAGGAAATGAGAGCGGAATGGCGAGAAGCTAAGGCGAAAGAGATCGAAATTCTTCCGAACGGGGTACGAATTTGGGATGAGGAATTTGGGAGAATCGAAGTCCCGCTTCGGGGAAAGAAGCAGGCGGAAAACGAGGCGATCTGTCTCGAGGTTGTGAGGATTTTGCGCGAGAAAGGATGGAAAATTAGCGAGCAGGCGGTACGGGAAGGTTTGGCTGGAGTAATCCATCGAGGAAGGTTTGAGACGGTTAGTGAGAAGCCATTGGTTGTGTTTGACGGGGCGCATAATTTGCCGGCGATTAAAAATTTTTGGCAGAATGTGGAGACGTATTACGGGAGCTATGTGGGGAAGAGGATGTTTGTGGTTTCGTTACTAAAGAAAAAAGATTGTTGGAAGATTTTAGCGACTCTGCTCAGGGGCGGGGAAAAATATCTTTTTACGACGGGGAATGATGTGGAATTGTATACGCCGGGAGAGGAGTTAATGAAAATTGCTAAGGAGTTGAGGCCAGAAGGAAAATATAGAGTGGCGGAACTTGGCGAAGTATTGGAAGAGATAAGAGAGGGGAAGGCACGAGATAAGGCGGTGTTTGTTGTTGGAAGTTTTTATGTTTATGGAGAAGTGAAGGAGAAGTTTGATGAAAAAGATTAGAGAAACTGACCGAGAAAGGGAGGCGGCAGTGAGAAATATTGTTGGACGGGCTGAGTTAAAATTGCAGGAGGCTGTGAAAGCGTTTCGGTATGATTTTCGGGGGAAAGTAGTGCTCGATATTGGTTCTTCGACGGGAGGGTTTACGGAATTGGTGCTTCGGTTGGGAGCAAAGAAGGTGATTGCGATTGAGAAGGGTACAAAGCAAATGAAAGCGCCACTACGGTATGATAAAAGGGTGCAACTACATGAAAAAACCGATTTTTTGCAGATAAAAAGTGAAGGGCAACTTGCTCATGACATACAGGTTGACTTGAGTGAAGTCGATACAGTAGTGGCGGATGTGAGTTTTATTAGTTTACGGAAGATTTTGGCGCATGCGCGGAAAATTGTACCGAAAGGAGCGGAATATTTGGTCATGTTGAAGCCACAGTTTGAGGCGAAAAAGTGGCAATTGAATCGGGGTGTAGTCAAAAATGAACGAATGCGACGAGAAATTATACGTGAATTTGAGGATTGGTTGCGGAGAGAAGGGTTTGTCGTGGTGAAGAAGCGGGACAACGAGACGGTGGGGAAAGTTGGCGGGAACCGAGAAAGGTTTTATTATTTGTTGCATTAGGAGTATTGAAATCGATACGGGAGATGAGTGAACGGGAAAAGCAGTAGAGCGATAATTATAGCCGAGTGGATAACTATCCTGATTGTTCATGCCGAGAACATAAGTGTTCGTAATCTCTGGTCGAGCTAGGATAGACCAACTGCAGGCATCTTGACCCGCGTCCTTCAAAATATGAGAATTAAGACTAAGTACTCCGCTCCGCACATAGGATTGTCGGGGAAAGCACCATAACGAATATTCATATTTGAAGGAAAAACACTCTCATTGTTCATGGCTAGGTTATAGGCATTGTCCTCCTCCAGCACAGCTACTTCGGATCGAATATACCCATCATTACCAACGCCCCACAAAGAATCATAAGTCATATCTATCCATCCGCTCCGCACATAGGATAGTATAGGGAAGTGCTACTAGTTCTAGTTACTGTAAATCTAGGAGGATATTCTATTTGTCATCTTCTACTTTCGTTTCTAACAAGAGGCGCGTCGTCAGCGCCCGTCGTTACGGGGCTGACGCGCTCGTCCTCCTCGTACGTCCGGATCCTCTTGTTAGAAAGAAAGCAGAAGAAGGCATCAAACAATATTATGTCCCCCTCCCCTTATAATCAACACATAGATTAACCTATGTGTTGATTATAAGGGGAGGGGGACAAGCTAGACAAAGATAATACCTTTTCCCCGACTATCCTATGTGCGGAGCGGGGACGTCTACTTGTACTATGGTGCTTTAAATAATGCTGGTGCTAATGCCTATAATTGGTCGCGTATGACTCGATCCGAGGCTACCTACACTTACATTCTTGGTATATATGATCAGGATGTTGTTAATCCATTCGTTCACTATAGTCGTTACAATGCTTTCCCCTCAAGTTAGGCAAAATAATATCCTTCCTCTACTATCCTATGTGCGGAGCGGGTATATATTCTTGCCTCGTAGCGCTTTGGAATATGTAGCTGGATTGGGCTTTAACTGGTCGTTATTGGCTACATCTGATGTCTCCCGTGCTTATTTTCTCTGTCTGGATACTATAAGTACTATTCCTTCACATCATTTCTATCATTACGTTCGTTATGTTGCTTTCCCCGTACTATCCTATGTGCGGAGCGGGTGGTTAACGCCGAATCAGAATTGGATACAGATGGTTGGTAGCCAAGGGAATAATTATTCTGAGTTGACGCAGGGTAAAGGTAATCATGTTTATTTTTTGTATATTGGGACGACTAATATCGATACACTTAATCATACTGAGCGTCATTATGCTTTCCCTCGTCCGTTGACACATTGGTTTAAAATGCAATGATCTATATTAATATATCTACTTTGTGCATAGGTGGGGCGTGAAATTTATTTTGGGCTAAGAATATGGGTTGGCAAGAAAAAGTTTATGGCTTATAATGGAGGCATGAGCTTAATCCATGGTGTGGGCGATTTCTTCGCATTAGATATTGGAACAACCGCGATACGGTTAGTGCAACTGTCGGGTAATGCACAGCACGGCTGGGTTTTACAGAAGTTTGCGTATGTGCCGGTTGATCGGAAGGTGCTTGAGGATGGTTCGGGGGCAGGGAAGCGACGTCTCGGAGAAGTGATTCTTGGGGCGGTGCAACAAGCTGGGATCACGACCAAAAATGTGGCAGTAGGAATGCCTGCAAGCAAGACTTTTACCACGATCGTTAAGACGGAAAATCAGCCCGAGGACGAATTGTTAAATAGTATCAAGTATCAACTTGATAAGTACATTCCGATGGCGATTGATGATGCGACGGTTGATTATGTGTCGCTGGGAGTTTCGCCGATTGATGCGACAAAAGTTGAGGTCTTAGTATCGTCGACTGCGAATGAATTTTCGGAAGAGCGTATGGAGATGATTGAATCGTTTGGATTTAATGTCATTGCGCAAGAGCCGGAGTCGATTGCAATGGCGCGGGCTTTAACGCCGGTTGGAGCAACGGATGCGCGGTTGATTATCGATCTCGGTGAGAATTCGACTGATTTGGTCATGATGTATCAAGGTGCGCCGAGGTTGGTCCGTTCAGTGCCGGGTGGGTTTTCTGTTTTCGTGAAGACGGTGGCTTCGTCGTTGAATGTAAAAGAAGATCAGGCGCGACAGTTTATTTTGAAGTTCGGTTTAGCGCAAGATAAGGTCGAAGGTCAGGTATTTCGAGCGCTGGATGCGACGCTCGAAGCGTTTACTTCAGAGCTTAATAAATCGATTAGCTTTTTCCGATCTGAATATATGAACGTTAACGTTGGCGGAGCAGTTTTGTCGGGGTTTGCGGGAATGATTCCGTTTATCGCAGAATATATTGAAGCAAAGACAAATGTCCCAACGACGCAAGGGAATCCGTGGCAGCTAGTACGTGTTTCTCCTGAGCAGCAACAAGTTTTGCAACCGGTGGCAAGTGAATTTGCGGTCGCGATTGGACTTGCGGAAAGGAGTAATGAGTAATGAGCGGTTGGTTCGAAAAAGTAAAAAGCGTGGTTACTGGCAAAAAATCAGCGGACAAAGAGCGTAAGATGATTACGACAGTCAATACTGCTTATGAAATTAACTTGGTGCCAGAAGTCAAGATGCAGATGATTAAAACGCAAAAAATGCGAAATATTGTTCTGTTTGTGTGTATCATTGTTTCAGCAGTGTCGATTGGCGCAGTGGTAGTTTTGTTTGGTGTGAAAAGCGGTCAAGATATCGCAATGGCTTCGCAGGATGGAAAATTGAAAACTATGTCCGAGCGGTTGTTAGGCTATGATGAGCTGAATGATCTAGTAGCGATTCAAGGACAATTGTCGGGACTTTCGCAACTAGCGAGCAACAAAAAGGTTTTGTCGCGAACTTTTGCTGCGCTTGGCGTCATGATGCCTACGGGTGGGGATTCGGTTCAGTTGTCGAATTTGCGAGTGAACTTGGACGAGAATTTGTTGACCTTGGAGGGGCAGGCAGACGCCAAAGTTTCGCCTTATATTGATTATCGTGTTCTCGAATCGTACAAAAAAGGTACAGCTTTGACAAAGTATGATTATGGTCGCTATGTTGACGTTGAAGGTAATGAAATTCCAACTTGGTGTATTTCAGAGACAGATGAAAATGGTAATGCTTATGTTGACGGGGAAAGCTTCTTTGCTTGGTGGGATTTGACGAAAGATGGTTGCGCTGCGAAGAAGAAAGGCGAAACTAGTGAAAAAAGTACAAATACGGCTAAGAATGGCAGTTCGAATGTGAAATCGGATAATAAGTCAGACGAATCGGATACCGCGGATGATGAAGAGAAGACGGAGATCGCGTTGTTTTATGGAGATGATGCGGAGACCGTGACTGAGGAAATAGAAGACCCGACGTATGTCAATGAATTTGGCGAGAATGAGCGTCGCCAAGTCGTCACGCGTGTAAAAATCTGGCGTACACCACAATATGACAAATGGTATCGTAGTGGTAGGATGGATTTAAACGGTGAGATTAGCGGAATTGAGCATTTCAAGAGTGAATGTACGACTTATTCTGGTGTCACGGTTGGCGATGGTGCGAAATGGTCATCGAACAACAACTGCATGCTAGTGCCGGATGGTTTAGACGTGGTTTCTTCGTCGAATGCGCGCGATGATAGTGGAAATTTGGTTTTGAAATTCTCAGCTACGATGTCGTTGGATTCAGAGTTTTACATGTTTAAGAATAAGTTCATGATGGCGATTGGACCGATGGGACAGAATGTGACGGATTCTTATGTTCAGATTCAAGGAATGTTCGCACAAGAGGCTGTAGAATGTGATAAGAACGATGCGGATTGTGTGAATAATGCATCAAATATGGGAGGAAACTAGTATGGAGCAAAAGGTCGAACAACATACGAAGCGCGTCAGGATTTCGAAAGCGCAACAGTTGACGATGCTAGAGGTCTTGATTGCGAGCTTGATTCTTGGAGTTTGTCTGGTTTTGGTGGTTTTCTTGGTGAAATATATTGCGTTCAATACGAAGATTATTTCTGCGAAAAATGAGGCGATTTCTGAATACGATCAGACGATTCGTAATATTGGAATTTGTAAGGATAGCGATAAAAATGGGCGTTTAAACGGTAAGGAATTAGAGAATTGTGATCCAAATCAGGTTTCGTTAAGTGAAGTTCCAGGTAGTTTGCGCTATAACGTCATAGATGTCATGGCAAATAATGCAGATTTGGAGTCGGTTGCGCGTCAACGAGGTGAAGATTGTTATGACGGTGCGGGGAAGAAGATCAATTTCTTTGAATTGTATGAACAAACTAGTGATGAGCTAAAGAAGCAACAATATTTGCAGCTGACGAAGATTTGTTCGGCTTTGCGGGTGATTCCAGATGCGTTGCCGGCGCAGAGAAATACGGAAGCTCTCATGGCGAGTTTGAACCAGATTTTCATCTTGTCAGGTTGGGAGCCGGAGACTTTGACGCCACGCGATGAGGCTATTTCGAGTCAATATGATGGTTTAGGTGTGATCCCGACTTCGTTGCGTGTTGAAGGAACGGATGGTGCAACAATTCGGACGTTAGGAAATCTAGAACGCTCGATCCGGGATTTTGACATCACTTCGGCGGTATTTGAATGGACGAATTCGGGGATTAGTATGCAGGCTTCAGCAAATTCGTATTATCTCGACGTGGTGGACGACGGATTAGAAACGACTGAAACGGTTTATGCGTCGAAAAAAGCGAAAGGAGCAAATAAATAGATGAAACAATCGGATATTTTTACCTTAGTTATGATTGCGGGGATTGGAACTTTAGTTGCGTTCTTTCTTTGTAATTCGATCATGGGTGATCCTAATTCCGCATCGACGACTTTTACAAAGCTGAGTAAGGTGATCGAAAGTAATTTAGGGCAACCGGAGCCGGAAGTTTTTAATAGTTACGCGATTAATCCGACAATCGAAGTGTTTGTTGGAGATTGTGAAGATGTCGATCGGAATGGGATTATTGATAATGCTGAGTTGATTATGTGCGGAAAAGTACAACCTGAGGAAGATGCGACAACTGAGGATGCTGAAGAGCATTCGGCTGAAGCAGAGGGAGAATAAGACGTGGCGCTGTTGACTCGCGACGGTATGGATCGGGTGATTGGACTTTTGATAAACGAAGGTCTGGTTGACGGTGAGGTGGTTAATAGCGTAAAAGAAGAAATTGCCCAGACGAAGCAGCCTCTCATGGTGGCGTTGACGCAAAAAGGCGCCGTAAACGACAATATGATTGCGCATGCGACGGCGGTGATTTCAGGGGTGCCATATGTCGATTTGCGTCGAGTCGAGATGAATCAGAACGATTTGTTGCTTCTGCCATTTGAAGTGGCAGAACGAACAATGACTGTGCCACTTGGTGAACAGAATGGACAGCTGGTAGTCGCAATGTTGGACGTTGGAAATGTCCAGTCAGTTGATTATTTGTCGACTTTGACGGGAAAATCTGTTCGGGCAGTTATGTCCTCGAGCGATGGTATTCAAGCGATTTTGAAACAATATCGGGGGGATTTTTCGAGCGTCAAGCAAGCGGTAAAGACGACGAATCGCGAGGCGGAGCAACGGCGTGAAAATAGCGATGTAAAGACAATTACGCAGGATTCGCCGATTTCTAAGGCTTTGACGAGTATTTTGGACTATGCGGTGAAGAGTAAAGCGTCGGATGTGCATATTGAGCCACTTGAGAATAGTTTGATTATTCGTTGTCGAATTGATGGTGTACTTCGGAAAGTGATGGATTTGCCACGTGCGATCGAACCAGCTTTGGTGTCGCGAATTAAAATTTTGGCGAATTTGAAGATTGATGAGCACCGTATTCCGCAGGATGGGCAGTTTGCAGTTGCGGTAGGGGATAAAGAAGTCGATCTGCGTATTGCGATTTCGCCGGTGGTCTGGGGCGAGCAAGTCGTCATTCGTTTGCTTGATAAAAGCGGAACGAGCATGGAAATCGAAGATATGGGTATGACGGGTCGTGCGTTAAGGACTGTTTTGTCGGGAATTGAGCGACCGAATGGAATGATTTTGACGTCTGGTCCAACGGGTTCAGGAAAAAGTACGACGTTGTATGCCTTAATTAAGAAGATTAAAAGCGAGAAAATCAATATCGTTACCTTGGAAGATCCGGTTGAGTATAAAATGGATGGTGTAAACCAGATCCAGGTGAATGTTGATGCGGGATTGACGTTTGCTTCAGGATTGCGTTCGATTTTGCGTCAGGATCCGGATGTGGTAATGGTAGGGGAGATTCGTGATGCGGAAACGGCGAACTTGGCGGTGCAGGCGAGTTTAACGGGGCATTTGGTATTTTCGACTTTGCATACTAATTCGGCGGCGGGAATTTTGCCACGCTTACTTGACATGGGGATTGAACCGTTTTTGCTCGCGAGTACGCTAAATACAGTGATTGGGCAACGTTTGGTGCGGCGAGTGGCGCCGAAGCATGAGACAGTGCCGAGCAATGAGATGCAAACTCAGGAAATAAATGATTTTGTAGGAAATCTTTTGCCAAAAACGCAAGCGGAAGTGGCGTCGGTGAGCGAAGATTTAGGCTATGCGAATTTGCCATTGGGTGGACAGACTTCATATAATCTCGTGCAGGGTATTGATGATCAGGAAACACCGGGAGGCTATTCGGGTCGTGCAGGGCTTTATGAAGCGATTGATGTGGATGAAGATATTCAGAAATTAATCGTTACGCGCGCGACGTCGAATGAAATTATGAAGTTGGCGAAGGAGAAAGGAACGGTAACCTTGCGTCAGGATGGAATTCTTAAGGCTTTGTCGGGGATAACTACGATTGAGGAAGTAAATAGGGTAGCAAGTGACTTAGCTTAATGGTATTATAGATAGTAATAAAAAGGTTATGGTAGAAATATGGATACAAATGAGAACCAGGAAAAAGTGAATAAAGCCGAAGCGCAGAAATCGACAGGACAGGCGAATGGAGCGACAACTGCGCCGGTCAATACAGCGATGGAGTCGCGGGGGGCGTCGGCGACGGAAGTTGGGATCGAGATCTTGCTTGAGGAATGCGTGCGGAATAAAGCATCGGATTTGCATCTTGAAGTTGGTTTGCCACCGGTTCTGAGGGTTGAAGGTGCTCTGCGACAATTGACAACATATCCGACTTTGACGAACGATATGGTGCAAAGATTGGTTTTTGCGACTTTGGACGAAGAGCAACAACGAGTTTTGATCAAGGACAAAGAATTTGATTATTCGTTTGCATTTGGTGATCTTGGCCGGTTTCGTGTGAATGCTTTTCATGAAAAAGGGAATATGGCAGCAGCATTTCGGTTGATTCCGAATGTGATTCCGTCGATTCAAGATTTGGGTTTGCCGGGGGTGGTCGAAGGCTTTGTTGATCATCCGAACGGACTTGTTTTAATCACTGGTCCGACTGGTTCAGGAAAAACGACGACTTTGGCTGCTTTGCTAGATAAGATTAATACTGAGCGGGCTGAACATATTATCACGATTGAGGATCCGATTGAGTTTACGCACCAATCTAAACGTTCTGTGGTGGCGCAGAGGGAAGTGCATTATGATACTTATAGTTTTGCGGCGGCGCTAAGAAGTATTTTGCGTGAAGATCCAGATGTGGTTTTGATCGGGGAGATGCGCGATCTTGAGACGATTCAGGCGGCGATTACGGTTGCGGAGACAGGGCACTTGGTGTTTGCGACGCTACATACGAATTCGGCAGCGCAGAGTATTGATCGTATGATTGATGTCTTTCCGGCGCACCAACAGCCTCAGGTTCGATCGCAGGTGGCGAATATGTTGGTGGGAATTTGTTCGCAGAGGCTGTTACCATCGCTAGACGGGAAACGAGTGCCGGCAGCGGAGATTTTGGTTGCAAATCCGGCTGTGCGAAGTATTATTCGGGAAGGAAAGACACACCAACTTGATATGATTATCCAGACTGGTGCAGACCAAGGGATGCAAACGATGGATCGCGAATTGGCGAAGATGGTTAAGTCGGGAATTGTGAGTTTTGATGTTGCGAGACAATTTGCGGTCGATGTGGTTGAATTTGAGAGGTTAGCGAGGGGATAAAAGATGAAAAGATATACTTATAAAGCAAAAGATAAAAATACTGGAAAGATTGTTAGCGGAAGTGTACAGGCGGAAAATGAGCGAACCGCTGGGCGAATTTTGGTCGATCAAGGTTATGTTCCGCAGAAAATTACTGAGGAAACTAGTAATGGGGTTTTTGATAAGCTAAAAAATCGGATTACGTCGAAACAGCGGATCGCCTTTACGAGGCAGTTTGCGACTTTGATCGGCGCGGGTTTGCCACTTTCGGCTAGTTTGCGAATGTTAGCAGAGCAGACGGAGGAAAAACCGGTTCGTGCTATGGTCGAAGATATTTTGGCGCAGGTTGAGGGAGGGAAGACGTTGCATGATGCTTTTGCAAAATATCCCGAGGTGTTTAATGGCGTTTATTTAGCTTTGATTGCAGCAGGTGAAGCTTCAGGTACACTGGATGAGGCTTTGAAACGACTGGCGGATCAACAAGAAAAAGACGCAAGCATGATCGCGAAAATTCGGGGGGCAATGACTTATCCGGCGATTGTGTTGGTTGTGATTATCGCGGTGGTAATTTTCATGATGCTCGCTGTGGTGCCACAAGTCGAGAGCTTGTATGAAGATCTGGGTGAGGAATTGCCGTTCTTAACGATGCTCATGGTGGGGATTTCAAATTTCATTGTGAACTTTTGGTGGCTGATCTTGATCGTTGTGGGGGTTGCAGTGTGGTTCTTCGTTCAGTTTAAACGAACAGAAGTGGGGATTCGTTGGATGGCAAGGCTTAAGCTAAATGTGCCGATGTTCAAGGGATTGTTCTTGAGGTTGTACAATGCGCGTTTTGCGCGGACAGCGCAGATGTTGTTGTCGACCGGAGTGCCGATGCTTGATTCAATTAGTATTGCGGCGGAATCGATGAACAACGTCGTGGTTGAGGATCAGATTAAGCAAGCCGAAGTCATGGTTCGAAGTGGTAAACCGCTCAGTAAAGCTTTGAAAGATCGTGAGTATATTTTGCCACTTTTGCCACAAATGGCAGCAACTGGTGAGGAATCAGGACGGCTTGATGATATGCTAGGGAAGGCTGCGAAAGTTTATGAAGATGAGCTGGACGAACGAATTGCAGCGATTTCGACGGCGATCGAACCGGTCTTAATGGTTGTATTGGCGATCGTAGCAGGGGGGATGGTGGCGGCGATATTGTTTCCGATTTATAGTCTTGTCAGTAAAATTGGCGTATAGGAGGCTCGTTCTCGGAGTGCATTACGGCGTTAAAGATTGCGGTGCGCAGTCACCGTACCCTAAGTACGGCTCCTTTGCGCTCCTCATTTTTGCCTTGTATTGCATCTCCGATAACATCGCTCCTTCTATTCTCAACTCCCTTGCGAGCTTCGAATCTGCCTCGAACTACATCTCCGCTAGCGTCGCCCTCTGAGCGGTTACCCTGCAGATGTTTAAGAAATTACTATAACCTAAACCTCATGATCCTTCGGTTTGCGCTCCATTTTTGCTAGTGTTGTCCTCTAAGGTGTATGAGAAAGTGTATCTAATCGAGGCAGAAAAGCGGAAACAGTATTGCGGTGAATGATGCTTATGATATAATATAGATATTAAATAAGAGAAAGGAAATAAAAGTGGCTAATGCACGTTCGAAAAATTCGAAAATGCGAAAGAAAGATAATGAAACTGGCTTAGGCGGGTTTACGATCATCGAGGTTGTCTTGGTCTTGGCGATTGCGGGTTTGATCTTCCTCATGGTCTTTATTGCTTTGCCAGCTTTGCAACGCGCGCAACGCGATACGCAGAGGCGGGATGATATGGCGAGGCTTGGGACGGCTTTGACAAATTATCAGACGAATAACAATGGTCGGTTGCCAAATGATACTGGTGATAGTTTGATTCATTGTTCTCCTACAAAGTCTACGGTAAAAGAGCTAAAAGATAAGGGCAGTTCTTGCGATTTTGTCTTAAAGTATTTGAATTCGTCGACTGCTACTGATGATTCGGAGAGCGAGTTTGTGGATCCAACGGGTGATCCGTATAAGTTGACTTTTGGTCAATATAAAAAGGCAAATACTTTTAATCCAAGTAACCTTAAATACGATGAGAAGACAGTTTGGTTGTTGTATGGTGCGCGTTGTGATGGAGAAAATGTCAAAGAGACAGGCAGTAAGCGTGACTACGTCATTGTGTATAAGCTAGAAGGTGCTGGTACATACTGTTCGGATAATGGTAGCTAGTATTAGCTAAATTTGGGAAATGACCTGCAGAGATGTGGGTCATTTTCTTTGTGAACGATTTGTTGAGTTTTGGGTAGTTGGGGAATGATAGGTGTTTGGATTTTATTGTTTCTCAAATGTAATTGTTTTATTTTTGAGAGAGATTTTATTAACTTTGTAGCCGAAGAGTTCAGCTTCTTTTTTGTAAGTTAAAAATGAATGGTCAATGTTGAAACCTAAAATTTTTTCTAGCTCAGCGTAGGATAAATTATATTCGTTTTTATTATGTTGTTTTAAATAATGCCAAAGTGGTTCGTATTTACTCATTTTTGGGTCTCCGAAAGGTTGTTGGTTTTATTATAGCATTGATTCAGGGGGTTGCTGGACGGGGAAAGCAGTGTAGCGATCGCCGTGAGCAGACGGGTCGACATTTTGATCGTCCATGTCGAGTACGTAGGCACTAGTTGTCCATTGTCGGGCTAGCCGTAACCAATTGTAAGTATTGACACCGGCGTTTCCTAGAGTGTTATAGTTTAAATAAATGTTTCCGCTCCGCACATAGGATGATGGGGCTAAGGTAATGGTATGATGTTAGATTTGAGGTGATCAAAAAATGAAAAATGATCGTGTAAATATAAGTATTGCATCTATCCAACTATCCTATGTGCGGAGCGGGTATGTTTTTCTACAACATGGGAGCTTGTGGGGCGCTGGCAATGAAGCCCATGATTGGTCAAAGCTTGCTCTTGCGCAGTCTATACATGCTTATCTTTTAGGTATGAATGGTCAAGTTGTTGGCACATATAATTATGTTGATCGTTGTAATGCTTTTCCCGTTTGAGGCGAAGGAGTTCATAGCTTTATAAGAATGATTCCAGAATAGATAAAAATAGTAATGTGGCTTTTGGTAAACTTAAGAATTAATTATGGTAAAATTGGGATATGGAAAATGTTTTTTTAGTCTTAATCTTGATTTTAATGGGGATTTTGGGGGCGGTGTTTGGGTCGTTTGCTTGTTGTCAGGCTTGGCGTTGGCGCTACCATGCGTTGGGGAAGAAAGAGCTAGGACAATGGTCGGTTTGTATGCATTGCAAGAAGAGGATAAAATGGTATGACAATATCCCGATTTTTTCTTGGTTGATTTTGCGGGGAAAATGTCGGTATTGCCATAAAAAGATTGGCGTGGCAGATTTTTTGTCCGAAATTAGTATGGCGGTGGCGTTTTTGATGTTGTCTTGGGCTTATCTCGTACCGATTATTATTAACTGGCAGTTATTACGATTGCATCCGGAACTGTTGGTTTCGCAGATTGCCACTTTTGTAATAACTTTGATTATGCTAGTGGTTTTAGTAGTTTTGGCGGTCTATGATGCGAAGTGGGGTGAATTGCCAGTGGTTTTGCTTGCGCTTGCGATTATCTTCGGTTTAATGGTGTTTGTCTTGAAAATGTATCAGTTATCTTTGGTTGATGATGCGGATTTGGTTGGGGGGTTGATGAGTGCTTTGATCGGCGTAGTGATCTTGGCGGGAAGTTGCTTGATTATCTATAAGGCTTCGCATGAGAAATTAATGGGGGCGGGAGATTGGTTGTTGGCTTTGGCCCTAGCTTTGGCGCTGGCGGATTGGTGGCTGGCGCTCTGGACGATTTTCTTGGCGAATCTTCTGGGGGACTTGATTGCACTGCCAGGGGCGCTGAAGAGCAAGAATCACGTCGTGCATTTTGGGCCGTTTTTGGTTTCGGCGTTTGTGATTGTGCTTGTTTTGGGGAATTGTTTGCCGTTGTTGTTAAAAACTGGATTGAGTTTTTAGTTTTAGAGAAAACTGTAAGATAGTGTAATATAGCCCCTCTCCGACTATCCTATGTGCGGAGCGGGTGGATAAATATAACAGATGTAGCTATGGCAAAAATGGGCCTTAATAGTTATGCTTGGTCAAAGCTTGCTCGTTTAGAATTAGGTAATGCTTATTTTCTCTATTTTAGCAACTCTAATACTTATACTGCTCGTAGTTATGGTGATCATTATTATGCTTTTCTCGTCCTAAGCGGGGAAGAGGATGATGGATTTATTCGGCGTCTTTGGTTTCGGTGTGAAAACGATCATGGATTTCTTTGAGGTGGGGATCGGTAACGTGGGTATAGATTTGGGTGGTAGAAATGTCGGCATGCCCAAGCATAGCTTGAACCGAGCGGAGATCGGCGCCATTCATGAGGAGGTCGGTAGCAAAACTGTGACGAAGTGTATGAGGCGAAACGTGTTTTGTAATTCCCGCGAGTTTAGCATATTTTTGGACGATGCGCTCGACAGAGCGTGAAGTCAGTCGCCGGAAATCGCCTGAAGTATCAAGCGTAGACTGGTTACGGCTATTGTTCAGAAAAAGAGGAGCGAGGGCATCAGTGCGGGCGTTAAGATAGTTTTGAACATGTTCGGCGGCTGCTATGGAGATGAAAATCGGGCGATCTTTATTGCCTTTGCCACGCACAATGAACTCGCGTCGTTCGAGGTTGATTGAATCACGGTTAAGCTTGACAAGCTCGGAGACTCGTAGTCCGCCAGAAAATAAAAGTTCGATGATTGCACGATCGCGTAGTCCAGTTTCGGTCGTTAAGTCGATTTCGCCGAGTAGACGTTCAATTTCGTCATAATGAAGAAAAGTAACTTGTTTACGAACGACATGGGGAAGTTCAACCAGGGTTGGGTCCAGAGATTTGATGTTGCGTTTGGCGAGATATTTGAGGAAGCCACGTAGGGCGATAAGGTGGTAGGCTTGGGTAATTGCTTCTAGCCCCTCGCCACGTTCATCGGCGATGCGATTCAAGCGGAGGCGAAATTTGCGCAATAATTCAGGGTCGATATCGGCTGGTGTAAGGTCGTAGCCTTTGCCTGAGAGCTCGCCAGCAAGGTCAAGAAAGCGTAAGAGGTATCGTTCGTAGTTTTCGGCGGTTTTGACTGAGCGACCGTGCTCGATTTCAAGAGATTCAATAAAATCGCCAATGAGTTCTTGGACTAACATAAGAGTATTATAGCATAGGTGTTGGGAGATTCTAGAGACGAGAGTGTTTGTTGTGTATGGAAAATCTGATATAATGGAGGAATAGTACATTTTGTATTAGACGACAAGGTACAGCAGCCTGCAACAGGAAGCCAGGGCCTTGCTACGGGACAAGGTACAGCAGCCTGCAACAGGAAGCCAGGGCCTTGCTTTTTTGTTTGCTAAACTTATTTACATTGTATGTATACTGTACAAAAAATGTAATGCAAATGTAAGACATTTGCATTACAGAAAGGTTGAATCTAGCGAGTGTATTTTTCGTTGAGGTCTGAATAGTCGTAAAGCTCGCTGTCCTTAAACCAGAGTTTGATTTCTTTTTTCGCTTCGTCTTTGTTGCCACTGGCGTGAACGAGATTTGGTACACCCATGCCTTTGGCGTCCGAATAACCAAAGCTCATATGGGAATAGTCACCTCGGATCGTACCCATTTCAGCGGATTTTGGTTCGGTCGGACCAACGATTTTGCGGACGAGCGCTACGGCTTCGACGCCTTCGAGAACCATAGCGATCACTGGTCCTGTCATCATATAGTTAAGATTATAACGGAAGGCTTGTTCGCCACGGCGAGTAATCATTTGGCCAATTTCTTCGTAGTGGGCGCGGTAGTGGTCTTCATTCGGCATGACCATTTTTATACCAACGATTTTTAGACCAACGCGTTCAAAGCGGGAAATAATTTCGCCAACAATTCCACGCTGGATTGAATCTGGTTTCAAAACTACAAGACTGCGCTCGACAAGATCGTTTGCTTTTGTCATAAAAACTCCTTTATCTTTTGTCCATTATAACACTTGATGTTTGATAAGGAAATGCCATAAACCAGGAATAAGGCAGATATGATATCGCTAGGGTGAAGCTATGGTATAATAGAGTTATGAGTAAAGTTGACTTTGAGGGGCAACGGGAGGGGGAAGAAGTCGAGCTAGTTTTTCGGCAACATATTATGACGGCTTGGAAAGGATTGATGTTTTTGGTCGTGATGACAGTTTTAGGAATGATCCCAATGTTGATCTGGCGAGAGAGACAAGAACTGTTTTTTGTCTGGTTGGGTTTTTTCTTGGTGGGGGTGTTGGGGGCGCTAAGGTGGTATATTTTGTGGCATTATTCGTATTACCTTGTCACAAATGAAAGAATTCGGCAAGTGCGCCAGAAGGGATTTTTCCGAAAAACTGTGGTTGATTTAGGGCTAGATAAGATTCAAAGTTTGAGCTATGAAGTGCCGGGGATTTTGGGTGGAATGTTTGGCTATGGCACATTGCTTTTGCAGACGCAAGTGGGAAATATGCGGATTAGCATGGTCAGTCAACCGGAAAAGACGTATAATATATTGCAAGATTTAGTGGATAGGGCGCAGAAATGAAATTGTTTCAAGAAAAACCAAAAACTGAGCGAGAGAAAGTCGAGGAACGGCGCGAGGAAGTTTTGGCGCAGGGTCGGAAATTTAAATATCCGATGCAATATGCGAAGCATAAGCTGATTATTAATACGATTATCGTAGCATTAGTGGCGATTATTGGTATGGTGGTCGCTGGGTGGTTGATGTTATATAAAATGCAAGATACGGGAGATATGATCTATCGGGTCACGCAAGTTTTTCCGGTGTCGGTCGGAGAGGTTGCGGGCGAGAAGATTCGATATAGCGATTATCTGATGATTTATCGTAGTAATTTGATTACGGCAGAAAAACAAGGTGGCCAGATTGACGGAGGCGAGATGGATGAGGAAACGATGCGAAAAATCTATAAGCAAGCTGCGATGGATTCGGTGGTGGAATATACTTATGCTTTGAAGCTAGGGAAGGAAATGGGGATTGAAGTTTCGGAAGAGGAAGTCACGCAAGCGTTTGATGATCATGTGCGGGTTGGAGGAGTTGAGCGGAGCGAAGAGGCGTTTTTGAAGATTTTGGAAGATAATTTTGGTATGAATAAAACTGAATATCGGCGGATGCTTTATCTGAGCTTAATGAAGGCGAAGGTTGTGCAAGCAGTAGATGATGATGCGCGAAATTTGGCCCAAGAAACTGAGAGGATTTTGGCGGAAAAAGGGAATGATTTGTTGGCAGTGGTTGAACAATTGGGGGAGAAAGTCCAATATGAGGAAACTGGTCAGCTAGTCGACGGAATGAATGTTGACGGTGGACGTTCGAGTCGGGCGATGAAGCTCGAGCCAGGACAGCTCAGCGAACGATTTTTGTCGAGTAATGGTGATGGGTTTTATTATGTGAAATTGGTCGAGAAGACGGATACTGAGGTAAATTATGCGTCGCTTAAAATTGAGTTTTTGAAATTTGGAGCAATGGTAGAAAAACTGTATACTGACGATCAGGTAAAGCTTTATATTGATCTTGAAACAAACGAAGACGGGGACGAAGGAGCGGAGCAATCTGGCGAAGAGGAAGAAGGAGTGACAGTCGAGACGGTGCAGACGGTTGAGGATGTCGTGATACAAGAATAGGGTTTCTTTTTCGTAGTAGCACTAGCTTGCCTTTCTTCGAGGATTAGTAAAGTATTTTCTACGAGTGTAGTTCTAGTTACTCTAAATCTAGGAGAACCGTTCGACAGCCCGTCTTTACGGGTGTCTCTCTCTTCGCAATGAGCTTCATTGCTCTTTTATTCTCCTAGATTTAGAGTAACTAGAACTACAAGCATAGACGATACTCTTTTAGTCTCTTGAAAGGCAAGCTAGTACTACTACAAATTGATGCATATTCTTAGAAACGAAAGCAGAAGAAGACATCAAGTAATATTATGTTAGATTTACAGTAACTAGTACTACATGCATAGCCGATACTCTTTTAGTCTCTTGAAGGGTAAGCTAAGAAAAGTTACCTAATTCTTGTTATTTAAAAATGATATTTGCGATGGGGAAAGCATTATATCGATTGCTCAGATCGGACGAGTTGACAGTTTGACTATTTGTGTAGAGGAAATAGGTGTTTGATGCTTCCGCTCGAGCTAGGTTTGAACAATTATAAATACTGATGCTGGCATTTCTCAAAGTACCATAATATGGAGTGATATACCCGCTCCGCACATAGGATAGACGGGGAAAGCAATGTAGCGACTGAATTGAAAGGACGAGTTGACAGCCTGATTGTACATGTAGAGAAAGTAAGCGTAAGTAATCTCCGACCTAGCCATACGTGACCAACCGTAAGCATCAATACCGGCAAACCATAAACCACCCTTGGTCATCTCTATTCTCCCGCTCCGCACATAGGATTAGTACGGGGAAAGCAATGTAGCGTTTATCATGACCAGAAGAGTCAATAAGTTGATTTCCGATGCTTAATAAATACGCTCGGGCATTATCTAAATTCGTAGTTAGCGACCAACTAAAGGCATAAATGCTTGCGAACCACAAAGTTTCACGTTCTGGCTGTACGTATCCGCTCCGCACATAGGATTGTCGGGGAAAGAATATTTGCTTCCTTTGTTTGGACGGGCAAAGCATCATAACGAGCGTAGTAGTTTGATGGGTACACAATCGAAGTATTGAATTCAGGACGGTAGGCGTCTGTAGCTTCGGGTCGAGCCGTGGGAGACCAAGCATAACCTTTGGCGCCAGTATATCTTATGATACCAGAACCGATATAAACGAGTCCGCTCCGCACATAGAATGGTGGAAGAGAAGATATAATATAGTTTTAGATTCAAACTTAAACCTAAACCCAAACTTAAACCCAAACTTAAACCCAAACTTAAACCCAAACTTAAACCCAAACTTAAACCCAAACTCCTATGCCGTATATAAGTTAGAATATTTTTTCTCCATAGGATATTCTACTTCTTATCTTTAAAGCAAAAAGAGTAAGTTAAAATTGCTCTCTCTACACTATCCTATGTGCCGAGCGGGGTTACTAACCTATATTATGCCTCGCTACGAGAAGCTGGCATTATAATTTTTAAGTGGTCTATGACAGCTAAATCAGACATTTCATTTGCGTTTAGTCTTGGGGCAACAGCGCAAACTACTGGAACATTTGATACGAATAATCGTTATGATGCTTTCCCCGATAATCCTATGTGCGGAGCGGGTATGTGCATATTGAATTCGGGACATTGCGATACTCTGGGCTTTTTGGTTATGGTTGGTCTATGATGGCGCAGACACAATCAGCTAATGCGCACGCGCTTACTGAGCATATTGAGATAGTTGATACAATAGGTTATTATTCTCGCTATTTTGCTTTTCTCGGTCGATGATAACGCTTTACTCTCTCTCACAATCCTATGTGCGGAGCGGGTTTATTGCGATGGTGGATGGTTGCTTATGGCGAAGCGGTAGTAATGGGAGTTATTGGGGAAGGTTGGCGCTGAGCGATGAATATACGAGTGGCTATCTTGTGATTGATCAAAATAGTTTGGGGCATTATCAGAATGGACGTCATTATGCTTTCCCCGGCTAAAGCATTGCTCTCCCACACGATTCTATGTGCGGAGCGGGTATACTTATTTGGATAGTGGTACTCTGTGGTATGCAGGCATATATGCTTATGATTGGTCGCGAATGGCTCGACTGGAAGTTAACAGTGCTTACTTTCTCGACGTGAATAGTCGTGACATTAATTCGTCCCGTTATTATGATCGCTATGTTGCTTTCCCCGTACTATCCTATGTGCGGAGCGGGTATATTGATCCTCGATATCACACTTTGCCTTACGGAGGTTTGCGCAGTATATATTGGTCAGGGCTTGCGCGTTCGATAATTTGGGATGCATACTTTTTGGATATAAATTCTTCAACAGTTGATGCGTCTTATGCTAATATGCGTTATCTTGCTTTCCCCGTACAATCCTATGTGCGGAGCGGGTGGATTAATTTGATTCATAAAATCTTGGGTGATGCTGGCCAAAATGGTTATAATTGGTCTCCTGTTGCGCATGTATCAGTTGCCACGCATGCCAGAAGTATGGGATTTACTAATATTTCTGTTGGTCTTTCTGGATATAGTTTAACTCATAATGCTTTCCCCGACGATCCTATGTGCGGAGCGGGTATATTGACCCAAACGATGCTAGTCTGAAAAATGCTAGCGGTGGTGCTTATAGCTGGTCGAGGTTAGCTGATTCAGTGGACGCATATGCATATTATATTGTAGTCTATGATCGACATATTAATCCGTTCGATTCGTATTATTGGTATAATGCTTTCCCCGTACTATCCTATGTGCGGAGCGGGTATGCTAATTTGTTTTACGATTTCTTGAGAAATGCTGGGGCTGAGGGCTACGTGTCTTCTTATTTGGCGGATGAGCTAGGAACTGATGCTCGGGCTTTTTCTTTGACTAGCCAAAATACTAATCCGTCTGATAGTGGTCGACGCTATAATGCTTTCCCCGAACTATCCTATGTGCGGAGCGGGGTCATTAATCTTGATCGTTTAGCTTTACGGTTTGCTGGTACAGAAGCTAATATTTGGCTAAATCTAGCAGGACTTTCGAGAACAGATGCTGATCGCTTTGGTGGAAACGGATCGATGATCTTTCTAGGCTCTAAAGAACGTTTTCTTGCTTTTCTCGTCCAAAATTGTTTCTCCTCTACTATCCTATGTGCGGAGCGGAATGATTGATTTTAGTGATAAGGCTTTATGGTATTTGGGTGTCAATAGTTACGATTGGTCTAATTTGGCTAGACCTGAAACTAAGTATGCCTACTACCTGATTCTAAATGATCAGGGTATTTACCCTTCTGGTTGTAAAGATCGCTATCTTGCTTTTTCCGTCCAAACAAAGGAAGCAAACAGCCTTTCCCAAACTATCCTATGTGCGGAGCGGGTATGTAACGCTACTTCATGGAGATTTGCGATACGCTGGGGGCGATAGCGATAACTGGTCGGGATCTGCTCATGAGGATCAAACATTTGCTTATCGTCTGTATGCGTATGGACAGGGAGGCGTGCTTCCGCTTCACTATCTGGATCGATATCTTGCTTTTTCCGTCAAGCTAAATAAGCAGACTATATCCTTTCTTCTACTATTCTATGTGCGGAGCGGAAGAATAGAAATGGTTGAAAGTGCTTTGTGGTATGTTGGATTTGATACATATAATTGGTCTGGAGTCACGCAATTTGAAAATCATAGAGTGTATTATTTCGGTTTCAATAATGCAGATGTACAGACGTTTGCGGATACGGACTATGGTTATGCTTTCCCCGTACGGAAGATGTCATAATTATTTCTGTAAGTAAAATGATGTACACTTGATGTATAAATGATGGATATAAAATATTCTAGACGCAAGGTCTAGAATATTTTATATGGTGCGGGTGGAGAGAGTCGAACTCTCGTCTCATCCTTGGGAAGGATACATAATAGCCGTTATACGACACCCGCGCTACTCATATTGTATCATAGTTTGTGGGCGAGGGGAATAGATTGGGTGAGTATGGTAGAATATACCAAAGAGAGGAAAGACGGAGGAAATGAGACTTTATATTGAGATTTTTAAGCTTTTGGTGCGAAAGATTGTACTGCGACGTACGAATGGTGAAGTGTTACGAGATTTTGCAAAACGAATGGGTATTGTTTACATTAAAATAGCACAAATGTTGGCGATGCAGAATTTTGGTGCTTTGTTTACTGAGACGGATCGTCAAGTTTTGTCGAGTATTTGCGATGATTGTACTCCAATAGCCTTCGACGAAATTGAGCGGATTTTGATGCGGGAATATGGTGAAGAGATGAGAAAAATTTTTCGGTCGATTGAGCGGAAACCGGTTGGTTCAGCCTCTGTTTCGCAAGTACATCGTGCGACACTTTGCACGGGAGAGCAAGTAGCGATAAAGATTAAACGTCCTGATGTAGCAACTATGATTAAAAAGGATGTTGAACGGATACGAAAGCTTACGCATAGATTTGGCTGGTTGGTAAAATTCCAAAATTATACCGGAAGCGATCGGGCTTTGGATTTGTATTTAGAATGGATCGAGCAAGAAATTGATTTTCAGCATGAACGAGAAAATATGCACTTTTATCAGGAGTTTGCGAATAATGTAAATGGTAGAATTCCGGGAACGAAGAAAATTCGTATTCCGAAAGTTTATACGGAATATTGTACAGAAAATATTATTGTCATGGAGTTTGTCGAAGCTCAGACAATTAATAAAATGGAACTGATAGCGGAAAACAAGCGCAAAGTAACAGAGGCAATGAATAACTATATCAAGTTGAGCTTTTGGGCGATGTTGCATGATGAGCGAGTTGTGTTTCATGGCGATCCGCATGCGGGAAATATTTGTATTGATGAAAATGGCGATATTTGGTTTCTCGATATGGGTTTGTTGTATGTGATGAGCAGAGAAGATACTGAGCTTTGTCGAAATTTTTTCTTTGCAGCTTATGCGGGGAAAAGAGATAAGCTTTATGAGATGTTGGTGCGGTATGGTGATATGGATGCGAAGAAGCAAGTGGAGTTTCGGGAGGATTGTGAAAAATATTGTCGGGAGGTCAAAAAGAAGGAAGTGACTTTTTATTTTGTAGATATGGTAAATATTTGTTTGAAATATGAGTTTGTGCCGCCAGATTTTTTGTTTAATATGGCGAAGGCTTTTGTGTGTCTGAACGGGATAAATAAATTTGTGGAAAATGAGATTGTGGCGCGGGATTTGTTGAGAGATCAGGTTGCGGAGTTTATGATTAAACGGAGCTTTGAGGATTCGAAACGGGTAATAGGCGAGGGGCTGTCGTTTCTGCCGAGAGTTTTGTCGAATAGTATACAACAAGGTTTGTCTAGAGCTTTGGCAAATGAGCTAACGGAGAAGCGGATGACGAGGAGTTTGCGAGAGTCGCTGGATAATTTGGTGGAAATGGCAGATCTGTTGGGATGGTAAGAGCTATGCTATAATGGGGGGATATGGGGAAGACTAGAGCTCAGCATCCGCGTGCTAAGCAAATAAAAGTCAAAAAGCGGATGTTGCGGGAGAAAAAACAGTCAGAAAAGACAAAAATGTCGTTTGTCCTGCCGTCGTTGGGATTTTTGATGGCGCTTGGGGTGAGTATTTGGGGAGTTAGTATAATTATTGAGTCAAATAATTTTGAACATTATAAAGCTGATCAAACAAAGATTTTTGAGCAGATTCAGAGTGAGTTTCAGGAGTTTTATCAGGATGAGGTGAAGGAAATTCCGGTTCGAGAGATTTCGGGCGAACGGATCGAGAAAGTCGAGCGTGAGCTGGAACAAGTAACATTCGAAGAATACCAAGAGCCGAAGAACGAAATTTATGTAAAGGCGGATGGTTTGTATGAGTTTATTGCTGTGCGAGATGAGATAGATGGCTATTTTCAGAGAGCGGAGAATGGCGAAGAGTTTTTGAAGTCGACGGTCGAGATTGGTCAGATTGAGCAGGCGATGCAAAATTTTCAGGCTTTGCCGGAGGGACATCGGACGGTTTTGCGAATCAAAGTTGAAAAGATGCGACCGCAATATGATGAAATGCAAAATGTTCAATTGGCGGTCAGAGGACTGTTTTCGGATGAAGAATTGACAAAAGTGCGGGAAAATCTTAAACGAGGCGATTATAACGTTGTCAAAGAACAGTTAGAAGCTTTGCCTCAGCAGGATATTAAGGATAAGTGGCACGAGAAAGTCGAGTCGGTCGATAAAGAGCTAACTAGGAGGGAAGAAGAGTTGCGGAGGTTGGCTGAAGAGGCACGACGTAAGCGTGAAGAAGAGCGCAGGAGGCGTGAAGCGGAAATTCAGGTTGCATGGCATGTGATTAATGTTCCGTATCATAGTCAGAATTTACAGGGAATTTTTAACGGATGTGAAGCTGCGTCGCTACTTATGGGGTTGCAAGCGAAGGGGTATTTGGGCGGAATGGATTTGCGGACTTATGCGGAAATGATGCCGAAGAGTGAGGATCCGGGACAGGGATTTACCCATTCGATTTATGATTTGGAGCCGAAAAACGTTGCGCACTGGATTGCGCCAGCGCCGTTGGCAAGTTTTGGACGGAGTTCGTCGGGGGCTAATGTGGTAGACATTTCGGGGGCTAGTTTGGATCAACTTGATGCGGAAGTCGCGACTGGGAATCCGGTAGTGATTTATTTGACTTATAAATTTGTTGGACCGAAGGATTGGTCGGAGGGCGCACCACGAAATCTGCACGTTATGTTGTTGACTGGGTTTAATGCTATTACGGGGGAACAAGTTATTACTGATCCTTGGACGCAGTCGGGTGGTAAACGGACTTGGAATTTGCCGAAAGCGACGATTAATGGAATATATAATGCGGTGGGACGAAAAGCGGTGGTCATTCGTTAGAATTTGTGCTGGTTCTGAAACGATTCGTGTTATAATGTAAAACATAAGTATTATTAGGTGGGCTGTGGCTCAGAAAATTAGGAGGCAAAATGGCAACGACCAAACAGAAAACTGCGACGAAAACGAAGCCTTCGTCGCGTAAAGCGTCGTCAAAAACAACCAAAGCGAGCGCGAAACGTGATCGCGGGGTAGAGATCGGCATTAAGAGACTGAAAAGTGTCAGCTGGTTATCAATTTTGGAAGCTTTGATAATTGGTGCGTTTGGCGTGTTAATCTTGATTGATGCAAATACTTTCCAACGTTTGATTTTCTATGCGGTAGGTATCTTCTTGATGGTTAAAGGTGCTTATAAGATTGTGAACTATTTTGCCATGCATGGTAGATTTGATTTTTACAATAATGATTTGTTTTATGGTGTTATTGCTTTGATTTTGGGGATTATTGCGGTGGTGCTTTCTGAACAGTTGTCGTGGCTAGTAGGCGCGATTGTTGGGGTTTGGATGATTTATGGTTCTTTGGTACGATTAAATTCAGCTATCAAGTTGCAAGCAGCGGGCGTTAAACAGTGGTTCTATGTTTTATTGTTTGCGCTAATTATGATGGCATTAGGAATTTATGCGATTATTGCGGCAAGCGATGGTTCGGCAATGCAATATCTCGGAATTGCAATGATTGCTGTGGCAGTTTTGAGCGTGGTTGACGACGCAGTCTTTATCCATAATATTGATAAATTGGCCTAGAGGTTAAGTATTCGGTTAGTGAAAGCCCCTCTTCGTGAGGGGTTTTCGCGTGGAGTTGAAAAATTATCTTGTATAAACAGGGAACTTAGGGTATAATGAAGGTATTGGAATCGTAGCTCAGTTGGTTAGAGCGCCGCCCTGTCACGGCGGAGGTCGCGAGTTCGAGTCTCGTCGGTTCCGCCATTTTTGTCGGAATAGAGAATGTCGCGAGTGCCAGCTACGCTGGATGCAAGCATAACGAGTCTCGTCGGTTCCGCCATTTTTGTCGGAATAGAGAATGTCGCGAGTGCCAGCTACGCTGGATGCAAGCATAACGAGTCTCGTCGGTTCCGCCATTTTTTGTTGGAATAGAGAATGTCGCGAGTGCCAGAATTTAATATTACCTTTCTCTCACTATCCTATGTGCGGAGCGGGGACGTTGACCTTGATTATCATACTGCCACATTTGCTGGTTTAGCAAGTTACACTTGGTCTAAGTTAACCACAGTTCGAGATGATCGAACACTGTATACTAGCTTTGATGAACTTAAGGTTAATACTAATCACATAAGTGCCCGGTCTTATGCTTTTCCTGTCCGTTAAGGAACAGTATGCACAAAGTTGTCTTTCCTCTACTATCCTATGTGCGGAGCGGGTATGTAGGTTTAGAATATGGTAGCATTAGATATGCTGGCGAATATAGTATGGTTTGGTCTATGACGGCTCGGTCAGAAACTTGGGGTGCAAAGTATTTTGGGGCTGACGAATCGGTTATTCATCAACACTATGATTATGGTAGTGGTAATCGCCATAGTGCTTTCCCGTTTGATCTGAAGCAGATAACTCTCTTCCACGATCCTATGTGCGGAGCGGGTGGGTTAACCTATATTACAATGCTTTGAGATACACTGGTTTCCGTGCTTGTGATTGGTCAAAACTTGCTGGACAAGATATGATGTTTGCTTATTTCGTCGGTACATATAATCAAGATGTTCTTCCGTTTGATCAGGCTGATCGTTATAATGCTTTCCCCGTCTATTCTATGTGCGGAGCGGGTATGTAAATGTTTCATATGGGTTTCTGAGGAGCGGTGGAGGGTATAGCTATAATTGGTCATGCATGACAGGGCAGGAAATCACGGAAGCTCATTATCTGGATATTTATCCTCAGGAAGTTTATCCTTCTAGTCATTATGCACGTTATAATGCTTTTTTCGTTCGAAATAAAGTATATTTGCCTTTCCTTCACAATCCTATGTGCGGAGCGGATGGATAAGTGTATTCGATAACAAACTTAGGGATGTAGGGAATAATTCTTATGGATGGTCAGAGCTTGCTTATGAAAACTGGATTGCGTATTATTTAGTTATCTATGGGAAACAAGTTTTTCCGTCTGATCGAAATAATAATTATCGTCGGAATTTTGCTTTCCTCGTCAGGCAAAAATCTGGAGCCGTTGACTGGGATCGAACCAGCGACCTGCTCGTTACGAATGAGCTGCTCTGCCAGCTGAGCTACAACGGCATGGTTGTATTGTATCATATGTCTTGGGAAACTTCTATGTTTTCTGGCGAATTGGGTGTGAGTAGAAAATGAGCAACAACAATTGGCTGCAAAAAGGGGATGGGATAAAAAATATGAATTGGGTTTTGTCTAGTTCAGATAATTAATTTGTTCGGAGGTGATAATTGGTTGGTAAGTCAAAGTATTGGCATCAAGGTCGGATTTGTGCAGATCGAGAGCTGAAATTTGGTGATTATTATAGGTCGTGTAATAGAAAATTGCTTGCTCGAGGTTGTAGCAGGAGGAATAGAGAGTGTGCTCATAGTGGTCGTTGCCGAGGTCGCAACAACCGTATTGTTGTTCCACAGAATGTAAAATATGGAAGAATTGGTTAACGCTTGACAGTTCGTCGGAAGCGGAGCGTGAATTGAGGCGTGTGAAGGCGGCCTTGACGAAGCGGGATTCGGAGGAGAGGTCGCCTGGCAAACCAATGGCGCCCATACCACGGCTATAAGTGTTGAAGTTTATTTGTGGTGCGAAGTTATTAATCGGATCTTTTGGAGAAAGGTGTTGATAGTTGTTTAGTTGCAGGAGTTGCTCGGCGAAGGGAGGATTATTAGTCATGATGCCGATTGGATTGTCTTGGATGAGTAAGCCTTGTTTGGTTGATTCGACGACAATTGTGGAAGTTGGATCGCTGATCATCCAGTGTAGCTCTGAGGGAGGTAGTTCTGGACTAAAGGAATCGTTGGTAAGGTTAGTGCGAGAGAGAAGGGCTTTAGTTTCGGCGACGGTCGAACACTGGCTGAGAATCCAAGGTACGAGCTCAAACTGAGCAATGTTTTCTTTGCCTTCTTGGGGTTGGTGATAAAAAGTGTTGCCGACAAAATTCAAACCAGCAATACCGAGCCCTTTTTCGTTAATTGCGTCGTAATAGAGGGGAAATTCACCATGTTCATTATTGGAAACGAAGGCAATACCGATAATTGCGTGGTGAGAAGTGAGTGGGGAGGTATGGAGAAAATGGAAAGGGAAATTGCGTGGCGTAATACAGGTTTGTTCACCGTAAGAAATGTCATAGTCAAGATTGCGACCAAAGTAAGTATGATCGGTTTTGTAAGTGGCTCCAGTACACATGTTGTCCTTTCGTTGGAATTGAGATTGTTGGACTAATTATATCATGCCTATGGTTATTCCGAATAAGGAATAAATTCGAAATCAAAACCGGTGTATTTCGATGGCTTGTCGTCGAGATATTTTTTCAATTTGCGAGCAATGGAATTGGAAAGTTCGCTAATTCGATGTACTTCTTCGATATCGTCGAGGTCTTTGACCAAAGGATCGATATAGCGTATCTTGGCTTTTACGTCAGTACAGTAACGGTCTTTTTTGATCGTGTTGCTACTGAAGACGGTTGTTGCGCGTTGGTATTGGCGGAAGGCATCGCTAATTGTCCGATCGCCACAGCCAAGAATCCAGTCAATGATTTCGCGTTCAGACATGAGGTAAAGGTCATCATAGGTTAAGTAAGCTTTGACGATCATGGATTTGATAATGTCGGCGATGAACTGAAGGGAAGCACGAGCTTCGTTGCTATGGTAATTTGCAAAGAGAGGCAGGGCTAGTTCGATGAATTCTTCGCAGATGTCTTGGTCGGAAAAGCCGAGCTCGGCGATGCCATCTTCGTTTTTGAGGATAGTAATGTTATCGTAAAAATAGCGGACTTGAGCAAGGTCCCAGGTTTCGTAGAGAAAGAGACCGTTTGAAAGTGTATATTCGAGACGATCGGCGGCGAGCCTCGGGACTGAGTTGTCGGCGATTGGATAAAGATGGTAGTCAGTTACTTCGCTGGCGAGAATATTGTCTTTATGGAGTAAGCGCATGATGTTTTTAGAATTACGGATAATCTCGCTAGTACGGTCTTCAGTGGATTCTTGGGTCTCGGCATCGTCATTCATGTAGTCGATTGCATGTTTAAAAGCGGGGGAAGCGATGTCGTGATAAAGGGCGGCAATAGTTTGCTTTTGGTCGTGGGTAAACTTCCAGACAATGAGCGCAACACCGATGCTATGGTCGAAGACTGAGTTAAAGTCGGGGAATTGGTAGATACTACCATAGTCAACGCTAGTCATGGCTACTTTGCTGAGACGTTGAAATTCGGGAACTGCAATGTATTTTAGTAGCCAGATTGGGAAATCAGCGCAGAGAATTTTAAGATATTCGCGTTTTTCGATAGTGAGCGGACGGAGACATTTTTTGCGACAGGCCGTAATGTCGATAGTTTTGTTAATATTATTGTCATTGGAAGAGAAAAGTTTTTTGATTGGATTTGAGGAAGGAGAGAGCGTGGGCGGTAAATTGGTTGAGAGAACAGGGTTTTTGATAGTATTTGCGAGAGGAACAGGAGTGTTTGAGGAAGTAGTTGCAGGAAGAGATTTTGTGGCTGTGTCGGTTTTGACAGGAGAGAGAATGGCCTTTGCGCTGGTTTTGTTTTTACGTTCGGTTGGTTTTTCGTAGACTTTAATCCAGCCTTGGTCGAGCCAAAATTTGACCTCAGTAAAATGAGTTTGTTGATCAGAAGGTTCTTGGAGGATGAAGACTTCGACATGCTTGTCGTGGTTGAGGTTGTTCATGACGACGTAAGAAAGTTCAGACATGGCGCTTGAACCGATATAGCCTTCAATATCGTTTTGATCTTCGTTCATGAGAAAAAAAGCATTGGTATTGTCAAGATGACGATAAAAACGGCGGTAGATTTTGGTCATTTCGACGGCATAATCTCCTTCGGGAACGGGTTTTGGCCAATCAAGGATTTCGTAACCACGTCCTTCGAAATAACCACGCCAATAAGCAGTTTGTTCGGAGAGTTTGGAACTACCAGAAATAACGATCTTTTTCATAATTAATTCTCGAGATTAAGGGTGATTTCTTTGCGATTTTTTGGTTTGAATTGATGAAGGGTAATGTGGCATTTTTCAAACATGCGCATGGTTGCTTTGGTTTCGACGCCGTTGCTTACATGATCGAAATCGTGGAGATAGATGACTTCTTTGATCCCGGCCTGGATAAGAGCTTTTGTACAGTTTACGCAGGGAAAATAATGAACATAGAGACGAGCACCTTGAAGTTCGCGCATATTACCACGAAAGTTTAAGATAGCGTTCATTTCGGCATGACAGACGTAGGGGTATTTTGTGTCGTATTCATTTTTGGCTTCTCGGTCCCAAGGGAATTCGTCGTCAGAAAAACCATTTGGCGCTCCGTTATAACCGACTGATAGGACGCGGTTGTCCGAGCTGACGATACAAGCGCCGACTTGGGTATTGGGATCTTTGCTTCGCATAGACGTTAATTGGGCGATTCCCATGAAATATTCGTCCCAATCTAAGTAGTCTGTTCGTTTTTTAGTCATTTACCTCCTTTTGGAGAAGAATTATAAGCTAAGTGTTGATTTTTTGCTAGTCTGATTGTAAGCTTAAGAATTTTCCGATAGATAAGTGTTGTTGTAAAAAATACAACATTCTGGAGGAAAATGAGGGTATGGAGAGAAAATGTTGTAGTGCGAAATGATTTTAGGTATAATGAAGGAGGATGATGAAAAAAAGTAAAGAAAAATCGACTCAAGTGATAACTGAACCGGTGGACTGGAAGGAAGTCTGGCATGAGATTTTGACGAAGCAGAAGGGCTTGTTGGCGGGGATGGTCTTGGTGATTTTTTTAAGCTTAATTTTATTGATCTTGACCTTACTAAATCTAAATGTACAGAATATGCAGGTTGTGGTTGGGTATAGTGATGTGCACGGTGGGTATCAGAAGGGGGGTTGGGCAAGTATGATTATGTTTGGTTTGTTGGCGCTGGTTTGTGGTGTTTTGCACAACGTCTTGGCGGTTAAGGTGTACAAAAAATATGGTAAAGATAGTGCTTTGGTTTTGGTATTTGCGACAGTGCTGGTTTTGTTGGGGGCGTTTGTGGTTTTCTTCCGTGTTTTAGGAGCGAGATAAGTGGCGACGGAAAAAGAGGCAGGTGAGATTGAAAAACGTTGGAATAAACGTGAGCGTGATTTACGCTGGTTGGAGATTCCGGTAGGGAAGCGGACGAAATTATATCGATTTTTGGAGATTTTGCCGGGAGTTTTGAGCTATGTGGCGGTAATTTTGCTTTTTGTTTTATCTTGGATTCAGCCGGTTTTAGGGGCGGTTTATCTTTTGGTAATTGTGGCAGTCACGCTTGTTAAAGCAGTTGGCGTAGCGTTTCGGACGATTCAAGGATATAAAGTTGTGCAACGAGCGGAGAAAGTTCAGTGGGCGAAGAGGTTGGCGGATCTGGAACATCCGCATGAAGCGTTTGAGCGACTGTATGACGAATCGAGCGATAGTTATGAATTTCAGGAACATGTGCAGAATTTGCGGATGTTGTCGGCGGTCGAAGGTGATCAAGAACCACGTCCGCATGAGGTTTATCATGCGGTGATTATGGTAGCCTATAATGAGAGTTTGGAAGTCATGACTCCTTCAGTTGAAGCAGTGCGAGACACGACTTTTCCGAACGAACGAATTATTTTTGTTTTAGGCTATGAGGAGCGGGGTGGCGAAAAAATGGAGGAGAATGCTCAGGCTTTAAAGCAACGTTTCGCGGGAGTTTTTCACGATTTTATTTTAGTCAAACATCCGGCGAATTTAAAAAACGAGATTGTCGGTAAAGGTCCAAATTTAACTTATGCCGGACAATTTTTGGCGGAGTATGTTGAGAGGGCGAAGATTCCAGCGGAAAATGTGATTGTTACGTCGCTTGATAGTGATAATCGGATGAGCAAATCATATTTGGATTATGTAGCTTATGAATTTGTAGTGCGACCAGATAGACAACATTATAGTTATCAGCCCGTGTCTTTGTTCATGAATAATATTTGGTTGGCATCGGCGCCGATGCGGGTTGTTGCGATTTCAAATTCGTTTTTTAATATTATTAATACTATGCGACCGCATCTTTTGCGAAATTTCGCTTCGCATTCACAACCGTTGGCAGCATTAATCGGAATGAATTTTTGGAGTAAAAGGACGATTGTTGAGGATGGACATCAATATTGGCGTTCGTTGTTTTATTTTGAAGGTAAGTATGAGGTCGTGCCAATTCGGGTGCCGATTTATCAGGATGCAGTGATTTCCGAAACTTTTAAAGCGACCTTGAAAGCGCAATTCGTGCAGCTTCGGCGATGGTATTATGGAGCGAGTGATGTGGCGTATGTCGGCGAACATTTGTTTAACAAGAAACAAAGACGAGCAATGAAACCATTGCCACTTTTTGCAAAGTTTATGCGACTCTTGGACGGACACATTACCTTGGCGATGATGGCGCCGATTGTGGCATTTGGCGGTTGGGTGCCGATGTTGATGAATTTGAGTTCGCGCGGGGCGGTGGCGTGGAATTTGCCAAATGTCGTTGGCTGGATTCAGACGATTGCGATGGTTGGTACGATTATAACGGTGGTTATTTCGTTGAGAATGTTGCCGAGAAAACCTGCGGAAGTGAAGCGAAATAAGTTTTTCATGGTTTTGCAATGGATTTTGATGCCGGTGGTGGCGATTGTTTATCAAAGCGCGGCGGCGTTTTATGCGCAAACGCGTTTGATGTTGGGCAAGTATATGGAGAAGTTTGACGTGACGAAGAAATATATTAAACGAAAGGAGTAAGATGAAAGAATTGTTGGCGGGAAAAGTAGCAATGGTGACAGGCGGAACGCGTGGAATTGGTTTTGCGATCGTGAAGAAATTTCTTGAGCAGGGGGCGAAAGTTGTATTGTGTGGTTCACGACAGGAATCGGTTGACGAGGCGGTGAAAAGATTATTAGTAGAGAATGCGGATTATCAGGTCATGGGAATGGCGCCAAAGTTGGATGATTTAGGGCAGATGCGTGAGGCGGTCGGTAAAGTGGTTGGTAAATATCAGCGACTGGATATTTTGGTTAATAATGCTGGAATTGCCGCGCAGGAGCCCTTGGCAGAATATGAAGTTGAAAATTTTGAGAAGATTTTGGATTTAAACGTAAAGGCGGTGTTCGTTGGGGCGAAAGCGGTTTATGAGCAGATGAAAGGTCAAGGAGGTGGTGTGATTTTAAACACTAGCTCTATGGTGAGTTTGTATGGTCAGCCAAGCGGATGTGGCTATCCAACGTCGAAGTTTGCCGTAAACGGATTGACGAAATCTTTGGCTAGGGAATTGGGAAAGGATCAGATTCGAGTTAATGCGGTGGCGCCAGGCGTGACACGGACGGATATGGTGGCGAAATTGCCAGAAGAGACTGTGAAAAGGATGGAATCTGGGATTCCGCTGGGGAGATTAGCAGAACCGGAAGATATAGCAAATGCTTTTGTCTATCTTGCGAGTGATTGGGCGAGCTATGTTTCGGGGGAAATCCTGTCGGTGGACGGGGCGATCGTGGTTTAGAGTCGGCAATTAATCTTTTTTGGGGCAAAGTTGGGTTTTTGTTGAACCTTTGTTGTGTTTTTGAAGTCTGATTTTATTTACATCTATTGTTTCGGACAATAAACTGAATTTTAGGTCTTGACAAGTTGCGGGGGGGGTATAATAGGATTTAATAAAAAAGGTTATGTAAAATAAAAAGGAAAGGAAATAAAAATGAATAAGCTGCTCAAATTTGCGGCACCTGCTTTTTTGATGCTGGCGGGGACGTTGGGGATGATTTTGCCGAGTAATGCCACTGTAATTAATAGATATTCGGAGGATGATTATAATTATGCTAAAGCTATGGCGGAGAATTATGAATATGGTAACTTAGCAATTGCTGGGTTGCTTGTTGCAATGGACGAGCAATTGCCGTATTGGAAAGAGTGGAAATATATGCCCTATGCGTCTGCACAAATACAAGGTCAAGTTTCGAAATTAGCGAGATACCCTTGGGAAATTGATGAATTTGGTAATGGGTGGAGTAATAATTTTCTATCGATCAAATTGATTGATGCAATAGGGAGAGACAATGCCTGTGTTACTGGTAGTGGATATAAATTCTCCGGTGCAATAGTCGCTAATTATGATTCTTTTTCGAAACTGGTGGTCTGCGCTAAAGAATTACCAGCATACAAAAATGGAACAATTACGGAGCTGACAGATGAGGCAGATAGTATTTTTCAGGCAGGGATGAAACTAGCTCAGGATAATTGGTCGGTATTCTTCCCGAATGATAATTTTACTGATTTTTCAGTCAGAGATGTTGTCCGTAAAATTTATACTCCTGCGGACTCTGGGAGTTCAGATAATATTACGAAAGTCCTTGCGGGTTATGGATCTATTTATGATACTTTGAGAATCGCTGATCCTATACCAGAGACTTTAATGGGATATTATGCACAATTAGCATGGGCCGGTGAAACTAATGCTTATGCCGTGGATTTTGATGTGGCGAAAAAAGAGAAAATGTCAGGAACGCAACTTAACGATTTTGCTAAAGTTTACACTTTTGCAAGAGCAAATGATCCAGAATTTAGATTTAATGTGGAGGATCTAACCATTCCCAGTTTTGATAATGTTGACGATCAAAATCAGCTATCCGCGAACATGTCAAATACAGGCGCGGATGCAATGTTAACGAAGTCTAGCCTCGGTATGCCCAATACCGGCTTGGAAAACCAAGTAGATCAATCGGCGAATAATGTGAAGATTGCATTAGGTTCGATAGCCTTCATTGCGGGAGCGCTCGGGATGATTGTAACAGTGAAGCAATATGTCTTTAGTCCGTTGAAAAGGAAATAACGAGCGACATATCCGTTTGGGAAGAATTGATTTGATAAATCACTCTATGGAGTGATTTATCTTTCTTTCACTATCCTATGTGCGGAGCGGGTGGATTAATATTCCTGATGGAAGTTTAATAGATGCAGGTTTCAATGCTTATAATTGGTCAGACTTTTCGCATTCGGAAATCGTTTTTGCTTATTATCTAAGTATGAATAATCAAAGTGTTTATCCGCTAAGTTACAAAAATCGTTACATTGCTTTCCCCGACAATCCTATGTGCGGAGCGGGTATTTGAATCAAGAATATGACGCCTTAAGATATACTGGTTATGACGCTTATGGTTGGTCGATACTCGCTCGACCGACAAATGCGGGTACTTATTATCTCAGTATAAGTGAGCAGATAGTTGACCCCTTGAATCGTACGACGCGATATGATGCTTTTTCCGTTCGCTAAAAGTTTAGTTATCAGATAAAGTATACTTACATAGTGAGCTTTCCCATACTATCCTATGTGCGGAGCGGGTATGCCTATATCGTAAACGTAGCTTTGCGACGTTTGGGTTTGTTGGTTTATACATGGAGCGATAGCGCACGAACAGAGAAATGGAATACGTATAATTTGTCTATAACAGAACAAGATGTTCGATCATCTGATTACTCGGAGCGTTTGAATGCTTTTCTCGGACGTGATGATTGAGGTGAGAGGAAATGTAATCTCGCTACGCTCGATAACGAACCTTGGGCTCGAATCCTTGCTTTTCCTGCAGAAAAGCAATAGTTCTATGCAAAATGCATAGAACTATTGCTTCCTGGCGGAAGCGAGAGGATTCGAACCTCCGGTACGCGTAAACGCACACACGCTTTCCAAGCGTGCGCCTTAAACCACTCGGCCACACTTCCGTATGGGATGATTATAACACTTTTCTATGGTTTTGTGTTAAAATGGGATCAAGGTTTGAAAGGAGCTAAAATGAACAAGGTTAGTACTTGGCTATGGGGGTTGGTGTTAGTAATTATTGGTGTGATTTGGGGCTTGAACGCGACAGGTTTGGCGCAGATTGATATTTTCTTTCCGGGCTGGTGGACTTTGTTTATTATCATACCTTGCTTCATCGGTTTGTTTAATAAAGATGAGAGTAAAACAGGCGATATTATTGGTTTGGTGATCGGTTTTTGTTTGTTGTTTGCGTCGCTGGGGTGGTTTAATTTTCGTATGGTTTGGGCTTTGATTATGCCCTTGATTTTGGTGGCGATCGGTTTGTCGATGATGTTTCAGGGAGTCTTGAAGTCGAAAGTTGAGAAAACGATTAAAAATAGGCGAAAGAATTCGCAAGGTGATGTGAAAGGGGAGAAGAAGGAATATTGGGCAACTTTTAGCTCGATGAATTTGAAATTTAGAGATGAAAAAGTTTCTGATATGAGGCTTGAGTCGGTCTTCGGGGGATTGAAATGTAATCTCGATGGAGCAATTATCGAAGAAGATTTACTGATCGAGACGAGTAGTGTGTTTGGAAGTGTGGCATTAGTTGTACCGGAAGAAGTGAAAGTCGAGGTTGTGTCGACGAATATCTTTGGTGGGGTGAGCGACAAGCGTAAGAAACATCATAGTAGCAAAGAGCAGACTGAGGAAGAGAAGGATAAGGCGCGAAAGACGCGAACAATTTTTGTCAATGCGAATTGCTTGTTTGGTGGGTTGGAGATTCGTAATGCATAGTACGCAGAGAATGATCAAAGGCTTCGCGGTTGCGCTGGCGGTGATTATCATCGGGAGTATTTTGGGCGCGCTGGTGAGCGTGGGTATGATCTTTGGCGTAATTTTCGGTGACAATTCGCAGAGTGGAATTTCTGATGCGAACAGTGACAACTCTGGCGTTTTGGTTGGGGGACGCGATGATGCGAACGATTTAGTGGAAGAAGAATTGCAGGAATTGTTTGTTGATGTAAATTGGTTGGATGTGTATATTGTAGACGGAGATGAATTTGCGGTGGAAGGCGACAGAGGCGATGTTGAGGTACGTCGAGCTGGAGGAACGTTGCGGATTGAGGAGCGAGATCGGAATTTTGCGGAAGTTTGGGATTGGGGCTGGAATGATGAAAAGCGGGGGAAAATTGTGATCAGAGTGCCGAGTGGGAAAAAATTTCGAACAGCGAAAATGGACACTGGAGCTGGGAGAGTGGAAATTGATAGATTAGAGGCGGATGATTTGAGTTTGGAATTTGGCGTTGGGAGAGTGGTGATTAAGGAACTAGTAGCTAGGCGCTTTGCAAAAATTGAAACGGGCGCAGGAGTGGTCGAGATTAGAAAGGCAGAGTTGACTGATTTGGGCCTCGATATGGGGGTGGGGAAGGTTGATATGAAAGTGGCGGTCCGAGAGAAAGGACAGATTCAAGGAGGAATGGGGGAATTGAATTTGCAGTTGATTGGGGATAATGATGATTATTGTGTAGAGCTTGACCAAGGGATCGGGGCGGTCGAATGGCACGATCTTGAGCAAAATAACCTGAATGGAAAAGTGAAGGTGAAAATTGATGCGGGGGTGGGAAAAGTGAATCTTGGGCTGTCGAGTTTGTAGGGATACTGGCTGAGATTGGGCTGAAAAGCATTGGTTTTTCTTCGATTTAGGTTACGTAAAGCTTGAAAGTGCTAAATAAGCTTGACTTTTTTCGAGAAGTGTGATACAATGGAGGGATAGGGCTGTTTTGCCCTGGTAGCACTGGTTACAGATATAACCAGTAGCATTTTGCGAGCAAAATGCTAAAGATCTTTAAAAGTTGATTTGCGACATGAAAAAAAAGGGGGGTAAAAATGGATTCAAAGGTGTTGGAGACAATGATTAAGTGCAGTTTGCTTGATTTTGGATGCTCAGCAGAGGTTTTGCAGGCTTGTTATGAGAGAGTTTATGTTTCTCCGGACTTGACAAAATCGAAGGAAGAGATCGAGCAGAAAATTGCACAGTTGGATGACGAAGAGCTTGCAGGATTGTTCAAGGAGTATCTTCGGGGCAGTCGATTGCAGTTTGTTCAGGAGCTTGTCACTTACTTTCGAAAGGTGTTTAGTGTTGAATGTGAAGTACGGGTTGCGGAGGATGATGATGTGGAAGTGATGATGCTGGTCTATGATCTTAGAATCGGCTCTGGTCTTGTACATAATAGCGATGTACGGCTTCTGGTGAATTTGGAGGCGATAAAAGGCGTGAACTTCAAGGAGCTGGTGGCGATTGTTGGTCATGAAGCATGGCATCTCTATCAGGTTTATGGAGGTGCAAAGTGGGCGCTCAGAATGCGCGGTTGCGATCGGACGCTAATTGAGCCAGAAAAAGCGGATTTGACATTGCTCAGAGTCTTAAACATACAATATCCGGTTCAGCCAGAGCAAGATGCTGATTTGTATCGAAGTCAAATTATGGAAGCGGAAGCGTTCTTAGCAAAAGACCTGATAGAAGCGAGGTTGGAAAACAGTTTGCGTTGCCAATTTTTGTTTCAGCTGGAGCGGAAGATGCTGGGTCGTCGCAAAGCTAACCTCTAGGAGATCGAAATCCTCGTCAGAAATGGCGGGGATTTTGTTTGGTAAAGACAAAGGTTTGGCGCGGGACACGGGGTATTTGGTGAGATAAGTGATGTATGTTATAATATGTGCATGGATGAGATTCGGAATTCTTTGGAAAAAGTTGTAACACAGCGGTATGGTGAGGGGATTGAGGTTGAGCTTGACGTGGCGCCAGAAGAAACCGGGGCGGATTATGCAACGAATGTGGCGTTAAGATTGACGAAAGTGGCGCAGAGAAATCCGATGATAATTGCCGAAGAGCTTTGCGCGGAGCTGGAAAGGGAATTAGAGCAACAGAGTTTGAAGGGTGCGGTTGTCATGAGCGTGGCGAAGCCGGGATTTTTGAATTTTTGTCTAAGTGAGGAATATTTCAAAGCGCAGGTGCGAGAAGTGGTGAAATTGAAGCAGATTGAGAGTGAGTATACTGGCAAGACTATTGTGACGGAATTTTCTGATCCGAATCCGTTTAAGGTATTACACGTTGGGCATCTTTATACCTCGATTGTGGGAGATAGTGTGTCGAGGCTGCTGGAGGCGGGCGGGGCGAAAGTAGTGCGAGTGAACTTTGGCGGGGATGTGGGGATGCACGTGGCGAAGACGATTTACTGTATGAGATTGCAGAATACATCTTCCGTCGAGGCGCGTCCACAGCGCCTGCCGTCGCAGGGCTGTGGCGCTTGTCCTCGTCGTAACTCCGGATCCTCTCCGGAAGAGTATTCTGTAATCTCGTGCAGTAAAGATGCTGGGAGTGCGACGATTGAGGAGATTGCGAGATGTTATGTTGAGGGGACGCGGGCTTACGAAGAGGACGAGGAGGCGAAGGAACGAATCAGGGAGCTGAACAAGATTATTTATGATTTGGCAGCGCTTGGTGAGGACAAATGTCAGGAGAGGCTGGAGCTGGAAACGATTGCGGAGGATTATGGCTGGTCGACGGCGGAAATTGTTGAGGTTGCAAAATTGTATTGGTTAGGGCGTAAGGTGAGCTATGAATATTTTAAAGACTTTTATGCGCAAATTGGGCTGAAATTTGACAAATTTTACCCAGAGTCGACAGTGGTGGACAAAGGACGCGAGGAAGTTTTGGCGCATGTGGGGACGACCTATGAGGAAAGCGATGGGGCGATTGTTTTTCGGGGGGAGAAGGTTGGCTTGCATACGCGAGTGTTTATAAATCGCGAGGGAGTGCCGACTTATGAGGCGAAGGATGTCGGGCTCATTTTCACTAAGTGGGACGATTGGCACTTCGATGAGTCGATTGTCATTACGGGCAATGAACAACGAGATTATATGAAAGTGGTTTTGGCAAGTGTGGAGGAGTATGCGCCAAAGTTGGTCGAGCGGACTCGACACTATACACACGGTTTGGTGAAATTAAAGGGTGGTGTGAAAATGTCATCGCGGAAAGGTAATTTCCTGAAAGCTGTCGATACTATTCAATTGATTAAAGATCAATTGAATAACTTGGAGGATGAATCGTGTGCGCAGACTAATGACCGAGCGGAGATTACTCTGGCGGCTTTGAAGTATGCATTCTTGAAGTATAAAATGGGGGGAGATATCGTCTTTGATCCGGAAGAGTCAGTTTCGATGACGGGAAATTCGGGAGTCTATTTGCTCTATGCGGTAGTGCGGGCAAAAAAGATTTTGCAAAAACCTGTAAGTAAAGCCGGAAAGAAAAAAGTTGAACAGCAAGCGCAGCTAGTAAAGAAGTTATGTAAAAAAATTGTACAATTTAAGGAAGTTTTGGCGGAAGCAATGCGGGAGAAAGCGCCGTATAAGTTGAGTGGGTATTTGTATGAATTGGCGCAGGAGTTTTCGCGATTTTATGAACATGTGCCGGTGGCGGGTAATGAAGAGGAGGGGGAATTACGCGAGATTGTTGGAGCTTATGCTCAAGTCATGGAGCATGGTTTGGATTTGTTGGGTATTGAGGTGCCAGAGGAGATGTAGGGGATAGTATTATACTGTAGTTAACTATGGTATAATAAAAGTATGAAGAAAGCAAAAAAGGCAAAGTTGTTATGGATGGATCTGGAGATGACGGGCCTAGATCCAGCGAAAGATCGGATTTTGGAGTTGGCTGCGATTGCAACGGATTGGGATTTTGAGCCAATTGCGCAGATGACAGCGATTGTGAAAGTGCCGGAAGAATTGATGAAAGAGCGCATGGTTGGGGAGTTTTGGGAGAAAAATGCTGAAACGCGTGCAAACTTGATGAAGCAAAATGCCCTGGGTGAAAGCTCGGAGAGCGTGCAACAGAAGTTGTTGGAGTTTTTGCGGGAGAATTATGCGGAGGATGAGTCAATTCTGTTGGCGGGGAACTCAATTCACCAAGATCGGAAATTTATTGATCATGAATGGCCAGAAGTGGCGAAGCGTCTGCATTATCGGATTTTAGACGTAAGCGCTTGGAAAGTTGTCATGGAAGGAAAATTCAATAAACATTATACGAAGCGTGAGGCACATCGGGCGTTGGAGGATGTGGTGGGGTCGATTGAGGAACTAAAATCATATTTGGGAGAAAAGCATGATTAGCAGACATTGCATCGTTGAAATCTGCACTGCTCAGTCGACGTACCATGTAGTACGTCTCCTTCCGCGGTTCGATTTCGCCTTGCACTGTCTTGCTACTAATGCTTTTCTGAAGTTCAAACGGTTATCGGTGCGCTTTCGTGGTTTTAGCATTAGTGGTTTTCGGGGGTTTGGGTGTTCGTTTTTGTGTTTTGGGTTGAGATATTGTTTGGCTGATAATAATTTTGGGGAAGTGGGCGTAAAATGATTGAGCTTGAAAAAATTAAACTTGAAAAGATTGCGGGACTGGGCGAGTGGACGAAAGAAGAACGAAGCGAAGAGAAACGGACCGAGAAGGCTTTGAAGGAACAGATTTTTCGGGTTCCGGACGGTAAGGCTTTTTTGGTTGTGCGCCCGAAAACGTTGGAAGTGAGGTGTGAGCGAAATCTGAGTCAAAAACTGCGTGAGGAATATGAAACGGTCATGGAGAGTCGGTATTTCGGTCGGGGAGGAATAGAGATTGTGCCGACAGGGCAGTTGGAAATGGCGGAGATTGAAGACTTGATTAGATTGAGCTATAATATGACGAAAGAGTTGACGGAATAAGAAAAATGAGGCGGGAAATAAAAAGAAATGACCTCAAAGCGAGGTTGGTTGGTGAAGCGTTAGCGATTTTTATTTTGACGGAAGGTTTGGCGGTGCTCGGAAATGGTTTGGCGGGGAAAGGTTTCATGCTGAACCGGTCGATTAGTCGCTACGTTGGGTTTGGACTTTGGAGCAGTATTTTGTTTGCTTTGGGAAACGTGGGCGTGTCGTATGTGATTGGTAAATATCTTTGGCGGGTGGGAGAAATTTGGCGGATGCCGAGGATGTTTTATTATCTGGTTGTTTTAATGGTGGTGGGGTTAGTTGGATTGTCGTTATGTCCGTTGGGATTAGCCGATCTCAATGGGCAGCTGGGAGTCGTGAGCACTTTGCATCAAATCTTTTCGCGTTTGATGTTTTTTATGATGCTTTGTGTGACGGTCATGATTATGTTGAATCAGCAGACGCGTGAACGGGTGCGGAAGATTTGCATGGTGTTCGTGACTTATGGCGTGATTTGCGCGGTGGGATCGATTCTGCATTTGGAATGGTTTGAGGCGCAAGTTTTGATCTGGGAAACGATGTTTTTCTTCTTGTTTATGCTTCTTTTGGTGACTTTGCCGAGGGGTGAGAAGCAGATTCGGGGGAAGATGTCTGAGATTTAGCTTTCGCTTTGTCGTAGGCGGCTTTTTCTTCGTCATATTTTTGCTTTTCGGCGTGATATTTTGCCTTTGCTTTGGTGGCTTCGGCCTTAGCTTTTTCGTCGGCAGCTTCTTTGGCGCGGTTCATACCGTTAATGAGACGGACAAAGAGAAAGATGACGAAGGCAATAGAAAGAAAGTTGACGATATTTTGCAAAAAATTGCCGAGTGCGATATGGGCGGTGGTGTCTGCGCCGAAGAGATTAGGAATGTCGATTGCTAAAGTCGTGAAATCAAGACCACCAACTGTCAAGCTGGCGATTGGCATGATAATATCGTTCACAAAAGAGTTGACAATACTGGTAAAAGCGCCACCAACGGCAATACCAATAGCGAGATCGACCATGTTCCCACGGTTAATAAACTCCCGAAATTCGCGCAAAAGAGCACTTTCGGCAACTTTATGAACAATGGGGATATGAGGCTTTGAAGGTTGTGGTGGAATTTGGTTTTTTGAGCGGTCAACTGGTGATTTTTGTTTCGATGAAGTACTCATATCTCCATTATAGCACACATAGTCGAAAAAGTCAAGAGTTATTTGAGATTTGACTTAAAAAGCGAGGATTTTTGGTTTAGCTACCGAGATTAGAGTAAGTATTTAGGCTATTTTCGACCGCTTCTAGGTTAGCACGGAATTGATTGATAATGGAGGCGAGATTTTCGTCGTTGGTACGGTCGATGAGTTCGGAACAGAGGGAGATTAGCAAGGAAACCTGGAGCTGGATTTGGTTAGCATAGACGCGATCAAGGATTCCATTGAGCCTTGCGTTGGTGAGATCGGTATCAAGAGTGTTCAAAAGTTCGGTCTCGGAGGCCAGAAGCGATTCGCTAGGAGTTAGGGCTTTGGCATCGTTGGATTTTTTGGAGTCTCCGGTGCTGGACAGATAGACTTCGATTTGGTTTGTTCCTCCGGTGAGGACGCCGGCTAGGGAAGTACCGATCGAGCGGAGTTGGGAAGATTTGAGCTGTTTGTTGTGGGTTGTGAGGACTGAATTGAGATTGTTTGAACGGAGATAAATCTGGCGAGTTAACTCGGTCGTTTTAGATTTTGCGCTTCCGATTGCGCTACCAATGATAAGGAGGGCTATAAAAGCGAGGATAGCGATGCCGAGGATTTTGGCAATTAATTTAAAGAGGTCAGAGTTTGAGCTTGCGGGTTTGGTCGGACGGGTAGATTGGGAAATCTGGTTTAGGTACTCAATGTTGTTCATGTTTATAATTATAACATACAATGATTCAGTGTGGGCTGAGTAGGAAAACGAGTTTCTAAAGCAGGGAAATATTTATTATCTCTCTTCTACTATCCTATGTGCGGAGCGGGTATACTTCTTTGGGGGATGCTCGGGTTATGCGACTCGCCCTCGATGGTTGTTGGTGGTCGAAAGTAGCATTGTTGCAGGATTGGAGTGCTTATTATCTTAACTCATTCGGTATAGGTACCAATGCATCAGGGGTCTTTAATCGTGATAATGCTTTCCCCGTACTATCCTATGTGCGGAGCGGGTGGATGAACTTCGAAAATGGAGCTTTGATTTATTTGGGTATTAACAATTATTTGTGGTCTGGTTTGGCGCGGTCAGAGGACGCAAATGCTTATAATTTAAGTATTTTTAGGCAAGGTGTTGCGCCGTTTGATAGTGATTATCGCTATCTTGCTTTCCCGTCCGTTGCATGATCATATGAGAGTGTTAGGGTCTATCTTTCTATTGTAGCACAGATTGGTGAAAAAGTCAATAGTTTGGTACAATAGGGGTATGGATAATGCTAAGGAGGAAATTCGGGCGCGGTTGCCGATCGAGGATGTGGTTGGGCAATATATTGAATTGAGGCGGGCGGGACGGAATTTCAAGGGAAGGTCTCCTTGGGGAGTTGACAAGACGCCGTCATTTATGGTGTCGCCGGATAAGGGAATTTGGCATGATTTTTCGGCAAACAAGGGGGGCGATATTTTCTCTTTTATCATGGAGGTTGAGGGGATTTCTTTTCGGGAGGCACTAGAGAAGTTAGCGCAACAGGCGGGGGTAGAGCTAAAGAAATATGGAGGGGATGACCGAGCTTTAACAGAGAGAAAGAGGCGATTAAAAGAACTTTTGGAGCTTTCTTGCAAGTATTATCAATTTTGCTTGACAAAAAGTCCAGTGGCTTGGAAATATGCAGTAGATAAGCGGGCGATGACGAAGGGGACGTTGGAGAATTTTCGGATTGGCTATGCGCCGAATCAGGGGCAAGCATTGGTGCAGTTTTTGACCAGACGGGGATATAAAATGGCGGAGCTCGAAGATGCGGGGCTATTAAATCGGTTTCAAAAAGACTTGTTCCGCGGGCGAATGATGGTGCCGTTTATCGATACGATGGGGGTGATTGGCTATACGGCGCGGATTTTGGGAAAGGGCGAGCCGAAATATTTGAATACGCCGGAAACGATTTTGTTTAATAAGAGCCGATTTGTGTTTGGGCTGGCGCAGGCGAAAGAGGCGATTCGGCAAAATGGTTATGTAGTGATTGTGGAAGGAAACATGGACGTCATTTCGTCGCACCAAGCTGGAGTGCGTGAGGCGGTAGCGACAAGTGGGACAGCGATGACGGAGCTACACTTGAAGCTTTTGTCGCGATTGACGGACGATGTGCGACTCGCGTATGATGGCGACGTTGCGGGAATGAAAGCGACGGAGCGAGCGATTATGATGGCGGGGGATTTGGGGGTGAATTTGAGCGTAGTGTCGGATTATCATGGCGCGAAAGATCCGGATGAGCTAATTCAGAAGAGTGAGACATTATGGCAAGACGCGGTGAAAAACTGTCGGCCGGCGGTTGATTGGTTGTTGGGGAAATATGAGGAAGATTTGGATCTCAGAACGGCGAGAGGGAAACGGGAATATTCGGATATTGCGATGAAATTATTACGCTATGTCCAGGATCCGGTCGAACGTAAGCATTATGAACAGCTAGTGGCGCGGAAGCTGGATTGTTCGGTGGACGATTTGTTGGCGAAAAAATTGCCGGAAGAGAAAGTGCAGCGACGAAAGAAACTGGAACTGGAAGCGCAATCGGATATATTGGCGGGGATGCAAGATAGTTTACAGGCGATTGTTTTGTGTGGTGGCGTAGAGGGAATAAAAGGAGTTGAAGTGCCGGATAATGAGATCAGACTGGGGGAGCTGGAAATGATCTTTGAGACAAAATATAAGGATTGGGATAAAGGGGCGCTAGAACGTGAGGCAAAAGCGCTTTTAAAACGTTATAAGACGGAGATGAATCGGGTAGAAATTGAGAAATTGTCAGAGAAGCTGGCGGAGCTCGAGGAGCAGGATGAGGAAGGGGCGGAAGAGGAAATGGCGGAGATTTTAAAGAGGATTATGGTGTTGAAAAAGTCGGATAATTGGGTATAATATGATGTAATGGAAAATAATGAAGAAGATATTTTGAAGAATAAAAATATTATGCTCGATGTGGGCGAGCCAGAAGCGGCGGAGTTGTCGGCGGAAGAGGAGCTTTCGGATGAGGATTTAGCGATTACGGCGGACAATGTCGATGCTTTTGCAGACGATTCGGTGCGGATGTACTTGCGGGAGATTGGTAAAATTCCGTTGTTAACGCAAGAAGAGGAAGCGGAGTTAGCGCAGAAAATTGTCGAGGGTGATAAGAAAGCTAAAGACAAAATGGCTGAGTCGAATATGCGACTGGTTGTCTCGATTGCGAAGCGTTATGGCGGACGTGGGCTGGATTTTTTGGACTTGATCCAAGAAGGAAATACTGGTCTACTCAGAGCAGTGGAGAAATTTGATCCGTCGAAAGGGTTTAAGTTTTCGACTTATGCAACTTGGTGGATTCGTCAAGCAATTACGCGGGCGATCGCTGACCAGGCGCGAACGATTCGGATTCCGGTGCACATGGTGGAGACGATCAATAAGGTTTTGCGGACAACGCGACGGTTGACACAGGAGTTGAATCGAGAGCCAACCAATGAGGAGATTGCCGAAGCGATGGGTATGGACGTCGAGAAGATCGAATATGTCATGCGAATTAAGCAAGACATTGCGAGCTTGGACGCTAGTGTGGGGCGAGACGGGGATGATGAAGAGTCGGTTTTAGGAGATTTTGTTGAGGATGCAGAGCGGGATTCGCCGGAAGATGCTACAGCGAACCAAATTCTCAAGGAGCAAATTGCGGAAATTTTGACAACCTTGTCGGATCGTGAACAGAAAATTATCAAATTACGCTTTGGAATTGGTGGTGGACGTCCACATACTTTGGAGGAAGTGGGGAATGAGTTTTCGGTAACTCGAGAGCGAATTCGACAGATTGAGGCGAAGGCTTTGGCGAAATTGCGGAAGCATAAGGAAACAAAAAAATTGCATGAATATTTGCGTTAGGAGAGGGCATGCTAGGAATTAGAGAAAGCTGGGCGGTGGTTGTAGCGACTTTGGCGAAGGTTGAGACAAATATTCTGCGAGGGGATATGGATATTAAGGGGCTGTTGTTGCTTGTGGCAAATATTTTGGTTTATGGTCTCGGTGTGGCGGCCGTGATAGGTGTTGTCTGGGCAGGAGTTTTGTATCTGACCGCAAGAGATAGCGAAGCGCAGATTACGAAGGCGAAGACCCGACTTTTGGAGGTGGCGATCGGAGTGGTGGCTTGGGCGGTCATGTTTGCGTTGTTGCAATGGTTGATTCCAGGTTTTAGCGATTTAGGATTCTAGAATTAGATGCAAAAAAGGTTGATTCTGGTCTATAATCCGCGTTCTTCGCATCATAAGCGGATTGAAGAGGAAGTGCTGGCGGAGCTAAGAAATCTGTCGGGGTGGATGATTGGGAAGTATAGCGTAAAAAAACTCAGTTTAGATCAGAATGCGGAAGATTTAGTAAGGATTTTGGCAGATAATGATCTATTGATTGTTGCAGGGGGCGATGGAACAGCATCAATGGCTTTGAACGCTGTAATTAGTTCGGGCAAGAAGGTGAGATTAGGGGTTCTCGGTTATGGGAATTTTAATGATTTTGCACGAATGCTAGGCGGGAATGCTAGGGGCGGGGTTAGGGAAATAATTCAACGTTTTGAGACGGGTGAGACGAAGCGCATTTATCCTCTGGAGGTTAAGGTGAATGGGGAGCATTGGCGCTATGTGGCGTGTTATGCGACTTTAGGGCTTTTGGCGGAGGCGACAGAGATGATGGATGAGCCGGCGATGCGGGAAGCTTTAAATAGCGGGAAACATGGTCCGTTTTTCTCCTTGTTTAGGGCGATTGGTTGGTATTTCAAGCATAGGAAAAAAAGCTTTTTGCCAGCACAGATGACGGTGAATGGGAGGTTGGTGAAGAAAGGAACGACGGATTATCTAGCCGTGAATGGGGCGCATTTGGCGGGATTGATGCGAGGGGGGAAGTGGTATTTGCGGGGGGAGAGTTTTGGTAGCGCGACGAAACGGCTGGGGGGATTTTGGCGGATGGTTGGATTTGGGCTTCGGAGTGTATTTTGGCGCATGAAGTTGGCAGAAAGTAAACAAGATGTCATAGAATTTCCGCTTGATAGTGCGGTGGAAATTCAAGCAGAAGGGGAATATTGTCGGTTGAATAAAGTGTCTAAGGTTGAAATTAGAAAAATGATTGAAGGTATTGAGGTACTTTAGTTTAGACTAGGATTTTGGTTTGAACAGTTGTTTTATTATGCTTTCCCCGAACTATCCTATGTGCGGAGCGGGTATGTTGAGTATATTCGAACAATGAAGAATATGAATACAGTAGCATACTATTGGGCTAGATTAGCCTTCGCTTTTACAAATAATGAACCGATTATTGCTGGTTACCTCGGCTTCGGCCTTACTGGGACTTATACCTCAACTACTAGTCGGCATAATGCTTTCCCGTTTGGTCTGAAGCAGATAACTCTCTTCCACTATCCTATGTGCGGAGCGGGTATGTATCTGGAATTGGCGAGCTACAGGTGATTGGGATCAATGCTTTTGCATGGTCAAGTTTAGCACAGTCGAATCGTTGGAGCGCTCATGGTTTTGGAATATATAATATGAGCATTAATCCTTCGGGTGATAACCTAAATCGCTCTAATGCTTTCCCTGGCCAAGTTTGCTGGTTGTATGGTGGCTCGGACTTGGCGTGCTGTTTGTACGCCTCTCGTATAACTCTCGTATGACTCTTGTATGACTCTTGTACATCTCTTGTACATCTCTTGTACATCTATGGTATATCTCTTGTACATTTTGTGTACAGTTTTTGTGTATTCTTGTACATTTGCTGTACATCCAGCGTACATAATTTTACTTACAATGAGGTGAAAATGAGAATTTGAGACGGGGAAAGCATATTCACGATAGGTACGATTAGATAAATTAACATTTATGCTGTCAACGTTTATGTAATAAGCAAAGGTAGACTCAGGATAGGAGTTGCGTGTCCAGCTGTAAATATTGAATCCACTGTACCATAAAGTTCCACCTCCTAGAACAGTAAAACCGCTCCGCACATAGGATAGAAGGGAAGAGGAATTTAAAGATTGACTGAGTTAAGGATAGATTGGAGCTGGTTTTCAAGATCGGAGATGGAGCCGTCGTTGAGGACATAATAGTCGGCAATGGCGATTGGACCGCCTTTTTCAAGATTTTCGATTTCGCTATGGTCGCGTTCGCGGATTTTTTGAGCGTCAAAGGGGCGTTGCGGGCGCTTGGCAACACGTTCATAGCGTAAATGTTTCGGGAGGATGATTGCGATAACGATGAGGGAGCCTGGAAATTCATGCTTAAGCGTTTTGTACTCTGTCCAAGAATAAACGCCGTCGAGGATAATAGTCTTTTGACCGGCGGCGATGAGATCTTTGGCTTCGGCGATAGCTTGGCGGACGACCCAATCTTTGCCTTCGGTTTGGCGAATCATCTCGCGAAATTCACGTTCATTGTCTGGGGAATATTCGATACCGCGTTTTTCCATTTCTTTGTAAATCATGCCACCAAAATAAACCTTGGGGAAGCCTTTAGAGGTTAAATAGTCGACGGCGACGGATTTACCGCTACCGCTCATGCCGACAATGGCGAGGAGCTTAATATTGCGTTGTTCTTTCATAACTATATTTGATTATAGCACACGTGGAGAAAAGGGGTGAGCTAGGGATTGGAGGGAGATTTGGCGGAATGATAGGATTATCAGTGTGTAATTCGCGAATGGTGTATAATTAAGAAATGAAACGTTTGGTCTTAATAGACGGGAAGTCGGTGTTTTATCGGGGATATTACGCAATGGGTGCGCTGAGTACGAGCGAAGGTGTGCCAACAGGGGGGATTTATGGATTTGCGGCGATTGCTATGGAGATCGTCAAGCAACTGGATCCGACGAAGGTGGTTGTGGCTTGGGATTCGAAAAGCTCTTGCCAGAGGCGGAAAGCGATTTTTGCTGAGTATAAGGCGGGGCGGAAAAAGCCAGAGGCAGATTTTTATGCGCAGATCCCATACTTAAAGAGGTTGATTGAGGCGCTGGGGTGGGGGTTTGTCGAGGTGCCAGAGTATGAGGCGGATGACATAATTGGAACATTAGCGAGGCAGGCTAGTGAACTTTCGCTAGCCTGTCCACCAAAGTCCCACACTAGTCCTAATGAATGTGTAGTGGGACATGGTGATGATGTGCCTCACGAGAAGTGGGAGACCTTTATTGTGTCGTCAGATCTCGATATGTTGCAGGTGGTGGACGAAAATACGCATATGTATCGAATTTTGAAGGGGTTTTCGAAGCTGGAGGAGATGGATATTCCGGCGATTGAGGCGAAGTATGGCATTAAAAAAGCGCAATTTCTCGATTTGAAAGCATTAAAGGGCGATGCTTCGGATAATATTCCAGGTGTGCCAGGGGTGGGGGAAAAGACGGCCGTCAAACTTTTGAATCAATATGGCAGTTTGGAAGGTATTTATACGCATTTGGACGAGGTAGAGCCGAGTGCGGTACGGAAAAAATTGCAAAGTGGGGCCGAGAGTGCAAAAATGTCGCTGAAATTAGCGAAAATTATGACGGATGCGCCGGTGAAATTAGAGGAGATGCCAGATCTTAAATGGAATCCGGAACGAATAACAGAGGCGTTGAAAAAGTTGGAATTTCGGTCGTTGATTCGGAAATTTGTCCAGGAACAGGTTGAAAGAGAGACTAAAGGAGAGACTGAAACTTCGAAAAAAAGCAAAAATTCGTCAAAAATGGCCACTAGAGGCGCAGAGATGCGCGGAGAGGGCAGGGAAAAAGCTAGTGGCTCTCGTATGGCTCTTGGTGTGCAACAGACCCTAGAAGTCGTTCAGGAGACTGCTGACGGGGTTTTGGTGTCTTGGGACGTTAAGGCACTAATGCATAAAAATGAAGAAATCGCCCAGAAGGTGCTTCAGGGGGCGAAATATTGGGATCTCGGTCAGGGGCGCTTCTTATTGAACCCTTTGGCTCGAGATGTTGATCGGGGGGACGAGAAGACGGAATATGAACTACAAAAAGCGGAGTTTAAAGATAAGCCAGATTTGTATAAAATATTTGTTCAGTTTGATTTACCTCTGATACCTATTTTGTTCAAAATTGAGAAACAGGGAATGTTGATTGATAAAGAGTATTTTGCGAAGTTGAAGACTGAGTTCACGCATGAGGTTAAAATCTTAGAACAGACGGTTTGGAAAATGGCGGGGGTGGAATTTAACCTTAATTCGCCATATCAATTATCGGAGGTACTGTTTGGGAAAATGGGTCTGCCGACGCAAGGGATAAAAAAGACGGTGCGGGGCTATTCGACGGGTGTGAAAGAACTGGATAAATTACAGAAATATCATCCGGTCATTGGGGCGATTAAGGATTATCGGGAGGCGGTAAAATTGTTGTCGACTTATATTAGTCCATTGCCGGAGTTGGCGGATAGGGAGGGGCGGATTCATACGACATTTAATCAGAATGTCACGGCGACCGGTAGATTATCGTCGACTAATCCAAATTTGCAGAATATTCCGGTGCGTTCAGAGGTCGGGAAGCAAATTCGGACAGGGTTTATTGCACCAAAGGGGAGAAAATTAGTAAGTGCGGATTATTCACAGTTTGAGCTTAGACTGGCGGCTGCTTTGGCCAAGGATGAGGCGCTGATCAACGATTTTAACCGTAACGTTGATGTGCATTCGAAGACTGCGAGTGAGGCGTTTGGCGTACCAATGGAAGAGGTCACGAAGGCACAACGGCGGGCGGCGAAAGTGATTAATTTTGGCATTCTTTATGGTATGAGCGCGCGAGGTTTGTCGCAGGCTGCAAATATGAATTATAATGATGCAAAGGATTTTATTGAGAAATATTTTGAACTCCGGAAGCCGATCAAACAATATTTGGATAATTTGTTAGAACAGGCGAAGACAAGGGGGTTCGTTGAGACTCTCTATGGACGACGTCGACCAACGCCGGATGTGCATTCGAGTAATTTTATTGTTCGATCGGGAGCAGAGCGAGCAGCCCAAAATATGCCGATCCAGGGAACAGAGGCGGATTTGATGAAACGGGCAATGATTGAGGTTGATAAGGCACTTGAAACGATCCCAGAGGCGGAGATGGTTATGCAGGTGCATGATTCGATAATTGTTGAATGCGATGAGAAAGATGCACAGTCGGTGGGGAAGATTTTACAAGAAAAAATGGAGCAGGTAGCACCAGAAGTAGGGGTGAAGCTGAGGGTGGAGGTAACGGTTGGGGATAATTGGGGGGAATTGTAGGGATTTTGGAGCAAGTGTAGTAATTTCTTGAACCGGTGTCGTTTCAGCCCGTCGTTACGGGTGAAACGCACCTTATCCTCCCTCGTGGCGGTCCGGATGTTCAAGAAATTACTACGCTTGCTCCGAGATCGTCGTAAGATTCTTTCCATGTCCTTTAGAGCGTTTAAATAATTAGTATATCTTCATCTTTGTTCTTGTGTTATTGTAGGGCTCTTTTAACTTTTGTAACGGTCCGGATGTTCAAGAAAATACTACGCTTGCTCTGAGATTGTTGTAAAATTGATCTCTCTGTTACTATCCTATGTGCGGAGCGGGTATGTTTTTATTGAACATAGTACTTTAAGGTATGTCGGAGGTAATGTTTATGGTTGGTCATCATTAGCTCGGTCAGAGACTTGGGGTGCTTTTAGCCTTTATGCGGACTTCGGAAGCATATCGCCATTTGGCTATTATAATAATCGTTATACTGCTTTTTCCGTACGCTCTTATGTTTGAAAAGGGGAGTTTTGCGTATGGTTTGTGTTTAAGATTAAGCGAGGAAAGTTTATTTATGATCTGTATGGCTAAAGTGTGTTGGGGAGGAGATAATCAGTGTAGATCAAGTTAACGCCGGAGGAATGAAGTTGGCGTGCGTACTCAAGGTTGTTTATAGTGTGAGCGCCGAGATAAAGACCGGCGGATTGCCAAGTTTTGACCAGATCAGGAGTAATACGGTTACCCCAGAGAGTGATGAACTTCACGCCCGAGGCTTGACTGAAGTCGATGACGTTTTCGGGTGTCCAGTTTTCCCAATTAGCATAGAGAGTGTAAATGACAGATTTCCAAGGATGGATAGACATGATCCATTCAAACATTTCGGGTTTATAGATTTGAATAATGAAGCGATCGAGTAGGTTAGGGTCGAATTTGGTGGCTGTAGCGACAAAAGCCTGGAATTGTTGTTCGACGTTCGGTTGATCAAAATATTTGGTGTCCGTAATGATGTAAATATCAGGGTATTTTTGCATGATTTCGAAAAGTAAATTGAGGTCGACTGGGTGATACTTGTCATACCAGAGAGAGGACATAAAATTGTCGTAGGTAAAAGCGGGCTGGTCGGTGGTCTTAAGTGAGTCGCCGGGAGCGTGAGTTGTGGCATTTTCGCGCCATTGGTTAGCATCGTGGGCGGCTACGGTTTGGCCATCATCGGTAAGGGAAAAGTCTACCTCAAAAAGCCGATGACCGAGCTGATAATTAAGCAGAAAGGCTTCGTAGGAGTTTGTATAAGTTTTGTCGAGGATGCCACCGAAAGCGTGGGAGATGTAAGTATGGTTTTTCGTCCAGGAATAGTCGAAATTATAGGGAGGCTCAGTTCCGACAGAGGTAGAAGCGGAAGGATCGATGTCGGGGCTGGATGGTTCTGAGCGAGATTTGGCCAGAAAAAGGGTGATTCCGGCTATGATTAAAACTATTGTACAGAGAGCGATGAGAAGATATATGATTGGATGCCGTTTGTTCATAAAATGATTATACTATATTGGGGTTGAGATTGTTCGGGGAATTTGACTATTTTATACAGAGTGTGCAAAAAATGAGACTTTGCATGCTAAAAATGGGGTTGGATGATTAAGCTATGTTATAATGAAGGTGTTATGCCAGAGTTGCCAGAGGTTGAAACGATCCGTCGAGGGTTGAAAGATTATATTTTGAACAAAAAAATTGTTCAGGTTGAATGTTTGACCGAGAAGGCGTTTTTAGGCGATATTACAGAGGTAGCGGGAGTAAAAGTTACGGGATTAAGACGGCGCGGAAAGGCGCTTTTGATCGATTTGAGTAATGGAAAGACGCTGATGGTGCATTTGCGCATGACTGGACAGTTGATTTGGCGAAATGCTGAAATAATGCGCAAAAATTTGTTGGAAGTTGAGTACACGGAATTGATGAAAGAACAATTTGCGGCGGGACATCCGAGTAAAAATTTTATGGAAGCTTTACCCAACCGACAGACGCGAGTGATTTTTGAGTTTCTGGATGGGAAATTATTCTTTAATGATCAGCGGAAATTTGGGTTTGTGAAAGTTTTGCCAACAGGGGAAGTTGAGCAAGATACCTTTATTGCTAGCTTGGGTAAGGAGCCATGGGATATGACGGGTGAGGAGTTTTTTGCGATTTGTCAGCGTCACAAAAAAGCTTTGGTTAAAGCTTTGCTTTTAGATCAAAAGTTGATCGCGGGATTGGGAAATATTTATGCGGATGAATCACTTTTTTATGCAGGAGTGCATCCGGAGCGACGAGTGGGGAGTTTGTCGCGGGCGGAGGTCGAAAAGTTGCTTGAAGGCGCGTGCAAGACGATGCAAGCGTCGATTGACTCGGGTGGGTCGACGATGGCTACCTATGTTAAGCCAGACGGGTCGACTGGTAATTATCTTGAGCAGTTTGCGCAGGTTTTTCGACGGGAGGGGAAGGCTTGTCCGAGGTGTGGGGAGGAAATCGTGAAGATTCGGGTTGCGGGGCGGGGGACGCACCTTTGTTTGAATTGTCAGCCAAAAGAGAGGGAAAATTCTCATGATCAAGCAGAATGCTAAAAAAGGGTGCAATAGGCGTGAAAAATGGGTCTGTGAGGCACGGAGAGGCTGTTTTTGGTTATGCTAAAGGTTTTTGTGGGTGAGGATAGGGTTTCGGCGCAGAAGGCCGTAAATAACGAGTTAGGGGGTAATTATGAGGTGTTTGAAGGGAGTGAATTGGCGGTCGATGATTTGCCGAGTATTTTTCAAGGGTTAGCATTGTTTCAGGAGGAAGAAAGGCGGATTTTATTGAAAAATGTGAGTGAAAATACTGCTGTTTGGGAGAAAATGGGAGAATATGCGGATACAGAGCATAAGGTTATTGTCTGGGAGACAAAAATTGATAAGCGGTCGACAGGATATAAGCAACTGAAGGCAAAAGGAGTGCAGTTGCAGGAATTTGCTTTGCAAACGAAGCCGGAGATGCGACAGGTTTTTGGGATTTTTGACCTTGCGTTAAAGGGGAACGGAGAAGGAGCGGTGCGAATGGTTGAGAAAATTGAGCTGGAGCAGGATCCGTTTATGTTTTTTGGGCTTATGGTTACGCAGGCTTTGAAGAAATTCGAGGCGCGTCAAGGCGAACGGGAGCGACGAATTTTGAAGGAGTTGGCCAAATTGGATATGCAAATGAAAGGTGAATCCGTGGTCAATATTGAGGCGTGGACCTTGATCAAGGCTTTTCTTTTAAGATTGAAAATGATCTTGGAGATGTGATTTTTTAGCGACTTGAGGATCGAGAGGTGGTTTTTGATCTGGAAATATGCGGGTTTAGATCTGGGGCGATTTGGTGTTTTGCACTTTTTGAGCTCAGAAAACCCTAAACGAGGTTAGGGTTTCGATGGCTTTACGTTGGAAAAAGCTGGCTATTTTGCGTTTGCCTTGGCGTATTTTGCGAGAGCGGCTTTGCGACGGGAAGCAGTATTTTTCTTCATAAGATCCTTTTTTACCGCCTTGTCATATTCGGATTGAGCCTTCGAAAGATTCTCTGCGGTGGGGTTAGCTTTAAAAGTCTTTAGAGCGGTCTTAATGGTTTTTTTGATTTCTTGATTGTGTGCAGTGCGCTTTTCTGCCTGTCGCGCGGCTTTTTTTGCAGATTTAATAATCGGCATTGACGTTTTCCTCTGAGTAATTAATAATTCTTTGTATCATTATAACTGATTTGGGTGGAGATGTAAAGTGTTTTCTAATACTTGTAGTACTATAGCGTGAGCTAATATCTTTCCTCTAATTATCCTATGTGCGGAGCGGGTATGCTAAGATCATGGGACGGGGAAAGCAAAGAGTCGAAGACCGTTAGCCAATGTTTGGACAGTTGGATGAATTATGTAGAGGCCATAGGCATCGCTACGACTTGAATAACTCAACATTGACCAGTAATAGGCGTGTTGTACGTTATTCAAAGTACCAGCTCCTAAATAAACATTTCCGCTCCGCACATAGGATAGTGAGAGAAGAGCAGATATTAAGATTGAGAGGTATGCTGGGGAATGAATCTCGTGTGATTATTGGGCGTGTTGGCGTTTTTTCGTGCGGGTTTTGCTTTTGTTCGTCTTTGCTCTTGCTTTAGCTTTAGCTTTGCTAGCTTTGACTTCTCGGATGTAGCCGATGATTGAGGTGATGAGGGCGATTGCTTCGAAGATGACGCCAGCGATGGATAAAAGGCAAGCATTATAGAGCATCCAACAAAGCGCCACAGGGATGCCGAGAAGTTTGTAGATAATGACTTTCTTTTGCCAAATTGAGATTTCGTAGAGAACAGTTGCAACGACGGAAAGTAAGCTGAGCCAGCCATCCATGGTAAACCAAGTTGCGATGGCGATAGCGATGAGGACGACTGCTAGGACGAGGTAATCATACCAACGGGATTTTCGGCGACGGGCGTGAACGGTTGAATCGTAAAGATAGTAGAAGTTGGCGACCAGAATAATGATTGACATGGCAATGCCGAGGTCGGCGCCTAGTAAAATATAGGCAATGATACCACCGATCATTGATAGGATGTCAAGCGTGACGACTAAGCGACGTTTTTTGGCGAGGTAGGATGCGCCAAGCAGGGAATATTCAATAATTGTGAAGATCTGTGACCAGATATAGCTGATTGTTAGCATAACTATATTGTAGGGCGAAATGTGGATTTGGGCAAGTAATGTAGGTCGACGCTAATTTCGAGGAAATTGCTATTTGTGGGGTGTCAATAGTATAATTACCTCTGTAATAACAGAGGTAATTATACTGGTGGGTCGCGAGGGGCTCGAACCCCCGACCTCTTCGGTGTAAACGAAGCGCTCTAGCCAGCTGAGCTAGCGACCCAAAAGTTCTATGTACGTGGGCTGGCTAGAACGCTTCGAAACGAAGCGCAATCTTTGACTGCTCGGCGACAAGCGCCTCGACAGCCAGCTGAGCTAGCGACCCAAGTCTTCCCCACAGGTTTATTATAGCATGGATTTTTATGATGTGCTAAAATACAGGTTAGAAACTTTGAGTGGCGGGGTGGTCCGCTGGTCCTTTGAGAATAGGAGGCAGATAATGAAGAAAGCGAAGAAACGATTTGTTTTGGGGCGAGAGTGCGGTGTGTTAGTGGTCACAGATTTAGAAACTGGTGGGTCTCGCATGCTTGGCGATGAGGCGCGTCAAATACTCGTGAATTACCAGCAGAACTTGGATATGAGGAGTGAGTTGGAGGAAAAGTTGCGCCTGAATAATGGATTGGCGCAGAGCATGATTGGCAGAGTTGATAATCCAGAGAAAATGTTTACTAGGTTGACTGGACAGCTAAATGCAGCACGATTTTGGAACGCTTCGCGAGCTTTACAACATGCTCGAGCTTACCATGCGGGGCAATTTCGGGAACGAAGTGGGATTCCGTACATTGTACATCCGTTGCGTATGGCATGTTCGTTGATGATGAAATGGAGTGGGCCAGATGACCCGAACATAAGCGATGATTTGATTGCTGCGACTTTATTGCATGATGTATACGAGGATGCGAAGGTTTCGCCGGAAGCTTTGGGCTATCCTGAGGGAGTATGGAAAACGGTGGATTTAGTGTCGATCGAGCCGGAAGATGGTGAATGTGATTTCGAGACAAAGGTTGCTTATTATGATCGGCTATTCGGGGCAGGCAAGAAAGAGCCAGTGATCTTGAAATTAGAAGATAAGCTAGACTCTTTGTATACGATGTCGATCGATTTTGAAGATGATCCAGATCGTTGTCGGAAGAATGTCGTGGAGCTTGACATGTTATTTTTACCAGGAGTGCGTCGGGTGCGGAAGAAATGGCCAGAAGCGACTGACCTAATCCAGGGTTTGACCTGGGCAGTTACGCGAAGAGTGGATGATATGGCGATTCGGTATGGGGTTTTGCGGACTGATCCAAATTTCATCAATAGCTTTGACGCGAGAGATTATAGTTATTTGCTGACGGGGGTCATGAATTAAGTTGAAAGGTCGCCGAAAGGTGGCCTTTTTGGTAGCAAATCTAAAGGGGGATTTTAGGTTGGATATATCATGAGATGAATATTTTTTGATGTATGATATATCACGAAATGAATAATGGGGAGAGAATGATATATCATGAAACGAATAAAACGTGTTATGATAGGGGTAGAAAAGGAGTAAAATGGCGGAAGAATATGACAAAAAACGGATCTACGAATTATTGGAGGAGAGGGGGATTCCATATGAAAAGCTTGAACATGAGCCGGTTTTTACGATAGAAGAAATGCAAAAGGCGGGGATTACTGAGCGGGGCGGAGTTTGTAAGAATTTGTTTTTGCGCGATGCGAAGGGAAAACAACATTTTTTGGTCGTGGTGAAGGAAGAGACGCGGGTGGACTTGCGTAAATTGGCGGAGAAAATCGGTAGTACAAAGTTGAGTTTTGGTTCGGCGGAACGTCTCGCGAAATATCTTGGGGTCCAACAGGGGAGTGTGTCGCCGCTCGGAGTCTTGAATAATCAGGATCATGAAGTCATGGTGATTTTTGAACAGGGTCTTGAAGGCGGAAAGATTGGCGTACATCCGAATGATAACACGGCGACGATTTGGTTGGAGTTTGCAGATCTAGAGAAAATAATCAAAGAGGCGGGGAACAGAACACGTCGAGTTGTGCTATAATATACGGGTAAGTTAATTCTGGAAGAACCAGAGGAAAGGATAAAGCATGAGTGCATCTCAGGAAGAAGTCGAAAAAATGCGACATACGCTGAGCCACGTCCTAGCGGCGGCGGTACAGGAGCTTTATCCGACAACAACTTTTGGGATTGGTCCGGCGATCGAAAATGGCTTTTATTATGATATGGATTTTGGCGATGAGAAGATTGCTGAGGATGATCTGAAGAAAATTGAGAAGAAAATGCGCGGGATTATTGCGCGGGGATGCGAGATGCATCGGCGCGAGGCTTCGAAGGAGGAAGCGCTCAAATGGGCAAAGGAAAATGGTCAGAAGTATAAAGAAGAACTGATTATTGAGTTGCCCGAGAAGGACGCAGAAATTACCTTCTATGATTTAGTAGATCCGAAAACTGGGGAAGTGTTGTTTAGTGATTTGTGCAAAGGTCCACACCTAGAGAGCTTGGCGGAGATTGGGGCTTGGCAGCTGGAGCGGATTGCAGGGGCGTATTGGCGGGGCGATGAGAAGCGTGAGATGTTGACGCGGATTTATGGTGTGGCTTTTCCGACTGAGGAGGAGCTGAACAAATATTTTGAACAGCAAGAAGAGGCAAAGAAGCGCGACCACCGGAAACTGGGGAAGGAATTGGATTTATTCTGTTTTTCTGGTTTAGTGGGTTCAGGTCTGCCATTGTTTACGCCGAGAGGAACGATTTTGCGCGACATGTTGAATGAGCTGGCGCAGAGTTATCGGGTGCGTTGTGGTTATCGTAAGGTTTGTATTCCGCATATCGCGACGGTTGATTTGTATAAAACGAGTGGTCATTATCAGAAGTTCCCAGAGCTTTTGAAATTTATCAGTCAGGAGAGTGGTGATGAATTAGCCTTAAAGCCGGTAAACTGCCCGCACCATTCGCAGATTTTTGCCAGTGTGCCACGCTCGTATAAGGAATTGCCAGTGAAATATCTCGAGACCACGATGGTGTATCGAGATGAGCGTAAAGGCGAGCTTGGGGGTCTCTCGCGGGTGCGAGCGATTACGCAGGATGATTCACATGTCTTTTGTACGGAAGACCAAGTCGAAGGGGTTTTTGGTGAGCTAATCGAGAGTGCGAAGGATTTGTATGCTCGAGTGGGGATGAAGCTGACGCTGAGATTAAGTTTTCGTGACGATGGCGATGGATATATTGGTGATGCCAAGATGTGGGAAAAAGCTCAGATGGCGATTGAGCGAATGGCGAAGAAGTTTGAAATGGAGTATTTCATTGGGATTGGCGAGGCAGCGATGTATGGGCCGAAAATGGACTTCATGGCGGTAGATGCGCTAGGGCGAGAATGGCAGCTCGCGACGGTGCAGCTTGATTATGCGATGCCAGTTCGCTTTGGTTTGGAGTATACGGATAAAGATGGTAGCAAGAAAACGCCGATCATGATCCATTGCGCGCTTTTAGGGGCGATTGAGCGTTTCATGAGTATCTTTATTGAGCATACGGCGGGCTGGTTCCCGCTGTGGTGTGCGCCAGAGCAAGTTAGGGTGTTGACGGTGAATGATAAGGCCACGGAGTATGTCAAAGAAGTCGAAAAAGTGCTAAATAGTGTAGTATTGGCTGAACCGGTGGAGGCAAATGCGTTGAGATTTGAAGTGGACGCAAGCGATGACTCGTTGGGTAAGAAAATCAGACGAGCGACTGAGATGAAGATTCCGGTGGTTTTGATCGTAGGGGAGAAGGATGCGGAGGCGCATGAGGTAAGCGTCCGAACGCGCGAAGGGGAAGAAAAGGTAAAGTTGGAACAATTGGCGGATTGGCTGGTCAGAAGAGGTGAAAACGGGGAATAAGTCCCGGATTTGCTTAAAATGCTCAAAAAACTTGACTTTTTCTATAATGTGTGATACAATGGAAGTATAGGTCTTTTGAAAGGCTTAAGCACATAAAATCACGGAAATTACCAGAGGTAATCTGCTTATTCTGTGCGGTTTTTGGTCTAGAAAGGTTTTGATTTTTATGGGCGAAAAACCGTACAGAATGAAATCTGTCGGAATAATATGCCGGCGGGCGCACGCAGGGGGAGAGACCATGAGATATGAGGTATCTATGTTGGCAGTTAGCCAACAAATTACGAAAGATCAGTTCGCATTCTGCTGTGAGGAGCAGATTCAGGAAATCGAGCTGATTCCACGCACCATGGGTGATATTCAGGGGGTGTTTGAGTTGAATAACAACCCCTTTGATGACACCGACGGTCAGGTTGAACAGCAGTCTGGATACGAGTTCTTCGTTTTCCGCGCAAGCTTTGTATATAGTTGCGGAGTGCTGTATTCAACTGAGCCGACGTTTACGGACGCTATCGAGGTATTCAAGATGAAGCGACGTAGTAGCGCAAAGATACAATTAGCGCAATCTGCTATGGCGCAATCTTGAAGCCAATTATCTTTAGGTCGAGAGGTCTTTTGAGCTCTTCGGCTTTAGATGGGAAGATTGAAGTTGGTAGTTTGCGTAACCCTGTCCAAGGTGTTTTGGACAGGGGATTTTTATGTTATAATATGAAAATGAAAGATAAAGTATTGGTCATCGTGGGTCCGACGGCGAGTGGAAAAACTGGGGTGGCGATAGAGACCGCGCAGGAAATTGAACGACGAGCGTCAGAATCGTTGACGGGGGAATTTTGTGGCTATAAGGGCGCGGAGATCATTTCGGCTGATTCGCGGGCGATTTATCGAGGAATGGAAATTGGTACGGCGGCGCCTTCGCTTGAGGAGCAGGCTGGCATTCCGCATTGGGGGGTGGGAATCGTTGAGCCGAGCGAGCGTTTTACTGTCGCGGATTGGAAGAAGTATGCGGAAGAAAAGATTCAAGAAATTCGAGCGCGGGGGAAGTTGCCAATAGTCGCGGGCGGGACTGGACTGTATGTTGATGCTCTGATATATAATTATAATTTCAATGAACACAAAAAAGTAAGTCAAGCCGACCGGAAAAAGACAGCTCAAGAAATATGTTCAAAATATTTAACCGTAGGGATTAAGTGGTCGTCGGAGGAGCTTCGACAGAGGATAAGCTTGCGGACGGACAAAATGTTTGTACAAAAATTGTACGATGAAACACGAAAATTAGTCGCGAAATATGATTGGAATATTCAGCCGATGAAAAGTAATATTTACCAATTTGCGTGGGGCTATTTGCAGAATGAAATTAGTTTGGAGCGAGCAAAAGAATTGTTCATTTTGGATGATTGGCATCTAGCAAAAAGGCAGATGACTTGGTTTAAGCGGAATAAAAATATTGTATGGTTACCGCTTGTCGAAGTAAAGTCTTATGTGATAAAATGTATACAGAATGAGCAAAGAAGATAACGCACCGATAGAAAAATTGTTCGGCTCGAAGACGCGGGCGAAGTTGCTTGAACTCTTTTTTGCGAATACTGGACAGTCGTATTATGTGCGCGAGATTACACGGGTGATTGGTGAACAAATTAATTCCGTGCGACGCGAATTGATCAACCTTGAGAGTATTGGGGTGGTAAAGAATGAAACTTATGATAATAAAGTGTATTACTCTGCGAATATGAAGCATCCGTATGCACATGCTTTTCAGGAGATTTTTGGTAAGAAAGTGACGCCTTCGACAGTAGTGGAAGTAAAGAGGGCGGCGACAAGTGGCTGGCAGGAGCATATTCGGCCGATTGAGAAATATTTGCGGGCGGTGATGATTACTAACCGTTTGCCAGGTCAGGAGGGGATCGATATGTTGATTGTGGGCGATGACCGGACGAAGAAGTTGACACGTTGGGCGGATATGATGGAACAGAGGCGGGGAAAGCCTTTGAATTACGTGATCATGAGCCGGGACGATTATCTGTATCGGAAGAGTGTCCGAGACCGGTTTTTGACAGAGCTTATGGAGATGGAAATTGCGGAATTGTATGATCCAGAGAAGATAATAAAGGAATAGGAGCGAAAATGTTTGAGATTGAGAGCAAAGATCCTGATGAAATTGTGATTTCAACCAAGAATGCAAAGGTGAAATTTAATGTTGCTGAGCAGACGATTGATGCAGATTTAGAGGTGGGGAAGATTACTGGTCCAGGTGAGTTTGAGATTGGTGATATTGCAATTCGGGGGATTTCGACTGCGGATAACCAGAAGACGATTTATGATGCAGTGATTGGAAACACGCACGTGGGAATTTTGGGCGGAACAGATGAGGCTTTGGCGCTCGATGCGTTGGGAATTTCGGATGTTTTATGTACTAGTTCTGTACGAGCAGTGCGTGAGATTGAGCCGAAGGTTGTAGTCGCGATGGGGAATATTGACGGTATGGTTACGGAGTTGAAATTGGCACCGAGAGCGGAGAAAAAGTTTAAAGTAAAGAGTAAAGATTCGTTGTCAGCGACGCTAGAAGTGGTGGCTTTGACATAAAATGAATGGTTTTGGTGAGCTAGTAATTGTTTTTGTCATCATTATTTTTTGCATGATGTTGCATGAGCTGGCGCATGGGTATGTGGCATATTTATTAGGGGATGATACGGCTAAGGCGGAGGGAAGGTTGACACTTAATCCGTTAAAACATCTTGACCCAGTCTTATCGATTTTTGTGCCGATGATGATGTTTTTCACGACGGGCGTAGTGTTTGGTGGGGCGAAGCCGGTGCCGGTCGATTCGCGCAATCTTAAACATGGAGTTTGGGGAATGGCGCTGGTCGCGTTGGCTGGGCCGATGATGAATTTCTTGCTGGCGCTCATTGCAGCAGCGGTTGGTTGCGCGACGGGAGTTTTGGAATTTCAAGGTGGAAATTTGTTGTATATGAATGGGGTCTGGGGAATGCTAATGATAAATTTGGTATACGTTAATTTAGGCTTTGGCGTGTTTAATCTGATCCCAATTCCGCCACTTGATGGTTCGCGGGTTTTGTATGCTGTGATGCCGGACCAGATTCGCACGATTATGGAAGGCATGGAGCGTTGGGGGATTATGATTGTCATGATTTTAGTGTTGGTTTTTCCGCAGTTTTTGTCGCAAATTATGGGTGGCGCGATCGATGGGATTTTAACTCTGTTTTCTTGGTTGGTAGGTTGGATTTAGGGACAACGCTCGAGAGAGTGTGTTTTTATGTAAAAACGTTTGTGTTTGCAAATGTATGATATAATAAGGATGCATTACTTCAGTTCGTAGCCAGTTTTTGGTTGGAATTTGATTTTTAATCCGTATCAGTGGGGAGGCTTGGTAAGACGATGATAAGCGATACCGCATAAGTGATCGTCTTGCAGTTTTTACTGTTGATACGGGTTACGAATAGGAAGTAATGCGCCTTGCGGTGTCGCTTTTTGTGGTGACTAGGATAAGTGAAGTTTACTTCATTTATCC
>CAYTPD010000005.1:0-60867 GCA_964439975.1 uncultured Candidatus Saccharibacteria bacterium
TATTCTGTCGTTGTGCCACTGCTTGCTATCGTCATGCAGCGGACGGGGAAAGCATCATAAAAATGATTCATATTTCCCGGATAGACAGCGCGATTATTTATGTATAAATAGAGCGCACCGTGCTCAGGACCTGAATTAAATCCAGACCAGTTATACGCATGATCCCCAGCATTACTTAGAGTGCCATAATATCCATTAATCCACCCGCTCCGCACATAGGATAGTGGGGGAGAGGCAATATTATATTCGTTGCCATCGCCACCAGTCCCAATAACGGTAGATGCTAGACCATATTCATTGAGCATTTTACCAAACGTCCCATTGGTAGTATTATCACCGCTACTCGGCAGTAACTAAATATAAGCGGGAAGGGTGGCGCGTGAGCGTCTTTTTAAGCATAAGCAGAATGAAAACGCGCAACGGCGCGCAACAAACAAACTACACCTTATATCCACTATACCACGCCTAGACCGAAAAGAAAAATTCGCCCACTTTAAAATATCTTCGCCAGATATGATATAATACCCTTATGGATATTTTATCGATTATCTTGGGAGTATTAACTGTCCTGCTTTTGCTGGTGATTTTATTGCAAAAACCTCGACCGACGGCCGATTTTGCCAAAATGGAAGAACGTCTAATCCGCGTTGAGGCTGAGCTGGACAAGCTTACGCCAAAGATCGAAGATGCTTTTCGCGATAATCGTCGCGAAATTGCCGAAAATCTTCACAATATTCAGCGCACTCTTGACACTCGAGTTAAAACTCTCCAAGATGATAACTCAAAAAAGCTTGAAGAAATGCGCCTCACGGTCGATGAAAAGCTCCAAAAATCCGTCGAAGACCGCTTTAATCATAGTTTCAAACAAATTTCCGGCCAGCTTACGCAAGTTTACCAAGGATTAGGCGAAATGCGCAACCTCGCGAGTGGCGTCGGCGATTTGAAAAAGGTCATGGAAGGCGTGAAAACTCGAGGGATTTATGGCGAAATACAACTCGGCAATATTATCCAGGACTGTCTGACGCCAGGTCAATACGTCGAAAACCACCCCACAAAGTCCGGTAGCAATGATCGCGTCGAATTTGCCGTGAAAATGCCTGGCCAGGGTGACTCTGCGGTATATTTGCCGATCGATTCGAAGTTTCCGATCGAAAATTACGCGCGCCTGATCAATGCTTACGACCAAGGTGGCCGCGAGGAAATCGAAGCTCTGCGTAAAGCGCTTAAGGCTGATGTGACGACCCAAGCGAAAAAGATTTCCTCGAAATACCTCGATCCGCCTCTGACGACTGACTTTGGGATTATGTTCGTGCCGACCGAAAGTCTATATGCGGAGATTTTGCGCATTCCCGGCTTGAATGAAAGTCTGCGTCAAAAATATAATGTTTCTTTGGCTTCGCCCTCGACCTTGCCCGTCATTCTTTCCGGTCTAACCATGGGCTTCCGTTCGGTAGCGATCGAAAAACGTTCCGCCGAAGTCTGGCAAACTCTCGGCGCCGTGAAAACTCAGTTTACAAAATTTGGCGATCTCCTATCTGCGACCCGTAAGAAACTTCAAGAAACCGCAAACAAGATCGGCGATGCGGAGACGACTTCTCGCCAAATTGAACGCAAATTAAAAAATGTCGAGAGTCTGCCGGAGTCGCAAAGTATTAATCTCATCGGAGAATTGGAGGTTTAGATGTCAGAATTTTGGTCAGTATTGGTGACATGGTTCTTAATCTTTATGTTTTATTCCTTTGCTGGCTGGATTATTGAAGTCTTGGTGACGATCGCCGAACATCATAAGGTCGTCAACCGGGGCTTTCTGGTCGGTCCAATTTGTCCAATCTATGGTACTGGCGCGACTTTGATTTCGCTGATCTTGAATGAAGCCGAAAATTGGTTCGCAATCTTTTGTGTGGCGGTAGTCGGTGGTGCAATTTTGGAATACGTGGTTAGTTTTCTCATGGAGAAGCTTTTTCGCGTCCGTTGGTGGGATTATACCTGTAAACCGTTTAATATTAACGGCCGGATCTGCCTTGAATCAGTGCTTTGTTTTGGGATTGGCGGAATTTTTATTGTCAAAGTCATGACGCCATTATTATTGACGATCATCGCCTCGACTCCACTTTGGATAATTAATATTCTCGCCCTCGCTTTGCTGATCTGGCTGATTTTCGATCTTATTCTCTCCTTATGGCTAATTATTGGCGTTCGCGTCACGGTCGGCACTGTCCAAAAAGATGCGACCGAAGAAATTACCGAACATGTTCGTAACGTTTTGACCGAAAAAGGGAAGCTAAACCGTCGACTCGTGAAGGCTTTTCCGCATCAAACCCCATCGAAAAAACCAATTAAAACACGCAAAACCTCAACTCTCTCCAAAAAGAAATCGTCTCAAACCTCGAAAAAATCTCAGTAAGACCGCCCCATCTCTCCATTATAGCACACATTGTCGAAAAAGTCAAGATTTTCTCACCAAAACTCCAGTTTTATGCTATAATTAAGCTATGTATGACGAATTTTCGCGATTTTTAACTGACAAACACCGTCTCTGTATTATCCAAGCCGAAAACCCCGACGGCGATTCGTTGGGTAGCGCAATTGCGCTCGACTATATACTGAGTGAATATGAAAACACGCTCTATTGCCCAGTTGACATTCCGAAATACCTACGCTATTTTCCCGACTGGTCCCGCGTGACGCTTGACTTTGACTATAAAGCCGACGCTTATATTATCGTTGACACCGCTGCCGAAATCTTGCTTTCGAAGTTGCTGGACGACAGCGCAATCCGCCATTGTCTGTACGAAAAGCCCGTCCTCGTCATTGATCATCACGAAACGCCAGATGATCTCGACTTCCCGCACGACAAAATCATCGAGCCTCTGCCGGCCTGCGCTGATCTGATTTATAAGATCGCTCGTGCCGAAAAGTTTACAATTCCTCAACCAGCCGCCGAAGCGCTCTATTCCGCAATTTCTTCTGATACACTAGGTCTCGTGAGCGCTTCCGTGACTTCTGATACCTTACGAGTTATGGCGGATTTGATTGATCTCGGCGCTAACCCTGCTGAGCTGGATGAGCGTCGCCGTGAATTTATGAAGAAATCTCCACGGATTCTTGATTACAAAGCCGATTTGATCAAACGTATTGATTATGCTCTAGACGGACGGCTCGCTACCATCCATATCCCCTTTGAAGAAATTCAAAAATACTCCGATGAATACAATCCTAATGTCTTGATTTTGGAAGAAATGAAACTTGTCGAAGGCGTCGAAGTGGCGGTTGCTATTAAGACATATCCCGACGGCAAAGTAACAGGAAAAATTCGTAGTAGCTTGCCTATTGCGGCTGATGTCGCGGGCTATTTTGGCGGAGGCGGACATCCTTTTGCGGCCGGATTTCGGACCTATGACACGAGCTACGAAGAAGTAATCGCCGATTTGCTTAAAATTATCCCCCAGTTGATTGCCAAAAACTCAGAGGCTTCGGCTCCAGAGAGCGATGCGTAAGATTTCGTCGATATGAAAATCCACTTTCCTAAAACTATTCGTAATCCATACGACCTCGTGACTTGGATTTGGTATAAACTCCTGCGACATCCGATTCGTTTGCATGTAACGACTGATCTGACCATCGGCGAGCCGCATCTCACGATCGTTTTTCTTCATGGTATCGCTGCGACTTCCGAAGGCTGGCAACGCACCATAAAGCAAATCGAGCGCCACCATGAGCTCGACAACGTACGTCTCGTGACTTATGACTTACTTGGGTTCGGTCGTTCGCTTCATGCGAATTGGCTAAAATACGATTATCTCGAATATGACCTCGCTCTGAATCGATCGCTCCAAAAGCTCTTGCGACGGACACGCAAAACTCATTCGGAGCCACCCTTAATCTTAGTCGGTCATTCTATGGGCGCCTTGATTACTGCCGATTTCGTGGCTAATTTTAAGCATCATTATAATCTTACTCGCGCTATCTTGGTCTCCCCGCCCGTCCTCATGTCGGAAGAATTGGCCAAATTTCCTGATAAAATTTATACGAAATCCTACTCCTCTTTGCATCGCCTCGCCGAAGAAGAGCCCGCGATCGATGTGATTGCTCGCCTTATTCAACGTTTTTCTAGCTTCCGTAGCGACTATCTCAAGACCAACGCCTTTGACCGTTCGATGCAAAATATCATTCTTAACCCTGAGAATTTCCAAACCTTCACGAAATTACGCACGCCGACTTTAATTCTGCATGGTAGCTTTGATCCGCTTGTCATGCGTTCAAACCTCACGAAAGCCACTCGCGCTAATCCAGAATATCTCCGTTTTACGAGTGTCATCGCGCACCACGATCTGACCTCCAACAAACGTGCTAAAATAGTAAAAGAAATTCAAAAAGTCCAAAAGGAGCAAGCTCATGCGACTCTACAACACTCTCACCCGCAAAGTTGAAACTTTTAAACCTCAGAATCCTCAAGATGTCAAAATCTACACTTGCGGACCGACTGTCTACAGTACGCCACATATCGGGAATTACGCCGCCTATGTTTATTGGGACCTTCTCATCCGCACTCTTGAGGCTCAGGGCTGGCAAGTGAAACGTATTTTGAACTTGACCGACGTTGGGCATTTGACTTCTGACGCCGACCAGGGCGAAGATAAGCTCGAAAAAGGCGCGAAAAGTTCCGGTCGCACGGTCTGGGAAGTTGCCGAACATTATAGCCAGGAATTTTTGCAGGGTTTTCGTGCACTCGGTTTGCGCTTTCCGGCCAAAATCGCGCGGGCGACCGATTATATCGAGGAAGACAAAGCCGTCGTTCAAACTCTAATCACCAAGGGCTATACATACGAAACGACCGACGGAGTCTATTTTGATACGACAAAATTCCCAACCTATGCCGACTTTGCTCATCTTGATTTAAAACATTTGAAAGCCGGCGCGCGCGTTGAGCTTTCGACCGAAAAACGCAATTCGACCGATTTTGCGCTCTGGAAGTTCATTCAACCCGGCGAAAAACATGCCATGCGCTGGGATTTTCTCGGTCGACCAGGCTATCCAGGCTGGCATCTAGAATGTTCTACGATCATCCATACCGAGCTAGGCGAGCCCATCGATATCCATACTGGCGGTATTGATCATATCCCGATTCACCATACGAATGAAATTGCCCAATCTGAGAGCGCTTTTGACCGTCAGTTGTCGCGCTTTTGGTTGCATTGTAATTTTTTGACCATCAATGGCGAAAAGATCTCTAAAAGCCTCGGCAATGTAGTTACTCTGGCCGATATTTCCGAGCACGGGTTTTCATTGTTTGATTTTAAACTCTGGGTCCTGCAAGGTCATTACCAATCCGAGCGCGACTTTACCTGGGAAAATCTCGAAGCGGCCCGAATTCGACGTTTGAATTGGCGCAACGAAATCGCTCGGGCTCGCCAGACACCGTTGTCCGAGCCGGAAGAAAAATCTTCGACTGCTGATTATTCCGCCATACTTTCTACGATCAGCGATAATCTTAATTCTCCGGCCGCCTTCGCCCTGATTGACCGCGCTCCGCATACCTCCCTAGAATTCTGGCAACAGATCGACGATTTGTTGGGTCTGGGGTTATTTGATGATAGCCCCGACCTTGACCAAGAAGCAAAAATATTACTAAAAAAACGAGCCCAGGCTCGAACAGATAAGGATTATGCGTCCTCGGATCGTCTGCGTGATCAGCTCGCGGAGCAGAATTTGACTGTATTGGACACTCCGTCGGGTCAAATTTGGCAGTATAAGCGCTAGTCCATCTTTCTATTATAGCACACATGCTTTAAAAAGTCAATAGAAGAATCAAAAAATCTTGTTTTAAGTTCAAATTCATGCTATAATTCATCTATGAAAACGGTAATCGAAGTTCGCGACCTGGTGAAGGTCTATGGAAAACGTTCGAACGCTTTTGAGGCGCTCAAGGGTATTAATTTAGATATTTATGCTGGCGAGTCGGTCGCCATTGTCGGCAAATCTGGCTCTGGCAAATCGACGCTCATGCATCTGTTGGCGCTTCTGGACCGTCCGACTTCTGGTACGATCAAAGTCGACGGTGTCGATTCGACAAAATTGCGCAATCGTAAGCTGAACCGTCTGCGCAACTCGACTTTTGGTTTCGTGTTTCAACAATTTTTCATGAATCCTCAAGACAGCGTACTGGAAAATGTCACTTTGCCCCTCAAAATTGCCAAAATCCGTCGCAAGACTCGGCGTAATCTAGCGACTAAAGCTCTCGAGACGGTTGGCCTAGCGGATCGTTTGAAATTCAAAGCCAATAATCTGTCCGGTGGTCAAAAACAGCGTGTTTGTATCGCTCGGGCGATTGTTAATCATCCCAAAATTCTCTTTGCTGATGAGCCGACCGGCAACCTCGACTCTGTCACGGGCGAAACTGTCGCGAAGCTCTTGTTCGACCTAAACAAGAAAAAAGGCGTGACCTTGGTCATCGTAACGCATGATGAAGACCTAGCTAAGCGTTGCGATCGCCAGATTCGGATCGTCGACGGCATGATCGCCAAGGATCCAAAGCCGAAGAAGCGTCGGTCGCGCAAATCAACCACCACTCGTGTTACTCATCTGACCGCTAATGTCGACGAAGAATCGGATCTTGGCGCGCTAGCCAAGGCAACCGCCGCTGCAGCCAAGCAAGAAGCCTCGGCGAATAGCTCGAGTCATACGCGCAAAACTAAAGCCAATGAGGAGGAAGAATAATGCGTTTCTTTGATCTGCTTCGTACCGCAAATCACAATCTTTTCCGCAACAAAATGCGTACCTTTTTGACCATTTTGGCCATTTTCATCGGAAGCTTGACGATTATTTTGAACGCTGCGATTAATACTGGCGTCAACGCCTTTATTGATGAACAGACTGCTAGTCTCGGTGGCGAAAATTATATTTTGATTACCGCGAAAAGTTCGCTAGACAGTATGAGTAGCGCAGGGAGTTTTATGGGTGGCGGAGAGCCGGCAAAATACAATCCTGACGCGACGATCGATAGTTTGAGCGAAAAAGACCTCGATAAGCTCGCTAAGGTCGACGGCTTGATCGCTGACAGCTTCCAAAAAGCCCGCATGACCAGCGTCGAGTATATCACTCGCAAAGATATTAACGAAAAATACCAAATCCAGGTCGGCAAAACTTTGCCGGGCGACTTCAATATTGCTATGACGACCGGCGAAATTCCAGCGCTCGACTCGAAAGGATATAAGATCGCTCTCCAATCTGGCTATCCCGCTGTCCTCGGTTTCGCTTCCGACGAAGAAGCAGTCGGCAAAAGCGTCACTCTGGCGACCAAAGATGCTATGTCTGGTGAGCTCAAAGAATTTAACGCCACGGTTACCGGCGTGATCGCTCCGGGAGTCGTAGCGATTAATGAGTCGATCGTCTCGCCCGACCTCGAAAAGGCAATTTATAAAGAAAATGTGAAATATTATCCTGAAGATCAAAAAGAATCATTCTATATGGTCCAGGCGCAGTTTGATAACCAACGTTTTAGCGAAGACGAAATCAAAGATGCTCTAGAAAAAGCTGGCTATACCGGCATCACGATCTCCGACATGATGGGTATGATCCGCTCCTTCTTTGACGTTATTATGGTGGTCTTCATGATCTTTGGCGCTATAGCGTTGCTGGCAGCGGCGATTGGCATTATTAATACTCTCTATATGTCGGTCGAGGAGCGCACGCGCGAGATTGGCCTCGACAAAGCCCTTGGCATGTCGAGCGGTAAAGTTTTCCTCAGCTTCGCTATCGAGGCAATCCTGCTCGGTTTCTGGGGCTCAGTGTTTGGGGTTGCTGCTGCGGTCGGTATCGGCTATTTAGCCAATTATTATACCCATATCCCTGGCGGTTTCCTTGAAATGTTCCCGACTTTTGAACTAATGAAATTTACTCCAGCGAATATTTTGCCAATCGTGGGTATTATTATGGCGATCGCTTTTCTAGCCGGGACCTTGCCAGCCCGCAAGGCCGCTCGCAAGAATCCCATCGACGCTCTGCGCTATGAATAATCATTTAATATATCACAAAACGAATAATAAATGACGAAAAAACGCCAAAATAAGTCAAAATCGCCTAAAAATGCTCCAGAATATATCACAGAACGAATAAAAGTCGAAAAAATGATTCCTGGAGGACAAGCGATTGCCACGCTTGCTAGTGGGCAAAAGCTGATGCTTTGGAATGCGTTGCCAAACGAAATCGTGACCAGGGTTGAACTCACGAAGCATAAATCGCACTATCTAGAAGGTATTGCAACCAATTTTGTCCAAACTTCGCCCCAACGCGTTCAGCCACGCGACGAATGTTACCTTTCGACTTCACCCTGGCAGATTCTCGACTATCCCAGTGAATTATCTTACAAACAGGAGCTTTTGTGCGAGATTTTTCGCCAACACGATCTTAAATTTGCGGGCGAAATTTCGCCAGTCCAGACAGACGGTGAAGACTTTTTCTATCGCAACAAAATGGAATATTCCTTATATTATGACCACGATCGAGCAGAGATTCTGCCTGCTTTTCACGCACGTGGCTCGCATCGCAAGGTTCCAGTTCTTAGCTCTAGTCTTGAACGTCCAGAAGTCTGGCAAGCCATGCAGAAGATTATTGCTGACCTAAATGCGCGAGGCGAAGAGGCGCGCAAATATCAAAGCATCCTACTTCGAGCGAACCAAGCCGGCCAGATTAGTGGCGGCCTATTCGAAAATCATCGTCCACATCCGCATTTTCCGACCTTACACGATACAATTCTTGGTCAAACCTATAGTTATTCGCCGAATGGTTTCTTTCAAATTAATCTTCCAGTCTATGAGTTGGCGCTTCAAGAAATGCAAAAGCATCTTACGACTGACGACGTCCTCGACCTCTATGCTGGGGTAGGGACGATTGGCTTGTCGATCGCAAGGGAACGAAAATTGACTTTGGTGGAATGTGACGGTATGGCGTATCGTGAGCTCGAAGAAAATTGTCGTTCTGCAAGCGAAGCTGGCGCAACTTCGATTCAGCCCATCCAGGCAAAGTCCGAAGAAGCCTTAGACTATATTTCCGCAGACCAAACCGTGATTTTTGATCCGCCTCGCGCCGGGTGTGAAGGTCGGCTCTTAGCGCGAATTCTGGAGATTTTGCCAGCCACGTTGCTATACTTATCTTGCAATCCAGTCACTCAGGCGCGCGACGTCAAAATTCTCTCCGCGAAGTACGACCTGGTTGCTGTCGTCCCATTTAATTTCTTTCCTCGCACCCCACATCTCGAGAATTTGATTGTTTTAAAACGGCATTAAATCTCGCCGAGATCCCCAGAATTTGATTTATGCCGTGTATAACGCCAAAGACCTTAAAAGACCTTAGAATCGTGTTACAATAAAAGAACCATGGCGCTAAATCAAGAACAACAAACCGCGGTTGATTATCTCGACGGACCTCTGCTTGTCCTCGCAGGACCAGGGACCGGGAAAACCCAGCTTTTGTCGGCGAAAGTAGCGCATATCCTGCGCGTCACCGATACAAATCCCGAAAACATTCTTTGTATTACCTTCACCGAATCAGGCGCGAGCAATATGCGCGAACGACTCGGTACGATGATCGGACAGGCCGGCGCCAAAGTCAATATTTATACCTACCACGCTTTTGGCGCCAGTATTCTCGATCGATACAAAAATTATGCTGAAAACTCTGAGCGTAATTATGATAATACCGCTGATGACATTACTAAACATCGAATCCTGCGCGAGATACGCGACAAATTGCCCGTCACCGATATTTTAAAAACCGCCAATATTCCAGATTTGATTGACACGATCAGCAAAGCTAAGTCTGCACGACTGAGTAGTAGCGACCTCAGGAAAATTGCTCAGCTAAACATTGAGGAAAGCGCTAAATTAGCCGGCGAGATTACGCCACTTCTCGAGAATCTAGCTCCGCGCATGAAGTTCGCTCCCGCCGTCGCTCAAGTCTATCAGCCCATTCTTGAAATTTTGCTGGCACATTCGAGTGCTAATCCGATTGCAGGCGACATTGAGCCGGCTGCCAACTTCTTGGCGCGAGAATTGAACGATCTTATCAAGGCTGAAGAAACAAAAGACAAGCCTTCGGTGTCGCCTTTGACGGCTTGGAAGAATCGCCGTTTCGAGCGGGTAGACGAGGGTGGTTATCGGCTTAAGGACTATATCGCAAACAAAAAGTTACTTTCACTGGCCGATATTATGCAACGTTATGACGAACGGTTGCATGCTGAAGACCAATACGATTTTGACGACATGATTGAAGAAGCGATTCGCGTTTTGAAGACCGATGAAGGTTTTCGCCTTAGTCTCGCTGAAATTTTCCAATATATTTTGCTAGACGAATTTCAGGATACCAACCCCTCTCAATTCGAATTGATCAAACTAATTACAGATTACGAACGGCCAGTCGTTATGGCGGTAGGCGATGATGATCAGGCCATTTTTGAATTTCAAGGCGCCAGCGCCTCAAATCTATTGGATTTCCAAGAACACTACGGCGCAAAAGTTGTTACCTTGGTAGATAATTATCGGAGTACGAGCGAGATTCTCGATTTTTCGCATCGCGTCGCCGAACAAGTCGATGAGAGCTTCTCGAAAAAGCATTCGATTGCAAAGAAACTGCGTTCGATGCGCGATCAATCTCTAAATCTGAACCCGACGAAGATAAGGCCGACCAAACTTGAGCGCCATGAATTTCTTACTGCTGATGACGAATATAGCTGGGTGGCGACGAGGATTAGTGAGCTAATCCAATCAGGCGAACAACCAAGCGACATTGCTGTCATTGCACCAAAGCACAAATACATTGCTCCGCTTTTACCACATTTAAAAGCGCAGAATATTGACATCGCTTACGAAAAGAAGACAAATTTGCTAGAAAGTGAGCCAATTCATGCTCTGATCGTTCTCAGCAAATTCGTCGACGGACTCGCGCATCAAGCTTCAGTTTCGCACTGTCTTTTTGAAGTTCTGAGCTTACCGTTTTTTGAGATTGACCCGCTTTCGGTTATTATGCTAGCTGAAAAATCGCGCCAGTCCAAATATGCTTTACAATATCTCACGGATTCTGACGATCCTAAGGCGCGTGAAATTGCTAATTGGTTAGCCCAGCTTGCGACAAAAAGCCTTACTGTTCCGCTCGAGCTTTGGTTTGATTATCTCATTGGTATGCGCGATCTTGACGGCTATACCTCGCCTTTCTTGCGTTTCTTCGAGCAGAAATATTCAGTTGCCGAACGTCTGGAGTTTTACGAAAACCTCGCCACACTGCGTTCAACGGTTGCTCGGCATTGTTCGATCGAATCGCCAAAGCTGTCCGACTTTCTTGCTATGCTGGATGATTACGAAAACGCTAATGCCAGCCTCACTTCGGTCAGTAGCTATCAAGACTCCGAGCACTCTGTGCAGATTATGTCCTCACATAAGAGCAAAGGTCTAGAATTCAAATACGTTTTCATGCTGGCAGTTGACGAAATGGCTTGGGGTAAGGCTAAAGGGAACAATACAACTTTTACTTTGCCAGTCAACCTGCTCCAAATTCGCCATACCGGCATTACGGACGACGAGCGTTTGCGCCTACTGTTTGTCGCGATTACTCGAGCCCGCGACCACCTCATCATGACTAACTCAATCGAGGATTTTACCGGTCGCAAAGTTGCTCGCTTGAGCTATCTAGCCGAGCTTCGCGATGATAAAAATAGCACGCCGGACTCGCCCTATTTGCCGGAAGGTCAGCGTACTATTCAAATTCACGGTAAATTACCACTTGACCAGCATATTGATAATTTACAAAAACACTGGCTCAGCGCTTACCAAAATCTTACGCCAAATTTAAAACTCATCCTCCAAAATCGACTCGAAAACTATCGCTTGACTGCCTCCGATCTAACCAGTTTTATTGACATCATTTATGCAGGCCCAGCTGAAGTCTATCGTCGGCGCATTTTGCGCGCTCCTGATGAGCCATTGACTGATACTATTGCCTTTGGAAACTTAATTCATGCTACCTTTGAGCAAATCACTAATCGCGGCCTGTCGGACGAAGACAGCCTACAATTTTATCGCGATTTGGCGCAGACTTTACCTCTACCGCCTAGCGAAATTGACGCCCTTCTTGACAAAGGTCAATATAGTCTAAAAATTGCTCTCGAGGCCTTCGGTGAATTGCTCCGACATTCCGGAGCCAAAGCTGAGGTTAATCTCCAGCCCGAGCACCCTAACGTCGACGGTATACCGATTACGGGCAAAATTGATCATCTCGAAATCGATAAGGCAGCTAAAACCATCGAAATCTACGATTTTAAGACCGGCAAATTTCATAGCGCTAAATGGGACAGCCATCCAAATCTCTATAAATATCGTCAGCAATTAATTTTTTATAAACTTCTCCTAAATAGTTCGCCAAGCTACCAATCCTACACTGTTACGCGTGGGCATATTCTCTTCGTTTCGCCTGACCAAGAAGGGAAGGTCTATGACAAAGTATACGATTTTGACCAAGCAGACGAAAAAGAGCTTCGACGACTTGCCAAGGCGGTCTATGGACAAATTAAATCACTAGATTTTGTTGAACGACCTGAGCTTAACCTAACGGCAGACAAATCGCGTACTCTTAAAGATATTAAAGCCTTTATTGAGATATTGTTGGAGACTTCTGAAGTTTAAATTGAGTTTTGGTTTTCTGTTAAAATTGTAAAACTTCACGAAATTGTAATATAGCTATTGCAAAATCATATAATATATAGTAAAATCATAGAGCAGGTATCGCTCATTCGCGATATGATGTGTACTTTGACTCAGACTCATTCGTCTAGTGCCGGCAAAATCCAAGCGAAAGGGGGTGGATATGCGTGGGAGTGACGTACAAAGGCTACGGTGGAGTAGATTATCTAACCGAGCGTGAAGCTGAAATCAGTAAGATGGTCGCAGGCGAACCATCTGGACAATGTTCAGATGCATATGGAGTGTATGGATCAAGAACCGAACGCGCCGAAAAGCAGTACGGTCGCGATCATCCTGAGGCGTTTAGCTTCTTTTAACTAAAAGATTAGCGCACAGGAGTAACTTTAGGGGATCTCTGACGGCCTCGAGTTCTATCTAAAATCTTATCACATGGGAGACTATAAAAGTCTCCCACTTTTTGTACCTTACCCTCATACCGCATTATTTCTTCTCCCCTTCTATCCTATGTGCGGAGCGGGTATATTAGCCTCGAGTTTTATGCATTGAGGCGCGCTAGTATCGATGCTGACGGTTGGTCTCGTACAGCACGACCAGAGACGACCTACACCCACTTCCTCTATATGAATAATCAAAGTATCAGCCCGTCCGGCCTCGGTACTCGTTACGATGCTTTCTCGTCCGTCAAAAATTGCCTTAGCAAACACCAAGGCAATCGATTTGACCAACTTTTTAGAAAACTATTTCTCGGTTGCTTTTTCAGCCTTCTTCGCAGCCTCTTTCTCGGCCTTTTTCGTCTTATTGCCAAGCGCAACGCGCAACGCTTCCGCTCGCTTCGCCCGCGCCTTAAAGCGATCAACTCGACCTTCCGTGTCGATGATCTTTTCTTCGCCGGTAAAGAACGGATGAGAAGCTGAAGAAATCTGCACCTTGACTAACGGATATTCCTCCCCGTCTTCCCACTTAATAACTTCTTCGCTTTTTGCAGTCGAACGAGTCAAAAAGGAAAAACCCGCCGCCTCGTCAGAGAAGACCACATAGCGATAATCTTCTGGATGTGAAACTTTTTTACTCATAATTCCTTGTATTATAGCAAAGTCTTCTCGAGATGTAAAGTGCTAAGAGCTGTCAAATTTAGATGATAGATCCCCAGTGTCTAGATCAAAACGTTGACAATAACAACAAAAAGTAATATAATAACAATCATGATACAAGATCTGCCGTATCAAATATCAAAAAAAGGAGGAAAATAAAATGGCAGATAGTAATCTTACCAACAGCCAAAATATTAGTCAGGAGGCCATCAATTATGTCGAGTCGCTGTTTGAGATCGCCGCTCGTTTTAGCCCAGAAATTTACCTGCAGACGGTAGACGTCGACCCGTTTAGTGATTTTATTGACGACGAAGACGTTGCCATCTATTTGCAGGGACTAGTTTTGCAGGTCTTCACCTCTCGTTCAGCTCAGGTTGCTAACTCTCTCGATTTCGGAATCAAGATAGGCACGCCTGATGCTTTGAGAAGCGCCAAGTTGTCTCTAAGACAGCTCAACCTCGCTCACCATATGGTTTGTCTCTACGAACAGTTTCAGCATGCCAAAAACCTAGACCAAGAGTTTGACAAGCTTAACGATTTTCGATGTCATTTTCGAAAAGCTTACGCTATCTGGCAAGAATCAATGCTTCAGCGCGAGTGTAGCGAGCGCGAAGAATCTACCGGCCCCGTGCTCGACACTGATGCCTTCATTAATGATTCCTTGCGTGACATTTTAGCGAGACGTTGCGCATTGAGGCGAGGCATGGAAGACGCAGAAACATTTTTAACGAAATTATATTATTTCGCCCATCAGATTAAGAAAGGTTCTAATATCTCCACCGCACAAGCCGACACTCCCAACCTTATTGACATCCTTACCGGCGAAGATAGGTTATTCGACAAAGCCAGCACTCACTTACACCGTCTCTGTTATCTAGACGAGCCAAACCCAGTTATTCTTATCGATGAGAAAATCAACGAGGTAGTCCAGGAACTTCAGAAGATCCTGGATCAAAGAGATAGAATCAGTCAAGAGATCAAATATCTCGAATGTCTGCTCAATGCTTGGAAGATCATTGCAGATCTGACGCCCCAGTCAGACAAAGCTGACGAACCAACCGACAGTAATGACTCTGTCGTAGCTTCGAATGAAGGCTAAGCCCCAGAATCGCTTAGCCTATAATATGCTGGTTGAACTTTTCAGAAATCACCCCGCTGTCAGGGGTGATTTTCTACATACATGCCCCCCTTTCATTCATAGTACGAAAATCTCAGCTACCCTCAGGACAATTACCCCAAATAAAACGATTTTTCTATTGACTTTTTGCGTAATCTGTGATACAATGGTATTATATACTAACTAACGAAACAGCTAGGAGTAGTTTTCCCTGGTTTTTGGGTAAAATGAGGCAAAACCACATTTTCCCGCTCCAGTCTCCCCTAGCAAAGAGAAAGGGAAAAATGTCTGTTGATCCAAAAAACATCGACATGAAGGCTCTTCTAGAAGCCGGAGCGCACTTCGGCCATAAGACTAGCCGTTGGCACCCAAAAATGGCGCCATATATCCACGGTAAACGCCAAGGTGGCCACATTATTAATCTCGAAAAGACCGTCGAAGCTCTCGAACAAGCTCTACCTGAGCTGACCAAGATCGCTATGAGTGGCAAGAAAATCCTCTTCGTCGGCACAAAAAAACAGCTCAAAGATGCTACCAAAGCCGCTGCCGAGAGTGTCAATATGCCGTACGTAACGGTACGGTGGGTAGGGGGAATTTTGACTAATGTGACAACGATCAATCGTCAGATTCGCAAGCTGAAAGATCTTGAGAAACGCATGGCGTCTGGCGAGCTCGAGGCGCGTTACTCCAAGCTTGAAGTGCAACGCTATCAAGATGAAATTGATCTTTTGAACGAGCGCTACGGCGGTATTAAAGAAATGACTGAGCAACCTGGCGCCGTTATCGTCGTCGATGCAATTGAGGATAAAAATGCTATTAAAGAAGCAAAAACTCTCAATATCCCAGTTTTTGCGATCACAGATACAAATGTCGACCCGACCAGCATTGATTATCCCATTCCGGCCAATGACGACGCAATTAAATCCGTCCAGCTCTTGCTCGAATATTTTACAGCTGCTATTAAAGCTGGTGAAGCAAAGAAAGAATCTTAAGGAATCCTAAAGAATAAGGAGGCAAAATGAGCGAAGAACTCAAAGAAAAAGCAAATGAAGTTAAAGCGATCTCTATCGAGCTAATCAAAAAACTCAAGGAGCTATCGGGTGTGGGTTTGACAGACGCAAAACAAGCTCTAGTCGAAGCGAAAGGCGATTTTGATAAAGCTCTCGAAGCTATGCGTAAAAAAGGCCTGACGAAGGCCGAGAAGCGTGGCGATCGCGAGACGCGTGAAGGCATTATTGCTAGCTATATTCATGACGGACGGCTCGGCGCAATCGTCGAAGTGAACTGCGAGACTAGTTTTGTGGCTAAAACTGATGAATTCAAAGATGTCGCACATAAAATTGCTATGCAGGTTGCATCGATGAGTCCGCTCTACGTTAGTCTTGAAGACATCCCAGAAGACACGATGAAAGCAAAGCGTAAAGAGTTCGAGGCAAACTTTAAAGGACCAGAGAATATGAAGAACCAGATTATTTCTGGCCAACTCAAGAAAGCTTTTTCCGATAAAGTTTTGCTTGAGCAACCTTACATTCTCGATGAGGACAAAACCGTCGCTGATTTTCTCAAAGACGCAATCGCAAAAACCGGCGAAAATATTACTGTCCGCCAGTTTAAACGGCTCGAACTCGGCGTAACCGAATAGTTCTTATCGCTACAAGTAAAAGCCCCGAAGTAAGGGGCTTTACTTTTGCGCACAAACCCAGAAATGTGCTACAATTAAGTTACTAGCTAAATGGAAGGTGAAGAACATGTTTGATAATAGCGAATACCGCACCAAAATGGAACAAGTCATAGCTCGATTCCAAGATGAAATGAAAAAAGTTCGCACCGGTCGTGCGCATCCAGACATGCTCTCCAATATTAAAGTCGAAGCATATGGGGAATTTATGCCTCTAAATCAGGTCGCTAACGTCACAACTGCCGACGGCACTATGCTAATGGTGACGCCTTTCGACCCATCTAATATCCAGAATATTTCCACGGCAATTCGCAACGACCAAGCCCTGAGCCTTAACCCGTCTGATGACGGTCATGTAATCCGTGTACCAGTCCCACCTCTGACAGAGGAGCGTCGTAAAGAGATCGTAAAAACCGCCTCTGGCAAAGTTGAAGAAGCTAAAATTGCACTCCGCAATATTCGTGAAGAAGCGCGCAAAGAGCTGAAGACGGCGGAGCTCCCCGAAGATGTTACCAAAAAGGCCGAAAAAGACATCGACAATTTGACGAAAGAATATGTTACTAAAATTGACGACGCTTTTAAAGACAAGAGCGCGGAGATTATGTCACTCTAATGTCTACTCAATCTTCCAATTCGACTCAAAAGCCACTTCAACATCTTGGCTTCATTGTGGACGGGAATCGTCGTTGGGCGCGCATGCGCAATCTTCCAACCTTCGAAGGCCATCGGCGGGGGATGAAGAAGGTCGAAATGGTTATCGAGAAACTAATCGATACAGAAGTGAAGTATGTTTCGTTCTACGTCTTTAGCGTTGAAAATTGGCAACGGTCGCCAAAAGAAGTGGAATACTTGATGCGTCTGATCAATGAACATATCGATGGCCTTTTGGAGCGAGCCAAACAACACAATCTACGTATTTGCATCTGTGGTCGCTCCGAGCGAGTCGATCCTAAGCTGTGGGCCAAGCTTATGGCTATTGAGCAGGAGACCGCGGACAATACCGGTCTAACGGTTTGCTATTGCTTTAACTATAGCGGACAATGGGAGATTGCTGACGCTGTCACAAAGGCTAGATCGGCTGGCGCAGAAGAGTTTACCCCTGAGCTAATTCGCCAGCACTTATATCATCCCGAGGTGCCTGACTTAGACCTAGTGGTGCGTACTTCCGGCGAACAGCGTCTATCTGGTTTTCAAATTTGGCGCTCGGCCTATGCAGAATTCTTGTTTTTAGAAATGTATTTTCCTGATCTGACTGCAGAAGACTGTGATATGATAATAAATGAATTTCACCAACGCGAACGACGTTTTGGTCAATAGGGAGGCATTATGAATTTATTTCTTGGCATTGTAATCGGAATATTCATCCTCATGTTTTTGGTTGTGGCGCATGAGTTTGGACATTTTATCATGGCGCGCAAAAGTGGCGTCAAGGTTAACGAATTCGGCATTGGTTTTCCGCCCCGTTTGATTGCATGGATTAAGAAATCTGGTAAATGGCAAAAACTACCCAAATCGGAATGGCAAAAACCTCAAAAGGACTTAATTTTTAGCCTAAATGCTTTACCGATTGGTGGTTTCTGTTCGCTAGATGGCGAAACAAATTACGACACCGCCAAGGGAACCTTCGGCGCTGCTAACTTCTGGTCGAAAACTAAAATCCTGTTCGGCGGTGTGCTAATGAACTGGCTAGTTGCCTTTATTCTCCTGACAATTTTATCTTGGATTGGCATGCCACAATTCATGGAACATCAATTCTATCTGGGGCAGGATGCTACGAAGGTTGGTGGTGGCGTCAAAGTAGCGGCCGTAGTCGCAGACTCTCCAGCTGCAAAAGCCGGTTTCATGGTTGGCGATCAAATTATCCGCGCTGGCGACACTGCCATTGATGGTCCACAAGATGTTACCGCGTATGGAGATGAACATAACGGCAAGATTGGTACATATACTGTCCTACGGGACGGTCGAGAAGAAAAGCTCGAGGCCAAACTGAACAAAAAAGCAGACCAAGATTACGTACTTGGCGTAAGCATGTCGCTTAGCCAGTCTTTTGTACAATCGACATGGTCAGCGCCAATTGTCGGTTTCGGCACAATGGTTCAGTTGACCGGAGAAACCTTCCGTGGTCTAGGTGATTTAGTGTGGAACCTTTGTTCAGGAATCATTAATCAACTCAATCCTGATGCTAGTGTACGTGAAGCTGGTCGAAATAACATCGCTACAGTTGGGGATTCAGTCTCTGGACCAGTCGGCATTATTGGCGTAATTTTCCCAGCCTTTGCTAATACCGGAATCAACAACTTAATGTTCCTAGCTGCTTTAATTTCGGTTTCACTCGCCTGTATGAACATCCTACCAATTCCAGCTCTCGATGGTGGGCGGTGGCTATTAATCGCGATTGCGAAACTACGTGGCAAACCATTCGAAAAAGCTACCGAAGAGAAAATTATTTCTCGAGCCTTTATCGTACTTCTCATATTGATTGTCATCATTACTATCTTGGATATAATGAAATTATGAGCGACCAGCTAAAGCGCCAAAAAACCAATAGAATATTATATATTATATCTCTACTTACCTGGACTGCAGTAGCCTTTATTCTGAGTGAAATTGTGATCGCCATGATCATGTCGCTCATCCTAGGCGAACGAATTATGCAACCAGTCTGGACTGCCACTTATGATTTTTTGGTCTATGTTTCCGCTTTTTCTATTGTGGTATTTCTGCCTCCTCGCATTTTTGAAAAAGTCCTAAAAAACTCTAAACTTTCAAAAGAGTTTAGCGCAACGCCAGAAGAGATGGGTGTCAAAGCATGGCCCACTCTGACTGATCTGGGTCTTGTTCCTATCGCCTATATAATATATATATTACTGGCGCAAGCTTGTACGCATCTTATGCAGGTTTTTTCATGGTTCGACAGTGAACAGGCCCAGAATGTCGGTTTTAATGTCCTAAGCACCGGTTTCGATCGAATTGTGGCGATTCTAGCTCTCGTCATCTTCGCGCCCTTGTTCGAGGAGCTGCTATTACGTGGTTGGCTATTCGGAAAACTGCGTAATAAAGTCGGTTTTGCCACTACTATGCTTTGCGTCTCACTACTATTCGCGATTTTGCACGGCCAATGGAATGTGGGAGTTACGACCTTTTGTCTCAGCATAGTGCTCTGTAGTCTACGCGAAATTACCGGCTCGGTTTGGAGCGGTGTTTTAGTACACATGTTAAATAACGGGATCGCATTCTATTTATTATATATAGTGGGTATATCCTAATTGATTAAAAATCTTAGTCACGCCGAAATCGCCTCGTTTTCATTCGAGGTTTGGCATCTGTTTCATCTTATGATACAATGAACGCATGAGATATAATAATTTTTTCACCAAAACTCTTCGGGTGGCCCCCAAAGATGAAACCGCACGTGGTGCGCAATTCTTGATCCGGGCTGGCTATGTTCACAAAGAAATAGCAGGAGTTTATGACTACTTACCGCTAGGTCTTCGTGTGATTGAGAATATTAAGGAAATCATTCGTGAAGAGCTTAACGCAATTGGTAGCCAAGAGCTTCTAATGTCTACGTTGCAGAATCCGGAACCATGGCAGAAAACCGACCGTTGGGATATTGAAAAAATGGATATTTGGTTTCGTACTACGCTCGCGGCCGGCGGAGAGCTTGGTCTAGCGCCAACTCATGAAGAGCCGTTGACCGAACTCATGCGAACCTATATCTCGAGCTATAAAGATCTTCCGGTCTATGTTTATCAGTTCCAGACAAAATTCCGCAACGAGTTACGTGCTAAATCTGGCATCATGCGTACTCGCGAATTTATCATGAAGGACCTTTACAGTTTTAATACCGATTATGATAAACAACAGGAATTCTACAATGCAACCGCCGAAGCATACAAGCGCATTTATATTCGTCTTGGTATTGGCGATGACACTTACCAGACTTTTGCAAGTGGTGGCGTATTCAGCAAATATAGTCATGAATTTCAAACAATTACCGAAGTCGGTGAAGATCTAATATGGTTTAACGAAGATAAAAGTATCGTCTTAAACGATGAAGTCTTAAACGATGAAGTCTTGCAAGATCTTGGTGTAAAACGTGAAGAACTTAAATCTGCAAAGGCGGCTGAAGTTGGCAATATCTTTACTTTGGGAACGAAATACTCCAGCGCAATTGGCCTTGAATATGACACAAAAGAAGGCACAAAAGAGCCGGTCTATATGGGTAGTTATGGTATTGGTGTCTCGCGCGTTATGGGCGTAATCGCTGAAAAAATGGCCGACGATAAAGGCTTGATTTGGCCAGAAAATCTCGCGCCATACAAATATTACCTTATGGGTATTGGCGACCAAGCTATGGCCAAAGCCGAAGAGTTCTATCAGGGTCATGAAGAGCTAATGATTATCGATGATCGTGCTGAAATCCACCCCGGAGAAAAATTTGCCGATGCAGACTTGTTGGGCATTCCGTATCGCGTAGTGATTTCTGAGACAACCTTAGCGGAGAACAGCGTAGAAATTACTACTCGTGCGACAGGCGAAACTAAACTTGTCAAGCTAGAAGATTTTGCGAAAGAAATTACGACAAACAAGTCCTAAACGATTGACATTTCGAACTAGACATATTAAACTCAAGTAGTTATGAAAAAGACTGTTAATCTCACGGCTTCTGGAAAAGCCGAATTAGAAAAAGAGTTAGCTAATTTAATTGCTGAGCGACCAGTAATCGCAGAGCGCATTGCTACTGCGCGAGCTTTCGGTGATTTATCCGAAAACCAAGAATACACCGATGCTCGTGCTGAGCAAAAAACGGTCGAGAATCGCATTATCGAAATTGAAGATACATTGAAACATGCCGTGATTATCTCTGCGAAAAAATCCGACACTATAAATATCGGCTCAACTGTCTCAATCACAATGGATAAAAAAGCCTTAACCTATACAATCGTTGGCCCTGTCGAAGCCAACCCGCTCGACGGAAAGATTTCCCATGAATCTCCGATCGGTAAGTCTTTGCTCGGTCGTAAAGTAGGCGATCAGTTTGATTTTAATGGTAAAAACGTCATAATCAAAGATATTAAATAAGATTTTACTAAAATATCCCTGAAAATAGCTGTAAATATGCTATAATTATATATCATGACGCTAGATGACTATCGTGACGAACGTTTGCGCAAACTTGAGACCCTGCGCAATATGGGGATAGATCCATATCCCGCAAAGTCACATCGTAATACAAAAATCTCCGCTATTCTTGATCATTTTGATGAAAAAAACGGTCAAGAAGTCTGTGTCGCGGGGAGAATTACAGCGATTCGGTCCTTCGGGAAGATTGCCTTCGTAAAAATTCGCGATTTCTATGGCGAAATTCAGATTTTCATGCAAAAAACTGAAAAGACCGAACCTGGCTATTTGGGCTTAAAAGAGTTAAAACTACTGGATACCGGCGACTTTATTGAAGCAAAAGGAAAAGTTGCGAAGACTACTACAGGTGAAATCTCGGTTTTCGCCAACGAACTACGCTTACTGACCAAAAGTCTCCGTCCTTTGCCAGGTTACGATGGTCTGACCAATAAGGAAGAGCGTTATCGTCGTCGCTACGTTGACATGAACGTTAACCCAGAAGTGCGCGCTCGACTGATTCGACGTGCAAAATTCTGGCAGGCTACGCGCGATTTTATGAATGGTCATGGTTTTATCGAAGTCAATACTCCCGTTTTGGAAAAAACTACCGGCGGAGCAGATGCAACACCTTTCGAGACACATATGAATGCACTCGACGAAGACTATTATTTGCGTATTAGCCACGAATTACCTCTTAAACGGTTACTAGGCGGAGGCTTTGAAAAAGTTTATGATATCGGCCCGCGTTTTCGGAATGAAGGTATTGATGATGAACATTTGCCAGAGCATATCGCCTTCGAAAGCTACGCTGCTTACGAAGACTATGAAGACGGTATGGATCTCTACGAAGAGATGATAAAATATGTTGCGCAGGAAACTTGGGGTACTCTAAAGTTCAAAGTCGGCGACTTTGAAGTCAATTTGGATCAAAAATGGCCTCGAATAAAATATGCTGATTTATTAATGGATAAATTTGGTATTGATGTTTTTCACCCCGATCGTCAAAAGATTCAAGAAGTCCTCGCCCGAGAATTGGACGCCGACAACAAGGCCGAAAGCGCGAAGATTAAGCGTGAACTATTTTCAGGTAAAATTAGTACGCCCAGACTAATCGACTGGGCCTGGAAAATGATTCGTAAAACTTCTGCTGGGCCATTCTGGCTAATTGAAGAACCGCTCAGTCTCAGTCCGCTAGCCAAGGTCAGCGCCGATAATCCATTAGTGACTCAAAGGTTCCACCCAATTATTGCTGGGACTGAAATGGGAAATGGCTACAGCGAGTTGAATGATCCGCTCGACCAATTAGCCCGTTTTGAAGAGCAACAAGCCATGCGCGATGCTGGTGATGACGAAGCGCAGATGCTTGACCGTGATTTTATCGAAATGCTTGAATACGGCATGCCTCCCGCCTGTGGTTGGGGCAATTCCGAACGAAATTTCTGGCTCCTCGAAGGAGTCAGCGGTCGCGAAGCTGTACCATTTCCCGTGATACGTTCGAAAGACTCTAAAGCTAATTAAAATTTAAGCTTTTTGTGCTTTTTGATGATATTTTTCTAGACATTTTGAACATAAAGCTCGATATTCTATCTTAGTCCTACCATCATCTATCAAAATATCTGGTCCATCGAGGACTAGTTTGTCATCTAGAAAGCGTACGTTGCGCGTTGCCTTACGGCCACATTCGCAGATTGTTTTGATCTCGGTTATTTCATGTGCGCATTGCAAAAGTCGAGTCGCTCCTTCAAAGCCACCATCTTTTTGATGGAAGTTTAAACGCAAGCCATAAGCTATAACTGGTATATCTAATAGGTCAACAACTTTCACCAACTGATCCACCTGCTCTGGCGACAAAAACTGCGCCTCATCGATCAAAATACAATCAACTTTTGGATACTTGTCCCGGATTTTTTTGAACAGCTCTTCATCTCGGGCTAAGGTAAAATCAGTCGACCGTTCAAGACCAATTCGCGTCAAAAGCTTTGTGCCGTTCTTAGTGTCCGTTGCAGGCTTAAAAACACAAACTTTCTGCCCCCGATCTTCATAATTGAACGCTGTTTGTAATAGATTCATTGTTTTGCCACACCCCATTGCTCCATATCGGAAAAATAACTTTGCCATACTCTGAATTATAACACCGTTGATAAAGTATGCTACAATATTTCTAAGCATGAGTAATAAGATAATGATTGTGGGGACCGGAAACGTGGGCGCAAGCGTTGCTTACGCTTTGATTAATCAACGTAACTGCGTTAACGAGCTAATTTTGACCGATATCAACATGGAGGATGCGGAAGGTGAGGTAATGGATCTTTGTGACGCCTTAGCTACCGCACCTAGCTATTTTAAGATCCAAGCTGGCGATTATTCTCGCGCGAAAGATGCGGATGTTTGCGTGATTGCTGCTGGCGCAAATCAAAAAGTTGGCGAAACTCGTACCGATCTTTTAGCAAAAAATCTGAGCATTTTAGAGTCGATTATTAAACAAATTATGTCGAATGGCTTTCAAGGGATTCTAGTCATTGTCTCAAACCCCATGGACGCGCTAACCTACTTTGCCCAGCAATATTCCGGACTCCCACCGGAAAGAGTGATCGGGACTGGCACTGTCTTAGACTCTGCACGACTACGTTTTGCGCTTGCCGAAAAGCTCAAGCTACATCCCAAATCAATCCACGCATATCAGATTGGCGAACATGGTGATAGTGAATTTGCTCTTTGGTCATCTGCTAATGTTGGCGGAGAAAAGATTACCAATCTGCTTGCGCCTAAACAGCTTGACCACATTGAAGCCGACGTTCGCCAAAAAGCTTACCAGATTATCCAACGCAAAGGTGCTACATTTTACGGTATCGGCAACGCAACGGTCCAGATTATAAAATCTATCCTTAATGACGAACGACGCGTCCTGTCAGTTTCGAACTATGACGATTGCGCAGACTTGTATTATGGCTCACCCGCAGTTATTGGTCGAAACGGCGTGAAACAACGTTTAGAACTTTCTTTGACAGAGTCCGAGGGTATCAAATTGCAAAAATCTATCAATCAAATTCGTAAAACTATTAAGGAAGCTCTATGAAAAAATATCTTTGGCGGCCAAAATTACTGCTCGGTGTGCTATGCTTTTTAAGTCAGCTCCTTTGCATTCCAAGCTCACACGCCATCTCGGCTAATTCATTTACATTTAAATCATTCACGGCCGATTATTATCTCGAGCGTGACGACCAAGGTGGCAGTAAAATGCGCGTAGTAGAGGAGCTTGTGGCCTATTTTCCACCAGCAAATGGTGATATACATCATGGTATTGTGCGTGTTATCCCCTTTACGAACCAAGCCGGCAAAAATCTCACTATGGCCAGTGATCGTGATCTAGACATTAAAGTTTCTCGCAACGGTCAAACTGAGCCCATTGATCATATCGAACGAGGCGACGGCAATTTTCAAGTTTACATTGGCGAACAGACTACGCCTGTGCGAGGTGAGCAAACATACCGTCTCGAGTATGAATTTGAAAATGTGATCATGAACGATAGCGATAATGCAGATCAAATCCTATATTGGGATACGAACGGTAACGATTGGCAACAACCCTTTGAGATGGTAACGGCGCGTGTTCATCTTGATCGTTCGTTAGCAACAGAATTGCTTGAAAAACAATCCTGTTATGTTGGTTTATATGGTGATTCAAGTCAAAATCGTTGCAATATTAGTAAGGAAGATGATTTGATCACCTTTTCCGCTTTCAATCTCAGTCGGGGAGAGAACCTAACCTTTGTACTTTCTTTTCAGCCTGATACTTTTGTCACAACCTCGACCCGTCTAAATCCTTTCTTTATGCTTTATCTTATCTTTGGTGTCGTTGCATTGCTCTTAACAATTTACTATGTCTTGAAGATCGTGCATGATACTCAAGAAAAACGTGTATATTATAAAGGTCTTTTTATTAAGCCCGAATATAGCCCTCTACAAAACCTTAGTGTTGCTGAGCTCGGTCAAAATTATCTTCACCAATCAAAAATTAGCGATACGAAAACTGCTACAATATTAGAACTAGCGGTCGCAAAAAAGATTCAAATCATTTCGAGCCAAGAACCAGGCAAAAAACATTCTAGCGACTCTTGGACGATTCGTATTTTATCTCTCGGGCTTTCACCAATCCAAAATGATGTTCTACGTATGGTAGCCGGGAGTACTGCTACCTTGACAGTCGGGCAAGAAATTAAACTTGAGCCACGTGAAGCAACACGTAGCCTTATCTCACTAGCCCGAGCGTATGATACGAAGCTTGAGGAAAGTTTGCTTGCCAAAGGCTTACTAGAACAAGATGGAGCCTCCGTGGATCAAGCTCCGGTCAGCCGATCATCCACATCAACAAAGTTACAATCCCGCAAAATCAAGAGAATTAATCATTTTACATCAATCGCCCTATTTAGTTTTATCGCAAACATCGTTGTGCTAGTATTTCTGAGTGATTTTCTCTTTACTCCATATCTCTTCCCGTCAAATTTTCTTCCTCTCCAAATTCTCGCCGTGGCGCTACCGATCCTGCCTCTAATCGTTTGCGTTGTTGTTTCTGTTAAATATCGACCATATTATACCCATACCGAGCTCGGCTTAGCCACTTCACGCTATCTTGATGGACTACAACTATATATCAAAATGGCTGAGGCGGATCGTTTGAAGTTTCTTCAAAGCACTACCGGAGCGGAAATGGACAAACAGGGCGTGGTTAAGCTCTACGAAAAACTCTTACCCTATGCAGTTTTATTAGGTCTTGAAAAAACCTGGCTTGATGTACTAAGTCAATACTATATGGATGATCAAATTGAACGTCCAAATTGGTATATAGGTCCAACCCTTATGAATGCTACTGCCTTTTCTACTGCAATGCAGAATTTTACTAGCTCCGCCCAACTTGACTTGACGCACTCTACGACTTCAAATTCAAGTTCTTCAAGCTTTTCTTCGTCAGGTGGTGGTTTCTCTGGTGGTGGGGGAGGCGGCGGAGGCGGTGGGGGCTGGTAACTTCCGAAGTCGTTATTAATATCCGATCGGACTGTGCTATAATGATCTTATGTTAGATATTAATTTCATACGCAATAACCAAAAACTAGTTGAAAAATCTGCCCAAGAAAAAGGCTATGAAATAAATATCTCCGAGCTCTTACGTCTTGATGATCAGCGTAAAGAAATTTTGCAGGAAGTCGAGCAACTTCGTCAAGCTCGCAACGAAGTCGCCACTCAAATGAAAAACGGCAAACCTGAGGCAGATTTAATTGCTCAGGGACGTGAAATAAAAACCAAACTGGCTGAAATTGAGCCAAAATTGGACAAAGTCGAAACCGAAATTACAAATCAACTTAAAATAGTTCCAAACATTATTTTTGATGACGTTCCGCTTGGCGGGGAAGAGTGTAATGTCGAAATAAAAACTTGGGGCGAGAAAAAAACCTCCGGCGTTGATCATCTAGACTATGCAATTTCGCGCAATTGGGTTGACTTTGAACGAGGAGCAAAAGTCGCTGGGGCGAAATTCTACTATACACGCGGGGAATTAGCACTGATTGAAAACGCTTTATTGCAGTTTGGTATTAAAAAAGTCGTTGAGCATGGTTTTACCTTAATGATGGTGCCGGATTTGGTCTCCAGTCGCGTACTTGAGGGCTGTGGTTTTAACCCTAGAAGTAGTGAACAAAGTGATGAATACTTTGTTGAGGGGGAAGACCTCGCACTCATAGCGACCGCCGAAATGCCCCTTACCGGTTATCATATGGACGAAATCATCGACGAGGGCGATTTGCCACTTTGCTATGCTGGCTACAGTGCTTGTTTCCGTAAGGAAGCGGGCACGTATGGCAAGCATACGCGCGGACTATTTCGCGTTCATCAATTTAATAAACTTGAAATGTATGTTTTTTGTCTACCAGAAAAATCCCGCGAAATGCACGAAAAAATTCGCGCAATCGAAGAAGAAATTTGGCAAGAACTCGGTATTCCTTACCGCGTGATAAATAATGCTGCTGGTGATCTTGGCGCTCCAGCCGCCAAAAAATATGACATTGAATATTGGAGCCCAGTCGACCAAAAATACCGCGAGTTGACTAGTTGTTCGAATTGTACCGACTTTCAGGCTCGCAGTTTGAACATCCGGGTACGCCGTAAAGACGGTTCAGTCGAAATACTGCACACACTAAACGGCACTGCTATTTCATTCGCTCGCACCATGGTGGCTCTGATCGAAAATTACGCTACGAAAGACGGTAAACTAACTGTCCCAGAAGTTCTTCGACCATATTTAAATAATAAAACCGAAATTTAGGTATAAGTTGAGGGGAAATGTCTGTTAGTAATCAAACCCAAAAGGCTAAAAAAGTTCGTCGTCATTTTCGTTTTCGATCCGTTGTCACGATGGCAAATACGAAATTATCGGTCAGGCTTGCCGCGATTATCTTGTCTGGCTCAACACTCATCTCGGCTTTATTAGGAATTTTTCGCGACCGCCTTTTAAATTCATATTATCTAGATACTTATCCCACTGGAATTGATGCTTATACCGCAGCCTTTACTATACCTGATTTTATGTTTTTTATCCTGACTTCCGGCGCACTAGCTGTCAGTTTTATTCCTGTTTTTAATCAGCGTTTAACGACCGGAAACAAAAAATCTGCCTGGGAACTTAGCTCGAGCATTTTAAATCTTATGGCTTTTGTGACTTTAATCGCCTCAATCTTGATCATGATCTTTGCTGATCCGCTGGTACGTTATATCGTAGGTCCAGGTCTCGACGAATCTGGCACAATTCTTGCCATAAACATGATGCGAGTCATCGCCATTAACCCTTTCTTGTTTAGCATCTCGACGATCTTGTCTAGTATTCAGCAAGCCCTGGGTCGTTTTGTTTTTTACGCGCTTGCCCCAGCCTTTTATAATATTGGCATTTTGGTAGGTATCGTTTGGTTTACTGGCGGTATCAATCTGTTTGGCTGGCAAATCTTCGAAGGTGGCATTATGGGCGTTGCTCTCGGCGTAGTCTTTGGCGCGATCTTGCAAGTATTGATCAGCTTGATTGGACTTTTTGGTCTAGGTTTTGACTATGAATTTAAAATCAGCTGGCGCAACCAAGGCTTTCGCTCTGTCCTTAATCTTTTGCCCGCTCGAAGTCTTGATCAGGGTATCGACTATGTTAATACAATTGTTTCGACAAACTTATCTTCTCGCATGGGCGCAGGTGCGCTACGCTCTTATCAACAAGCCTCCAGCCTTTCTCAAATGCCGGTTAACTTAGTCGGGGTTGCGATTTCGACCGCTTTCTTCCCGAAATTGACCGAAGAACTTGGTACAGGCGACGAAGAAAAATATCAAGAAACTTTTCGTACCGCGCTAAGCACGATCGTCTGGATCTCTCTGCCAGTAACGATTATTGCACTGTTTGCCCGAGGATATGTTGTTAGTTTTATTAAAAATGGCGGTGATCCACTCATTGCTTCTGTTCTCACAACGCTCGCTATCTCGATTTTTGCGCGTTCAGTTTTTCATATTATTTCGCGCGGATTTTATGCTCATCAGGACACTCGAACCCCCTTTGTCGTCTCAATCGTAGCCGTCGGTGCAACAATCGTCCTTTCTGTCCTTTTTTCAGTGATCGGCTGTGGTCCAGAGGGTCTAGGCTGGGCACAATCAATCGGCGCAATGCTCGAAATCATGATTCTCATCAGCATTCTCCAGCGTCAATCACACCGCCAGCTCCTCAATCATGCTTTTTGGCGTGATTTCTGGAAAATGCTCTGCGCGACCGCAATTACTGGCTGTGTCGCCTATTCGATGACGAAATTTTTTCCACTTATGGCGACCGATACCTCAATCTTCATCATTTTTCCTAAATTTTGTCTAATTTCATTCACCTCAATCTTAGTATATTTAATTTCTGGTTACTTCCTTAATCTGCCCCAAGTTGGTCCAATCCTGGAAAAACTCAAAAAAATAATTTTTCGCAACGTAAACTAGCCCGAAACTCTGAAAAACTGAACTTAGCCATGCTATAATAAACACATGGATTTCTTTCAATCATTACTTCTAGGTATCATTCAAGGTTTAACGGAATTTATTCCAGTCTCATCCTCTGGGCATCTGGAAATCGTTATGCATCTCTTCCAAATTGAGCCGAAAAGTTTCCATCTTTTTCTAGAATTTATTAATTTGGGGACTTTGCTGGCACTTTTAATCTACTTTCACGAGCGAATTGGTCAAATTCTAAAAGATGTTTTCAAAGAACGAAATTATAAACTAGCAATAAATCTTGTCGTAACGACAATTCCAGCCGGTGTGATTGGCCTCGTTCTTTCTAACCTAATTGAATCCTCCGACTTTTTCAACTCACTAGTTACGGTCAGTATCGCCATGGGTGTTGTAGGTATTATTATGACCGCAATCGATAAAATACCTCATTTATCGACGCTAGAAAACGAAAACCACCTCACACCCTTCCGAGCGCTCCTGATTGGACTTTTACAGACTTTCGCTCTTATTCCGGGCGTCTCGCGCTCTGGTAGTACAATTATTGCTGGCCGAATCGCTGGCCTAGATTCCGAATCTGCCGCTGAATATTCTTTTCTTGCTTCAATTCCGATCATGCTCGGCGTAACTCTCAAATTGTTTTTAAGCGAAAGTGATCGAATTTATTTCGCGGAAAATCTAAATTCACTCTTCTTTGCAAATCTCGCAGCCTTTGTGGTCGGTTTTTTCGCTCTCCAATACCTTTTGCGTTATCTTAAAAAACCAAAATCGCTCCAAACCTTTGGTAAATATCGAATTGTACTCTCCTTAATCGTACTCGGTGTAACTTTGATCATGCTCTAGGTATCCTAGAGAGTTGCATACTTAACTATTCTTTGCTAAACTAAATATAGTTGTCAGTCATTGGTCGATCGGCTTAATATCAGCTGTTTTCTAGACAACCGCAACTAAACAGGAGAATCGATGCGTAATAAACGAAAACGTGTCCAAACCAGACGAGAGTCTTCGCTTACCCTCGTCCCTTGGCAAGAGTTCATCGAAATCAGCCCAAAGTTTTAGGCTGAAATACGCACCCCTCAATAGCCAAAGGTTGATCTTTGTCTCTATTGAGGGATTTTTTGTTTTCTTTTATCCCTCGGTTCATTTCTTTCGTCGCGCAACTGCATACCGATCAGTATCTCGATCAAAATCATCCACCGGCGTTTCGCCTAACAAAAGATCTGCCAACATCTGATAAGTCAAAAGTCCCACAATCCGCTCAAACGGATCTACAACCAAGAATAGATAACAATTCGTTCGACAGAAGGCCGCCAGAGCCTGCGAGAAAGTATAGTCATCTCTCAAGTAACAAACTTTTTTGTCGGCAAAATCACGCGCCTGATTTGCCGTTCGGACGGTTAAGTTATTTAGCGTTGTAGTATGCAAAATACCAACGACTTCTTTGTGGTCATTGATAACTGGAAAATGGTCAAAACCAGATTTGTACAACCGATCTAAAGTTAGAGGACCGAGCACTTCGTCTTCCTGTACATAAATAATCTGATTTTTCGGCAACATAATCTCACTGACATGGCGCTCATTAAAAGACATCGCGGTCGAAATAATTAAACGCTCATGCGAGCCTAAAACATCTCGCGGCGTTCGTTTCAGGAGCTCAATAAATTCAGCTTGATTTCTGGGGACAAATTTATCTTCAATCGCTTTACCCGATTTCTTCACTCGATATGGCTCTAGCTTTGGATCAGACCACTTCACCCACCATCTTAAAAACCGCACCTTAGCGCGATGTAGTTTCTTTTTTACGAGAGAATACAGGCGTGCAATTTCTCTGCCAACTCGTCGCGCAAAAACAGTAAGTTGTTTCCTTAATTGAGATTGAGAAAAACCTGATTTCTGCGCCTGTTTCATGATATAATCAATTATAACATTTTACAGATTTTAGCGTAAACATAATCGGAGGCAATATGGATAAAAAAACCTGGATAGCAATTGGCGTAATCATCACAGCTTTTATCGGCCTATTACTTTTTAACATTTTCGGTGCAAAAGATGCCGTAGATTATTCTGGGTACGATCTGAATAGTATTATTGCTGCCGACGAAAACTCTGGTTTTTTCCCAGAAAACGTAATTGGCGACCCAAACGCGCCAGTGATTATTTATGAATATGGCGACTATCAATGTACTGCTTGTGCGCCAATCGCACCCTACATTAACGAATTGGTATCAGATTATGACGGACAAGTCGCCGTTGTGCTCCGGACTTACATTATGGATTACCACCAAAACGGTACAGCCGCTGCTTCGGCGGCCAACGCTACTGCCAAACAGGGTTATTGGCGCCCTTACAAAGATCTTCTATTCAATAACCAAAACGACTGGTACTATTCTGACGCTAAGCAACGCCAAGCGCAATTTGAACAATATTTTACCGAAGCAACCGAAGGTAAAGGTGATCTAGAAAAGTTTCGTGAGGATATGCAGAGCAAAGAAGTTGCTAAGAAAATCGCTTTTGATCACGAACTTTCCGAACGAGCCGATATTGAGTGGACACCAACCTTTTACCTTGGCGATGAGCGCATAGATCAACGCCAAATGAGTACGAGTGACTTCCTTAAGCAATTGCGTGAAAAAATTGATAACCGGCTCAAAGAACTCGGGATCGAAAAAAAGTCATCCAAATCGAACCAAAACAATAAGACAGAACAGAAAAACGACAAAGCTTCAAATTCCAAGCAATCTGACAACTCGAAAAAATAGGCAAGCTTATGGCAAAATCGCACACTTCTTTCATGTGCCAACAATGTGGCGCTATTTATAAAAATTGGACAGGACGATGCAACAAATGTGGCGCTTGGAGCTCGCTAATCCAACAATTCGACGAAGATAGTCGCGAAGAAAAATCTGCGGTTCGGCGCGGTCAATTTTCCGGCAAAACCCTTGATTTTGTTTCCATTAAAGATCTTGAGGTTTCCGACGAAAAGAATCGCCTAAAAACTGGTTTTAAAGATCTCGACGTCGTGCTCGGCGGTGGCATTTTACCGGGGAGCGTATCCCTCTTGGCTGGACAGCCAGGTATCGGCAAATCAACCCTACTCATGCAACTTTGTTCCACAATTTCGAGCCAAAAAACAGTTCTCTATATTTCGGGCGAGGAATCGGCTGGCCAAATCAAGTTGCGCGCGATTCGTTTGGGCGCCAATTCCGATAATCTTAAATTCGCTAACAGTACCCAAGCTAACGACATCGCTAAGACTATCGAGAGTGGAGAATTTGACCTCATTATCGTTGATTCAATCCAGACACTTACGCTGGCTGAAATCTCCTCAGCGCCGGGTGGAATTTCGCAAGTCACAAATTGTGGCAACTTGATCATTCGAGCCGCAAAACTCTCAAATACCGCTGTCATTATTGTCGGCCACGTCACGAAAGAGGGTACTCTAGCCGGACCAAAAGTGCTCGAACATCTGGTTGACGTCGTGCTAAATTTTGAAGGCGATCGCTATGGAGGGTTTAAGATCATCCGCGCTGTAAAAAATCGCTTTGGCTCGACTTCTGAAGCTGCTATTTTTGAGATGAACCAAGCCGGACTAACCGAAGTCGAAAATCCGTCCGCCTCACTCCTTGCTGAGCGCCAAAACACCGACGGCTCGATCATTTTAGCCACCCTCGAAGGCACTCGTCCAATTTTGGTTGAGATTCAGGCCCTAGCGACCCCGACCAACTTCGGCTACCCAAAGCGCACAGCCTCAGGTTTTGATCTAAATCGACTCAATCTCCTGATCGCCGTCATTGAACGTCGTACAAAGCTAAAGCTCAACGATAAGGATATTTTTATTAATGTGGTTGGAGGCCTGCGTATCCAGGACTCCGCTGCCGACCTCGCAGTGTGCCTCGCTATTGCTTCAGCCGTCGCCGGTCGCAAACTAGCTGAAGATTTTGTGGTTTTCGGCGAAATTGGCCTGGGCGGGGAAGTACGCTCGGTTTTTCGCCCCGACCAACGCATTGCTGAGGCCAAAAAGCTCGGTTTTTCCCATGCTATTGGCCCTACGACGGCAAAAGATCCATTTGTTATCCCCGTTAAAGACCTCCGTCAAACCTTAATAAATCATGTCAATGAGTAAAATGACGATTTTTTTAGCAAAAACTTACATTTGCCAAAAAAAGACACTCTATCCTTCCATTATAGCACACTTAATGAAATATGTCAATAGATAAGGACCATGAAAGAACAAAATGCGCATTTTAGGAATTGATCCAGGGACGGGAATTTGTGGCTTCGGCGTTATCGAAAACCATCAAGCTCTCGATTACGGCGTGATTGCTACTCCGCCACATACGCCACTAGCAGAGCGACTTGAAGATATTTATAATTCACTCCACGAAATCATTCAACAGAACCAGCCAGCAGTCATGGCAATCGAAAAACTTTTTTTCAAACAAAATATTACGACCGGCATCTCAGTCGCCGAGGCGCGCGGTGTTTGTCTGCTAGTCGCAAAACAATGCAAGTTACCAATCTACGAATATAGCCCAAACCAAATCAAAAAAGCGATTTGTGGATACGGTCAAGCCCACAAACCCCAAATTCAGGAAATGGTTCGCGTCGAGCTCAAACTTAAAACTGTTCCAAAACCCGATGACGCGGCCGATGCACTGGCGGTCGCAATTGTCCATTCTTTCGTATCGCATGCAGACTAAGCCAATCGCCAAGTCTGCCATACCTTTCATATATCACGCTTTTGTACCTTTGTGCCTTTGTACTTTTGTGCCTTTGTACTTTTGTGCCTTTGAACCTTTGCGCTCTCATGTTAAATGATTTTTAACTTACTTTTACATTTTTAACCATAATTATGCTAAAATAAAACAAACAAGGAGGTCTATGCATAAAATTTATCAAGTCGCTTTGGCATCTTTTCTAGCTTTTTCACTTAACCTTTTTGTGTTGTCGGCGCCAGATCTGTACGCAGAAGAACGGGTTAACCAAACCATGATTCCGCTCCCCGACGAAGCTTCCGATACGGCGGACCATTCAGCCCAATCCGAGACCGAGACGCCAGTCCCGACCTCTGACCAATCTAGCTCATCTGCTAATACCGTCGATTCTGATATCAGCAATACAAACTCCAGCTCCGAGACGCGAGGCGAACAAACTGACCCAGGACCGCACGAAGAATACGATGTCGAGGATCAAGATTCCACCGAAGAAGAAGTTGAAAACACTGAAGACGAGGAAGCTGAGGAAGAAGCTCCTCTCTGGCCAATGATCGTCTCTTTTGGCGCCCTTGGAGCGACCGCGATCGTCGTCATAATAATCAATTTGATTGGACGCCGGAAAAAATGATCGCACATCTTTTTGGTACAGTTTCGGAAAAACTCCCCAGCTCGATCATCATTGATGTGCACGGCGTTGGCTATGAATTAACAATTCCCACGCCCGAAATTGAAGACCTCACCCTGGACCAAGAAGTTAAATATTATACTTTTCATGCTGTCCGAGAAAACTCCGAAGAACTTTATGGTTTTTCCAGTCTCAGTGCAAAACGCATTTTTGAACTTCTGACCTCTGTAAACGGTGTTGGACCAAAAGCCGCTATTGCGATTCTCAGTCTCGGCCCAGCCGAAGTCGTCCGCAATGCCATCGCAAACGCCGACGCCACTTTCATCGCTAAGGCCAGCGGGGTAGGAAAAAAATCGGCCGAACGTATCATCGTCGACCTCCGCGATCGTATCGGCGCACCTTCGAGCTATGGCGCTAATACCGACTTCAAACTTGCTCCAGCCACTTCATTGTCAGCCAAAGATGAAGCGCTTGACGCTTTGATTGCGCTCGGTTTTCCGCTCAAAGAAGCCACCGCTGCTCTGACCGAAATTGATCCCAACCTATCAGTCGAAGAAAGAATTCGACTTGCACTAAAGAAATAGCATCTCACCTCTTCCAAAAAAATCCAAAGTATGTTAAAATGAGAACCAGATTGTAAATATAAAGGTAATAATTATGAGTTTTATTAATTTAAAAAAGATCGGCGACGCCCAGAAAAAACCAGCCGTTGTCGACGTACGCTCTGGTGATACTGTCAAAGTGACCCAAAAAATCAAAGAAGGTGACAAATTCCGTCTTCAAGTTTTCGAAGGTGTAGTCATTCGAACTGACCGCAAAGATTCTCATACCGCTCGTATTACAGTACGCAAAATTGCTTCTGGCGTTGGGGTCGAAAAATCCTTCCTTATCCATAGTCCATTAGTTGAAAAAATCGAAATTGTTCGACGCGCTAAAGTTCGACGCAAAAATCTTTCCTTCCTTCGTGAGCGATCTGGTAAATCCGCTCGACTTAAGAATAAGGCTTTTGACCGCGTTGCGGTTAATGATCTAACTGCACAGGCAAAAGCAGATATTAATAATCTTACCGAAGAGGTAAAAGAAAGGGTGGAAGATATGAAAGATCAAGCCGACAAATTTATCGACGGTGCAGCCGATATGGCCAAAGATGCAAAGGATAAAGTCGAAGAGCTGACAGATAAAGCTGGCAACAAAATTGAAGAATTAAAGGATAAAGCCGGCGATAAAGTCGAAGAGATTAAAGAAAAGACTGGCAAAATTGCCGAAGACGTTAAGAAAGACTTGAAGGCCTAATTTTGGCACAGCCAGTCATTCTTGGCATCGACGAAGTTGGTCGTGGCCCCTGGGCGGGGCCACTTGTCGTTGGTGCGGTAATTTTAGGCGAACGGTTTCTTCCTGACTATCGTACCCAGAACCCTGAGCTCGAAAAATGTTGGCAAAACCTCACCGATTCAAAAAAATTGACCGAGTTACGACGACAAACCCTTTCCGATCAGATCTTACAAAACGCTTCAGCGACCGGCCTCGGTTGGGTTAGTAGCCAAGAACTCGACCAATATGGACTTAGCGCTAGCCTGAAGCTTGCAACCCGTCGCGCCGTTAAGCTTGTTTTGAAGGCCCAAATCTCTTTTGATCAGATCATTATCGACGGCACAGTAAATTTCCTCCAAAATACGCCCCTCGCTGACCGCGTTACAACTCTTAAAAAAGCCGATTTTTTAATCAAAGAAGTTTCAGCCGCCTCCGTAATTGCCAAAGTTGCGCGTGATAATTATATGAAAAAACTCGCCGAGCTGTACCCGGATTACGGTTTTGAAAAACACGTCGGCTATGGCACCGCCTTTCATAAAAAAGCCTTACAAGATCATGGTCCATGTCCTGAGCACCGTCAAACTTTTCGACCTATCCGAGAGTTAGCCGGAGGTCAGCCACAGAACATGATGAAACAATCAACGATCCCAAAAATTGAGCATGTCGCCTCTATTAGCCAGTCCAATGTTACGCACGGCAAATTAGCCGAACACTGCGTGAAATTATTCCTCGAGAGCCAAGGTCACGAGATTCTTGCGCAAAATTATCGTACCAAATCTTACGAAATTGACCTTATTTCTCGCCAAACTTCGACCCTCTTCTTCACCGAAGTGAAATATCGCCAAAAAACCCACCAAGGTCAAGCGCTCGAACAAGTTACGACGCAAAAACGGCAACAAATGCACTTTGCCGCCCAAGGCTTCCTCGCCAGTCATCCAGAATATCAATCTTTTCAGCCCCAATTAGCAGTCGCAAGCGTCGAAGGAGCCGATTATGAGCTGAAAGATTGGTTCATCCTCGAATAACCCCAATAAAAAAGAGCAAAAAAATAAAAATATTGACTTTTTCGCAAATGTGTGATACAATAGAAAGATAGGGCTAATTCTAACCCTGGTTTTCAAAAAATATCAAAAAGGAGGGGATTTACTATGAAAACCGAAACTTTACAGAACTTTATGCGAAAGGATATCGATTGGCTAAAGCCCCAAAAGGCTCTACCGCCGATCAAGCCACGACCAGAACATTTGACCCGCAAAAGGATTAGGTCATTGCTCGCTGACGTGGTCGACATCTACGAAGAAATTGACGGGTTTCACGTCGCGAGCAACATCGAAGGTTATCAGATAACCGAGCGTATTGATCGAGACGGAATAATCTACGCCCTAGGAGACGGCGAGACACAAGCTAAAATCAATAATCCACGACCAATCGGCTACCTTTCACTCGGCGACGCCTCGCCCATACTTTTCAGGGCAAGATACGAACATTGCTAAAGCGTCCCTAACTCACATTATTTAGATCGCCCCACCATAGGCGATCTTTAAACATTGAACCGAAATTCGACCACATCACCTTCCTGCATGACATATGTTTTGCCCTCCGTACGCAGTTTTCCAGCTTCTTTGACAGCTTTTTCGCTACCTAGCGAGACTAAGTCCTCATATTTCATCACTTCGGCTGCAATAAATCCCCTTTGGAAATCAGTATGAATCGTCCCTGCCGCCTCCGGCGCAGTCGCACCCTGTTTGATTGTCCAAGCTCGCACTTCTTTTTTGCCTGCTGTCAAAAAGCTTTGCAATCCTAAAGTCTCGTAGGCTACCTTGACCAGCTCGGCCAAAGCATCTTGCTCAATCCCATATTCATGCAGAAATTCCTGACGCTCTTCGGCGCTCATTCCAGACATTTCGGCTTCAAGCTTCGCATTCACGAATACCGCCCGATGAGGCGCGACGCTCTCAGCTAATTTACGCTTCAGATCCTCATCTTTTAATTCCGCTTCATCAACGTTAAACATATAGATCACTGGCTTTTCCGTTAAGTAGGGAATTTCAGAACCAGCGTTGTCCTTCGGCGTCTTTTTGTTTTTTGCTTCCACCTTTTCTCGTGTCTCCAAATCTGCTAATTCCAACTCTGTCTGGATGACTGCAATATCATGCTGAGGATCTTTCGAACCTTCCGCTCGTACAACGTTATCATCCCGAAACACTCGCACTACATGGCAGATAATTTGACACTCACGAACATGTGCTAGAAATTTATTCCCCAGACCCTCGCCTTTGCTCGCTCCCTCGACTAAACCCGCAATATCCACAAATTCTACCGTCGCCGGAATGACTTTTTCTGTTTCGTACATCTTCGCCAAAACTTTCAGTCGTTCATCCGGCACCAGCACAATCCCCACATTCGGCTCAATTGTCGCAAAAGGATAATTCGCAACCAAAGCCCCTGCATTGGTTAAGGCATTAAATAATGTTGACTTTCCCACATTTGGCAAGCCTACGATTCCTATTTTCAAATTCAAAACCAACCTCTTTTCTAGTTAACAAAACTTTTCCCTATTCTACCACATTTTCTCTGTCCATAACTACCCCCAATAAAAATATCCCCAGCATACATCCACTGGAGATATTCATCCTCTCAACGGCTAATCAACTAATTACGATAAAGATAAAGATAAACTTCTTTCTTTCCTCCAGCGCAAAAAGCGTTATAATAATACAAAAGCGAGGTAAATATGCACAACCCTAAACAGCCTACATCTCCTGTATCAGCTAAAGGACAATTAATTGTTATCGAAGGCGCATCCGACGGTATCGGTAAAACGACCCAATATAATCTTCTTCTGGAATACTTGGGGCAAAAATTCGGCAAAACCAAAATCGTCAACCATCATTTTCCCACCTATTATTCTTATCAAGGCAAAGGAGTAGAAAAATACCTTTCTGGCGATTATGGTAAACCAGACGAACTTTCGCCTTATTTTATTAATAATCTTTATGCCTATGACCGAATGATCGCGTGGCAGACTAAGCTAAAGCCGGAATTCGAAAAGGGAAACATCATTTTGCTTGATCGCTATACGACCTCCAGCCTGATTTATCAGAGCGCCTTGATCGAGGGTAAAGAAGAAAAAATTCGTTTCCTCGACTATGTCAACGATTTTGAATACAACAAACTTGGGATCAAAAAACCTGATTTGGTAATTTTTCTTCATGCACCGTTCGATCTAGTTGATAATTTACGTGCAAGTCGTCAAACTAACGAAGGTGATATCAAAAATGACATCCATGAGCATGACCTTGACTTTCTCAAAAAGGTCTACGAAAACGCCATTTTTGTCGCCAAACACTTAGGCTGGACAGAAGTCGATTGTGCTGATAGTAAAGGAAAGCGAATTCTGTCAATCGAAACAATCCACGAAAAAATTATCGACATAATAGAAGGAAAGCAGGCATGATTCTTAATATTGTTTTACTAGTTCTCGGCTTTGTACTGTTGATTAAAGGCGCCGATATCTTTGTCGATGGAGCATCTAGTACAGCCCAAAATTTCAAAGTATCAAAAATGCTCATTGGGCTAACCATCATTGCTTTCGGTACTAGCGCTCCCGAATTAGCAGTCTCCATTAGCGCTTTAGCTTCGGGTAGTACTGACATGGTGCTTGGCAACGTCATCGGTAGCTGTATTTTAAATATTTTATTAATCCTAGGCATCGCCGCCGTCATTCGTCCAATTAAGATTAAAAGCAACACAGTTAAGACTGAGCTACCGCTCTGCATGTTAATTTCAACCCTTCTTGCCGTCCTTTTTCTCGACACCAACCTTGGTAGTGGGGCGCCCGATCAAATCACCCGTGCCGACGCCTTTGTAGTGATTTTATTCTTCCTCGTGTTCCTTTATTACCTCATTACTTTAGCCCGCCAGAAAAAAGAAGACAATCGCGTCGAGAAGCCAAAATTTAAGCTCAGCAAATCACTAATTCTCATTGCGTTAGGATTAGTTGGAGTAATCATTGGTAGCGAACTAGTAGTCGACAACGCTTCGAGCATAGCCAGCACTCTCGGCTGGAGCGAACGCCTCATATCGCTAACCATCATTGCCTTCGGCACGTCATTGCCAGAATTAGTTACCAGTGTCGTCGCGGCTCGAAAGAACGAGCAAGATCTCGTCGTCGGAAATATTATAGGCAGTAATATTTTTAACATTTGTTTAGTTCTAGGTATTCCGGTCGCTTTATTTGGCACAATTACTCCCACTAGCTTTCAATTCATCGACATTATCATGCTTGTCGCCTCTTCAGTTTTGCTTTTCATCTTCGCCTTGACTACCCGTCGCATATCTCGCCTCGAAGGCGTAATGATGCTAGCTCTCTTCGTTGCTTACTATTCCGTAGTAATTATCGCTAGTTAATCCCCACCACTTTTTCGCTCGGGCAAGTTTGAAGAACTTTTGTCATTGCCTCGTGCTCCGCTTCAGTAATCCATAAGCCATATTTATACTTCACCGAGATCTGGCGCGCAACGTATTGACAACGAAAACCTTTGTTCCGGGGTAACCAAGTCGCAGCATCACCGTCCGATTTTCCTTGGTTCGCACTAGCATCAACCGCCAAAAGATTTAATGGATCAGTGGCCATCGCATATCGCTCCTCAGAGCTTTTATATTGTGCACCTTTCTGCCAAGCGTCAGATAGCGCTACAACGTGGTCGATCTGAATATTTTTCGAAAATTCAGTCTTTTCTTGAAAAACTACGTGTTCTCCGGTATAAGGTTCATCGAATTCACCCTTTAAAACCGTACAATTATCGCTATCAAGTTTTGCTGACTCACCTACTTCTCGACGAATAATCCGCTGTCGCAAACTACATCCATCAATTTTCGGCCAAGTTTTATAAAACTCCTCCCGCTTATAGCCAGTCTTTGGCGCTCGACCCTTCACTTCTAGTTTCTCTAATACCTCCGAAGCTAGCTGACTACTATCTTTATCCGGATTATTCTGTCCTTTACCCCCAGAAGCGTTACTAGGCGTCAGTTGCGCATCAGACTGGCCAGGTTCTTCGACCGCCTGAGTTTGAATTTCTGCCTCATAGCTCGCCGGATTCGCAATAATAACTCCGACCAAACCAGCTAAAGCTAGGTTTACTGCAATTAATCTTTTTGTTCGATATTTTAGTTTTAATCTATCCGCCATAGCTACACTATATCACAAAATTCATGCTATACTATTACATATCATGCTGAAGTTCAGAGGCTCATATGCTAATTTTGGTAAACTCTACGCTGAGCAACTCCACACTCAACATTATAATTTGCATAGAGAGCTTAATACTCGAACCTTACATAAGCAACTAGCAATCTACCAGAAATTTTATCCTGAATTGATCACAGAGCGTATAAGTACCGCGACTTGTCTTAATTTAGATCTAGACCACGTACTATACCAAGATTTCGCCACTTTTATTGATAAACAGCGCCAAAGGATTACATCACCAGCCGGATGCACGATTTTTGCCCTCAATCACAATAATAAAACCTACATTGGTCGTAACTATGATTGGCTTCCAGAAGCTCGCAAGTCTTTCAAACAATATGACTTAGCTTTCGAAAATCGTTTTCGTTATTTCGCCTTTTCTGACGAAGGCATCTATAAAAATCTAACCGGAAAATTCAGTGGAAAGTTTTATCCCGAAGATGCCATTAATGAATGTGGATTATATATCGGTTTTACGTTCGCTCATATTAATGAATGGAATTATGGCCTACTTCCTTCCCATTTCATTCGCTACATCGCTGAACACTGTCAAAGTACCCAAGAGGCTCTTCATGCTTTTCGGGAAATTCCTTGCGCCATTCCAAAAAATTTCCTCATTGCTGACGCCCATGGAGAAATCGCCGTCGTCGAACACGCAGCTCGAAAATATCGCGTTCTTCACCCAGATCGCCAAGACTACCTTATTCACACCAACCACTGCTTATCACCAGATCTACAAAAGCTAGATCAAGTCCAAAAACATAATCCACGAACCTCAACCTTTGTTCGTTTTGCTGAGGCAAGTTTTTTACTCAACCAAAAACTTCCAGAATTTAGTTTTAATGACATAGCCCCAATTATGCGAAAATCACATTATATTTACAACGACCATACAATTTGGACGCTTGCACTCGAGCTCACCGAACAACGCTTCGCTTTCTATTCTGGCGACCCAGCCTCCGAAACTCCAACAGAATTTTATTTTGATTAATTCAGGCTACTCTTTGTGTTCGATTTTAGTCCATTTAATTTGTTTAGCAAACATTGCTTTCAGTGCACAGGGAATGTAAGAAATTAGATAAAGCGGGTTAAACAAAATTGCTTTTAATTTTTGCCGAAATGTTAAACGAAGATCCTCCTTCCAAACAATGACAATAGTCACACATGCCAAAACAATATACACAATCAGCAAAACAAGACCTACCAAAAGCAAGGTCTCGATCAACCCTTGAGCATAAAAAGCCCGTATCAAAACGCCTGACAGTATTAATACAATACCTAAAACCATTAAAATCAGTGGTTTTACACCGATTATTTCGCGTTTCATACTACCAAATGCCGCATTTTTGCTGTATGATTGTATTAATACATTAATACAATCTTCTTTTTCAACTGTATTATTGTGATAGTTAATTAATTTTTTTCGCATTTTTGGAATATAAATTTTACGTGCTTCAAAGTATCCACGAATCCAGCGCACGCGCTGTGCAAAGGTTTGCGCAAAGCTAGTGGGCTGTTCATCCCAAAATCGAGCCTGCACATCATAAAAGGTCGCTAGCTGATGATAAGTTGCATAAAGCGAAAGTTCATAATCTTCCGTCAAACTATGAAAAGGCCAACCCTGCCATTTATCGATCAATTTACCATCAACAAAACAACCCGTCCCAGAAAACACCACATTCGCATCGTGTTTTATCCGCATGCGATTACTCAAAGTATTAATCATCGAAAAAGTTAAACTTGATACTGTAGCAATCACATTTGGTGTCTTGTTCTTAATATCTCGATAGCCTGTGGCAATTTCATATCCTTCAGCATAATCCTTCAACATCTGCTCTAAATAATCCCGCGCCAAAATATTATCAGCGTCAAAAATAAAATACAAATCAAAGCGCCGATAAGTCAAAATCTGCTTTATTGCCTCATCCAAAGCATAACCTTTTCGTTCTCGACCAGCAATCTTATCACGAACAATAATCTTATAGCCAAATTTCTTCGCAATTTTTACGGTCGGATCCTTTAGGCTCTCTACGATCACGAAAACACTTTTGGGCGACACGGGTATAGTTTGGTTTTTCAAACTTTTAAATAAACCTTTGATAACTGCACATTCATAACGCGCCGGAATTAAAATCGCAAACTCCGGCTTCTCAATATGCCGTTGACGCTGTATTAAATTATTATTGAGCACAAACATTCCATAGAAAAACAAGACAATTCCCAAAACCAAACAAATTATTCCCAACCAAACTAAAATCATTTTTTGTCCAAGTGTGTCATATTAGGAAAGAATTGGTATAGAAACTCATCAGTATAATGTGCATCGTAAAATCTTCCTACCGGAGTGAGTGGCGGAATGTGATTCTGGCGCATAGTTTGTCGAATTAGGGCCGTCCATGATACAAACATATCCAAAGAAATAAATAACAACAATCCAACAAATAGCCACTCGCCAATTTTTGGCGGGATTTTTTCGATCGCTCGCGAAATTGGCGGATAAACAACTTTGACTAACAGCAAACCCAGCAACCCCCAAACAAACATGAAAGGAATTGTCGTACGACCATTAATATTAAGCGGATAGTTTGAATAATTCCACGACATAGTATGTGTAAAAAACTGTTGCAAAAAGCTGATCATATATTCTACTAAGCCACCCAATAACCCTGCATAGATGAAAATCTGCCAATCTTTGTATGGTTTTCGAGCCAAAAGATAAATCATAGCTGATGCGCCAAAACCATATATGACATTAAACGGCCCGTAAATTACGCCACGTCGAACGCTCCAAACCGGCACTCCCGTTTGCCACCACGTTTGCACAAAATACAATATCTGTTCATAATAAGCGCCTATCACTGAACCCAGCAGAAAAACGAAAAACAATTTCTTAAATCCCAGTCCTTGAGCAAATTTTTTCTCACTTTGGACACGATCGCGAGACGATTTCCCTAACTGTCGTTGGCGAACTTTCCGTTTCGAGCGCAAACCCTGAACCGCCTTTCTTTCCTCTATCATAATACTTATCCTTAAGTATAACAAATAATCCTCAAGCCTACAAGCCACTGCATCTTTCGCTCATTCTTTCTTACATATCATACATAAAAAACAAAAATAGACAATTAGTAAAATCTATGATAAAATAATAAGGTAACCCATTGTTAAGATCTTTACAAATTAGAAAGGAAGTGATTAATGTGCAACGTCGTAATAAAGATCAACGCTATCCAGAAATTACCACCATTGCCAAAAAAATGCGCACGGTAATCATTGCATTCTGTACTCTATCTGGCATAGTTTGCCTGCTTTCCGTCCTAATATTTTTAGCAATTAACAAGTCAAACGAGATTGATAACAAAAAAGCAACCGAATTCAATAGCTTATCGATCTCAGAACGCAAAGTAGTCACAGAATTTATTGGGCAAGAAGGTATAAGCAGTAAAAACGATGGTTATCTAATGGAAAATCAAACCAATATATAACCCATATAGTTTTGCTAACTATGTCGCATACGTGATGTTCATTAGCCTAATAATCGCATTGCTTATCACGACGCCGATTAACTATGTCAAAGCTTGTCGCAAAGAAAAGTATTTTCTAGCCGATTTTCCATTTTGGCAACCTAGCGCATGGTTTGTATTTTTCGGCTGTCTGCTAATTTGGCCAGCATTTATTGTTAGTTATTTTCATCTTCGACAATTTGATGATAAATTAACCGAGCTCGAACAACTTCGCGTAAGAGAAGTTGCCGCAGCTGAGTTGGAGCGAGAATTTCAGTCAGAACGTAATGAATGCTTCACTGTCAAAAATCAGCAAGCCTTTATCAATTTTCGAATCAAAGATTACGCGAGGGCTTTAAGCCAGGAAGTTGAAAAGACAAAACAAGATATTAAAAATACAAAGCATCGTCTCGGTAGTCTAGGTCAGCAAATACAAAGCGCACAAAAGAGCCTTAATCAGCTCAATGCTAAATTAGACAAACTTACCAAAGCAGATTTTGACGTGCAGGAAACACGTGAGATCGCAGAATATGAATGGTCAAGTATTATTGCTATGCGCGGTGTACAAAAAGTTTATCTGACAAAGCAAGACGTAGATCGAAAAAGCAAACGCAAACAAAAAACCAAACCATCAGCAGAGCTCAATATTATTGTTGCCGTTCGCTCAATTTACGCCAACGAATTGTATGACTTTGGAGATTTTCATATCAAGATTATGCCACACGATTTTTCTGTCCGTTGCATTCGAGAAGGAATTAAAGCCGACGCGACAAGCCGAGCACCAGTCTATCGTAGAGGGGAAAATAATTTCTGTTTTGGTTCCCGCTCAAGTGAGATTGAAGAGTATTTCTACAAAAATCAACTTGTCGAAATGCTTAGCATAATCATCGATAGCCTGCACTACGTCAATGATTTTGATAAATCCTACATTCCAAATTGTTTTCGCAAAGTTAGCGCAATCGAATTGCAGAAGGCCCAAATCAAACAAAGGAGGCGGAAAAAATGATCCTGCATTTACCAGTAAAAATTCTGCAAACAATTAAATGTTTTGTTGAAATCAGCGCACCAAACGAAATAACCGGCATAGGTACAATTCGCATTGTTGGAGAAAACGACCTATACGTAGATCGAATTTTTCTACCGCGCCAAATTGCAACAAACAGCTTCTGCCAATTTAAAGAAAACACACTTAACGAACTTATCTTCGATCTTATCGAAGATAGCCCAGAACGGGCTGAAGAATTACGTTTTCGCTGGCATTCACATGCAAATGGAAATGTATTTTGGTCCGAGATCGACAATCAAGATATTGATAAATGGGATGCGAGCTGGGTAGTTAATCTAGTTACGAATACAAGACAAAATCTGCTTGCTCGGCTTGATATTTTTGAGCCATTCCGTTTACGCAATATACCAGTTGATATCGCTATCGATTATCCACCGGATAAACAAATCATGGAAAAATGTCTTCATGAATATCAGTCAAAAGTTGAAATCCTACCAAAAAAATACTTTCCAAAGAAAGGGGATGAAATTAGATGCAGACCGACTATTCTGACCAAGTGAAAATTTTCAATCCAGAAACCTTTGCCTATCCAGTTCATTTAATTGGCGCCGGTGGCATCAACAATCTTGTTGGCCCAGTACTTGCCAAAATGGGAGTCAAGACGATCCATGTTTGGGACGACGATATCTTAGAATGTCGCAACTGTCCGACCGAAGTGGCATATAGTTACACAATGATCGGTCAACCAAAATGCACCGCTCTTAGCGATGCTATTCATCACCTCAATCCCACTACTTCAGTCTACACTCATATCGAACGTGTCGAAGCAACGACAAAACTTTCTGGTATCATTATCTCCGGCGTCGATTCGATGGCAAGTCGTCAAACAATTTGGCAATGCATTAAAGAAAACTTTCTCGAAATCCCACTCTACATTGACGCCCGTAGCGCTGGCGAGATTACGGAATTTTTTTCTTTTTCGCCCAGCGATTTTGATATTCATGCAGATTACGAAAGCTGGTTGTTTGATGATGACGAAGCGCTAAAACTAGAATGTGGCGCAAGAAATATCGGCTATATTTCAGCCTACATGGCTTACGAAATTCCGAGAATTATAACTCGTTTTCACAAAGATGATGAAATTGCCTTTCGTCGCAATTTTGATCATAGTCAAATTCTATAAGGAGGGAACATTATGTCAAGAAAAAATCATCAACGAAAACCCAAATTCGAGCCAGAGTCTTCACAAAGCAACTCGAGGCAAGACGATCAACGCAAATTCGTACGTATCGTCGCCGGAGCTGGTAATCCAATTCAACTAATTGAATTTCATGAAGGCGACAACGTAGAAAGTATTCTACAGCGAGCCAACATTGAAATCAGTTCGGGCTACACAGTTGCACTCGGTCGACAGCGCATCGATCCAAAGCATCTATCGTCCACCAAGCTAAAGCCCAATGACACCCTAGTCATCACGGGTATGCCTGCCAATGGCTAAAATCACTTCTAATCGAATTATCCCTCAGGTATCAAATCTGGGGGATTTTTCTTGCTTCAAAGTCAATCCGACGAAAATAATCCGATAAATTTTTTAAACACTTTGATGTCAAATCTTCCCAAAACTTTCCTGATGTGTTAATATAAACCCACGGGGCATTAGCTCAGCTGGCTAGAGCGCTTCAATGGCATTGAAGAGGTCATGAGTTCAAATCTCATATGCTCCACCATTGACAGAATGTAAAATATCTTTTGTAATATATTGCAGGAGATATTTTTTGTGTACAAATTTATTTATCAGAAATATTTCTAATCGACAATCATCCCTGCCGGCACACAGCCGTGGCCACACGAACTTTGCACGGGGCGTAATACTCCTACCGTAGAGCTTCTTTTTTGATGATTGAACCCTCGATCATCAGAATTTCCACTCCGCTTCTATCCTATGTGCGGAGCGGAAACATGAATTTGGAGTACGGTACATTGAGAGCGCTTGGCTCGGGTGCTTATAATTGGTCTAAATCTGCCCAATCAAATACAACTGATGCGCAGTATCTCTATATAACCAATCAGAATTCCGCCCCCTCTCATCGGAGCAATCGCTACAATGCTTTCCCCGTCCAAAATAACCCCCCACTCCGTACATTTTACTTTCCTCGTCAGCTCATATATAATATACCTATGACAAAGCATCCCACAATCTTAACCGGCATTCGAGCTAATAGTGAACTACACCTAGGACATTTTTTGGGTGTTGTCTTAGCAATGGTCCATCTAGCAAACAAATACAGCCAGACCGGTAGCCAAATCAATATTTTTTCACCCGATCTCCACTCAATTATTTCCGAGGTCGACGGCAACCTACAAGACAATTTACTCACAACGCTCAAAGTCTATCTCGCAGCCGGACTCAAACCGCACCAAAATATTCATTTTTACCGTCAATCGCGCGTTCCAGCCCATTCCGAACTTTGTTGGATCTTAAATTGCACCGCCAGCATGGGCGAGCTAAACCGCATGACCCAATACAAAGACAAAAGTGCAGGCCAGGAAAGCGTTAATGTTGGCATTTTTGACTATCCGGTTCTCATGGCAGCCGATATATTATTATACGACGCAGTCTATGTCCCCGTTGGCGAAGATCAATTCCAACACCTCGAGCTCACCCGCCGTATTGCCGAAAAATTCAACCATAAATATCGCGAAATCTTCACTTTACCTGTCGCTCCCGTTGAACAGGCAAAATTCATGGCAAGCGAGGCGAGCTGTGGCGGAATTCGTATTCGCGATCTTCAAAACCCAGAGAAAAAAATGAGCAAGTCCACCCCAGCGCCCAATAGCAAAATCATGCTCTCAGATAATCCTGCCACCGCCGCCAAAAAAATTATGTCTGCCACTACAGATTCGATCGGCAAAATCCAATTCGACATGTTTAATCAGCCTGGCATTAGTAATCTCCTCCAAATCGAAGCGCTCGTAAATAATCTTCCCCTCCAAGATGTAATTTCGACCTGGACCGGCGAAACACATTATGGCGACTTAAAACAAAAAGTTGCCGAAAGCGTCGCAACCCTCCTAAGCGAGTTTCAACGCAAAATCAACGCCATCGCAGACCAAGACATCCTCGATCTCCTACTCGACGGAGAAACATACGCCAACACAGTTGCAAACGCCAAACTTTCACAAGCTCAAGAAGCTGTTGGATTACGATGATCGTCACAGGCAAAAAATTCAGCAAACCTGAGCTCTCCCGTGTCGTTAATGGTGATACTGAACTTCCTACCGTCGACACCAAACCAGAAAAGTTTCGCCTTGATCACTTGCTGGTTGAAAAATATCCTGACTATAATCGCTCCAGCCTGCAAACCTTCATTAAAAAGGGTTTTGTGACGATTAACGGCCAACTCGCCCAAAAAGCTAATGAAAAATATCCACCTGACGCCAAGATCTCCCTTCACCTGCCCAAAGACGAAGGAGCTTTGCCAAAATTACCAATCCTCTACGAAGATGACCACGTTCTCGTCCTCGACAAACCTTCTGGCATGCTCAGCATGGCTAAAGGCGAATACTGTCCTGAACCGACCCTCGAGGATTATGGGTTGCTAGTCCACCGCTTAGATCGCGATACAAGTGGCGTTGTCATCTTGGCTAAAGACCCAGAAACCCAAAAAATGCTACGTAAGCAATTCCAGGATCGCAAGACCCACAAAACCTATCTGGCGATCGTCGAAGGTCGCCCGAAACATAATCACGCAATTATCGACTTGCCGATCGCACGAAATTTAAAACACCCCACGACTTTTCTAGTCGATCAAAACGGTAAGCCTTCCCAGACTGAATATAAAATCCTCAATACAAACGACCAATACTCTTTACTCGAATTAAAGCCGAAAACTGGCCGAACGCATCAATTGCGCGTTCATCTCCGTTACCTCGGCACACCCATCGTTGGCGATCCAGTCTATGGCTCAACCGGAGTAATCGCTCGCAAAAAAATCCACTCTAAACCACGCTCCTGCGATTCACTAACCTCCCAACCCCTACAAGCCACATGTAAAAACGACCCGACTTCAGCCTACTCGAAGATGCCTAGACTTATGCTTCATGCTAAGTCGCTCGAAATTAGCATCCCCGACCCCAACAATCCTACCGGACCAAGATTACGCAAGATTTTCACCTCCGAAACTCCCCCAGAATTCACCCCATCTCTCTATGATAGCACAGATGATCATAAAAGTCAATAGAAAAGGGCAGATTTCGTGTTTTTTGACAGTCTCAAAGAAATTAATAAGATTATTTGTCGCACCAGTTGCGCCATTTTTGTCCTCCCTCCTGAAACCAAATTGCCCCTTAAAAACGCCATTTACCTGCAACCCGACCCTAATAAAAAAACCGCTACAATCACCATTGAGCAAATCCGAGAGCTTCTCACACTAGCCCAAACTAGGGAAACTAGGGAACGATTCTTCGTCATTGCACCAGCCGAAGCTATGAATCTAGCCGCCCAAAATGCTTTCCTTAAAACTTTCGAAGAGCCAAAAATGCATCATCACTTTGTTCTCTTGACTGAATATCCCAACCTACTTCTCCCCACAATCCTCTCACGTGCACAAATCTTTTATCTCCAAAAAACAAGCCCTCTCGACGAACCGCCCCAAGCTAGCCCCAAAGTCCTCGCTACGGCCAAAAAATTAATCGCAACCAGCCCGGCCAAATTGCCCGCTCTTGCCATCGAATTGACCAAATCCAAATCTACCACACGCGAACAAATTCTCACGATCGTCGCCTGCGCTATCGACCTGCTCTATAAATCTTATCTCAAGACCGAAAATCCCAAATTCCTCAGCAATCTTGATCATTATCTCTTACTCTACGACAACCTAAAACAAAACGGCCATCTTAAACTACATCTCGTCGCAGATCTCTGCTAAACACAGACTTTTTGTGCTATAATAAAGTCATGATTGGTATCGTTATCCTCTGTCTGATCGGAATCTATCTTGCATTTTTCTTTCCGCTTTTTCGTGCTACTGCGACCGAATCGCCTCGTAGCGCTCGTTACGACATGCAAATGAAAAAACTATGGTCCGCTGCTCAAGCCTCCATGCGCGACCATAAACCCCTTCGCGCCGAAAAAGCGCTCCTGACCATCCTAAAGTTTGACGAAAAAAACGCCGCCGCTTATAACCGCCTGGGAATCCTCTACGCTAAAGAACAAAAATTCGACGAAGCGATCGAATGTTTCGAAATTGCGCAATCGCTCGATAATAACCCTTCTTCCTTACATAATGTCGGCTTAATTTATCTCGAGACTGGCGCCTACGAAAAAGCGGCCATGGCTTTTGAGCAGGCAATCGATCTGGAGGGAGATGTGGCGGCTCGCCACGTTGCCCTAGCCAAAGCCAAAGAGCGCCTCGGACAGACCAAATCTGCCATCGAATCCCTCGAAAAAGCTTACTCGATCGACCATAGTATCAATACATTACGTCAAATTCTCGCCATTCATGAAACAACCGGCGATGCCGTGGCGCTAGCCGACACGACCGCCCGTATTGAGTCTCGCCTTGCCGAAGATAAACCCGCTCCACACACTCCGACCAAACGCAATACGCGTTCTCCACGTATCGCTCGCCCAAAGTCCGCCACCGCACCACGTACCGTCAGCCGAACGCCCACCGCTCATCGTGCAATCCCGCAGTCAACCGCCAAAAAGCTCACGGCGGGCGCGAAAAAGAAACCCTCACAAACCGTTACGCGCCGTCCAAAATCTAGTCGTATCTAATTTTTCTAATCTCAAATCTAGTTTCGCTAGCTCTAACAGATTTATTTGCGTCTTTAGCCTTAAGCCAAGTCTAGACCTAGCTCCCCAAATCTCGTTTTATAAGCCCCTTCAAATATATTCAGTTCATTTCTCTTAACACAAAAATGGAGCCACCTTCGGGACTCGAACCCGAGACCTCATCCTTACCATGGATGCGCTACTACCAACTGAGCTAAGGTGGCACACTGACATTATATCATGGATGAATATTTTGCTCAATCTTTAATCTTTATATGCGCTCGGCAACCCAAAATACTCCTCCAAACTTATCCAATCCCCGTTATTATATAGTTTAGTCGCAAGATCAGTCCCCACGAAACGAAAATGCCAAGGCTCAAAAGTGTAGCCAGTAATTTCTGATTTTCCGTTCGGATAGCGCAAGATAAAACCATACTTATAAACATTATCGGCCAGCCACTGTCCCTCCGGAGTATCAGCAAAGCGCGAATCAGCCAAATTCAAATCTACCGCCAGACCAGTTTGGTGTTCAGAAAAACCAGGCCGTGCCGAATACGTATCGGCCTCCGTTTGTCCGTCTCGCGCAACATAACGATTATACAATTGGCGCTGTGTTTCATAAGAACGAAACCCGCTCACCACCCAAATTTCCAACCCCGCCGTCCGCGCCTCAGCCTCTAGATTCGCCAAAGCACCATTGACCTCATCGACCAAACCATCCCCATATTCTGCCGGCAAACCAAAACTTTTATTCGCGATCAAAACTCCGTCAACTTCAGTTAATCCATTTTCCGTCTTTGCCCAAAATCCTTTCTCAGTTTTAAACCTCCGCTCCAAAATTTCCACCAATCCCGGCTCACCCGCGACAACCTCGAGGACAAAGTCTTCGCGCGCTTCTTCGCCCGACTTACTTCGCGCTACGAATTGCAGGTCATAATTTCCCGCTGTATTAAAATCAAAATCTCCTTCGACCGTTAGCGCAACCTCATCCTCAGTTTCAATGCTCGCCTTGACACCGGTCAATAAATCATATGCTGTACCGACCGATAGACGTAACTTAGTTGGATAATCCGTCAGCTCTGGTGGAATTTGACTAGTCATCATCGGCGCACTAACGACTTGCTGAGACGAAACTTCCTCTTTCGACCGTCGCATATTAAGTTGCCAAATGATCACCGCTACCAAAATCACAATTAACATCAACATAATCCCCCCGATTCGCCACATTACTTTCCGATCCCGATTTTCTGATCTGTCCATAAACTTATTATAATACAATTTATACCTATGGAAAATCCCCCCAAAGGGAGGATTTATCCAGCTAATTAAATCAACCGACTGTAGCATTTCGAGCTCTACATAAAAACGCTTTAATCATAACGGGCGTCTTGCGAAATCCAAGCATTGACCGGTTCGTGATCAACCCAACGACCGTCCGTAAAGCCTAATTTCATCTCAAATCGCTCCGCCAAATATTTGCCAACCGTCCTGGCAAGCAAAAATTCCAAAGCAATTCCCGCAAAAAATGCAAAAGCCACTTGTCGACAAAAATCGCTAAACGAAAGTCGACCGATGAAAGCAATCAGCTCAAACGTTGCAGCATCAATCAAATGCGCCAAAACCGAAGATTTCAGTGACCAATGAATATAACCCGTCTCCTCGTGATATCGAAAAAAGACAAAGAAATAATTATTCACCAGTTGACTCGCTAGGAATCCTACGATACTAGCAAAAAATATCCGTCCCGTCGCATCGCGCATCGTGTAAAAAGCAGAGTTGTCCGCAGTCGGAAAGTCAGGCAAAGCACCCAACGTCCAAAACAGCGCGATCATCAAAATCGTAAAAATTGCGCAACACCACGCTACTCGATTCGCGATTTTTTGCCCAAAGACAAAAACCAACAGATCACCTGCAACGTACGACGCTGGAAACAAGAAAATCCCCGCATCGACCGGAATCTTCGACCATTCAAGCCCGACCGGACTAAATGTCAGAATTGGCAGATCTAATCGCCAAATTTTTAAGGCAGCCAGATTTGATGCGAATAGCACAATCCCCATCAAAACTGACAATACTACTAGGACCTCTACGGCCCTCATCGGCATACATGTCGCATTATATTTTTTAGACACGATAATCACCCCCCAAAAAAAATTATATTAGTCTGGCTTTCAACCGATCAATCGATTTTTCAAGCCTTACAGCATGCCTACCCTTCCATTATAGCACACATAGCCGAAAAAGTCAATAATATTTTAACAAAATAGTGAGTTATTACTCAATAAACCCTCTTGGCAATCCACCGTTGACTTTGCCAGAATCTTACGATATTATATACTAATGTTTAAGTTATTTAAGTATCTCAAGCCCTATCTTTGGCAGGTCATTATTCTCATTTTTGCCATTTCTCTACAAGTCTGGACGTCGCTCCAATTGCCGGCTTTAATGGCTGACATTGTCAATAACGGCATCATGAAAACCGACCTTACCTATATTTGGCAAACCGGGATATGGATGATCTGCTTTGCTTTTCTGACTTCTGCCTGCGCATTTTTAGCCAACTTCCTCTCTTCCTGGCTCAGTATGAGCGTTACCCGCGATATTCGTGACGATTTCTTTACTCACATTCTTAGTCTCAGCGTTGCCGAAGTTGATCAATTTTCCACCGCTTCATTAATCACGCGTACAATTTCCGACATTTTTCAATCCCAACAAGCCATTACCATGCTACTCATGGTAGGCGTGCGCGCCCCGCTAACCTGCATACTTGCAATCGGTCAAGCAATCGCCACAGCACCCGACATGACCTGGATCATCGCTCTCGCAGTCGGCACCATCATCCTTCTCACAGGTCTCATCATGTCAATCGTGATGCCAAAGTTCAAATTGATCCAAAAACTTGCCGATCGCCTCACCCTCCTGACCCGCGAAAATCTTACTGGGCTACGAGTTATTCGCGCCTTCAACAATCAATCGCTCGAACAACGCAAATTTGACAAAGCCAACGACGAAAATATGCGCCTTAATCGCTTCGTAGACATTATCATGTCTCTAGAAAATCCGCTCATTAGCCTTGTCTTTAACGGTACGACCTTACTTTGTATCTGGATTGGCATCTCGCTTATTTCGACCAATTTTGCCTATCTCGGCAACATGATGGCCTTCATGCAATATGCAATTCAAGTCGTCATGTCATTCCTCTTTCTTACCATGCTTTTTGTGGTTTTGCCCCGCGCCAGCGTTTCCGCAAAACGGGTCAACGAAGTTCTCGAAACGAAACCAAACATTAAATGGCAATCGGAAACCACCGGCAAACCCGATCTCGCACCCTCAGTTGAATTTTCCAAGGTTGACTTTTCTTATAGCGGCGCCGAGGAAAAAGTCCTACAAAATATTTCCTTCACCGCGACCGCTGGGACTACTACCGCTTTCATTGGCTCAACTGGCTCCGGCAAATCAACTCTAATTAACCTAGTTCCGCGCTTTTACGAAGCCACTGCCGGCGAAATAAAAATCAACGGTCTCAATATCAAAAATTACGCTGAGCACGATCTCATGCGTCGTATTGGCTACGTCCCGCAACGCGGTATACTTTTTTCCGGCACGATCAAAAATAATATTCTCTTCGGTGCACCAGAAGCCACGGATACTGAAATGCATCAAGCTGCCAAAATCGCTCAAGCTAGCGATTTCATCGAAAAACTCGATAAAAAATACGACACCCACATTTCCCAAGGTGGCACCAATGTCTCTGGCGGCCAACGTCAACGTCTCTCAATCGCTCGAGCCATTGCCAAAAATCCTGATATCTACATTTTTGACGATTCATTCTCGGCGCTCGACATGAAAACCGATGCAAAATTACGCAAAGCCTTAAAAACCATCACCGCGAACACCGTTACCCTCATTGTCGCCCAACGTATCAGCACAATTAAAGATGCCGACCAAATCATCGTTCTCGATAAAGGAAAAATTATCGGCCGTGGCGACCATCTCTCGCTCTTGAAAGATTGCAAAATCTACCGCGAAATTGCCAAGTCACAACTCTCGGAGCAAGAATTTAAGAATGAATTAGCCAAAGTCGAACAGAAAAATCCACAAACCACTCAAACACGAAAGGAGACCAAACATGCCTAGACACGCCACTGAAAAGCCACAAAATATCTCTGTCGCTTGTCGAAACTTTCTCAAATCCCTCCGCCCCTGGCTCATACCAATTCTCCTTGCCTGTCTACTAGCAGTGATCGCGACAGTCTGCTCGATCTTCGGACCAAAAATCCTAGGTCAAATGACCGATACCGCAATCAGTGATTATCAAACTGCAATTAGTCAATCGAACGGCACAGTCCCGAACGGCGAAGAACTTAATAATGCTTTGAATTGGGGGAAGCTCGGTTCGCTCGCCATTACACTCATCATTCTTTATCTTGTCGCTGCACTTTTAAATTATCTTCAGGGTATTATTTTGTCAATTGTTGCCGCTCGGTATGCGCAAAAAACCCGCTCAGCAATCATCGCCAAAATCTCGCGCTTACCGATCTCTTACTTTGATCGTCACCAAATCGGTGACACTTTATCGCGCATGAGTAGCGACGTTGACGCAGTCAGCACTACATTAGCCAACATCCTCACTCAAATTATCACTAGCATCACAACTCTCATCGGTATTCTCATTATGATGATCACCATCTCACCCTGGCTTTCAGTCATTGCGCTTATCGCCGTACCTTTTTCGCTCATTTTTGTCGGTCTTGTCGCCAAAAAAGCCCAAAAACATTACCGTACCGGTCGTATCGCGCTCAGCAACCTTAATAGCATTATCGAAGAAGACTATACTGGACTTTCGATCATCAAAGCTAATAACCGTGATCAAATTTCAATCGAAAAATTCCGACATACAAACCAGCATCTCTTCGAGCTTAGCTGGAAATCGAATTTTCTTTCTAACTTAGCCTTCCCAATCACTAATATGTTTACTAATATTAGCTATGTTGCAATTTGTATTGCCGGCGGACGCCTTGCAATTGACGGAAAACTCTTAATCGGTAGCGTCCAAGCCTTTCTCCAATATGTCAACCAGTTCAACCGACCAATTACCGAAGTCTCTCAAATTACGGCCAATATTCAGCAATCCCTCGCCGCCACAGAACGTATCTTCAATTTCCTAAACGAGGCCGAAGAATCTCCCGACCGCATTCCTAGTCAAACTATCTCCGAGCCAAAGGGCGAAGTCGAATTTCACCACGTCAATTTTTCCTACGACAAACAAAATCCTATCATTAAAGATTTCTCCGTCAAAATCAAACCAGGCATGCAAGTCGCGATTGTCGGACCAACTGGTGCCGGCAAAACCACCATCATAAACCTACTAATGAGATTTTATGATCCCGACTCCGGCTACATTACTATCGATGGCGTACCAACCAGCGAAATGAAACGCGCTGATGTTCGCAAAATGTTTGGTATGGTCCTACAAGACACCTGGCTTTTCTCCGACACTATCGAAGAAAATCTTAAATACGGTAACCACCACACGACTCACGAAGAAATTCTCACCGCTACTAAGGCTAGCCATACACATCATTCCATCGAGTCATTAGCTCACGGTTACCATACGCAAATCTCGGAGAACTCCGACAACATTTCCGCAGGCGAAAAACAACTCTTAACTATCGCTCGAGCCATGATTTCAAACCCCAGTATGATGATTCTCGACGAAGCAACTTCAAATGTTGATACGCGTACCGAACAACTCATCCAGGACGCTTTCATGAAGCTTACACATGGTCGCACATCCTTCGTTATCGCACATCGCCTTTCGACCATTCGTAATTCAGACCTAATTCTCGTCATGCGAGACGGCAATATCGTCGAACAAGGAACTCATGATGAACTGCTGGCTACCGACGGATTTTACGCCGAACTGTACAACTCTCAGTTTGCAGAAGTTTAAAATAGCTCCCACGATCCGCAGAAGCTATTTCAAAACATTCTAAGAAACGACCTTCACGACAACTCATCAAATAAATTAGTAGAAAAAGACAAGTGTCTTGCAACAATTGGTTCGGCAATTTCATGCAACCAATTCAGCGTCTCGCCTCCATTCCAGACTTCACGCACGATATGATAAACCAAGTTTTCAATCGCCACCAAAGACATACGCCAACAAACCGGCTTACCGACCATAACCTCTAGAGATTTTAGGGTCATATTCCATTTTTTCATTGGCAAAATATTTACCTGCGCGGGAGAATAACTGACACTATAAGGACTATCATCACATACTATACAGCTCTTCGGATCAAAGTCTTTATGACGATAGGTCTCTTGCGTAATAATCTTCCCCACGAAGAACTCTGGCTTAAATCCCGGCACCTTCGCGCATAATTGCTCAATCTTCAAATTCTGAATTTCAATCGAGCTTGAATTTGAATTTACAATTACTGGAACTCCAAATTCATAATACGGACGCATGATATTTTCCACTCCCGGATAAAATTCAATATCTTTGAACGATTGAGGACTATGCAACAACGATATACAGTCCGACATCATCTCTGTCGTAAGCCCTTCATTATTCTCAAGATGAAAATCACGCATTAGCTCAGGCGAGATACTTAATTTCTTCAAAGTGCGTTCAATGAGATCAAACAAAGTATCGTCGCAGTCGTAAACAATACAGCCGTTTCTTAACCTTTCTCTCGTTAAAATACATGCAGATTGCATTTTTGCACCCCCTTTCTGCAATATTAGAACTTATTATAGCACAGATTAATTAGATTAACAAGCAAATCCCTATCATTTTTTGTTTCATAACTAATCTGCTATAATAAATCTAGATTTAAAAAAGGAGGTGTATGCGTTGTCGTGGCTTTGAGGTTGCAAAGGGTTGGGAAGATGCTAATCTAGAGCTTCCAACCCGTAGTACACGCCACGCTGCTGGCTATGATCTCAAAATTGCTAGCGACGTAGAAATACCCCCCTTTTCCTCTTCTGACGAACCAACTTATCTACCAACCGGGCTAAAAGTCTATTGTCCGCCCGACGAATGTCTGCTATTAATCAATCGCAGTTCAAGCCCCAAAAAAGGCATTGTTCTAGCTAATGGTGTCGGATTAGTGGACGCCGATTACTACAATAATCCCGATAACGATGGTCATTTCCAAATCCTAGTCTACAATCTCACGAATAAACCCATTAAAATCAAAAAAGGCGAACGCATCGCTCAGGCCGTTTTTCAAAAATTCCTTCTTGCGGACAACGATCAAGCGCAGACCACCCGTATCAGTGGTTTCGGCTCAACCGACCAAACAAAACTAAAGATCATCTTCGATGTCGACGATGTACTTTGGTCGCTCACAAAATACGCATGTCAAAAATGCCATATAAAGTATGGACGCCAAAGCGATTTTCACCTTCAAAACGATCCAAACCTCACTCCAGCTGAAGTTGACCTATTAATCAATACTTTTTGTGATCCAGAAACTTTTCGCGAAATGACTTTCTTTGACGATATCGAACACATTTTTGACGTCGAAAACTATGGTGCTGAAGTAACAATCAATTCTAATTGCTATGACCCGAAAATTATCACATACAAACGCCAAAATCTTCTCCGCATCTTTCCTCATCTCTCCGAGCATAAACTAAATTTTTCGCTTGTCACGCCCAAAACAAATCATAAAGATATACCTTCCGATATCTTTGTCTTCGTCGATGATAGTCCCTATAATATTGCTTCATCCAAAGCTCATTTTAATCTCATGCCAAAAAAATCCTGGAATACAAATTCCAAGGCCCGCGAAACCGCTCTTAAGAACCATAAAATCCTAGTTACAGATTGGCAAGCCAAACTCCCTGAACTTGTCGAGAAACCAGCCCGCTATGTTATTCCGATCTCTAATCTCAAAGAAACAAATAATTTTATCCAACAAAGCGTTAAATTAAAACAGGAGAAAAGATGACAAAAAGCATAGTTTATTTCGATCGCAAAATCACGCCCACAAGCCTCGTCCAGATCTATCAAAAGCTCAATATAACTCTACCCGGCAAAGTCGGAGTAAAGATTTCAACCGGGGAAATTGGCGGACATAATTTTCTACAGCCTAAGCTCATAAAAGATTTAATCAAACACGTCAATGGCACGATTGTTGAGTGTAACACCGCTTACGAAGGCGCTCGTAACACAACGAACAAACATTTAAAAACTGCCACCCTTCATGGCTTCACTTCGATCGCACCGGTCGATATCCTCGATGCAGAAGGAGAACTCGAACTACCAGTCAAAGCAGGGAATTTGCTCGATGTTGATATCGTCGGTGAAGGAATCAAAAAGTATGACAGTTTTATCAACCTAGCACATTTTAAGGGGCATCAAATGGCGGGCTTCGGTGGTGTCATAAAAAATCAAGCAATCGGATTCGCTTCATCAGTTGGAAAAGCTTATATCCACACCGCTGGCAAATCTCGTGATCTCGAAAAGTTCCTGCACTGCTTCGATAGCGAAGAAAGCATGGCCGAACTTTTACCAACCCAAAACAATTTTCTAGAAGCCATAGCCGAAGCTACCACCGCAATTGTGGATTATCTCAACACCAAAGGTTCTCATCGACTTACCTATATTAATGTGGCAAACAATTTATCGGTCGACTGCGACTGCTCCAAAGAACCCGAAACGCCTTGTATGCAAGATATTGGCATTCTTGCCTCACTTGACCCTGTGGCACTCGATCAAGCCACGCTAGACCTGATTTATCAGTCTGACGACCCAGGCCGTGACCATTTCGTTCAACGCGTCGAAGAACAAAATGGTAAATATATCCTCGAATATGCCGAAAAACTCGGTCTAGGCACACGACAATATGAGATCATCGAAACAAGCACTTGCTAATCCAGCAATCTTTTGTTACAATAAAAACACTGCTGGAATCGTCTAGTGGCAATGACAAGAGACTGTAAATCTCTCGGCTTCGGC
>CAYTPD010000006.1:0-42994 GCA_964439975.1 uncultured Candidatus Saccharibacteria bacterium
AGTGCCAAGTTCTGTGTCATCCAACAATTGCCGTCGGCTAGTCGAGCGACCCAGTACTTCTTCTTGTCGCGTATATCAATCAGCTGTTTAGTCACAGGTTGACTATAATCATTGAAGTCTGGGTCGCTCGTAGAAACCACTTTGGGATTGGATTGCATGAGTGCGGTATTCTGGCAATACGTACTTGCCATATCCTGCATATACGTCATATCCATAAGGTCATGGATCTTCTTCGGATTCACCACCACCGACACCGTCAAGTCTTGGCTGTAGGTGCCAGCGGGGAGACTAGTATCAACCCGCGTGGCTAGGTCGAAGGTATAGTCATCGCTCGAGGCCACTTCGGTCTCGACCAGCTTAGTCTCCCCGCCGGCCAAGCCCGAGAACGTCGGGTTCGGGTTAGCATCGGCCCTGCCGAAGCTATAGCCCCACGTGTTCATGGGTAGACGATCAGCCGTGGCGGGAGAGCTTGTAGCTTTAATCTCCGCCTTTTTGTCGGTTCTAGTGAGACTAGTCTCACTAGAACCTAAGTACACTGTGTAGCCATCCTTGAACCCGGAGGAGACTCGAAGACTAATCTCTCCCGTCTGCACGCTTCCCGCTGGTTCGGGTGTGAGGTTCAAGTCAACCTGCGAAGAAAGTGCAACGCTCAGCTTGTTCTCCGTGGGAGCGGGAAGCTCCATAGCCTGAGTCTCCTCCCCGCAACATGGGCAAACCAGGGCGAGCAGGAAGAGAATACTAAAACCAATCCCCGCTCCTCTGCCCAGTCGCATGATTACTAGATTAGTTGAGAGTTTGCCCATGTTGCCTCCATTGGTTATGTTGATCTAGTGGGCGGTGTCGCTTTTCTTTTCCAAAGCAAAAGCTACTTTGCTAGGAAACTAAACCCTCCGCTCAGTATACAAAGACAAACCCCTTGGAAGCTGCTCCGCATACCGTACGTGGCTCTCCGGGTGACTAGGATAAATGAAGTAAACTTCACTTATCCTAGTCACCACAAAAAGCGACACCGCAATCGGGTGTCGAATCCTAGTAACCTATCTCGGAATAACCGATCATCGAATTACTTATGCGGTGCCGCTTAAGATCGATGATTACGCCGTATTCAAAACGAGATAGTTACAAACATGTTTAATTTACAACCAAAAAACGGTTACTGGATTCGACACCTCCATTATACTCTATAATTATCATTAACGCAATAAAGCTAAATCAGCACCACCTTACAACATCCGAACCAATTAAGCGAACGGGGAAAGCATTGCAACGATCGACGTAATGGGACGGATTGACGTCCTGAGCATACATGGCAAAGCTGTAAGCGCTCCAAGTCTCCGATCGGGCTGACCTAAACCAATCGTAGGCAAAAATACCGGCGTGCCACAAAGTACCATAATCCGGAGTGACGTTTCCGCTCCGCACATAGGATAGTAGGGAAAAGGAAATATTACATTTTTCACATAGCCAACAAAATTGGATCTGCGACATAACCACAGATCCAACCATTAAACTTACCAAGCGTTTAGCTCTTAGCGCCACCCTCGCCCGTCTTCGGAGTTCCAAACACTCCCATTAACACAAAATTCACGATTGCAAAAGCAAGCAATGCAACAATCAAACCAATCACACCATACATGATCGTATTTTTTCCCCGTGTGACCTTTGCTACATCGCCCTGTGAAGTGGCGAGTGTAATCCCCCCAAGAATCACGACGCCCACTGCCACAACACCCAAAACCCCGACAACGAGATTCAGTATTTTGTGGACCGTGCCCCAAAGATCGCTCTCCATATTACTGTTGTTCATGTTACAGTCAGCCAGAGTGTTTTTCTGTTGATCTGCATACATAGTGCCTTTCGGACATGTAACTGCCATCGCCGTATTCACTCCTAAATTAGTCATAGCTAGAATCGCAAAAGTTCCTGCGAGAGCATAGCTCAAAATCTTTTTCATTGCAAACCTCCTCGAAATAACGATCCGAACTTATTTAAACACGTTCGTCAAAACAAAGTTTACGATTGCAAAAGCAAGCAATGCAACGACTAAACCAACCACGCCGTATAGAATTGTATTACGAGCCTTAGTTGTCTTCGCCGAATCACCTTGCGAAGTTACAAAACTAATACCACCCATCACGATCATCGCCACCGCTACGAAACCAACCACACCAACGATCACATTCAAAATCGTATTTAGAGTCGACATCAAACCATCTTTTTGCAACTGACTCTTATTATTATCCGGGCAACTAGAAATATCACCATTGGTAGCTGGATTTCCATTCGGGCACAGAACCACAGCATGCACTGGCGAAACCGCCGCTACTCCAGCTAACCCAAACACACACAAAACTACCGCAAAAACATTTAATAATACTTTTTTCATGTTATCCTTCCAATAATTTTACAATTATAACTAACCTTATCATACACAATATGCATCGAAATGTCTAGCTTTTGAGTCCTATTTAAGTCCTCCATTTATAAAATTCACAATCGCAAAAGCCAATAACGTAACAACTAAACCAACCACGCTATAAACAATGATATCCCTAGCTTTCTTTGCTTTTCCTGGATCACCAGCACTAGTAACATAAGTTACCCCACCATAAATTATCGCTCCGATCGCTACCACCCCGATCGCCCCCATGGCAAAATTCAGCAAAGCATTAACCACGTCCGGAATCAACTTATTAGTATTACATCCCGCCGCTTCGCGCAACTCTTTTGGCACCGACGTATCCTTACAAAGCGTTTTGTCCTGCAAATTACTACCTTCAGCTACCACAGCACCATTCGAAAAAACTAAGCCACTCGAGATTATCGTCAGCGCAAAAATTACCCGTATCGTTTTTTTCATTATAATGCCTTTCCAGTTACATTTAATATCGTAGTAACAATCGCAAACGCCAATAGCACTATGATCAGCCCCGCCACAGAGAAAATAATACTTCTCGTCGCCTTTTGGACCTTTCCTGGATCGCCTTGCGACATTACGTATTCCACACCACCCCTAACAATAAACACTACCGCAACCAGCCCTGCCATTGCACACGCCCAGCTAAACGCATTTTGTACAATCTCATGCACATTACTAGTCTGTTTCCAACCATCAGCATCGCTAATCAACAACGCTGCCTTAGCCGTATTGACTACCACCGACGCCGATATCGCAATCACTGTACCAATCACCGCCGAAGTCAACGTTTTCTTACCTCGTGCCATTTTTCCTGGATCACCTTGCGACATAATGTATAAATAACCACCATAAATCACGAATCCTACCGCCAAATAACCAATCGCAATCGAAATATCCGTCAAAACATTTAAAATTATTGTCCAGATAAAAGTCGCTAACGCTTTATCATCATTTTTGCTTGGCGTCTTGATTTCATCTCCCTCACATAATCCATCATACCAAGCTCGAAATCCCAAAAACTCCTCTCGGCCACAATTAGTTTGCCCCAGATTTGCCGCCATTGCTGGCTGGCTACCAAAACTTACCGCCGTAAGGCAAATTATCCCAAAAACAACCAAGATTTTCCCAAAAACTCTCTTTTTCATACTTTTATCTTACCATTTTTCGGTCAAAAAGGTCAAAATTTCTCTAAAACCCCTGTTTTACCCAAAAAAGGGTTGACTATTCCGCTTATGTGTGCTATAATTATAGTATAACCCTTATTCGGGTCTGATTGGGAATATTTTGATGAAAAAGTTAGCAAAAAATCTACTATCTGTCTTTCTCGCGCTGAGCCTCTTTTTGTCTTCTATCGCCTATATTATTCCTCCTCAACCCGTTTATGCTGACGAAGAACCCAATCATCCAGTCAGCGACGAAAATAGCCCCAACCGTGGCGAGCGCACCTCAAACGAACTTCAGGGAACGAACGACGATTCCTCAGCCCCAAACGCTGACGCACTAGCTGAGGATGAATCATCCCCAGATCGCCCCACAGATTCCGACCCCAAAGAAGAAGATAAGGAGGAAGACAAGGAAAACCAGGAAGATGAAGAGCCAGTTAATATCTGCTCCGAAACTGCCGGACCTTTATCTTGGATTCTCTGCACTTCGATCTCATTTCTCGGTTCGCTCATGGATAGCATTATCGATATTATCGAAAATTTCTTCGACATCAACACTGTCTCGAGCGACACAAATTCTCCCGTCCACCTCGTTTGGCAATATGTCCGCAATATTACCAACATCGTCTTCATCATTTTCATTCTCATCGTCATCTATTCACAAATCACCGGTCTTGGCATCAATAACTACGGCGTAAAACGCATTCTCCCTCGCATCATTATCGCTGTTCTCCTCGTTAACCTTAGCTATATCATCTGCATGTTAATGATCGACGTCAGCAATGTCCTCGGTAATAGTTTTCGTGATTTCTTTATCAAGCTTGAGCCTGAAATTCTCGGAGATGCTAATATCGACGAGCTAACCTGGACAAAATTAGTGGGACTCTTCACTGGCGCTGGCGTAACAATCGCGCTCTTTGGTAGTTTTGTCGGCAGTTTGACCCCATATCTCTTCATGCTCATCCCAATTATTATTAGTGGCGCTATCTCACTCCTCATCGGCCTCGTGACGATCGCCGCTCGTCAAGCCATCGTTGCGCTCCTAGTCATGATTGCTCCGCTTGCCTTTGTTGCCTACCTCCTACCAAACACTGAAAAATGGTTCAGTCGCTGGCGAGAACTACTCTTCCGTATGCTAATCTTCTACCCTCTCTTTAGCTTCCTAATCGGTAGCTCGCGTCTCCTTGGCTATGCTTTAATTACCGCCGCTAAAGATCCTTTTAGCGCTCTGTTGGGTTTTGCTATCCAAGTCATCCCATTGTTTTTCGCCTTCTCGCTCATGAAGATGTCCGGGACCATTCTTGGCAATGTTAACAGTGCTTTAGCAAAACTCGCCTCTCCCGTCAGTACCAGTGCTAGTGGCTGGGCAGCTTCTCATGCTGAGCGACGCCGTCAACACACGATTGCCAACTCACGTATGCCAGGCGCTCGCCTCCGACGTACCCTTGATTACCGCAAAAAACTCCGCGAAGAAGATACAGCAAATTCAACCAAAATCCGCGAAAACCTCGCCGCAGAGCGAACTTATGATAAGATGGCCTCTCGTCGTAAGCGTGATGCGAATGGTAATGATCAATGGCGTAAACGCGCTAATACTTATACCAAGAATGCCAAAAAAGCTTCTTACCTCAATACCCGCGCAGCAACTTCCCAAGAAGCTCTCGCAAACACCTTAAACCAATACGGTGATCACTTCGGCACTCTGAAAAAACAAGGCCGTCTCGCTCAAAATCTTACCGCGTCTGGTCGAGCCAATAAACTCAGCGGTGCACACGCTACTGCGTACGAAGAAAACATGATGCAAAAATTCCTCACCGTCAACAACGCTCAAGCTGACCAAGATTATCTACTTAATAAATATATCAGCGCCGGAGTTAATCGCTACGAACCAGGTGGGGAAAAAGAATTCAACCGCCTGTTTAAAAACGCCTACGGTAGCCTTGGTCATATCGGCGAAGGCTCAATCATGGGTCAAGTTATCTCCGAAAGCGTCCGCATTGAACAGCGTCGTCGCCAAGAAGCTCGTGTCGTCGCCAACAAATTCGGTGTCAAAAAGCCCCAATTCCGCGGCATGGTTTTTGACTGCGAATATATTGATGATGACGGTTATGAAACTAACGCTAACGGGGAAAAGCTCCACGATTCTCAATATCGCTTCTATAAAGGCAAAAAACACAGTCCTTGGAAACAGTTCATCGCCGTCCATAAAGAAACTCAGCAAGAAATTACTTCCGACCAATACAATCGTCTATCTTCCAAAGAACAAGAAGCTTACAAACGAATTAACTACATGGAAATTACTGATGATAAAAACAAGCCCATTCAGCGCGTTTATGCCGACGATGCTGGCTACATGAAAGAACTTTTGACCGACGATATCGCTATTGGCGATCCTATTAACCGTCGCTATTTGACCGAAATCGGCCGCAAATTTACGGATGAAGAGCTCGGGGAATTGCAAAACAAATATCACGTCACGATTCCCGAAAATTTTGATAACCGTGATGGTATTTTACGTCGCTATCATAGCTCTATTACTACCGCTCTCTTGACTAGCCGTTACAAAGACCACGCTGCCGAAGTAACACCAATGTTGACCGCCCAGTCCAACAATGGTTATGTCCTAAATATTAGCCAAAACAACATTGCAAACCTCGATAGCTTGATTAAGGCCTCGAAATCCGGCTCCATTCTCCAAAACGACGCCTACGCAATCAACACCTGGAAGGACCTTATCAACTGTGTCAATAGTACCGAAAATGGCAAAACTTTCGCGGACTTCTTTCCCGACGAAGCAATTGCTACATACCGCAATGTCAACGGACTTCCACTCCATGGCTACCGAGAAATTAATGGTAAATGGGAAAAAATCGATCGTACCGCTCCTGATATTACCCTCGAAGACCGTAAAAACTTCATTAAGCACAAAATGATCCCAGACGCTGCTAAAAAACTTGCTGGTAGCTTAAACCGCAACATCTCTCCAAATATTCTTGACGGCCAAAAACCCGATTCTCTTATCGCTCTTGACCAACTGCTCGAAACGCTAAAAGATGTCAGTATCGATAATATCAACCCAAACCTCTCCTCCACCGAAAAGCTCAACCCAGATGTCGATATCTTTGGTAGTCCAGACCCAGGCTTCTTGCAGTACGCTCACCGCCTCATTCGCTCTGCGCTCAACCAAATCCGTGAAGGCGAAAACATCGACGAAGTCGAAGAAAATCTTGATGCCAGCATAAGTCGCGGTCGCACTGGCGCTTATCGCTCCAGTAAAAACAATAATAATTCTAATCGCTCGGGTGCTTCAAATAATTCCGGCGCTTCAGGCTCCTACCGATCAAACAAAAACTCTCAAAACTATTCTGGCCAGGGAACTACAGCCTCCAACTCTCGCCACGAATCCAACTCTGGGCGCGACGGTCTCGACGAAGCTATGGCTGCTCTTGGACGCGTCAAACAACGCTCTGTCCGTCGCAACAAAAATCTCGACCTTACCCATATCATTAACCTCATCGAAAATGAAATTTGTGGCGAATATGCGACTAGCTACACTCGAGCAGCTGAACAACTCTTCGAACTCTTTAGTGCTAACCCTCCCCTCGATCTTCACCTTGAAGAACTAAAAATGATTATTGAAGATCATAGACATGACGATATCTATTCGACCGAAGACGCTATTAACGCTTCTGTTAATAATTCCAGCGACAACAGGCAAGAACGTATTAACGCCCTCTGCGCTGCAGTCCTTGATTTAATCATTAGTATTCTTTCCAAATAGTTAGCCTAAAGCCAACGGCTCAACCTTTACATCTCAAACTTTTTTGTTACACTTATCTTACAAGGAGGTGGCATTTTTGGTGAAAATTTTATAATTCACCTAACTATGTTAAAATAAGACTATGGCGAGTTATAAAGTACCGCAAGATGTGGAGGCTGAGGATAAACTTCTTGGTCCGTTCACTTTTCGACAATTTATTTATCTTATGGTCGTTTTGGGTGGTATTGTTTTAGCGGTCACTCTATTTCAAATTTTTCCACTCTTAGCAGTCATTCCTCTGCCTTTTGTTTTCTTCTTTCTTATTCTTGCTCTTCCTATTAAAAAAGACCAACCCATGGAGACCTATCTTGCTGCTTTACTTTCATTCTATCTTAAACCTCGTCGTCGCTTCTGGATGCCTGGACAAAGTGAGTCAACGATCTTGATTACCGCCCCAAAAAAGGTCGAAGTCTCGCGTACCCGCAATATTACCAGCGAAGAAGCTGGACACCGACTTTCCTTCCTCGCAAACATCATCGATACCGAAGGTTACGCTATCAAAAGCGCCAACAATCCGCTTCGCGACGAATTCTATGCTGAGGCCTCCAGTGCAAACGATATGTTTGATCGCCCCGATTCAGTCCGCATTCGCAACCTTATCTACAAAGAACAACAATCCCGCCATAACGAAATTGTTCACCAGATGCGCGAAGCAATCGCAGCTTCGAAAGAAGAACATCGCTTAGGCGAACAAAATACCCTAAATCAACATGCCATCCAACCCCGTGCAGGTTTTAGTGAAGAAATCAAAGCTCAAGACCCAACAAATCCTGCCCAACCTCCGCTAACACCAATTCCTCCTATAAACTCCGTCTCAGACCCCCTCAGTTCATCAGTTGTCATCCAACCCGACTTAACCTCGACCGAGTATCGCAAGCTCGACGAGTTAGCCCAAGATCCTAACCTTTCCGTCGCCACAATCCAAAAGGAAGCTGACCGCATTCGTAAAGAAAACGATAGTGAAATATATGTCTCGTTACATTAAGGAGTTTTATGGACCAAAATTATAACAATACTAATCTTACGCCACCTACGAACAACCCTCCTGCTCCACGCCCCCTACAGGCGCCTGGTAGTCAGCTCGTAAATCCCGCAACCCAAGCTCCAGTAATCGGCCCTCAAGCCGCCATGACTTATCCTAACTCAGCTTATGCTCAACCTCAAACTCTAACCTCCCAAACCCCACTTACTTCTCCCGAAGTCCAACAACAACCGATCACGGCTTTTCCTCAATCAACTCCTCCTACACAACCTAATCCTGCGTTTCAACCTCAACTAGCCCAAGCCCAACCACCAGCCCAACCTCCTGCGCCACAGCCACAACCTGCCCCGACGACCACCGAAAACCCTCTTTCCACTCAATCAACTCTCCAGATTTCTGAACTCCGCGACGGTGTAGCCATTATGAAAGACGGTTCTTTCCGTGCCGTGATCGCCTGCCAATCGATCAACTTCGAATTAATGTCCGAACAAGAACGTGAAGGCGTCGAATACAGCTACCAAAACTTTCTGAACTCTCTAAGCTTTACTGTCCAAATTCTCATTCGTTCCCAACGCGTTGATATTGGTCCTTACATCGAAAAACTCACCAACCTTCGCCGAAACAACGACAACATGCTCCTCGGCGTTCTTATGGATGATTATATTAACTTTATCGACATTCTTTCTCAAGAAGCCAACATTATGGACAAAGCCTTCTTTATTGTTATCCCATATTACTCTTCAGCTGACGCTGAAAAACTAGTCGAAGATACTCGCAATTTCTTCAAAACTTTTAGTAAAAACAAAGCTCCCGCTGTAACCCGAATTAACCGCAATGATTATGAAAAAGCACTCGATGAACTCAACAAACGTGTCGAATCGGTCAGTGCTGGTCTCTTCCAGATTGGTATTCGCTCCACCCGCCTAAATACTCGCGAACTAAGCGAATTATTCTACAACTTCAACAACCCCGACACGGCTGTTCGCGAACCATTAATTGATTTTTCACAATTAGCAACTACCTACGTAAAGAAAGGAACCCGCTAAAATGGCTCGAAAGAAAAAGAATCAACAACCCTCAGCTGCCGAAATTGCTGCCCAGTCCCAAGCCGCCGAAGAAGCCGAAATTCAGCGCGCCTTTGAACAGGGAATCACCACCCTTCGCGATCTTATCTCTCCTAGCTCAATCGAAATTCATTCTAGTTATTTTCGACTCGGGACCAAATATGGCCGCACAATCTATATATATGGTTATCCACGCACTTTGATCACAGGCTGGATCTCTCCGCTTATTAATATCGACGAAGTACTTGACGTTTCAATGTATATTTATCCAGTCGAAACAACAGTCGTCATGAAAAATCTGCGCAAAAAAGTTACCCAACTCGAAGCCAGCTACAACGTCAACGCCGAAAAAGGCAAAATTCGCGATCCTGAGCTCGAAGCAGCCATCCAAGATGCTGAAGAATTACGCGACCAACTTCAAGTTGGCGCCGAGAAGTTTTTCCGCTTCGGCATGTATATCACGATGTGGGCAGATTCTCTCGACGAACTCAATTTTGTCCAAAACAAAGTCGAAACCATGCTCGGCCAACAAATGATCTTTAGTAAAGTCGCCAGCTCTCAACAAGAACAGGGAATGAATAGTACGATGCCCCAATGTACTGATCAACTTCAAATTCGCCGTAACATGAATACCGGAGCCATCTCGACTAGTTTTCCTTTTACTTCTGCTGACCTTACTCAAGAAAGTGGTATCCTCTACGGCATCAACATGCATAATAACGGCCTAGTCATTTTTGACCGCTTTAGCCTAGAAAATGCCAATATGGTTGTTTTCGCAAAATCTGGTGCAGGTAAATCCTTCGCTGTAAAGCTAGAAGCCGTCAGATCAATGATGATCAATACCGAAATCCTCATTATTGATCCTGAAAACGAATATCAAAAACTCTGTGAAGCTGTCGGCGGTAGCTACATTCGTCTTTCACTTAACTCTGACGTCCGTATCAACCCCTTTGATTTACCAAAAGTCATCGACAAAGAAGACGCTAATGACGCTCTTCGATCTAATCTAGTCACTCTCCATGGTCTTTTCCGCCTTATGCTTAGCGGCTCTACCGGCCAGGTCGGCTTAACCGCAAACGAAGAGGCTGATCTCGACCAAGCCCTCATCGACACCTATGCTCGCGCCGGTATCACTAGTGACCCCTTAACTCACCAAAGTACTCCACCCACCATCATCAACCTCTACGATACACTTCTCCACATGGGAGGCACTGGCCCTGAACTCGCACAGCGCCTTCGCAAATATACTAGCGGAACTTTTGCCGGAATTTTCTCTCAACAGTCCAACGTTAATATTAATAATACTATGGTTGTTTTTAATATTCGTGACCTTGAGGATGAACTGCGCCCTGTTGCTATGTATATTATATTGTCTCATATCTGGAACATTGTCCGTGCCGAGCAAAAACGCCGCATGCTAATCGTTGACGAAGCCTGGCAGCTCATGAAATATGAAGATTCCGCCAACTTTCTCTTCAGTCTTGCAAAACGAGCTCGTAAATACTATCTCGGCTTAACCAGTATTACCCAAGAAGTAGAAGACTTTATGAGTAGCAAAATGGGTCGCGCTATTGTCGCCAACTCTTCCATGCAACTTTTCCTGAAACAATCTCCATCCGCCGTCGACATTCTCGCTGACGTTTTTAAATTAACCGAAGAAGAGAAAAAGCGTCTAACTAATTTTCCAGTTGGTCAAGGTCTTTTCTTCGCCGGCGCCAACCACGTCCATATCCGCATTATTGCTTCAGAAACCGAAGAGTCCCTTATCACAACTCGTCCAGGAGACAAACGCTAAATGTCAGCTGAAGAAATCTTACGCAATGGAGAAACTCAAGCTGTTTCTGGTACTCCCTCTCTTTACACTGGTACCGGCAAATCACCAAAACCCCTCAAAGTGAAAAAATCTCGCTCCGGTTTTGCTACAGTTCTCATTCTGCTAGGTCTCTTAGGAGGTGGCGTAGCGTTCCTCGGTTCATCCGAAAGTCTACTAATCGGCGCTCTTCCCAGCCTCCTTACTGATCAACTTAACCCTCAGCATGTTAGTCTTTCTCGTCGCACTCTTACTAAAATCGAAGAACAACTCGCCGGCAAGACAAAAATGTCAGACAAACTTATTCAAAAACTCGAACGTCAAGGTGACTTTAAAGTTGAAAAAAAAGGTTCCAAACATATTATTAAATTCAAAGACCAAACTATTACTAATAGTAACTTCAAGGAAGTTTATACAAATAATACTGAATTCCGCTCCGCTTACGACCGCGCAACTAAAACCCGGGTCTTGGGTTTTCTCGATGATAGTGCTGTGAAGAGTAAAAAATACTATGATATCACGAACAACAAACTACGTGATTATAGAGAAACAAACGACATGGAAGAAAATCGCAAAAATTACCGCGATACTCTTGCCCCTGATTTTGAAAACCTCGAAACCGAAACTGGCAAAGCACGAGAGAAAGAAGTTACTGACGACGATGGCAACAAGTCCATTGAATATGATATGGATGATTCTGCTAAATCTAGCAAAATCGATTCTGATTCCTCAACCGTTACACCAGAAGCGAAAACTAAAGCTAAATCCTACATCGAAGGTGTCGCAAATACAACCGCAGCAGCAACCCAGGGGGTCTGTACTGTTTTGCGCACTGGTGGCATGATTGCTGCCGCAATTGCAGGTGTCGAAAGCGCTTACGCCATGAAATATGCTATGACCAAACTAGAAAGTTATAGCAAAGCTCAAGACGGCTTCAGTGATTCCTCCGCAATTAATATCGTTAACAACGAATTGACATCGCCTGCCACCGTCAACATAACAGACATGAGTAAAATAAACCAAAACAATAGTAAAGACGAGGACGCTGGCCAAATCGAAGTTACTGGTTCGCCACTAGAAGCACCCGATCTCCAAGCAGTCCTCTCTCAGACCAAAGGAAACGTCGCCAGCTCTTATAATTATTCACTCGACCGAGCCCAAAGAGGTGTTCTTGCTGCAATCGGTGCCATTGGTGCCACAAAAGCCACCTATGATATGTGTGAAGGAGCAACCGCCGTCACCGCTATCGTCTCTATCGCTATGTCTGGAGGTATGCTAAAAAGCATCGTTAGTGTCGCCTCAAGCACCATAGTCGGTACAGTTATTAGCTACGGTATCGGCTTAAGTTTAGGCTTTCTAATTCCCGTAGTCGCAGAAGTTGTTTTCTCTAACCAAGCGACTATCACCAAAGGTATTCCAGCAGGCGAAAAAACTGTCACTGGTACCTATCTCACTAATGGCATGATTGGTCGTACAGGGAACGGTCTCGGTCTCGCTACCGCCGATAGCGCTCGTGCCTTTTTAAAGGTTGACCGCGAAGTTGCCACGCTTGACGCAGATACTGATCGTCATAATCGTAGCCCCTTTGATATTTCCTCAAAAAACACTTTCCTTGGTTCAATCGCCTATAGTTTTCTTCCAGTCATCATCTCCACTCGCCAAAACACCTTAAAAAATATCTCCACAGTTATTAGTCATTCTTTCGGCGGTCTTCTCAGTCAAGCTTCCGCAACAAATAGTTCAGAAAATTACCTTAGCACCTTTAATGAAGAATGTAGTAACCTCAAAAACATTAACGCTGTCGGTACAACAACTTGTGCTCCAATTACCATTTCCGACCCTTCGACTCTAAATATCCCCTCAGACGACCCTACCTATAATGAAGTAATTGAACGAAACCTTGACGAAAACGGACAAATAAAAGATAATTCTGAATTCGCGAAATATATTAATTATGTCGCACAGCGCAAATCTCCTTTTGGCTACGCAGACGCCAACATTGCGAGTGAACTTGAAGTTATTGATACTGACGGTGTCGTCGGCGCAGTCGCTAGCAATGCACCAATTCTTGGCGATGCAATTGATTTAGTAAACTCGCTTAATAACTTAAGTCCCGAAGTAAAAAGCTGGGTCTACGGCGATTATGCTGTCATGGGCTCCCAAAATCCTCGTTGGAATTCCGAATTCCGTTATTTCCAACTTCGTATGACTGACGATCGCGTTTGCGAACAAATCGGTTGCGAATCGTCCGAAAATATTACTTCTGCTTATATTGAACGCTACGAAGCGGAACATCCAGCCGACAATTCTCCCGCCGGCTATCTCTCGCAAATTTCCGGCTTACGTAAACAAGACGCAGAAACAGTCATCGCTATCGCAGAATATCAAAACTATCTAGCGAACTACGACCAATCCCAAGTAATTACTACTGCCGATGCTACTCATGTCGCCACTTTTGAAGAGGGAATTAAAGACGCTCAAAATGACAAAATTCACGAAAATCATAATTTTATCGAAACTTTTATCGCAATTCTTTCCGACCCAACTATTTACACCGATCTACGAAACCGCAATTATCTTAGCTAACTAAATCGCCTTCACCAACACTAGTCAAAATAATCTGATGATCTTGAAAATTTTTCACTAAGCATTTTTGACGCCTCTCATCCAATTCAGAAAACACATCGTCAAGCAAGATTACAGGCTTCTTTCCCAAATCGCTAAAAACCATTTCCGCTTCAATAAACTTCAGTGCAATTACAAGCGAACGTATTTCTCCTCGACTTGCCGACCCATCTGCTTTAGTATCGTTAAAAATAAACTCATAATTATCCCGATGAACCCCAAAGCTCGTATATCCTAATATTTGATCTCGTTCAAAATTACGCTCCAACTCTGCCAAAAACTCGCTTTCTCCCATCACCTCAGTAGTATATTCCATAGCCACCAAATCATCATTTTTCGCAATCGAATGATAAACTTCCGTAATACGTTGATTTATTTGCTCAATCGCCCTTCGTCTCGCATCTCGCAATTCAGCACCGTATTTTACCAACAAAAGATTCCAAGAAAATAAATCACTTCTCCTTAAATTTTCTTCCTTCAATAGCTCATTACGCTGTTTTAAAGTTTTATTATACCTCGACAACGTAGCATTATAACTTTCCGACAATTGCCCAATCATACGATCAAAATATCCTCTCCGACTTGTTGGACTTGATCCCACCAAATTCAAATCATCAGGCTCAAACAAAACTATTGGATATTTATTTTTCTTCGGTAATCGCCGAGTTTTTTTATCCTCAACCGCAAATTCTTTTTTCTCACCGTCATAAACTATGACAACTTTTTGCCCATCCGTATACTCTAGTTCAACTCGAAAATATTCCGACCCTCTCCGTAAAATTTCCCGATCAACCGCACGAAAACTTTTCCCCTGCAAGGCTTCATAAATCGCCTCTAAAATTGAAGTTTTTCCACAGCCATTTCGCCCAACAATTTTAGTAGTTTTCTCGTTAAACTCCAAACAAAACGCTTCGTGACTGCGAAAATTCACCAGCTTAACACATCGAATAATCATTTTCTAACTCTTTAATGGCATCACAATATGTACGTAATTTGGATATTGCTCATTCCTTAAAACCACTGGATCCAAACGATTCGAAAACCCAAACGTCAATTCTTTACCTTCTAAAACATTCAAAGCATCGAGCAAAAAGCGCGAATTCAGTGTTACACTCCCATTTAGTTCAACTGCCGTCTCAATCTGCGAACTATTCTCACCCAATTCATTCGCCACTGAGACAACCTTAAATACGCCATTTTCCACATCACTACTACACGTAATCGAACCACCAACACCTTTTGCGAACAAAGCCGCTAGTTTCGTAATTCGCGTCAATTCGTCCCGCTTTAGGTTGACCTTTATTTCTGTTTCTTTCGGAATTAGTTGCCGATAATCAGGGAATGAACCATCTACTAATTTTGATGTTACTTCCACCTCCCCTAACCTAAATCTAACTTGTGTTTCATCAAATAAAATCTCAATTTCGCCATCATAATCACTCAAAGAACGCATAACTTCTTGCAGGGAAGAAGCCGGTACAATCGCTGCCACCTCGCTCTCGATTTTCTCCAAAAGTTTTCGCTCCGCCAAACGATAACCATCCGTCGCAGCTAAATATAAACCGCCTTCGCTTGTATTAAAATACACTCCCGTTAAAGCCGGACGCGTCATATCGCTACTCGCCGCAATCATTACTTGCCCCACCCCTGCCTTAAATTCCTCTGCCGTCATCGAAAACTTTACGGTTGTCTCACCGATATCTGGCAACTCCGGAAACTCCTCGGCCGCCACACCATTTATCGTCGAATGATATCCTCCCGCCCGAATGACAATTTTATCCACATTTTCCGCAGAAATTTCCACAGCCTCACCCCGGGGAAGATTGCTGATAAAATCAGCTATTAATCTTGCCGGCACTGTCACGGCTCCATTTTCATACTGTTCAACTTTTAAGTGGCTCATTGTTGCCATATCTAGATTTGTAGCAATAAAACAAACTTTCCCCTCATCCACCCTAATTAAAACATTATTCAAGATTGGCAAAGTTGCTCGTGCTCCACCTGCCACTCGACTCACATTATTTAGTGCTTTAGCTAATTTTTCTTGTACAATCGTAAATTTCATAATCCTTCCTTTCCTCTAATTAATTAGTAGTAATAGTAATAGGCACTGTGGAAATTGTGCAAAACCTCCTTTTTTATCTGATAACCCGTGTGCAAAACCACGTGCAAACTATTACACAGTCCATGCCCGAAATTGTGTAAAACCCGCCAAATTCTGTGGAAATCTACCCACCCCCGGACTTTTCCACAGACTTTCCCACAATTTTCCCACAATCTTACCCACAAGTTTTCCCACATTTTATCCACAAAATCTACCGAACAAACCGAACAATTTAGCACCCGAACACGACCCAAAAACCGAACATTATAAAACCCGAACACGACCCAAAAACCGAACACCCAGTTTTTAACAGGGGTAAAAACCCGTAATTTGTCGTCAAACATAGAGTTTTTCCTTGATTTCAGCGATTTGATCGCGCAGACCATAATTCAGCTTTAAATCCTGTTCGATTTTCTTTATGCCGTGCATTGCTGTCGTATGGTCTTTTAATCCCACCTCCGCAGCAATCTTTGGCGTGCTCATACTAAGCTCTTTTGACAAAAGATACATTGCCACCTGCCGTGCATTTTTAATGTTTGAAACCCGACTCCTACTACACAGTTCTTTCGCGGTTAATTGATAAAATTTCGCTACCTTGTCAATTATTTGCTTTGGTGTAACGGCTTTAGTTTGTGGCGCACGCGAAGCAGTCATATACCCCTCTGTGATCACCTCTAACGGCGACATCCCTTTTAGGTCCGCCACTGCTAATAACCTTTCAAACTCACCCTCTAGGTCGCGAATATTGGTTTTTACATTTTCTGCCAAATATTCAATCGCTTGGTCTTCAATGTCAATTCCTTTAAATTCGGCTTTTGACCGCAAAATTGCACATTTATCCTCAAATCTTGGTAGCTGTAGATCATACGCTCCTCCCCACCTCAATCTTGATGCTAGTCGTTCATCGATCGATTTAATTTGATCTGGCAGACGATCTGAGGTAACGACAATTTGTTTTCCTTGTAAATGTAATTCATTGAAAATATCAAAAAATTCTTGTTGCGACGCATCCTTATTAACGATCATCTGAAAATCATCAATAATCAAAACATCAAGTTTCAAAAACTTCTGGTGAAATTCATCACCTCGCCGATGTTGGATTGATTTAATGAAATCCGAATAAAAACTTGAAATAGGCGTATATAACACCTTCATTTTTGGATTTCGCTCTAAAATCGCATTCCCAATCGCCTGTACAAGGTGAGTTTTTCCTAAACCTGGCCCACCATACAAGAAAAATGGATTAAACTTTTTACCCGGACTCTCGATAATATTCTGAGCAACATTAACCGCTAGATCATTATTCGATCCAATCACAAAATTGTCTAAAGTATATTTCGAATTCAAACCAGTTTTGATCGGCAGGGAATTTCGCGATTCGGATGTTTGTGTGGCGGTAGGACTTTTTTCGCTTGTCTCTGATAAATGCACAGGAGCCTCACGAGACCGTACCTTTGGCTTCGTATTAGACTGAACGATATATTTAATTTCCTTGACTAAGATTCCATTATTCTGGAATGCATCGTGTAGCGTATCGTTATATCTAGCACGTAGTTGGTTAAGCTTGAAGATATTAGGAGCACAAACTGTTATTTTTCCGTCATCCTTACATTCCATTAGTTCCGCCCCAGAAAACCAAGTTGAAAACTGTTCGCGGGGAATCGTCTGTTCGATCTGCTCTAAAACCACTTTCCAGATTTCTGCCCTCTGATCGTCAGACATCTCGTTCTTGTCGTTATCAGTCGTTTCGCGAACACCAGAAAAAAGCTCACCAGAAACAATCTCAGACATAGCTTCTAGATACCTCCTAAATCACTCAACTCTAAACTCCTCTCATTATACCAAACTCCCCCCAACTTTTCCACAGTTTTACCACCTTAAAAAACATGATATAACAAAATTCTCCCCCAACAGGGGTAAAGTTTTCCACAGGCTATAGGGAAACACCTCACCCAATGTGGAAAACTTCTTGAAAAATGTGGAAATCTGCGCTATACTAGGACAAGAATTTGTTAAAATACCACCAAAATATTACGAAATACTATTAAATTCCATAGAAAGAGTTAATTATGCCAAAACGCACTTACCAACCCCACAAACGTCAACGCAAGACTGAACATGGCTTCATGAAGCGTAACCGTTCGAAAACTGGCCAAAAAGTCCTCAAACGTCGTCGCATTAAAGGTCGTGCTCGGCTTACGGCTTAATGTTAGCGCAAAGATACCGTTTTCATTCTCGTGGCGGTGTTCATTATGTTTACCGCGTCGGTAAAAGTATTCGCACGCCGATTGTTTCATTGATCTATGCGCCTAACCTACGCAAAAAGCAACGTTTTGGCGTCGTCGTCTCAAAAAAGGTTCTTAAATCCGCAGTTGGACGCAACCGGATTCGCCGTCGCATCTATGAAGCGCTTCGTCACGAATTGCCGACTTATACAGCTGAGAAGGACTGTCTTTTCGTCGTTTATAGCAAAAGCATCCTTAAGATGCCTTTTCGCGATCTCCGTCGCCTAATTCGTGATTTGCTTGACCGGAGCCTAATTGAATGAAGCGTGATGAAAAGTCACGACTCGGGTGGGTAGATCTGATCGAAAGCCTCGCCATTTTTATGGTTATTTTTTATCATTCAACAGCCTTCGTGTCGAATTATGATTTAAGTATCGTCGCCGATCACCAACTTACTTTCTATATCTTCTACTTTCTGCGATCAATCTTTACGGTGTGTGTGCCACTTTTCTTCTTTGTAAACGGTTTTTTGTTATTTCGCCAAAACTTCGATCTGAAACGACACCTCACGAAAATTTTTAAATTCACCGTCCTTGCAATTGTCTGGTACGCTCTTGCGCTCGGATTTCTCGTCCTTTTACACTACGATGAGCTTCCTGATAAAAATATTATCACCCTTCTCGGCAGCGTTAAATCCGGTGTCAACCATCTCTGGTATCTCGGCGCATTGGTCTGCATCTATCTGCTTTTCCCGTTACTCAAAGTCGCTTACGACCGCCAAAAAACCATCTTTCTCTATTTTTGCTTAATCTGTTTTATTTTAACTTTCGGTAATAGCCTTCTTGCCGAAATCTTCACCCTTTTTAGTCATACTATTCTTAAACAGGGGATTGATTTCTCTACGACAAACTTCTTTAGTATTTTTAACCCTCTTCGCGGGACCTACGCTTTTAGCGTTACTTTCTTTTGTCTTGGCGGGGTTGCGAATTACTATCTTCCGCGCTTAACATCGCTCCCCAAAACCCTTCGCAACCGCACCGCTCTAGCTACGCTTATTTTTAGCTGGATCAGCCTTTTTCTGCTCAGCCTCCTTTTCTCTTCCGTGACTGGCAAAATTTGGGACAACGTTTGGTTTGGTTACGACACTATCTTTACCTTGACCGCAGTCTTATCAATTTTTATTCTCGCGCTGAATTGGGGACGCGAAAGCCCACTCTTTACCTTGATCTCAAAAAACACACTCGGTATTTACCTCATTCATACTTTAATCATTGCGACCCTCATGACCATCTTTAATCCGTTTTATATGCAATATTTTAATCCCTTAAACAGTAATTTAACCGCACCGCTACTCCTTCTGAATTTATTCCTCGAAGCCACTCTAATTTTAGCAATCAGCTTAGTTGTGACACTTTTCTTGCATCGAATTCCTTTCTTGCGACGCCTAATTTGTTAATTTTCTCAGCACTACTTTATCCCACCCCATAGGTATGCTATAATATGAAGTATGTTTGAGTTGATTGATCTATTGATCGTGCGCCCGATCACGAATATTCTCTTTGTTATTTACGGTGTGATAGGCGATTTCGGCCTTGCGATTATCCTCTTTGTTTTTTTGGTAAAACTATGTTGCTGGCCTTTGATAAAACGCCAAATGCACCAAACTCGCCTTATGCGCAAAATCCAACCCGAGCTCGCCAAGATCAAGGAAAATTGTAATGGAAACAAACAGCTCGAATCGCTCCAAATGTTAGACCTCTATAAACGGAATAATATCAAACCCTTCCGTTCGCTTCTGACGACTTTAATCCAGTTGCCGATTTTTATCGCGCTTTATACTGCGGTGCGGGTAATGGTGACGCCAACCCCGACTGACAATCTTGACCTACGAGCTTATCCTATGGTGCGCGAACTCGACCGCATAAACGAGGTGATTGAATTGCAAAAACCTTATCTCGCAGATATCACCAGTGACCAAGAAGATCGCAAAAACTCCGCTTCCTATAACTTTCATCCTTCGCTCCTTGGCATAGTTGATTTAGATACTCGCCCGGGCTTCAGCTCAGTTAGTGCACTCTTGATGCTTGTCGCGGCGCTCATCGCATCCTGGATCCAATACCGTACTTTATCGCAACAGCTCCCCTCGAAAAAGACCCAGAAATCTCGCAGTTTTCGCGAAATTATGCGGGAGGCTGCTGATGGTAAAGAGCCTGACCAGACCGACCTTAATGCTGTTATGTCTAGCCAAATGTCAAAAATCACACCGCTCATGATGCTCTTTGTAATGCTTAATCTCCCTGGTGCACTGGTTTTCTATTATATGATCAGTACCGTTTTTAACAGTGTGCAACAAAAATATGTTTTCTCTCGACATACCGAGGATCTGGATAACACAGCCGACAAAGCGATCTTACGCAAGCTTAAAAAAGCCGAAGAGGCTATTGTTATTTCCGAGGACGGCCCAAAACCTAAAAAATCTGCTACAGCACGTGGTGGACAAAGTGGGTCTGGCGCGAAAATCACCCATATAACGGCGAAGAGTAAAAGTAGACGTTTAGGCAATAATCATAAGAAAAGGAGTTAATTATGAACAGGGAAGAATCAATCCGTTTTGCAACAAAATTTCTCGAAGATCTACTTTCATTTTTTGGCATTAATGTTGCCGTCGACTCGACAACTGATGATGAGGTAATCCAGTTGGCTATTCCGTCAACCTCAATGAACTCATTATTAATCGGTAAAGAAGCGAATAATTTACGCGCTCTTCAACACATTGTTTCAATGGCGTTGACCAGCAAGGAAGCTGATCTGACCCGAGTAAACGTCGACGTGGCGGATTACAAAAAACAACGTGCTGATCGCATTGCTGAGCAAGCCGAAGAATGGATCCGTGAAGTGCGCCAAACTGGTCATCCCAAGCGCCTTAACCTTAACGCGGCCGATCGACGTATTGTGCATAAAGTTGCGACTGATTACTCTGATATCTCCACCCATTCCGAAGGGGAAGGGCGCGACCGACAACTGATTATCGAAAAACAATCAATCTAGCTTACAATCGCATTTACAACGGATTAGTCAATTATATTGACACTGTATTGCTAATGTATTGCTAATGTATTGTATTATCACGCTCTTATAAAGCATCTGTAATGCTCCCGCAAGCCCCTGTAAGACTTTCGTATTACTCCTGTAATGCAAAATGCCATAAAAAGCCATACTGCACCCAATTAAATTACAAACGCCCTAAGATATCATTACACTGTTAATACAATCGCATTACAAACGAAGTTGTTATAGACTATCCTCCGCAACCGGAGCCTCTTCTGCTTGCCCGATTATTAACACAACATTAGCTGTCCCAGGATAAATACCAGCTGGCAATTGATCGCTTCCCATTACTTCAGCTTGGTACCGTCCAGCTAGAGAGTCTCGGGTTGCATTCATACCCTCATCGAGAATATATAAGCAGTACCTTTGCTCGCAACTTCCCGCTGGCGCATCACCAATATAAGAGACATTAAAACCGTCATCCTTCAATTTATCGCCTTCAGCACCTGCCACTCCAGGTGTTTCCGTTGCATTATAAACTGATACTACTGCACCTTCCCGGACGGCAGGATTACTGCTCAGCATCCGATCGACGTACTGCTGGATTTGCGTATAAACTCCCTCGCCCTCTTGCGGAATGACATAAGAAATCCCATTAATCGTCGCGGTCTTGACGTAATAGACATTGTTTTCATAATCGACCAGAGGAACCTGACGCAGGTTATTCATATCAAACCCCGCGACTAAATTTGCTCCGTAGCGAATATTCTCGAGCGAAAAATTCGAACGCAGATTGTCGCCTAAAATGTTTACTAAATTAATAGCTTCGGTGACGCCTAAGCCGTCGTTGATCACTTTCTGGAGAATCCCTTGTATGATCTTTTGTTGACTATTACCCCGACTAAAGTCTCCACCAGTTGTCCCGTGCCGAGCACGCGCCAAGGCTACTGCTTCAATTCCTGTCAAATTCCGTGGCTCACCCGCTTTGACGACCATGCCAGTATAATTATAGTCATTAATGTCCTCGTCTAAGGTCACCGTAATACCACCGATTGTGTCGATAATCTCCACTAGTGAACCCCAGTTGACATGCACCCAATATTGGAAGTCCAGACCGAAAATTTCACCTACCTGCTCCATTAATGCTTGTGCTCCAGCTTCCTCGGTCGAACCATCTTGATTGTTACACCAATACACTTCGTTAACTTTACCCGCCGAACAAGCCAAGCGAACCTTCAAATCGCGGGGCAAACTGATCAAGGCAATATCTTTGGTCTCTTGATCAAAGCTAATAATCATGATCGAGTCAGTTAATTGTGCGCCGTCATGAACATCATCACCACTCGTGCCAGCCATATCATAGCCTTCTGTGCCAAATACCAAAACATTAGTCCGACCATGTTCATCGGTCTGGAAAGGCTCTCCTGGCGACACTAGGGAAACAAAAGCATCAAAAATCCCCGATCTACCACCTGTCAAGCGCGAGATAATTAGATCACCCCAGATCAAAAATACAACTAAGAGGATCAAAAATATCACACCAATGATCTTTAAGAAAAGCTTTAATTTACGATGTTTTTTATTAGCCTTCTTGGCTTCCTTTTTTGCCTTCTTCTCAGCCTTTTTTCTTGCCTTTTTATCTAGTTCAGGTGGTTCAGATTCTAAGTCATCTATCAGATCTTCATCCATAGGCTCGTCAGCAGAGTCATCCAGCAGAATGTCTTCTTCAATTTCGACTTGTTCATCAGGATTAAACTCACCGATCGTTCCAGACCGCTGATCGTCGCCGAGTAGCTCCGACCAATCATCCGACACATTCTTGGCTCCACCCTTTGCTACCCCAAAATCACCGATCTCCGGAACGGGGTGTGCGGGCGCCTCGACACGTCGAGACGCCCGGCGCTTTGGGGTCGCAACGTCCATGACTTTGCGACCCTTCGCGCTTGCCGGGGCGCGACGGTTAGTCGCGCCCCGACCTGACGCACGCACAGCCAATCCATCAATAGTTGTTTTCTTTTGCATCTTTTGACTTACTTCACCTCGTAAACTATAATAATTATAGCATATGAATAATAAACTAACCAAAAAACAAGCATTAATCATCGAATTTATCAGTGAATTTACCGATCGCCAAGGTGTTTCGCCTTCTTATCGCGAAATTGCCACCGCTCTTGGTCTCAGCTCCGTTTCGGCTGTTGCTGAACATATCGACAATCTCGTCAAAAAAGGCGCTCTGAAAAAAGTTCCTGGCGCCGCAAGGTCGCTCGAAGTGATCGATACTTCCTATCCCGAGACTACCGAACTCTTTAAATTCTGTCTTTCTCGTGTTAATTCTGAACAAGCGCAAATTCTTCGCCAAGCCGCAGAGATAATTGGTTTAAATCTAGAATAAAATAGCTATCGATATGTTATAATAATGGATAATGAAACAGTTATTATCCATCGTCGTCCCATGTTACAACGAAGAGGCAACGATCCCAAAATTTTATTCCGAGGTAATTAAAGCTAGTGAACAACTAAAAAATGTTGAACTCGAATTCATTTTAGTAGACGATGGTAGTACTGACCGGACCGTCCAAGAATTTGAAAAACTAGCCGGGCACGATCCTCGTGTTAAATATATCGTCTTGTCGCGTAATTTTGGTAAAGAATCAGCCCTACTTGCAGGACTTGATGCCACGCACGGTAACTACGTTGCAGTTATGGATGCCGATCTTCAAGATCCCCCCGAACTTCTCCCAAAAATGTACGAATATCTTCAGAGTGGAGAATACGATATTGTTGCGACTCGCCGTGTCTCGCGCGAAGGAGAGCCAGCGATTCGAAGCTTCTTCGCCCGCCTCTTTTATAAGTTGATTAACCGCATTTCGAAAGTCGAAATGGTAGACGGCGCACGTGATTATCGGCTGATGACTCGACAGGTTGTTGATGCAGTCCTCTCGATGCGCGAATATAACCGTTATTCGAAAGGCCTCTTCAGCTTCGTCGGATTTCGTACAAAATGGCTCGAATATAAGAATATCCAACGCATCGCCGGAGAGACTTCATGGTCGTTCTGGGGGTTATTGATTTACGCAATTGACGGAATTTGCGCATTTTCGACAGTACCTCTTATTGTTTCGGCGATCTTAGGTTTAGTTTTTTGCTTCATTGCGTTTATCATGATTATCGTTATAGTTATTAAGACGCTCGCCTTTGGTGACCCAGTAGGCGGTTGGCCAAGCTTAATTTGTGTGACGCTCATGATTGGTGGCGTTCAGCTTCTCGCTCTTGGTATTATCGGTGAATATCTCGCAAAAACCTATTTAGAGACCAAAAAGCGCCCAATTTATATCATTCGCAAGACAAATCTTGAGCAAAAATAAGCATAAGAATATTATCAAACAAAAACCCCAAAATAGCAAAAATATCCCTTGTATGACGCATTTTTGTGTGCTATCCTAAATACAGAAAGGTATTCACATATGAACACAAAAAATCAAAAACCTCACCGCACTCCAATTTACCGCCGACCCGCAGTCATTTTGACCTTTTTAGCTTTGTTAATTGTTGTCGCGGTTGCGGTATTTTTCGTTGTGAAAGCTCTAACATCCCAACCGGAGAGCGATCAACGACCTTCGGAAGATACTAGCCTCTCTGAAGAAGAGGATGATAGTGACTTACCTGTTTCAGGTGATACTCCTGCCACTTCGGACGCGGAAGAGTCCGACGATTGGGAACCAAAAATCAAACAATACGAAGGAGAAGATAGCAACAAAGCTGAAGAGCTAAGTGGTGTAATTAATTATGTTGATGTTGACGACAATCGGAATGTTACAATTTATTCATCGATCAATCAGCTCGTTGACGGTGGTACTTGTACCCTTAACCTGAAAAAAGGTAATAATGTAGTATTTTCGACCAAAGTTGCGACAAGAATTGAAGTTGCAACTTCAGCTTGTGAGCCGATCGTTTTCTCGGCCACCCAAATTCCTTCTGGCACCTACGAAATTGAACTTCAAATCCTAGGTGGTAACAAAAAAGGAATAATAAACAGCGAGGTAAATCTATGAAAATCCAACGACAGTTTTCCGGTCGCACTATCTTGACTATGACCTTTGCCTTTTGTATGGCGGTTATTTGCGGATTTATTGCGACCCAAAATATGAAAACTACTTCAGCAGCAACAACCCAAGGCTTTAACGCTGGTAATATTATTAGTGACGCCGTCATGGGGAACTATAATTCCATGACATTGAGCGATATACAACGATTTTTGACCTCAAAAAACCCGTGCAATAACCGTGATCACAATCGCTATCAACAGCTCGAGCGTGACAATCCAAAATATGACTGGCACTGGAAAGACGGTCATTTCGTTTGTCTTTCCGAAGAACGCTTCGGTGATGGACAACAGATTGGCTCAGGTCAAACTGCTACAGAAATCATCTATCAAGCGGCACAAGATTATAAAATAAACCCCCAAGTCTTGCTTGTCGTGCTTCAGAAGGAAACTAGCTTAGTCACCGATCCTATCCCGAATAACGGAGATTATCGTAAAGCCATGGGTTTTGCTTGCTCAGATTCGGCGCCTTGTGAAGCAAAATACTACGGTTTTAAGAACCAAATTCGTGCCGCAGCTAATCTATTCCATGAAGTCTTAAGCGGTGGATGGTCAAATTACCCTGTAGGGAAAACGGTCTACGTTCAATACAACCCGAACAAAGCTTGTGGCGGATCGAATGTTTATATTGCAAACAAAGCCACTTCCGCTCTCTATCGCTATACTCCTTATCAACCTAACCAGTCAGCATTAAACGCGGGCTACGGTCTCGGTGATGGCTGTGGTGCCTATGGCAACCGCAACTTCTATCTTTACTTTAATGAATGGTTTGGTAGTACCCAAGCTTACGTAAACGGCACACAAGTAACTATTCCTGACGGCATTTATGGTCTCACGAGCAAGATTAATTCAAAGGAAATTCTCGAGGTCTCCGGTCATAGCACGCAAAATGGCGCAAATGTCCAAATTTGGGATAGAAATACTTCAGCCTCGCAAAAAATGAGTTTCAAACGCGGGAGTGATGGTTATTATACTATTACTGACGTAAACTCCGGCAAAGTAATCGATCTTGCTAACGGATCAACGGTTAACGGGACAAACATTCAACTCTTTGAGTCTAACGGCTCTTGTGCTCAGAAGTGGAAAGCAATTCGTACTCCAGATAATTACCTCACTTTCGAATCAGCCTGTTCTCCAGGTATGGTACTCGACGTATCGGGTGGTAAAGGCGCAAACGGTACGAATATTCAATTGTTCTTAACTAATAATACTAACTCGCAAAAGTGGTCTCTCTTCTCGGGCAAAGTTCTTGAGGACGGTGTCTACGAGTTCCATTCTGACCTTGATAATAATACAGTAGTCGATTTATCAAATGCTGGCACCCATGACGGAGCTAATATCCAGACCTGGAAACTTGATAAGCATACCTTTGCTCAAAAATGGTCTATTATCTACGATCCAAATGGTGATTACTATACCTTTTCTAATCCTAAATCTGGTAAAGTTCTAGACATTTCTGGGGGCAAATTCTATAGTGGATCGAATATCCAGCTATTTACTCGCAACAATAGTTGTGCTCAGCGATGGAAGATTGTTAGATATAATAATAGTTCTTACACAATAACATCTGCTTGTCAATTAGGTTTCGCAATGGATATCTTTAATGGAAAGAAAGGGAACGGTGTTAACCTCCAGCTTTGGGATATAAATAACAGTGCAGCTCAACACTGGAAACTTGTCCCGACACAGCTCGTCCCAGACAGTACATACACTATATCGTCAAGTCTTTCTCATAATAAAGCGATCGATGTTTCAAATGCCGACACAAAAGAAGGGACAAATATCCAACTTTGGGATAAGAATAATACTCCAGCGCAAAAGTGGCAAATCACGTACGACGGTAAACGTAAACAATATACTATTATAAATCCAAAATCTGGTAAGCCCCTCTATCTTGCGGGTAATGCAAAACGCTCAGGCGAGAATATTCATCTTGGTAAAAACGATACAAACTGTAATAAATATTGGAATATTCGCGAAGATCGCGCAGGGAACTTCATCTTTGTTTCAAGTTGTAATGGCAAAAATGTTATCGACGTGAGTGGAGGTAATGTCAACTCCGGGACAAACATTCAGTCTTGGGAGAGTAACAATACTGCTGCTCAAAAATGGAAATTCGAATAAAAGTCCATAGGATAGAAGAGAATAAAGAATAACTCCCCTCAGGGAGTTATTCTTTGTTGATTTAAGTTACGCTAGTTACTCTTCGTATCGTCGGTTTCTAAGCCCAGATACTCTCGCCAAAACTTCTCGGAAGTTAATTCATCTCGTGCATCACGATAAGCTTTTTCAATTTCAACATGATGCTGTTTATAATATTTCATTGCTTTCTTGTATCGTCGGCTCAGTTCGCGGAATCTTTTACGATCCTGAACATAAAGGCAACCTGTCTCATTGAACGGATTGACCGCCAAGAGTCTTGTGTGCTTAGCAATACTCTCTGGTCGCAAACTCCAGTCGAAGGGAATGACAACGATATTATCGGTTTGCCAAGCCTTTGGCCAAAATTGTTGCCCGTTCCATGTCACCTTGAAAAAGACCCTATTCTCGATACTTAGCGGAGCATCCGGCGAAAGCAGTTTGCCGATACGATACAGATTGCCACCTTCCACTTCTGACAAAGGTTTAAACTGATTATTCAGCGTACTATTCTCTTGTAGAATTTTCTCCCCGTCCGGTCGTTTAATGAAATCTGGTCCTTTCAGATAATCTTCTAAAGCACGAATCACCAATTCGACAGCATTATAATTAAACCGCAACATCTCCATACGGTAAGCATCATAAACAATATTCGTTAGAGTAGAGTGTTGCAAAACTCCAGACACGGAACGACTGATGAGTTTGTTGCGAATTTCTTGATATTCATTCATTGCAGCGTTATATTTCGTCACAAACCCCATATGCCACACACAGATCCCATTCATTGTTATGAAATGAGGCCTAGAGCGCAGGCTATATTCAACATCATCCACCCGGATGAAGAACGGTAATGGTAATTCATTCTCCTTGATGATCTCAGCAGGAATGCAACAATACCACCAAGCCGCATAAGAATCACTATGCTGGATATAATCCTGTTCATTCTGCAAATTGGAGTCCAATATAGTGTGGTCAAAAGGCGTTTTTAGCGGGCTAAATTTCGAATTATCATCCACTGTGCCAATATCTTCATGCTGCGTTTTGGGATCTTCATAACACAGCATTGCTCCGCTAATGAAATCACGCTTATATTCATCCCGCACCAACCGCAAAAGATTATAGGTTCTCCTAATGCTTTCTGGCAACACTAATACATCATCATCCATCAGTAACACATGCGTCACTTCTGGGTCTTGGTGCAAACTTTCGATCATGCCACGTGCAAAACCACCCGATCCACCCGCATTAATATTGGGATGCAGATATACGTGATCGCCGACAATCTCCGTTTCTTTCAATGTGCGTCCGTTGTCGACTACGTGTACATACAAATTTTTCGCTATATCATCGTCACCACTCAATAACTCATTCTTGATCAAATTCACATTCTTAATAATGAATTCTTCTTTTTTGCATGTCGTCGTCGCGAGCGATAAAACCACCGGATTCACTTTATCATCATCGACTTCAACTGTGAAATATCCACCAAAAATCTTCAGCTCAGACGAAAGCGCCGTGATCTCAAACCCTACCATCTGCTCATCATTCTTCGGAAATGTAAACGAGAATACTTCTCGTTTCTGTGTGCGATAATCTTTCTGTGCGAACTGAACTTGCGTCACCGTTAAAGCTTCCTTGTGATACCCCAAAAAAGAAACTTTCGCCTCGCCTAAAATCTCCAGATGTAATGTTAAGCTTTTTGCGTTCGTATACTTTTGCCATTTTTGCCAAGAACAAGCGTTCAAATATGTCACGAAATCGCAATGCTGCGCAAATCCTAAAGTCAGCGTATTAGCCTCTTTATCATGAATACCGAGATCTCCTCGATAAAATAACTTTCTTGCGCCACTGTGTTTTTCTTCCGTTGGCAGAACTAAAGATTGAATCTGATATTTCATGCAACAACTCCTTCAATTATCATTCAGCTTAACCACCCTACCCAAGTATACCATAACCCACCAGATACAAAACGGATATCTAGCCGTGTAGGTACCTCATTTGTTACTCCTTTAATTTATATAATCTATACTCTCCGTCCTCTCCAATTTTCGTATAATATTTGCCGAGAATATCATTTATATTCCCCTCACGCACTGAGCTCACTTCATCGACTAAAATGTATTCAGCCTTATTATCGAGAAAATCTTGATGAATTTCTTTCGCCAAATCATCATTCATCGCTGCATGCCAAGATTGAATAACGAAGAAGCGATTATTGGGGGTTAGATCGTAGCGTAAATAAACTGCTTTTAAGGCGTTATCCGCATATGCCGTAAACGTACTATCTCTGATCTCATCCAAATGTGATTCGAGCAAGTTTTCATAGCCAATTCCGTTTTCACCAGACGCCCTAACCATATTTCTAACGTTATATATATTAATAATTTGGCGTGAACCCAAGTCGTAAGTACAAACCATTAGCAAGGAAACAATTCCTATTTTCAGTAGTCTTGACGCCTCATTGTCAGATGATATCAGATATACTTCATTCAGAAACAGAACGAGTTGAAAAATCAATGGCAAGGCATATTGAGAAAAAGCCTGCGTTGAAAAGAACAGATATGCTTCGATACAACCAGTTAAGAATAGTAACACAGCGTAAGAGCGCCGTTTGCGAATCCATGCAAGGATAGCCGTGAAGAACGCACAAAAGAAAGGTAAATATATTAAAATAAACGAAGAAATTGCTTCCGATGAAGCATTCTTTAACCAACTTCCGACGCCATTCACGTAGAAAAGATTATAAATCAATGTATAGTAAAAGAATTCCAGCAATGCCCCAGTCGCTATGAAATAAATCACAAACGGCAACATAATACCGAGGAAGCCACCTAACCCGAAAAGCAAATTCTGATCCAAGTTCTTCCAATTCTTTCGTGCAACGAGTAAACAAAAAATGACCAAAATACCAGCACACAAAATTATAGCATGAGAAATTTGTGCCAAGAAACAAGCCCCAATTGCAACGCCATAGATTAAAGCATGCCATGGATTATGCGAAGTTTGATCCTTCTTTTCTTGATAAAAATATCGCACCATGTAATATATTGCCACAGCCAAAAAAGGTAAGTTCCATTCTTGTACAGAATTTCCAGACGCAAAACTTGCCGACATATAAACCATCGATATAGCGAGGACCATCCATCCCCAAAGCGACTTCTTCGTAACTAAGCTACAAATTTTAAGAATATAGAAAAACGAAATTGCCAAGAACAAAATTTGCAAAATCACCACCCCATATCTTGTACCTCCACCTATTAAGAAACCCAACATATCGAAAAAGAACGCAAAAGGTCCTTTATGATCAAAAAACTCTATGTATGGTATTTTTCCTTCCAGCCATAATTTTCCCATGGTTAAAAACTGCAGGGAATCTCCACCGTCCGCTGGTCCGCCAAACGAATAATAGTCAGCAAATAAAAATGACGTGCTGTAAGACCGTACTAGAACAAAAAGCGTCGCCAGAATTAAACAAATTCCAAAATGCAACAGGCTACTTTTATTGTCTTTAGTCCATGTAGCTAACCCTTTTATCGCAGACACAAAAACACCATCGGCTCGCGAAGCCTTCTTTTCCTTTCCCTTCGTCATGCTTAAATTATATCATACTTTTCTTAAGGCGATCTCAATATTAACGCCGGACAACCTTCTTCACCACCCCCGCCAGCCAAATCCGAAAGTTCATTGCCTTAAATACTAGGTTTAAGATCCAATACGGCCTTTTTGTGATCAAGCGAAAATAAATTTTATCAAGTGGTCGAAAATGCTTAAAGTTGAACGCCTCGTCGTCCTTCACCGGTCCGAACACTTCCTTTAGTTTACGATAATATTCTCGCCGATATTTGCCCGAAATTCTCCGCACAAAGCCGATATTTGCCCACATGACTTGTGCATAAAACGCCTCTTTGAGCTGAGGCATTTTGCCCGATTTTTCGATTATCTCGGCCGCTAGTTGGCTATTCTGGACCATGAGCAATAATTTCGCTCCATTCGCACTGGTCGAATTTTCTTGATCCGGATCATTTCGCCAGTGTACGAAAGGTTCTTTGACGATCGAAATTCGTTTTGCCCGACAATAAACATCTTCAGCGAAGGGAAGATCTTGATAAGACGCTCCCGCCGTCTCAGGAATTTTTATCTTTTTGATAAACTCCGCCCGGTAAATTGCCGACCAAATCGACGCATGAAATCCTGTAAGCTGTGGCCATTCCGTGATCTCGAACGCTCCCTCTGGCGCTAAATCAAGGTCAATCCCCAAAGCATTCCGAAACACTTCGTCTCGCGTGCCGACCGGCAAACTCGAATTATAACGCGTGAACATTCCTTTCGTGACGTCTGTCTCATATTTCTTCGCATTCCGATAAAGCTTTTCATACATCGTCGCCTCAATCCAGTCATCCGACTCGATGATTCCGATATACTCCCCAGTCGCCAGCGCAATCCCATGATTAACCGCAGCGCTATAGCCAGCATTCTCTTGATGCACCGCAACGACTCGTCGATCCCGCTTCGCATAATCATCGACAATTTCCGGACAAGCGTCTGGTGACCCATCATCAACCAAAATCACCTCAATCTCCCGTAAACTCTGCCCCAAAATACTATCCACGCATTCTCGCAGATATTTTTCAACCTTATAAATTGGCACTACGACTGAAACTTTTGGTGTTGTCATTCCCGTAATTATACCATGTTTCAGTTTCTCCCAAAAACTACATCAAAAAACACCACTATAAAACAACATCATAAACAACATCATAAACAACATCGTGTATAACATCATGTATAATATAAGATATGAATTCTCCCAAAATCTCAATTTTAGTCCCTATATATAATGTTGAAAAATATTTAGCGCAATGCCTCGATAGTCTGCTTAGCCAAACTTTACGAGAAATCGAAATTATTTGTATCAATGACGGCTCGACCGACGGTTCAAAACGTTTGTTAGAAGAATACGCAAAGCGCGATCGCCGGATTTTTGTGATCGACAAACCAAATACTGGCTATGGCGATAGTATGAATCAGGGTTTGAAAAGAGCTCACGGGAAGTATATTGGCATCTTGGAGCCGGATGATTGGATTTCGCCCGATGGCTTTGCCGAGCTTTATCGTCTTGCCCAGGCGCACGATTTCCCCGAAATCGTAAAAGCCAACTATTTTCAAGAAAAGGGAAACAAGACGAAAAAAATCTCCGAAATTCAGCCCCAAGACGCTCAAAGGGTTCTAAATCCTGCGCAATACCCACGTGTTTTTCGCCTTGCCCCGACTATCTGGACCGCGATTTATCGTCGCGACTTCCTTAAAAAATCTGAGATTGATTTCTTAGCTACGCCGGGCGCATCGTATCAAGACACCAGCTTTAATTTCAAAGCCTGGGCCTCTGCCAAACGAGTTGTTTTGACGACCGACGCTTTTGTACATTATCGCCTTGACAACGAAAACTCTTCTGTTAATCACCCCGATAAAGCAAACTGCCTAGTCACTGAATATCAAGAAATCGAGACTTTTCTCACTGAGCGCGGTCTCTTCAATCAATTTGGTAGTCTCATGAACACGGCTAAACTCCGTAATTACCACTGGAACCTCCAACGCCTCTCGCCCACACTAGCGCATAAATTCTACCAAACTTTACGCAGTGAGCTTCAATCTGCGGCCGAAGAAGGTGTACTGAACCGGGATTATTTTAGCCATTCCGAATGGCGCGCGTTGAACGCAATCCTGAAACATCCCCGCCTCGCCTATCGAATCTTGCGTTTGCGCAGCTGGATTAGACAGCGAATCTAAGATATGCTAATATAATACACAGCATGGGAATACTAAACGTTTTGTGTCGCAAAAACCGCATCTTGCTGGGCGAGCTAGTGAAGACCGATTTTCGCTTGCGCTACCAAGATTCCGTTCTCGGTTATCTTTGGGCAGTGCTTCGTCCGCTCTTGATGTTTGCGATACTTTATATCGTCTTCGCCAAACTTCTCCGCCTGGGTGATGATATCCCACATTATCCAGTTTATCTTTTGACTGGTACAGTCCTTTGGAACTTTTTTACCGAATGCACGAGTCAAGGCATCCAATCTATCATCCAGCGTGGCGACCTCTTGCGTAAAATCAGCTTCCCGAAATACATCATTGTCGTCTCTGCGACCGCAACCGCTCTGATCAATCTCCTTATTAACCTTGCCGTGATTATTGTCTTCGCCTTAATCAACGGCGTTGCCCCTAGCTTCTCCTGGCTCCTAGTCATCCCGCTCATCCTTGAGCTTTATCTCTTTTCGCTCGGTCTGGCCTTTTTGCTTGGCGCGCTCAATGTTAAATTCCGCGATGTGACTTCAATCTGGGATGTTTTGATCCAGGCGCTCTTCTATGCCGTGCCGATTATTTATCCTCTCAGCCTCGTCCTAAACGCTGCCAGCTATGGTGAAATTGCTGCCAAAATTATTCTCCTAAACCCGATCGCCCAAGTCATCCAAGATGTCCGCTATAATTTGATCACGGATGTTACGATTACAAGCTGGAGCATGAATAGCGCTCCCTTAAGTTTCTTGCCGATTGTCTTGGTCATCATGCTTCTGATCTTTGCTGCACTCTTTTTCCGTCGCCGATCGCATTATTTCGCGGAGGAGGTCTAAATGGCTGGCAAGAAACGTCCCATCCCTTCATTATATCACAGATCCGCTAAGAAGTCAATAGGTAAGACTGAGGCTGTGGAAAAACCTGTGGAAAACTCTCAGAAACCAGCCAGAACTGTTATTAAGGTTGAAGGACTGACAAAAAGTTTCCGCCTTCCGACTGAACGTGCCAATGGTCTTAAACAAGCAATCCTGAACTGGCTCAAAGGCATTAAGGGCTACACCGAACAACAAGTCCTTCGCGGTATCAGTTTTGAAATTAAAAAAGGCGAATTTGTTGGCATCGTCGGTCGCAACGGTTCGGGCAAATCGACTCTTCTCAAGCTTCTTGCTCAAATCTATATTCCTGACCAGGGAATGATTGACGTCAAAGGTTCTTTAATTCCGTTTATTGAACTCGGCGTCGGTTTTAATCCCGAACTGACTGGTCGCGAAAACGTCTACCTCAACGGCGCCCTGCTTGGCTACTCGAACAAAGAAATGGACAAAATGTATGATGAAATTGTCCAGTTTGCGGAGCTCGAACCCTTCATGGATGCGAAGCTAAAAAATTATTCCTCCGGCATGCAGGTGCGTTTGGCTTTTTCGATTGCGATCCGCGCAAAAGGTGACATTTTGATTTTAGACGAAGTCCTCGCGGTTGGCGACGCAGCCTTCCAGGAAAAATGTAACGACTATTTTGCTAGCCTGCATGGCAACCAGACAATTATTCTCGTGACCCACGACATGGAGAATGTCCGACGTTTTTGCGACCGTGCGATCCTCATCGAAGATGGAAAAATAATGGCCGACGGCAAACCTGACGATATTGCTGAGGCTTATGAAAATCTATGGAAATAAGAAAGGAGTAATGATTATGACAAATCCAGATGTTTTGATTGTAGGCGCCGGCTTATTCGGCTTGACAATGGCTGAACGATTAGTAAACGTCGCACACAAGAAAGTCCTCGTGATTGATAAACGTAATCATCTCGGTGGAAACTGCTACTCTGAGTTTGACCCCGAGACTGGTATCGAGTGTCACAAATACGGTGCGCACCTTTTTCATACTTCGGACGAAGCTGTTTGGCAGTATGTTAATAAATTTACCACCTTTACTTCTTATGTTCATAAAGTCTATACTACGCACGACGGTGAAGTCTTTCCGCTTCCGATTAATCTCGGGACGATTAACCAATTCTTCCGTAGCGCCTACACGCCAGACGAAGCAAAGGTAAAGATCGCCGAACAGGCTACTGACGCTCCAGCCAATCCGAAAAATCTTGCCGAGCAGGGAATTTCGCTGATCGGAAAGCCACTTTTTGACGCCTTCATCAAAAACTACACCGCGAAACAGTGGCAGACCCCAGCTGAGGAACTCTCACCTGACATTATTAAGCGCTTGCCGGTCCGCTACAATTATGACAACCGCTACTTTAACAATACCTACGAAGGCCTTCCGACCGACGGCTATGAAGCTTGGTTTAAGAGTATGGTCGAGAGCTGTGGCGATTCTCTCGAAGTGCGCCTCGAGACAGACTACTTTACTGATCCAGAAATCGCCCAGCTCCGCGAGGCCGATATTTTGACAATCTATACTGGCCCAATCGATCGTTTCTATGACTTTGAGTTTGGTGAGCTAAAGTGGCGCAGTTTGACGCTCGAAAAAGAAATTCTTGACGTGAGCGATTTCCAAGGTTGTCCGGTCATGAACTACGCTGATCTCGAACCGAAATATACTCGCATCCATGAATTTAAACATTTTCACCCCGAGCGCATCGATAATCCCGACTACGCCAACACGGCTTATGCTCCCGAATCCGGAAAAACCGTCATCGTGCGCGAGTATAGCAAAACTTGGCACCAAGGCGAGGAGCCATATTATCCCGTCAATACTGCCGAAGATCGTGCAATTCTCGCAAAATACCAGGCTCTGGCCGACGCTAATGAGAAAGTTATTTTTGGCGGTCGACTTGGCGAATATGCTTATTACGACATGGACAAAACGATTGCCTCCGCGCTCGCTTGCTTCGAAAACCTAAACCAAAGTTGGGCTTAAAAAGCATGGGCGAAGGAGTCGACGCAAAAATACTACACGAAAAGCATCATACGAAACACCAAGCTTTCCCGCTCATCACAGTTATTATCCCAGTTTACAACGTTGCTAAAGTTCTCGAACGTTGTGTACACTCCGTCCTTGACCAAACCTACCCAAACCTCGAAATCATTCTGGTCGACGATGGTTCAACTGATATGAGTGGCAAATTTTGCGAAGTTTTTGCGAAGCGTTATCCCCGCATTCGAACCTTGCATCAAAAAAACGCCGGACTTTCCGCCGCGCGCAACGCTGGACTCGATCTCATGCGCGGAGAATATGTTGTCTTCGTCGATTCTGATGATACGATCGAGCCAAAGCTTATTCGTGCGCTGTATGATTTAGCAGTCACGCACGAAACGAAACTTGCGATCAGTTCTTTCCAGGAGATTTTTCCTGATAATCGACGACAAGCTTTTGCCGATCCAGAGATTTGTCCTCCGCAAACTTTTGATACGCTTGAATGTTTGATCGCTATGTTGCTCGAAGAAGGCTTTACTATGTCAGCCTGTAGCAAACTTTATCATGCCTCCTTGTTTAAAAATGTCCGCTTTCCAGTCGGCAAACTCTACGAAGACGTCGGGACTACTTATCGTCTCATTTTACAGTGTCCTCGCCTACCTTTTACGCCGAATCCTTACTATAATTATTACCAAAACCACGATTCAATCGTCCACCAAGCCTTCCGGCGCGCCAAGCTTGATCTGATCACTCTCACTGACCAAATGTGTGATGAGGTTGTAGAACATTATAAATCTCTCGATTTGAGCCCCGCCAAGCGCCAGAAACTCGATTTCGTTCTCAAGAAACGTCGTATGCACGCCAGATTTAGCATCCTGCGACAAATGGTAATGACCGACCCGCGAGCCTATAGCCCCGAGGACTTTCTCGCACAAACCGGCTTTACGAAACCTGAATTCCGCCAAACAAAGCGTCAGGTTGTCCGTTTTTTGCGCCGTCATCGTGCCGACGTTCTTCAAAATCCCTACAGCTCACGACGCGACATTCTCGCCATGCGCACCCTCCTCCTCGGCACTCCTGTTTTCAAATTTGCCTGGAAGACTTACGCTAAGCGCCATAAGTAATTTCTATAACCCTTGACCATAAGTCCCACGCCCCACGACGCTCTATTGCAACGTCTTGCAACTCTGTTTGCTATCTTCTTCCTCTTCCGTCGCATTATTCTTCAAGAATCGCAAAGTATCCTGCATCATCTCCTCGACTGTCAGTTCCGTTTCCCAATCCAATTCTTTACCAGCTTTACTCGGATCCGCACAAAGTTCCGCCAAGTCTCCCGGACGTCGGGCAACTACTTTATGTGGCAATGGTTTCTTGCTCGCCTCGGAAAAGGCTTTGACCATTTCGATGACTGACGTACCCTTGCCAGAGCCAAGATTATAGACCTGAACACCTTGACCAATTTTCTTCAGCGCAACAATGTGTCCCTTCGCAAGGTCAACAACATGGATATAATCCCGAATACAAGTACCGTCCGGTGTATCATAATCGTTCCCATAGATCGAGAGTTCCGGAATCTCACCCGTCGCCACTTTCATAATAATCGGCATCAGATTATTTGGCCGACCGTTAGGATTCTCTCCCAAAAGTCCCGACGGATGCGCGCCCACGGGATTGAAATAACGCAAAATTGTTGCCGAAAATTCCGGATCGCTTATTGCCACGTCCTTCAAAATTTCCTCAATCATGTATTTTGTCCGTCCATACGGATTCGTCAAATTGCGACCCGTCTCCATAGTTTCGACGCAATGCGCGCTTTCTGTACCCTGATCGCCATAAACTGTAGCCGAGGAAGAGAAAATAATCCTTTTTACGCCATATTCCTGCATACATTTCAAGAGATTAATCGTGCCACTAACGTTATTTTCATAGTATTCCAAAGGCTTTTCCACCGACTCTCCCACCGCTTTGAGCCCAGCGAAATGTATCACAGCATCAAACTTGCCTTTCTCAAACACCTTCGCCATTTTCGACTCTTCGAGCAAATCGATATCATGGAATTTTGGACTTACTCCAGTCAGTGCAGCAATTTTGGTCAAAACGCTGATCTTACTATTATAGAGGTTATCCAGAATCTCTACCTCATATCCCGCCTCGATCAACTCCACCACTGTATGCGAGCCGATAAAACCTGTGCCACCAGTAACTAAAATCTTGCCTTTCTTCATTATTTCCTCCGCTCAGCGCTTCTTTCTTTCAGCTTAGCATACAAAACCTGTTTTGACCAGCAAAAATATTGACTTTTCTGAAAAAGTGTGCTATAATGGAAGTAAGGGGTGGTTATAACCATAACATCTTGCTATAATATCCAATATGAAACGAGAAGTCAGTCTAATTTTTCACATTTTCCTTATTTTCGGCGACGCCTGTGCGATTTTACTCTCCTTTTTGGTCGCTTATTTGACCCGAACGCATCTTGACCAGCGCCCGTTTTACTTCCAATCCGAACCGCTAGAATTTGTCTTTTCGATCCTGCTACTTTTGCCAATCTTTCTCATTATTATGGCGGCTTTGGGGCTCTATCGCAAATCGATTTTTTTACGGCGCAACCGCGGACCTGAGTTTGGACGACTTCTATTAGCCTCAATTATTGGCACTATGTCAATCATTACCTACGATTTCTTCTTTCATATCGATCTTTTTCCAGTCCGTATTATGGCGGTATACGCCGTTTTGTCTTGTTTTCTCTTTCTTTGCCTGTTTCGTGGCGCAGTGCGGATGATTCGTTCGCATATTCTCAAACATCGCAAAGTCGCTCTTCGCGCTATTATTGTTGGTAATAGTAAAAATACCGAATATCTCGCGGATTATATTTCGGCCTTTCCCGAGTCTGGCTTTGTGCTCGCTGGCGTCGTTGCTAACGCTCGTTTCATCCCGCAAGATCTGCGCAAAAAACAATATTCCTCTGTAAAAGAAGCGCTCCGCCGTAGTCGACCTGATGTAATTTTTCAGACTGATGAGCGTCGCACTGAATATGTTTATCGTCAGGCTATTAATCGTCATCTGCTTTATTATTTCGTCCCCTCGAGCGCTATGCTATCTTCTCAAATGGGTGAATTAGAGCTGGTCGGTGATACTCCCGCCATCTTGGTCCGCGTCACACCTCTGATTGGTGGAGCTAAAATTGCTAAGCGTGTCTGTGATGTAATTATTAGTCTACTGGCCCTGATTGTCGCGATTATTCCGATGTTGATTATCTGGATCGTTCAGAAGCTCACCGATCCTACCGCTCCTGCAATCTACTCCACTATTCGCCTCTCGCGTTACGATCAAAAAGTCAAAATTTACAAATTCCGTTCGATGAAGCCTGAGTATTCTGGACTGTCTCCCGAGCAGGCCTTTCGCAAAATGGATAAGCCCGAATTGATCAAAAAATATCGCAATGGTGGTGACCAAATTCCCAACGACCCGCGGATTACAAAATTTGGCAAATTTCTTCGGCGTACTTCGCTAGACGAACTTCCGCAATTGTTTAATGTCCTAAAGGGCGACATTTCGATGGTTGGACCCCGCGCGCTCGTTCCGGGAGAACTGCATCATTATGGCGATCGTTCACTTCTGCTCTCTGTGAAGTCTGGATTAACCGGCCTGGCGCAAGTTTCTGGTCGCCGGGACATTTCTTTCGAAGAACGACGTGCGCTGGATATTTATTATATCCATAATTGGTCTCTAAAGCTTGATTTTCGCATTCTTTGCCAAACTGTTGTGGCTGTCCTTTTGCGCAAAGGAGCTGAATAAGTATGTCAGAAACAAAAGAACATCTCTCTGAAACAAACGCCCCCCGTGTCGCTCTAGTTTGTGATTGGTTGACTACTCCGGGCGGAGCAGAGAAAGTCCTGCTTGAGTTACATAAGATGTATCCCAAAGCACCAATCTTTACATCGCAATATGACAAAAAGGGAATTAAATGGTTTAATGACGCTGATGTGCGGACTGGCTGGTTGCAGATTTTTCCCACTTGCCTGCGCAAAATTTTGGGCCCTTTGCGTCAGTTCTACTTTTCTCACCTTGATTTATCGTCCTATGATTTAGTTATTTCTGTTACCGGCGCTGAAGCAAAAGCTGTTAAGACACAGAGCAAAGATCATTCCGCTTACCATATTTGCTATTGCCATGTCCCAACTCAATACTACTGGCAGATGTATCGCCAATATCTCGCTAACACCGGTTTTGGTCCTTTTGGTTTTATTGCGCGTTTCTTTCTCAAGCTCTTAGTTAATCCTTTACGTCGAGCAGATCTCGTCTCCGCCAGTCGCCCAGACCAGTTCGTGACAATTTCGACTTATGCAGCCGAGCAAATCCAAATCGCTTACCACCGTACCGCCGAGATAATCTACCCACCAGTGGACGTGTTGGGGTTTTCCACAGTACCTGTGGAAAACCCCAACCCCAAACTTAACCCCAACCCCAACCCCAAACTCAGCCTGAACTCTAGCTCTAAGTCTATCTCCAATTCTCATCCCAACCCTCTCCCTGAATCCGCTCCCGAACTTTCGCAATATTATATTATCTCTTGCCGTCAAGTGAATTGGAAACGCGTCGATCTTGTAATCGAAGCTTGCCTAGCCGAAAAACTCCCCCTCTGGGTAGTCGGCGACGGCCCGGAACACAATCGTCTCAAACAGCTCGCTCAAAACTCTCCTCTCATTCATTTTGTCCCCTGGGCCACCGCTTCAGAGCTTGCACGCTATCTGTATTATGCTATAGCTTATATTTTTCCGAGTCGCGAACCATTCGGAGTCGCAGCGGTCGAAGCCTTGGCCGCCGGATGTCCAGTGATCGCGTATGACGAAGGTGGTAGTCGAGACATTGTTGAACCAGGGAAGAATGGTCTCTTTTTCTCTTGTCAAACTCCCGAGTCGCTAGCCCGTGCGCTCCGCGAATTTCGTCAACTTGACCTAAATTCGGCTATAATTAAAGAGACTGCCACGCGTTTTGATTGTGAAAATTTCCGGCGCGACATCGCCACCCTAGTTGAACGATCCTTACAAAAGCACCGGTCGTCAACTCCATCAAAATCAACCTCAACAGGAGACAAAAGTGCCTAAAAAGACTCCAAACCCAACTCCCCGAACAACGAAAAACTCCTCCCAAGTCCTAAAACCCTCCCGTCTTACGCCAATCTTTGCTTGCTTATTCTTCTGGTCGCTTTATCTTTTGCCAATTGCGCTATTTTTCTCTTACCATCCCGTCCTCTCTGTCGGTTCCGACCGTTCCATGAACTTCGAGTTTTCGCTCGCTCTGATTTGGCTTATTTGCTTTGATATCATTTCTTTTGGCACTTTGTTTTCATTTATACATACAAAACGTTTTCCCGGACTTATCGATCGTCGTTTCTTCTTGCTTTCTCTTGTGCCGTTCTATTTTACTTGCTCGATCTTTTGGTCCGCCAACCCCTTGCGGGGTGCGCTGACTGCGGGTATTATTTGGCTTATTTTCTTTGCAGTTTTTTCAATTGTCTCGCTTGCTCCGCTCCTGGCCGAGAATCAGCCGAAATTTAAGAATTTTCGTAAAAATCTCGTCTTGAGCGTCCTGCTTTCAACTTTTCTTGTCTGTGTCTTTTGTTGGTTTCAGAGTATTCTCGATATCTCCGGCGTCTCGCGTGACAATACATTGCTCTGTATCGGTTGCACTTATAACGCTTTTGGTTTTCCGCATCCCTCGGGTTTTGCGATTGAACCCCAGTTCATGGGTAATTTATTGCTCGCCCCGACTTTGCTTGCGCTGTTTATTCTGACCTTTCGCACTCCTCTCCTCTCGAAATCCCAGCGACGTTTGTTGATCATGGCTACCATACTTTTTTCGTGGACCTTATTCTTCACCTTTTCTCGTGGCGCGATTTATGCTTTTTTGATTGCTTTGGTGCTAATGCTCTTTTTCGCGATCAAAAATCGCTACGCCTTCACGCTTCTAGCCTTTATTCCAGCCGTCGCTTTTCTTGGGTCTCTATTAATGCAGGGGGCTTTTGCGCAACTTTCTCCGACGCCTGATACTTTTCTTTCCGGTATCACGAAGTCCATTCATCAGCTCACGCTGAGCAAAGTTGACCTTCGTTCACTCGCTTCTTCTGAATCATCGCCGGAATCAGAACCCCTCCAAACTCCCACCCAGCCAAATTCTCCCAGCTCTCCCGCCGATGGCCCCTCCAGTATTCCGCCCGACAAGACCTCTGACGAAGAGTCCGACGATTTTTCTGACAACTCAGCGCATTTTGACGGTTACGTTGCCGAATCAACCAACGTTCGGCTCGAGCTCAACGCGGTCGCTTTCGAGACCTGGACGAGTTCGCGTTCGGCTATGTTATTTGGCGTTGGTCTTGGCGGGGCAGGCGTTGCCATGCATCGTTACGCCCCCGATCGCGTAACGTCCGCGAAAGAAATCGTCCAAAACGAATATTTTAGCCTTCTCCTCGAGACTGGTTTGTTTGGTATCGGCCTTCTACTTTTCAGCTCTTTGATCATTCTTTTTCCTCGTCGCAAATTTGCCCTACCTTTTACGCCACCTGTCCGTTTTCTACTTCTTCCGCTCATCGTTGCTTATTTAGTTACCCTAGGCTTTTTCTCTGGACTTCCCAATGCTCTCCAGATCTACCTCATGCCTCCGCTGTTTTATCTCATTTTTCGTCATGCTCCGCTCGCCAAATCAGCCCAATCTCCCGCCACACGATCGCAAAAATCGAAAAAGGTCTTGTAATTTAATACGTCTTGACGTATAATAAAACCACATCGCGGGATAGAGCAGCCTGGTAGCTCGTTTGGCTCATAACCAAAAG
>CAYTPD010000007.1:0-38052 GCA_964439975.1 uncultured Candidatus Saccharibacteria bacterium
TTCCAATTCTTGTACATAAAGCGACACCCAGAGGTATTGCGTTTTATCTCTTCAGGCACCACAAGGTGTCTTACTTCCTTTAGCAACCTGTATCTAATTTTAGGAAACTAGAACTGTTTACTTTTGCGATGCCGCTTAAAAAATTCTAGAATCCAAAAACACAGGTTATTGACAAAACGTTGCTAAAAAGTAAGACATTCTAATTATAACATAGCGCAAGAATTATAGAAAAATATCGCAGAAAGTCCGCAAAAGTCCAGTACCTCAGATATTTTTATGCTTACCATTTTTTATATAAGAAGGCAGGGAAAGAGTAGTGCATATAGTCTACCGCAATTTAAAAGCCAGAGACAATGTATACCAAGGTTGCTAAAAACTCCAAAGTATAGAATAATTAGGTCAGATATGAGTATGAGTATGAATGATAAGAGAGCCAAAATCAAAGCCATAGCCGATTATATAGAAAGGATGATGGAAGTTCCACCGGAGGAGCTGGGAGATGATCAAATTTATCTGAAAGCTGCCGAGGACGCACTAGACAACAAGCCGAGAGTTTGGCAAGACACCATGATTTGGCTACGACTAATTAATCGCCAAGTCAATCATTTAGATTCTCTAGAAGTCGTGAATGGACGGATCGCAATTTTAGCATATATGGGAAAATATGGACTTGAGGATTCAGACGACAAGAGCGTGGACGATTTACTTGCAATCTTTTATAACCCCACACAACCAACAGTGATTGACGTGGAGGGTCTAAAGGATTTTGATAGTTATTTTGAATACCCTTGTCGCATTGAGTTTACACCTGCAGCACATCGGGAAATTATTGGCCGAATTCTGCATGATAAAATGCCGAGCGAACAAATTGACTTTTATCTAGGTACAGAAGTAAGTTCAAATTTTGGCTATTCTAAACTCTATCCTGCGCTGAAACACATTTTGCAGACTACGAACGACGAACACTTGTTTTGGACGGCAGGTGATGTTCTGTCAATTATTTGGCGGTTGCTACCAGATAGCAATAAGGAACTCGACGGCTGGTTTAATCAGGAACTTTATGATATGTTCTGGCCAAGAGTAAAAGATAACCATTTAAGGTTATTGACTAGCGAAAACATCATCTTTAACGATTCACTAAGTTGGGTTGTAAACGATCCTGATTGCAAGAAACTGAACCCCGAACTATGGAAGCAGTTGGAAGAAATAGCGAAAGACGAAAAGCTGGGTCGAGAAGAAGTTAGTTTGGAGTCGGTTTTTGGGCAAGTTTGCAATATCCGCACCGAGAAAATGTCACCTAGCGAGAAATTTGATTTTGTTGCGAAATATTATCAAGGTGAGGAGCTGTATGAGTTTTTCTGTCGTCCTGAAACGATCGAAGAAGCCAAAGTCTATCTCGAAAAGGCTGAGGCTGAATCTCAATTTAGCCAGACGGAGTGTACAGAAATTATTTGGAATGATGACGATCCGCGAAGGAAATGGTGGTTTACTAAGACCCTCCGAGCGGTCGAAATGCTACTAGCGGAACCGTTAGAGCCAAAAGTCCAAGAGTTTATTTTGGAATATGTGGTTGAATGGTTTAGCGGAATCTGTCGCTCGCATGATGTTGCGGCGATGAGATTATTATGGGCGGCGTGTTCGGGAGCAGTTGAGCAGAGCAAGGCGAGAGAAGCCTTGGCAGAAGAATGCCGGAAACTGCTGGCTAATCATAAACAAGATACGAAGCCAGTTGATACCGGTCTGGAACTGGCTCAGGAAAGCATCAAGTTTCGTACATTCCAAGAAAATGACCTTGTCAAAAATCTACGAAAAATGGCTCTTTAGATTATAGAAGATATATTGGCAATGATTTCAGGTTATTTCTTAAAGGATGAAAGGAAAATATGGACGAAAAAGAATTAAAAGTTAACCCGCAGGATTTAGAAGCGATCAAAAACTTTGAGCTTGACGAAAACTGCCTGCGAAAACTTGACAACTGGACCAAAGAACTAAACTTCTTTGAAATCACTGGGATTGATATGCAGGAAATTCGTCATAGTAATTTTCTTGCTTGGCTGTTCGATGCGCGCGAGCCACACGGCTTAGGCGATAAAATCATCAAATCCTATCTTAAGCAAGTCATTCGCAATCGGGACTTTTTCTACACTCATCGAATTATAGATTTAGATTTTCAAAGTTTTGAAGTCCGTCGTGAATGGAATAATCTAGATATTTGTCTCATTTCTGAGAAAGAAAAGTTTATTATTGTGATCGAAAACAAAATAAAAGCCAAAGAAGGTCGTAATCAAACAGCAAAATATCGCACGATCGTTAGCAATATTTATCCAGATTACGAACAACTTTATATTTTTCTTACTCCTGACGGTGTCAGCGCGGAAGATGACGCCTGGTTTCCGTCGACATATAGCGATATTGTAATTGCGATTCAAGAGAATTTAGATTACGCCAGGGACGTAGTGCGACCACTTCTGCAACAATATATTAATATCCTCGAAAAACGCGTGGTTACTAGCGATAAACTAAGGCGAATCTGTAAAGAGATTTACCAAAAGCACAAAGCCGCGATTGACCTAATTTACAGCTACGTAGGAAGTTATCGCGCTCAAGTCCGCGAATGGATCGTTGAGTTTCTTAAGCAGAACGCTAACGAATATCAGCTTGTGTTTCACGATGATTGGTGCAGTAGATTTTGCATACGTTTTACGACTAAGAGATTATACGAAAAATTTGGCGAGAGCGAAAGAACGAACTGGAGCCAGCCGATTGACTGTGATTTGGTCTATGAGATCTATATTCCAGAAGATTTAGCGAAAGTAAAATGTTGGCTCGTCGCCAGCAATCCAGAACGTCCGCTAAACCAGCGAGCCGTCGAAATTGGTGCTCAAAACCGCGACAAAAGTCACCTTAATAAACAACCAAGAGGGGAGTTTCATGCACATGTTTTTAACGTTCCAAACCCGCTCCTGACCAGTAGTAAACTTAACCAGGAACATGCAAGATCAACCTTAGAACATAACCTCCAAAAAGCTTTGGATGAAGGCAGAAAATTTGAAGATTTTTTGCTGAGCAAATTAAAATAAAATGGTTAGCTTCTTACTTTGACAAAGAATTTGTCAAACAAATACAAGATCGCTGGTAAGACAAAGATCGCTGCAACCAAAGATATCACCGTGCCGATCCCCAGAAACAATCCAATCGACGAGATGACCGAGGAGGGCGAAATAAATCCGATCAGGAAACCAGCAACCAAAAGAATTAAACCGCTTGTGACTACCGCCGGAATGCTATCCTCTAAAGTGCCGATAATTGATTTTTTCTTGTCATATTTCTCCCGTAAGGCTTTATAGCGCGTAGCGATCACGATCGAATAATCAATTGTCGCACCCATTTGAATTGCAGACACCACGATATACGCCATGAAGAAGATTTCCTTACCCAGCAACGCTACAATCCCAAAGTTAATGAGAATACTTCCTTCGATCGTTAAAATCAAGAGTGCCGTGAGCCAAATCGACTTAAAAGTGACGAGTAGGATGATTGCAATAAAGAAGATTGTTATCGCTGTAATAACTATATTGTCAGAAGTGAAGGAATGCTCAAGGTCCATAGCGTTTACGCTGTTGCCAATTAACTTTACGTCCTCATAATATTCTCCGGACACCTCGCGAATATCGCTGATCATCTCGTAAGTTTCGACGGATTCGACCGGCGTATCGAGATTTAGGAGAAATCTTGAATATTGATTGCTCTCCAACAGGGATCTAGAATGATCCAAGGTCTCGTAAACCGAATCAAACTGCGTCTTTAGGGCATTATCGACCGGCAATTTCTGTAGGTTGTCGTGCAGAAAGTCAACTAAATCGATAATCGACACTCGATAGCTTTTGGGATCAGCGAGCTTAGCTAGTTGATTATGTTGCTTGGCGTAATATTGGAATAGGTTTAAGCTTAATTTGTCGTCAATTTTAAGCACTTTTGCTAGCTCTAGATAATTCACCTTCGAGCCTAACGAGACGCCATCAATAATCTCATAGCTACCGAGACTAGTCACTGCCGTAATTTGAGGATTTTCCTGTAATTTATTCGCCAGCTCTAATTCCTTAGCGTAATCCTTTTGCTCATTTTTGGCCAAGATTACTAGATCATTACTCGCGCCAAATTCCGCTTCTATATCATTCAACGCTTGAGTATTTTTGCTCACTCGAATTGCCTGCGCCGAAGTCGGATTGTAAACATAGCGATAGCTTGGAATAAAGGCAATCGCAATCGCGACCAAGACTACGAAGCTTGCGAGCAAGGCTTTTCGCGCCTTGAGAATAAACTCGCAGAGTTCGTTGGACTTTCTGACTTTTTCCTTCTTTTTCAGTTTTAAAATTACTTTTGTGAAAAGGCTCAGCAAGCTCGGCATGACGAAAATCACTGTCAACAAGCTACAAATTATACCTTTCGACAAAACCAAGCCGATGTCTTCGCCGATTTTGAGTTGCATGAAGATCAATGCTAACAACCCCGCCACCGTCGTCAAACTACTGGCAAAAATCTCTGGCGTCGTCTTCGTGACAGTCTTTTTGATCGCTAATAATTTGTCATCAGTGTCGCCAATTTCCTTCATAAACTGGTTCATGAAAATAATCACATAATCAATCGAAAGCGCCAGTTGCAGGATCACGGCAATAGATTGCGTAATATAGGAAATTTCTCCGAATATAAAATTACTACCCATGTTTAAGATGATTGAAATCGCGAAAATTACAAATGCAATCACCGGTTCGAAGTAGGTTTTCGAAGTAATCAACAGAATGATCACAATAACACCCACCGACAACGCCAAGGCGAGATCAATGCCATCCATTGTGTCTTCAAAGGCCTCTGAATAAATACTATATTCTGCGTCATTCGCCAATGCTTCAATGTCGTTCTTCGCCTGGTCAATTTCATCTTCTGAAACATCTTCGAGCTCTAAAGTATATAGCGCATGGTTGTCTTTGTAAGCGCTTTCAGTTTCATCGAACACCACACTTTTGACATTTTGTAGACTTGACAATTCGGTGGCTAGTTGTTTAGCTTCCTCCAGCGAAATATCTTTGATCATCAGCTTTATAGTAGTAAGGTCGCCAAACTCTTCCTCCATAATATTCATGCCTTGTTTGGTTTCCGTTTCGTCCGGCAAGTAGCTAATAATACTGTCGTTAATCTCGACGTTGGCAACATTAAAACAACAAAATACCGACATTCCTAAAAACAAAATCAAAAAGAAAAATCGGTGTTCAGTGATAAAATCGCCCAATTTTACCAAAAAACTTTGCTTATTCTTTGTACTTTTAGATTTTTGCATTCGAACTTTCCTTTAACTTATCTTATAGCTTGAATAATTTTTAAAGCACATTTTTCATTATAGTATTTACAAATTATTCTACAATGGACATTTTTAAACATTTGTCTAACAAATTTCGCAATATCATATATAATAGATCATTATGACTACTCACGAAGCACAATCGTCGGCTACCAAAAAGCGACTTTCCGACTCCCTGAAGAAACTGATGGGGACGCAGGAATTTCATAAAATTTCCATTAATGCGCTAGTCAAGGATGCTGGACTTAATCGGAACAGTTTTTATTATCACTTTAATAATATCTTTGACTTGTTGAAATACACTTTTGAGAAGGATACTGTGCGGATTGTCAAGCAGAATAATTCTAACGGTGACCTAAAACAGACAATTTATTTCATCATGGATTATATTGACCGTAACAAAGCTTTCTGTGCTTGTGCTTATCGCTCACTGGGTAAAACTGAATTGCGCAAGTTCCTCAGAAACAATTTTCAAGATCTGATTATTAACGTTGTGGACGATATTATTGAACGAAAAAACCTAACAGTTTCCTACGATTTTAAACAATATGTGATTTATTGGCATACCGAACTTATGGCGATCCATATTATCGGCTACTTGGAAAATGACCTACAACTTTCTGAAGCGCAAATCGCGGACTATATTTTGTCAGCATTTTATGGTTCGGTGATTAGCGCCCTAGAGATTGCCGCGAGACATCATCTATAAAACCCTAAAAAAGGACAGGGAAAGCATTATGTCGCTCATCATAGTAGTCCAGGCGTATATCTTGTTGGTCAATACGAAGATAAAAAGCATAGATATTTTGCGGTCCCGCTTTCGAAACCCAATCAAAAGTTGAACCACCACTCCGCCAGAAGGTTCCAGTTCCTAAGGTTATCCACCCGCTCCGCACATAGGATAGTACGGGGAAAGCAATATAATGATAATATGAATCGGACGGGTTAACATATGGATCATAGATAGCAAGCACGTGAGCATTCCCATCCTTTTCTTTTGGAAGAGACCGTGATGACCAGTTATAGCCATTAACGCCAGCAAATCTCAAAGTACCATAGAGTAGATTAATATACCCGCTCCGCACATAGGATAATAGGCTTAAGGCAAGTATAAAGCTTTTCTCGTCCAGGAATATCTGCCCATAACTCGAAGCTTGTAACTTATTGCATAAACGTTTTGGGTAAAAAACGTTTTCGGACAATCGCGCAAACAACCAATTTCTGTTAAAATCGCTATAAAGCTAAGCGGAACGAGGTTTTGCAACCTTTGAGTAAGCTAAAGGAGATTAGAATGCGAACTGCCAAACATTTACCTGATGAAGAACCAAACAAACTCAAAGACAAAGCGCGAGGTATGCTGGTCGGATTGGCGGTTGGCGATGCGCTGGGCGCAAATTTAGAATTCACGGTTGCGACTCACGCAGATATTACTGACGACAAAATCGCGATGTATGACGGAATGTGGCCCAAAGGCGCTTGGACAGACGACACATCAATGGCACTTTGTCTCGGCAAAAGTCTCCTCGCATGTCATGGTTATGATTCGTACGATGTTATGCAAAAATATCAACAGTGGGTAGAAGACGGCTACTGCAGCTTTGACGATCAACCTGCTAGTGATGTGGGTACGCAGGCACGTTCGGCGCTCGAACGCTTTCAACATGATCCGATCATAGACGCGTACGACCAGCGCTCAGAAAATGCGGGCAACGGCGCGATCATGCGTCTGGCTCCAGTGATTATCGCAACATTAAATTTACCGATCGAAGCAACGATGAAATTAGCGCAAATTTCGGCGCGCGAAACTCATTATTCCTGGGAAGCGGAGGCCGGCGCAGAAATCTTCGCTGCTCTGTTGCGCCAAGCTACCGTTTTGAAGGATAAAGTAGCCATAACCGAGGTCGAAAAATATAGCACAAGCGACACTTATGACGCTATTCTCTCGGAAGTATTAATGAGGAGCAAAAAGCAGTGTCGGTGTTGGCTCGAAGATTTGGGTGGTTATATTGTTGATGCTTTGACGATTGCGGTTTGGGGCTTTGTAAACTTTGATAGTTTCGAAGCAGGTTTGCGTGCGGTCATTAAACTTGGTGGCGACACTGACACAAATGGTGCAATTTACGGACAATTAGCCGGAGCTTATTATGGTTATCAGGCAATTCCTATAGCTTGGAGAGAAGATTTGATCAGAGAAGCAGAGATTCGCACGCTAGCCGACCAGCTACTCGAACTTTCCCATTGTCCAATTTTGCGTACCAGATTTACGGAAGACAACCTTTGAAAACCAATTTCCGGCCCAAAATACGATAAACTTCGCTAGTATTATCAGGTATGCTTTGTTATACTTATGCTAGAAGGAGTGAAAAAATGGCTACATCAAAAAGAACAAAAAAGGTAAAGCTAACGACGTGGGGTTGGATCTGGCGATTGGCAGTTTCGATCGCAATTCCGCTGGCGGTCGGCGCTCTAGCTGCGCTGATTGCTGGTGATTCCATGCAAGCTTTCGGATTATTCCGGCAACCACCGCTTTCGCCCCCAGCTTGGCTTTTTCCGGTCGCCTGGACTCTGCTATATATTCTGATGGGAATCGCTTGCTTTTTGGTTTGGCTACGTCCGACGAGCAAACAATTTACCACGAGCGAAAAGACTCGTTTTTTCGTTGTTTACGGAATACAATTATTCTTTAATTTCTTGTGGTCAATTCTATTCTTTAACCTTGGTTGGCGCTTATTCGCCTTCCTTTGGCTGATTGCGCTTTGGGCTATGATTTTGTACCTCGTGATTTGGAGTGGCAGACACAACCGTGCTGCCATGTACTTACTTTTACCATATCTACTTTGGGTAACATTTGCCGGCTACTTAAATATCATGATCGCCATCCTTAACTAGCTTTAAAATAATTTGACCATGACGGATTATTATAACCATACAGCGAAAGATGTTTTAGCAGAATTAGCAGTCGATCCGACTTCCGGACTGAAAAGCTCTGACATTGAACGCCGACGGAAGACCCACGGACGGAATATCGTCAAAATCGCCGAAACCCCACTTTGGCGCAAACTGCTTGAACCATTCATGGATATTTTCATGCTTATCTTGGTCGTAGCTTTTATCCTGTCTATGGTACAAGGCGATTGGTTGGAGGCGATCGCAATTGTTGTGATTATTGTTGCTGATGCAGTGGTCTATTATGTGCAACGGTTTTCGACTGAGCGGATTCTGCGCTCCTTGAAAAACACCATGGAGCAACAAGTTACGGTTTTGCGCGACGGAGTTGACCAATCGATTGATTCGGCTGAGCTGGTGGTGGGCGACATTGTCATCTTGCGCGAAGGTGATCGGATTCCGGCTGACGGACGTATTTTGAACGAATCAGGATTATTGGCAGACGAGTCAATCCTCACGGGCGAGTCCGAAGCGATCGCAAAAGACGCCAGGGCAGTTTCCGGACAGAAAAAAGTCTACGAGCAACGCAATATGGTGTTCTCCGGATCCTATGTTTTTACCGGTTCCGGAAAATTCGTTGTCACCGCGGTCGGCAACCAGACCGAATACGGCCGAATTGCAACTTTAGCCACCTCCGCCGAGCGTAGCAGTCCAATCTCGCAAAAAATTGACCGTCTCGTCATCCAGATCGCGGTAGTGGTTATCGTGTTAGCTTTGTTGGCGCTGATTATTCAGCTATTCGACGGTATTGCCCTGGTTGACGCCCTGAAATTTACGCTCGCAATGATTGTTTCCGCGGTTCCGGAAGGTCTACCGATCGCGATCTCTATTGTTTTAGCCCTGTGTGCAAAACGTATGGCGAAAAAACAAGCTTTGATCAAAGAGCTCAAGGCAATCGAATCGATTGGTATCGTGACGACAATCGCGAGCGATAAGACCGGCACTTTGACCAAGAACCAGCTCGAATTGCAGGCCATTTGGCCCAACCCAGCGACCAAAAGTTTCCTCGATACTTTGACCAGGGCGACGCTGTTTGAGACCATTACAAACGCCGAAGCGACTCAACCGAGTGATCCGCTAGACCTTTGTCTGATCAACTATTTGCAAGGTAAAGGACAAGATTTTTCTCAACTTGACCCAGTAAAAGTCTATACTTTTGATCAGAGTATCAAACTTTCCGGTAATCTCTATGAAGGCAAATCGGGCAAACTACTCCTGAAAGTCAAAGGCGCGCCAGAAACAATTTTTGCCCGGGCTGATATGACTGCCAAAGAACGCGAAAAGGCTGAAAAAGAGCTAGTTGAGTTAGCTAATCAGGGATACAAAGTCCTCGCTCTAGCTAGTGCTGAGCTGGAGCATAATATCAATGAGCTTAATCGTTTGACCGAGCGCGACAAGTTTAAATTCGAAGGATTGTTCGCCGTAGCGGATGCAGTGCGTCCGGAGGCGACTGCAGCGATCCGGCGAGTAAACCGCGCTGGCGTCAAGATCAAAATGGTGACTGGCGATCACGCCGGCACGGCTTATGCGATTGGTCGCGAACTCGGCCTGGCAGAAGATTTTGCTCAGGTTTTCGACTGTTCTCGACTCGGCAATATTAGCGATGACGACCTCGTGCGCATCGTAGGCGAGACGACGGTTTTTGCACGAGTAACTCCGGAGGACAAATATCGCATTCTCGAAGCGATCAAAAAGCAGGAAATCTGCGCCATGACCGGCGACGGTGTCAACGATGTCCCCGCTCTCGCCAGCGCACACGTTGGGATTGCCATGGGCGATAGCCCCTCGATCGTCCAAGATGCTGGCGATATCGTCCTCTTGGATAACAACTTCAAAAACATTGCCGAAGCCATTATGGAAAGTCGCACAGTCCTGGCTAATATTCGGCGCATGTTGACGTATTTACTCGCCACTAATGCTGGCGAAGCTCTGACCATGCTCGGCGCGCTCATCTTCACGGGGGGTCAGCTTCTAACGCCGATCCAAATTCTCTGGATCAACCTTGTAACTGATTCGCTCTTAGTCGTGCCTTTAGGTCTCGAGCCGCCCGAAGCACGCATCCTGCGCGAAAAACCGGAGGGGAAGGACGCCCCAATTTTATCCGGCAAAATGATCCGGCGCATGGCGCTAACCGCGATCGTCATGGCGATTTTGACGCTTGCTACCTACTATATCGCTTATGCTTCGCTATTAAGCCATCCCGAGGCCAACACTCTCGCCTTCGTTGCTCTCGTGGTCATGCAATGGAGCAACGCTTTTTCCGCGCGTGGCCTGCATGAATCCGCTTTTCAGCGCCTGAAAGTTCCGCACCGTAGCTTCTACTGGGCGATGGCTGGCGCTATTCTGCTCCAGGTCGCCGTAGTCTTTGGTCCGCTAGCGCGCGCCATTGGCGTGGTTTCCGTACCCCTTGGCTGGCTTCTCGGCGTCGTTGTGCTTGCCTTCGCCCTTCCCATGCTCATCACCGAAATCTACAAAAAACTCACCACGAAACAGCGCTAACCAGATTCGTCGCTCAGCGAACCAACCTTCATTTCATCTCGACTCCTGACTGCTAAACCCACTCCCACCTGAGAAAAGCATTGACATCTTCACCAATCTGTGCTACAATAGAGATATAAGGCTATAACTATCTCATAGTTATAGCCCAAGCTTTTGATTAGCTTGGGCTAATAAAACCTTACGCAGATTATCAAGAGCTTGCATCAATGGTTTTGCTGACGGCTTACTTACCTGTTTCCTTAGCTCAGCTAAAGCCAACATCATCTTAAAAAGGGGGAATTGTAATGAGAAAATGGTACAATAGTTTCACAGAGGAACAGTGGGAATTGATCTCGATCGAGACGATAGAGATGTTTCTTGACGCGATACTAGCGTTTATCGCTTATGGTAATACTATGGTGCATTTTACGCAAAGAGCAGTCTTAAAGTCATTTTTAGTTTTTCCGCTCGTCTTTGCAATTGCAATGATCAGCATGATTCTGATCACAAAACGATTCGGATGGTCAAAAGAGCTCAGCGCTTTCTGTACCTGTTTTCGAGGTAGTGGTATGCAACTTGGTCTTTTTATGGCGATACTGCGCGTTGCGCCTGTGGCCGTCTTTCCAGTCGGGATTATAACGATGATCTTTATTGCTAGCTATGTTCAGCGCGCTAAACGTCTCTGGCCGACGCTGTTTACCTCTGAGTAGCCTGAATGCTCCAGCTTGGCTGGGGCATTTTGCATTCGACCAAACCTAGAACCCTATAAATCAAACCATTTTCAACCCGATAAACTGTTGTAAATTTTACAACAATCAGTAGAGAACAGAGGTCAATCTATAGACCAGCTCGTCAAACCCGAACATGTAAATTTTACAACAAAATGCTTATCTATAAGTCAAAAATTCTATTGGGGTAGCGTTTAAAAATCTGCCATAAACACAAAAAGAATCCTTGACACCCCACATCTAGTGCCATAAAATAGTAACAAGACACCACATATAGTGTCCGATATCAAAAAACAAATAATATTTATTTATAACATAGAAATTACAAATGAGGAGGTATATTTTTTATGTTCAAAAAAATTGTTAAACGAGATGGCGAAATTGTTAGTTTTGACCCCGAAAAAATCACTGAAGCGATTGCCAAAGCTGGTCTCGTGACCGAAGAATTTAAGCATGATCGCGCCAAACAACTTTCTGATAAAGCTGTGAAGCGCATGGAAGCCGAGATCAAACAGCGCACGCCGAGCGTTGAGCAGATCCAAGATATCGTCGAGCAAGTCCTCATGGAATCGGCCTTTAAGCGCACCGCAAAGGAATATATTACCTATCGCCAAGAGCGCAACCGTGTACGCGAAGCCAAAAGCAATTTGATGAATATTTATAAGACGATTGCGATTGCGGATGCGTCTGAGGACTCTGATGTCAAGCGTAGCAATGCTAACGTCGACGGCAATTCCGCGATGGGCAAAATGCTCCAATTTGGCGCTGAGGGCTCGAAAATCTTCGCCAAATCGCTCCTGATGAAGCCAGAGTATGCAGCGGCGCATGATAGCGGAGAAATTCACATCCATGATCTGGATTTTTACGCCACGGGAACTTTAACCTGCTGCCAAACCGATCCCCTACAACTTTTCAAAGACGGTGGTTTTAATACTGGTCATGGCCATCTGCGCACCCCGAATTCGATCGGTAGCTACGGCGCTCTGGCCGCGATTATCCTTCAGGCCAACCAAAATGAACAACATGGCGGACAATCAATCCCTAACTTCGACTATGCTATGGCGCCCGGAGTCGATAAAAGCTTCCGCAAGGCTCTGAAGCGGGGAATTGAGCGCTACGAAAAATTCACCGGCAAAGATTTGAAAATCAAGTTGCCAGATGAAGTCCACTATGGCGATGAGAAAACTCTGAAAAAACTCAAAGTCCCTGAAGCTGTTGTCGAGACGGCAAATGAAGATGTCGATCGTCAGACGTTCCAGGCCATGGAAGGCTTTGTGCACAACTTGAACACCATGCATTCTCGCGCTGGTGCGCAAGTCCCCTTCACCAGCATCAATTTCGGTACTGATACGACGCCAAGTGGTCGTTTGGTGAGCAAGGCTTTGCTCGAAGCTACGGCTGCTGGACTGGGTCACGGCGAAACGCCAATTTTCCCCATCTCGATTTTCAAGGTCAAAGAAGGCGTAAATTATAACCCTGAAGATCCCAACTACGACCTCTTTAAGCGTAGTATGGAAGTTTCCGCTAAACGTCTCTTCCCGAATTTCGTTTTCATCGACGCACCCTTCAATCTCCAAGGCTACAAACCGGGTGACTATCGCACTGAAATTGCCACCATGGGCTGTCGTACGCGCGTCTACGGTAGTATTTTCCCCGAGAGCAATAATATTACGACTGGTCGTGGCAATCTCAGCTTTACCACCATTAACCTCGTCCGCCTTGGCATCAAACACGGTATTTGTCTAGGCGAACGTAAAGAAGCCGACTGGTCAGGCTATTACAAAGAGCTTGACGAGAAAATGGATTTGGTGGCGGGAGAGTTACTCGAACGCTACGAATTCCAAGCCAACCAACACGTCCGCAACTTTCCTTTCCTCATGGGCGAAGGCAACTGGTTTGGAAGCGAAAAGCTTGGCTGGCACGACGATCTGCGTGATGTTATTAAGCACGGTACTCTCAGTATCGGCTTCATCGGTCTCGCTGAATCGTTAGTCGCGATGACCGGCAAGCACCACGGTGAAGACGAAGAATCGCGCGAGCTTGGCCTCGATATCATCACTCATATGCGCGAACGTTGCGACATGTATAGTAAGAAATACAAACTCAACTTTACTCTCCTCGCGACTCCAGCTGAAGGCTTGGCTGGCCGCTTCACCAAGATTGACCGTCGCGAATACGGCACGATTCAGGGTGTCACCGACCGTGATTACTATACCAACAGTTTCCATGTCCCAGTTTATTACCCGATCGGCGCGTTTGACAAAATTGAAATCGAAGCTCCTTATCACGCCCTTTGTAATGCTGGTCACATTACTTACATCGAGCTCGATGGCGATCCGAGCGACAATATTGAGGCTTTCGAGGCGGTTATTCGCAAGATGAAAGAGTCAGGCATCGGCTACGGCTCAGTCAACCACCCCGTTGATCGCGATCCAGTCTGTGGCTATTCCGGTATTATCGAGGGAGATCGCTGCCCGAGCTGTGGTCGAAAAGAGAGCGAAGGTGATGTGCCATTCGAACGATTAAGGAGGATCACTGGATACCTAGTCGGTAGTTTGGAACGTTGGAACGACGGCAAAAAAGCTGAAGAACACGACCGTGTCAAACATGACGTTGCTTGCAACAAAAATGGCGTCTACAGCGTCGAAGAGAAGGCTGAGCGTGAACAAGCCAAAAAGAGCTACAAAGCCATGACGGGAAAGAAGTAAGCAAAGCGCAACGAGAAGATATTATGCAGATTAGACTTTCTGGTCCACTTGAGCACGACAATATTGTAAATGGCTATGGTTTGCGCGCCGTGCTCTGGACTCAGGGTTGCAAACGTCGTTGCCCTGGTTGTCAAAATCCCGAGACTTGGGACTTCAGCGCTGGCGTCCTAGTCGACATTGATGATGTGAAAGCTAAACTTCGCAGCTTCAAAGGTCAATCTGGTATCACCTTTTGCGGAGGTGAGCCCTTCGAACAGCCCGAACAGTGCAAAGCAATTGCGGATTGGTGTCGTCGTGAGCTGGGTTGGAATATCTGGAGCTTTAGCGGCTATACTTACGACCAGCTCGAAGCCGAAGGAGGCGCAAAATGGGAGTTCGTGAAAAGTCTCGACGCTTTGATCGACGGCCCCTTCATCCTCAGCCAACGCGACCTCAGTGTCAAATTCCGCGGTTCTCGCAATCAGCGCCTGTTACATCTCGAACCTGGCACCGGCAAAATCCTCAAAATCGAATAACTAGCGACCGTTCTTTTCTAACCAAAACTCCCTCGACCTCAGCCGAAGGAGTAGGAAATGGGAAAGAACGGTCAGCTACTAATATAATTCCAGCATTAACAAAATTGACTGTAGGTGCAACGCTGTCGCATCGATCAATCGCGCTCCACGTTCCTCGGCGAACTGACACAAATGCATGCGCCGATCCTGGAGAGCTTGAGTCATAGAAACACCATCGCAGACAATATAGAGCTTATCCTCACGACGCCAAGCATACGTCATGTATGATTCGATCGCACATTTTATCAAATTATGGAATTCTGGCGTTGCCCAGTTGTAATCAAAGAACTTGGACGAATGCCATTCAATCTGTTGCCCCAGATGCTCCATGGGTGGTTGGCCGGCCAAATTGATTAATTCGAGCTGGTCAACTTCGCCCTCCAGAGTCTTGTGTAATGCTCCATCTCGCCACATAGCCGTCAGTGAGCCAATTATTCCCACCGGAATTGATCGCTCATTCGCTAGAAGCGACAAATATCTGCTCACAGCAGTCGAAATCAAAAACCTCGGCACCTCCGCTACATTTGACATGCCATCAAAGATACTTGAGCCAAAGGTCAGCTTCGTCGCTCCCTGCGCGAGCATCCTTTCTGCCTCTTTCTTCAGCCAGTCCCGATGCGGTTCAGCTTCACAAACCATACTTCTTAAGCTTGAATGTTCTGAAAAGCGCATAATCTTTGCGTGCTCCCGCAAAGATATTCGCGTTAAAACTTCGCCAAACAAGATCTGTTCTTGTACACCCAATGCTGTTAACATTCGTCGATAGTAATCCCGTTCCTCCTCGCTCGTGAATCCTATAATTCCAATTTTTTCCATTGTCATTGTTACCCCACCTTTCTAGAATTTTTCGAGCATAGGTACCAACCGCGGTTCAGATTGCTTTATCTCCCCACTACAGATAGCACCTACCTCGAGGTTATACCCTCATTGTAGCACACATCGCCAAAAAAGTCAAGCTTTTCTTGCCTAAAAATGAATTTATGGTATAAAACGCGCCCTACACCGGCATTACGCCTATGCTTGGCGGATGACTGGAAGTAGGCTAATATAAGAATATTAGGAGGTAATATGAAAAATCTCAGTTTAATCGCCTGTGTCAGCTCAGATCTTGGGCTAGGTCGAAACGGCGATTTGTTGTGGCGTTTCCCCGAAGATCAACGGTTTTTTCGCCAAACTACCCTAGATCACCCAATTATCATGGGGCGACGAACTTTCGCCTCAATTGGCAAAGCTCTGCCACGCCGAGAAAATCTCGTCCTGACGCATCGTGCGCTCTCTGTGCCCGGAGTGCAATGCTTCGCTAGTTTCGAGGAGTTAAACCGCTATCTTCAAACTCAGCCGACCGAGAAATTCGTCATTGGTGGACAAAAGCTCTATGAATATTATCTCCCGCTCGCGGATACCTTGTATTTGACTGAGGTGGAAGCTTGTCGGACTGCTGATGTTTTCTTCCCTAAGTTTACGCCCGATGATTTCGAGCGGACTGTACTGAAAAAATCAGCGGAGGACGGTATTAGTTTTCAGATTGTGCGCTATGATCGAAAGGTTGCAAGATGAGCCCCGAATATTTGGTGTTTGACGAACAGACCGAAAAGCTCGCCCTGGCCGAACTATCTGAGGCGCTCGAGATTAGTAAACTTAATCGGGATTTACAAAAATGAGCCAAATAGTTTATCTCGACCACGCCGCCACGACCCCTCTCCTACCCGATGTCTACGAGGCAATGCAAGAGGTCTTAACCTTGCAGTTGAACGGGACGCTTGGCAATGCCTCTGCGCTTCATCGAGCAGGGCACTACGCGCACGAGATTATCGAAGATGCTCGCGCTAAGGTCGCACGCTTAATCAATGCTGACCCGAGTGAGATTATTTTTGTCTCAGGAGGCAGTGAAGCGAATAATACTGTCACGGAAATTTTTGCTGGTCGACATATTACGACCAGCGCCATTGAGCACCCCTCCCTACTTGAATCTGCGCGCGTTCGGGCTCGGGAATTGACGATTTTGCCGGTTGATCGTTGGGGTCGAATCAAATCTCAGACTATACCGTCGTCGACGGATTTGCTTTCAGTCATGTTGGCCAGTAATGAATTAGGAACTTTGCAAGATATAAAGCAGCTTGCGGAGCAGAAACCAGCGTCCGCCGCCTTACACTCCGATGCGACGCAAGCCTTTGGTAAAATCAAGCTTGATGTCCAGGAGCTCGGAGTCGACTATCTGACGCTTTCGGCGCACAAGATCGGCGGTCCGATTGGTGTCGGCTCCCTCTACGTGCGGCGCGGCGCCGCTTATCGCCCCCTAATTATCGGTGGACACCAAGAAGCGCGGCGCCGCGCCGGCACCTCCAATGTCTTGGCGATTGCAGGATTTGGCGCCGCAGCTAAGTGGGCATGGGATCATTGGAGTTGTCGTCAGTACGCTAAGCTTGCCCCTCTGCGCGATCAGCTAGCGGAGCGCATTTTGGCAGAAATCCCGTATAGCAGTCTAAATAGCCCGCTTAAACATTGCTTGCCAAACATTTTAAACGTTAGTTTTTCGGCTGCCGAGGGTGAGTCGATTCAGCTATATCTTGACGCTACAGGCATTATGGTCTCGACCGGTTCCGCCTGCGCATCCGGTGATATTCAGCCCAGCCATGTTCTCATGGCGACTACTGGCGACGCTGAGATCGCTCATAGTAGTATTCGCTTTTCTCTTGGGCTTGACACTACCCAAGCCGACATTGATGCTGTCATGGCAGTTTTGCCAAATATTGTTCAGCGTCTGCGATCGATCAGCACTGTCAAGCCAAGAATTCGAAAGGAGGCCTCGCATGACTAGCGATTGGGTTTATAGCGAGATTGTTAAAGAACATTTTCTCAGTCCGCGCAACTTTTTAATGGGTGATGAGACGCAATATCCGCATGACGCAGTCGGTGTTGTCGGTAATCCCATTTGTGGCGATCAGATGAAAATGTTTCTCCAGATCAAGCATGATAAGATTATTGATGCAAAATGGAAAACCTATGGTTGCGCGAGCGCGATTGCTTCAACCTCAGCTTTGTCTGAATTAATCAAAGGCAAAACTCTCGATGAGGCCTTAACAATTGGACCACCAGAAATTGCCGATTTTTTGGGTGGTCTGCCATCACATAAATTTCACTGTTCTGTGCTTGGGCATGATGCGCTCAAAGCTGCCATTTCTAACTACCGCGCCCAGATTTAATCCTCGAAACCCCGCCAAAAATCCTATAAATATGCTATAATCGCCTTAAGTATGTTCGAATTTGATCCGGGTGAACTTAACCGTTTGACGCAAAGTCAAAGGCGACACATTTTGTTGGAAGGTCGCGAAATTTTTGTGGTTTTCGCTGCGATTATTTTTACGCTCGGTTTAATGATTATTCTGGGCGGTGAAGGCGTTTATGGCATGTGGTTTATTCTTCTGGCAATGATTATTATTATCTTGAGCTCCAGTCGAATTTTATTCATGAGCAGTGCCAAACAGGACAATTTTATTCTCGCCAGCTTGGTCCAGAAAGCTATTCGACGAACTGAGCGTAAGACTGGTCAAGTTTTTTCGGAGGCCGAGCGAGACCGCATTCGGTTTCGCTACGATCCACTTTTTCACCAGCAAATTATTGAGCATTCTTGCAAACATGTCAAACAGACCCACGATGAAAAAATTGCCCGCTTGACCAAATCGCTCACTCAGCTCCAACGCGAACGTAGCCAGGAGCTCGAGCGCTTACGTCAAACGCGCTGGCGCTCAGCCGGAAGTCCTGATCTAATATATAGTTTAAAAGACGGTCAAATTCGTCTTAACAAGACCATAATCTGTAATTTTGCGGAAATTCAACGCGTATATTTGACATATGATTTGGGCGAAAGATATACTTTGCGGATTGACTGGACGGCAACCAAGGAGCATCTGAACCAATTTTTTCAGCGTAGCAAGAGCTTGCTTGACGATCAACTTTCGAAACGTATCCAAAAAAATGCTCAAATCGAGGAAATTTTACCCGATCAATCTACGGAAAATATTGTTCCATGCGAATGTCCAATTATTAGGAAAATTCCTGTTATAACTTGCGGAAACCTCAGCGTACGCATTAAATTTAACGATCATACCGAGACAGCAATCGTTGTCTTGCCAAACTGTGTTGATTGGGCAAGCAAAAAATGTCATAAAAGCTATCAGCTTGCTACTCACCTTGAGCAAGCCCTGCAACTATTATCCAAGACGCCAATGCCAGTTGAAAAAATGGATTTAGACAATGAATTAACTATCCAAGAATATGACCAACAAATCTCGGATCTACAAGCAAAGCTACATGAGGCTGAGAATTCTCCACCACAACCAGAAATTCCCGAGCGCTACCTCTTTCACGAAGCACCCTCTGACCCAGAAGCGGATTGCATAAACACGCAAGACGACGTAAAATAAGGATATGCGGTTTTCAAAGAAAATACTTGCAACAGGCATATCGGCAGGATTAGCAGTTGTTGCATTTTTTGGCGTCGCTGCGCAATTTTCGACTTGGCATGAGACCAGCTACCGATTGTTTAGTTTCTGGGTCATCCTAAGTACTAGTTTATATTTTTTAGTCAATACTTTTTGGTTACTATTTCGCTCTCCTAACGATACCCATCCAAGGTTTATCGCTCCGCGCCTCGGCTTGATCATCATTGCAAACAACCTCATCGTGCTTTTCACTCATATAGTCAACTGCTTTGTCAATCTTGACCTCCCTACAGTTGCTAATGGTTTTGGAGAAGCTATTATTTGTTATCTAGTCCCCAGTCTCAGCTGTATTTTTTGGCTGGTTTTTTGTCAAAAAGGCACAATGCGCCTTGCTGACCCATTTTACTTTTTGATGCTAGGGGCAATTTATGGCTCTTTTATCATTATTTCCGCCTACTTTATGACCAGTTCTGAACATCTTTTATATCCGTACAAGTTCCTAGATTACGAAACCTTTGGTGCGCTAAATCTACTTTACGTATCGTTAATTTTTATGTCTTGTATTTTAGCTGGAGGTTATGTTTTATTCTTTCTAGACTTCGCAATGAGTGGCAAGCTATCGCGATACATTGTCTTACCAAAAATTAAAACCGTCGAGTATATCGAAGCTCCCAAGCCCAGCGTTGTTTTTGCTTCAGAAACTAAAACCAAGGCTAAGGCCAAAGCCAATAAGGCGGGCTCAGCAGGACGCACTTTGAACGATGTAGTACGGATTTTGCCGAATCAACCAACATCAAAAACCCGTTCTGCGCAAAGAACCAAGCCTTTCGCCACCGACAATTCTCAACACCCTGATATCGATTCTAAACCCCACGCCAAGAAAGCTCAGAGAAGCCAAAAAGCCAGTCCAACTAGTCAGTCTCAAGCTAAGCCCGAAACTCCTACGAAGTCACGTAAAAAACAGAAACTCGCCAACGTTGGCAAATTGCAACCAATTGTTAATCAAGAGTCGGATAATCATAAAGATAAAAAAGTCAGCCAAAAAGCACAAAATTCTGCTAAAAACCAAAAATCCCGTTTAGCCAAAGCCTCGCAGGAGTCTACGCGAGACGCAAATCACGCTAACAAAACCACAAAAGACACAAAAGACACAAAAAATTCGCAAACCAAAAATACAAGCAAAAACACTTCCGAGAAACATATTACAACCCCTAAAATGAGCCAAGACAGTGACACGTCTCACGCCAAAAAAGATAAGACAAAATTCCAAATCCCCACTGAGCCTACTAAACAATCGCCCAAGTCGCATACCAACAAAAATAACCGCAATTCTGTAGTAAAAGATAATGCTGACGATCCACTTAAAAATCCAGAGTCCGAATTTCACTTGCCTACAAAAGAAAGCATTTCGCAATCTGATAAAAAGCCAGCGAAAGACGCCTCGGACAATCAGGCTCATAAAAACACAACTAAGCCCCGAAATCCTAATCACAAAAAATCTGTCAAATCTGAAAAAACTTCTAAAGCCCCCACAATCAGGCACTTTTAATCTTGTCAGAAAGTAGAAAAGCCTGTATAATGACCACAGACGACGGTTATGTCGACTTTGGGTCGTCGCCAAGTGGTAAGGCACTGGGTTTTGGTCCCAGCATTCGCAGGTTCGAATCCTGCCGACCCAGCCAAGAAATAAAGTGGACATTTTGTCCACTTTATTTCTTGTATGGACCAGTCCAGAATTGGAAGGTTTAAGGTAATTTCGGTGGTAGACAAATTTTTAGCTGGTCGGCCTTTAGTAGTCCCTGATGTCTAGAATGTAAATCTGCCCATTCACTACAGGTTTCTTTTTTAAAAATTTTTTTCGTCTCACTTTGCGCCGTACTTTCCTCTTGACTGATCGCTACCACGGGCTGGTCGCCAACCTGCCTACTCACGGTAAAAACGATTGAAGGTACAATCAGACATTCGGCAATGTGAAACAAGACATGGGCGCCCATTAATATTGCCCCGACTAATCCAGCACGTTTGATCCGAAAACAACCTAAATGCTTTTCAATCCGACATTTTGCGCAATGTTTCATAAAAACATTATACCTTGGATATCCTCAAATGCCCACCATAAGTACTAAGAGACTTACAAAGATTGTTTTTGTTTAAATTGGTTGAGATCGAAACCCTGTGTATCTACGTTTTCATGTCCTAGATCAAAGTTCATTTGCGGATTACGCTCCTGAATGACCGCGCGCGGATAGCCCTTAATTTTAATATCATCTACCGTAAAATCGAAGAAATCAGTTTTATCGGGATTAAGCCAAATTTCTGGTTGACAAGAGACCGAATCACGGGCAATTAATTCTTTCGCTAAGTCGAGGTGTCGATCATAAATTTGAATATTCTGTACAAACCACGAAAAACGTCCTGGCTGATAACCGCAATGTCGTGCAACAAGATACAAAAATACTAAATATTGTACTTGGTTAATGCAACCAGCAGCCATAAAATCACTCGACCGCTGATAGAGGCACATATCGAGATAATCGACGCCATCCTTACCGTGACGCACATTCCAAGCTGTCTGATAAGCGCAAGGTTTTAAGCCATGCTTATCCTTAAAATCTTCAACTTGCCACATGTTAATAATATGTCGACGCCCATCTGGATTATTCTTTATATCATCTAGCAACTCACCGACCAAATTATGACGCCGAACAGTTTCGCCGTAAACGGAGCCAATGGTTCGATCGCCGATATCCCACTCATCCCACCAAGTAATGCCGTATTTCTCCTTCAGGAGGTCAAGGTTATTGCTTTGGTCTTGGTAGATCCATAACAGTTCGCCGATCGCATACTTCACAGCAATTGGACGCAAAGTAATCAAGGGTGATTCGCCTTTCGTCAGGTCATACGTCGTCATGACATGATTAACGCTGTAAGTGTGAGCCGGCGTACCGTCGCTATAGGTTGAACTAGGATATTTATCCAGACAACCATCATCGATAATTTGTTGGATTATCTCGCGCGCGTAGCGATCACCTTTCGTGCCAATCGGCGCAGTAGTCTGAGGTTGACTATCTAAAATCGTCGCAATGTCTTCTTTTAATTCGCTTGTTTCGTCAGGAATAATTTTGCGCAATTTAGCGTCTGGTCGCTCAAGGGAAGTCGATCGGGTGCTTCGCCAAATTGGCAAGCAACTGAACAACTTATATTCTCTAGTCTCCGTCTTCAATATATTACTCATCTAAAATCCTCTGTCTAAATCTTTGATAGTATAATTCATCATTTACCAGAGAATGCCCAATAAATGAATGCTCCTACGCCAGCCGCTAGCGCTACAGAAGTGATCCATAATACAACACCAAAAAAGCCGGAAAACCAGCGCCGGATTTTACGCTTGTCGTATTCTTTGATTGCTGTAGTTAATTCATCGCGAATCTCAGCATCCTCATGCAGACTTTTACGCAGAACATATAAAATAGTCTCTGCTGCTAAAGCTTGAGTACTGACGCTTTTAGCCATTGTACGCGCAAAGCGTTCGTTGCTATTAATTTTTCGCTCCAAACGCTCGATTCGGCGTTCAAGATCCTTTAATTTATGATTTTTGACTGTCATCTGCTCAGGTGGCAAGAAGAACATCGTACTAGTCGTTCTTGCTGATTCAGCCTTAGACTGGGTTTTTTCAACCAAAATATCGCCAGAAACCTCATGTAGATCGTCCTGTCGATCGTCCGATTCCTGTTCAATATCTCGTGCTTTTTTGCTCATCGGGGCCTCCACTCTCCGTTAACTTTTTGCACCTTGCCCAAGAATGCGCTTTCCCCTTTTATCTCCACCCGAATTTCTTAAGCTCATTGTAGCACAGAAGCCGTAAGTTGTATGAACAAAAATGTTGTAAAAAATACCGCTAGATGTGTAAAACTAACGTATAATATATATTATGGATTTCAAGATTGACAAAATATTAGATAATGGGCTAGGTCGCGCTGGCGTCATCAAAACCGCCCACGGCGAAATAAAAACGCCAGCCTTTTTAGCGGTGGGGACGAATGGTTATGTACGTTTCATGAGTAGCGACGATTTAGTTAGTGTCGGTGCGCAGGCTATGCTCTCTAATGGCTTTCATTTGCGTCGCAAAGCTTCCGATATTGCCGAAGCTGGCGGGCTAGCAACGTGGACTGCCGAACGATCTGATAAATTAGATAGCACGCCTTGGCATGGACCAACGGTTACAGACTCGGGTGGTTTTCAGGTCATGTCGCTGGGGTCGGGGCTAGGGAAAGTTGTATCAATGGAGAAGGAACGCCACGTCGTTAATACTGCACACAAAGAGCGTCTAGCCCGTGTGAATGAAGAAGGCGTAAATTTCATCGACCCATTTGACGGTCAGCCAGAGTTCATCGGACCGGAAGAATCAATGCGTATTCAGTGCGCACTTGGTGCGGATATTCATATGGCTTTTGATGAGTTGACCTCGTTGGCCGATAGTTATGAATATAATATTGAAGCCATGCAACGTACAGAACGCTGGGCAAAACGCAGTCTAGCAGAGCATTTAAAACATCGCGATGATCTAGGCTACCGCCAATATTTATATGGAGTTTTGCAGGGTGGTCGTTGGGAAGATCTCCGGCGCCGAACTGCGCAAAACTTGGCTACAATGCAAGTAGAAGGGGCGGGGTTTGACGGATTCGGACTCGGTGGAGCATTTCTAAAGGAAGATTTGGGCGAGATTTTACGTTGGTGCAACGAAGAATTACCGATCGACAAACCACGTCATCTTCTCGGTTTATCGCATCCTGACGACATTTTGATTGGTGCTGAAATGGGCGCCGATACTTTCGACTGTGTGGCACCAATGCGCGAAGCGCGTCATGGTAAAATCTATACCTCGACAGGCACTTTTAACTTACGCAAAATGACAGGTTCGGGCGATATGCTCGACGAAACTTGCGATTGTCCGACTTGCCGAGCTGGCTGGACACGGGGTGGACTTCGCGCGCTCTGGCGATCGGGAGAGCTTGCGAAAAAATACCACTATTATGAACTCGCCTCTATCCATAACCTCCGTTTTATCATTAGCTTGACCGAACAAGTTCGACAAAGTATCCTCGACGGAGACTTCTTCCAATTCAAACAGACATTTCTTAAAAAATATTACGGTAATGAATAATTGTACCTATTTTTTATGCAAAACCTCTAAGTTATGCTAAAATAAACTAAAATAAGGAGGCGAATGGCGAAGACAATTGACGTAGATACCCGCACTTTTATACGTTTTTGGTTGGTTTTATTGGGGTTTGCTTTTTTGGGTTTCATGGCTTACCGAGCTTTGACGGGCATTGTCATTATCGGTATTTCGATTTTTTTAGCCATCGCTTTGCAACCTCTAGCCGAAAAAATCAGTAAATTTACTAAACAAAATAGGACCATATCTTCGGTATTAGCCTATGTTATCGCGATCGGTGCGGTAAGTATTATCCTTGCGGTAATCGGACCGGTGGTGATCGGTGAGACGACCCAATTCGTCGGTCAACTGCCCGCCATGTTCGAAGATCGACTAGGTGGCTGGAGTGGCATTAACTCTTTTGGTCAACAAATCGGCATCAGTGATCTAGAGAGCGAAATAATGAATAGCATTCAGGCTTTTTCTTCCGGCTTTATCAACAATCTCGGCAATATGGTTATGGCAGGAGTAGGAACAGTTTCGCAATTTGCGACAGGCCTAGTTCTAGTCCTAGTTCTCACGATATTGCTCATGTTGGAAGGGAAGAGTATCGTCCAAAATTTTTGGCACTATCTTGAGAAGCGCCATCGTAAAAGTAATATCAAGACTTATCAACGTCTGACAGAACGCATGGTCAACGTAGTCGCTATCTATGTTTCACGCCAAGTTATGGTAGCAATTCTTGATGGCTGTGTGGTCGCGATTGCTGTTTTTCTACTGTCGCTGATGACAGACCTATCGAGCAATTTAGCGCTCCCTATGGGTCTGGTTGCTATGATCTTTTATCTCATCCCGATGTTTGGTCCTGTGATTAGCTGTATTCTGATTTCCTTAATCTTACTATTTAGTTCTCCTCTTGCGGCTATTATTTTTCTTATTTTCTATATTATTTATGAGCAGATCGAAAACAATATCATTGCTCCAAAAATCCAAGGCAATGCACTAAATTTGCCTGTCGTGATCGTTCTTATCGCTATTATCATCGGTATGTATACCTTTGGTTTAATCGGTGCAATTATCGCCATCCCGATCGCTGGTTGTCTAAAGGTCTTACTTGAAGAGTTGCCTAATCTACGCGAAACTGATTCATGATCTATGAATTATTTGTAAAACCTAATTCCAAGAAAGGACCGCTGGTCGTAAAAACAGGAAAAGACTTGACGGTTTATTTACGAGAAAAGCCGATTGACGGAAAAGCTAATCAAGCTTTGATCAAGGTCTTAGCAGAGCATTTTCAAATCAAAAAATCACAAATCAAGCTTAAAACTGGTCAACGTAGCAAGCATAAATTGGTTGAGATCGATAAAGACGAGGTGATGTGATCATATCCGTTTCTAAAATCGAAAATTATCGAATGGATTTTTCGCAAATAAACTACATTTCTTAACCTTTCCTGAAAGACGTGTAGTATAATAGACTTAATTACAACAAAGGGAGAAAATATGGCACAAATCCTACAAATTAATGGCGCCGAAGTCAAGATCGGCCAAGAAGATGGTAAAGTTATCACTGTTCCGCTCGCTAGTCTTCAGTTTGCTAATCCGCAAGCTGGTGACCAAGTCGAGGTCTACAAAGACGGAGATAATTACATCATCCGGCGCGTAGAAAATCCATGCGACAAACAAGCTTCCGATACTGAACAATCTGGCGTCCGCCAAATCAATAAACACATTTTTGTTTGGATCGGTACTTTTATGTTCGGTGGCTTTGGTGTCGATCGTTTTATGCGCGGACAAACCGGTCTTGGTATTTTAAAATTATTGCTTTGTACGATTGGTTGGATTACTATCGTCGGCGGATTTGCAGGATGGATCTGGTGTCTCGTTGACTGGATTACGGGTATGACCAAAGCTTATGGCGGAGCATACGGTTCGACTGAAAATATCTGCTTTGATGAAAACGGTCAATATACAAAATAGGAAATATAGGGATACAGTATGGAGGTAAAATTTAGGCAGGCGACCTTTGATGACCTTGCGGAGATAATTACTCTGACTAACGAGTGTTTCGAAGAGCAAACCCCCTTAGCTTATGCTGAGCAAGTTTGGCGAGAAAATGAGGGAGACCCGAAGCAGATCTACCTGAATGGCTACTTAAACGGGGAACTAGTCGCTCACACAAAAATCACGATCATTCCCACAATCTATTCCGATATGAATACCTTTGCAATCTTGAATCATGTTTGCGTGAAGCCTTCGGCGCGTCGTCATCATCTTGGTACACAGCTACTCGACGAAGTTTTTCGGATTTGTAAGGAAAACAACGTTAAAGTAGTTGAACTATGGTCAAAAAATTTTCGTCAACCGGCTCATGCGATGTATAAAAAATATGGCTTTGAAGTTGTCGACGCAAAATTCTTTAGTCGGAAAGTTTAAGAGCAAATGGAGGTGGCATGAAAATCAATAGCGTTTACATTGGTGGCTGGTTTCAACGTACGATGTTGCAGTTGTCCGAAATCTACGATTTTATTCGCAACGGCGAATCGCAATTAAAACTGAACAAACGTAAACTTTCTGAGCTACACAAAAATCTCAATATTGGGAGTGTCGACTATGGTGTCCAGGGTGAGGAATTTGTCTCGTTTATTACTGGCGATCATATTAAAGTAAAAATTTTCGAAGATGGACTCATCGTTGTTAGTAGCGAAGAAGTTAGTGAAGACACGCTTTTTGTCGACGTTGAACGCTTAAAAGACTATTATGAAAATAATCTCTCTGCGGCAATTAATTATCTTTTTAGTCTTGGAGCGCCCGTTCCAAAAGAGCTAGCGCATATCGAGAATATCTATCCATATTTTGTAGTTTGTAATAATGCTAAACGAGACGAAATCTCTGAGCTGTTGGCTCGCACTGAACGACAAAAATATTTTGAATTCGACAACAAAGATTATACTGTCGTACGCGGGGATAAATATTATTTTATTAATAATAAGAAAAAGAGCCAAGCCAACATCGAGCGTTATATTGAAGAACAAATTTTTATCCGGGAGTTTAAAGGACAGTTACACCGCTATTTGAATCTGCACCGGATTATCTGGGAGAAAATTGACACCGTCAAAGATCGCGCAAAAGTAAAAGGTAGCGATGTCATCAAATTTTCTAGCAAACTCGAAGGTTATGCTAAGACAATTACACTGATCGACGGCCGAATCCGTCAAATGTCGACTTATCTGCCTACTCGGGAGCGTATTGCTAAAAACGACGAAGATTTGAATGAATTTTTGGTCATTTCGGGCTATCGCTATGAAACACTACGCGATACGCTAAATTATGTTGAAGATCTTTGGGGCATGACGAAAAATTATGTCGTCTCAGCGCAAAAACTTTTCGATGGCATTAAACAAGATGTTACTTCAAGTAGCATCGATAGTCTAACAATCGTCACTTCAATGTCAGCTGGCGCTGCGATTCTGGACCTCTTCACCGAAAGCGAACCGTCCTTTACTGGTTTTGGCTTTATTTACTTCTTCATTCTCGCCTTTGTTGGTTGGAGCGCGACCAAAATCTTAACAAAGATAAACGAAAAACGTCGATATGAAATTTCAGACGTTGAATACGATCATAATATAAAATAATTAAGGAGTAAAATGATTACTATACGACAAGAAAAATGGCTCAGGCGCGGAATCGCTTTCATTCTCGGCGTAGCACTACTGACCGGAGTCATACTTAATACTAACGCCTTTGCGGTTGAAGCTCGCTCGATCGACGACATTCCTTCCGAAAACGCCCCTTCAACCAAATCAGTCGAGGAAAAAAAAGAAGCAAAAAATATTCCACCCACTTTCACAACAGAAGAGACGGACGATAGTCTCAGATTAAAAATGGGGAATAACTTGCTAGCATTTGGTAATGATTTAGTTGCGACTACTGACGTTCCAGGCCTTGATTTTTCCTTTGGCAACACGATAAAAACTAACAATCGTGCTCTATATAAATTTATTGCCGGCAACACGGTCTCTGTTTCCGGCGTGACTGAAAAAGACCTCTTCGTGGCGGGGAATATTGTAACGATCTCTGAGGACGCTAAAATTTCTGGCGATGTCTATGGCGCCACGAATGAATTGATTGTTAAGGCTGATTTGCCGGGTGATCTTGCCGTAACTGCTAGTACGATTCGCCTAGAAAATGTTAATATCGCTGGCAATGTTGATCTCTCGGCCGAAAAAGTAGTCTTTGACGGCACAGTGAATATTCAAGGCGTCTTGACAACAAATGATAACATCATCATGGTTGGCGAGGATAACGCAAAATACGACTCACTTAATACTTATCATATAGAAGAGCCAGATACTTCCTTAGTTACAGTCGCTTACGGTAAAATTTTCAGTGCCCTCAGCCTGTTTATTGCTATGGTAGTCATTTTCGCCCTAAGTTCTCGGACGCATGAACATATCGCTCGTGCCACAAATCCGCGCGTTGCTTTGTCGAATCTAGCGATTGGCTCATGGATTTTATTACTCGTCCCGTTGGTCGCTCTCTTCCTGCTCTGCACGGTTATTGGTGCACCGTTGGGTCTTATTCTGATTGCTCTTTATATTATTGCAATCTATCTTTCCCAAGGTTTCGCCGGCGCTTGGTTGGGTCATCAGCTGATTGAAAAAGTTTTTAAAAGTAAATCTAATCTCTATCTCGAGACTATTGTCGGCATTTTGATCCTTGGAGCTTTATCGCTCGTGCCGTATGTGGGCGAAATTACTGGCTTGCTCGCTATGCTACTCGGCCTAGGGCTAATGGTTAGTCTTGCTAAACCGAGTCTGGATACAAAAGCTCCAAAACAAATAAAAGGATCGAACAAAGACGCAGATTCTACTAAAAAAGCTAGTAAGGATTCTAAAAAAGTACAAAATTCCGATCCAGATTCTAAAGAATCGTATTAAAAGGTATTGACCAGGATGCATGATAGTTGGAAAACCTTTCTCGACCAAGAGTTTAATAAGCCATATTTTCAGGAACTTAGTGAATTTTTGCACGAAGCTTACCAAACTAAAACCATTTTTCCTGCCAAAGGTCATGTTTTCCGCGCCTTCACGACAAATCTCTATGACGTGAAGGTTGTCATCCTTGGTCAAGATCCTTATCATACTCCTGGCGCAGCTCACGGTCTAGCCTTTTCCGTTCCGCGCACCCAGCCAATCCCGCCTTCTCTCGTGAATATTTATAAAGAAATCGATGACGAATATGGTAGTCATAAAAATCAGACAGGCGATCTGAAAGCTTGGCAGGAGCAAGGCGTTCTCTTACTCAATAATGTCTTGACCGTCGAAGCGCACAAGGCGGGTTCGCACCGCGGTCATGGCTGGGAGACTTTTACCGAAGCGACAATCCGTTATCTGAATGACCAAGCTGAACATCTTGTCTTCCTCCTTTGGGGACGCGACGCACGGAGCAAGAAGTCCATCATTGACCAAACTAAACACCTAGTCCTCGAATCGGCACACCCCTCGCCCTTATCTGCTTATCACGGCTTTTTTGGCAATGGTCATTTTAGAGCCGCTAATGAATTTCTCGGGCATCATCAATTGTCGCCAATTCAGTGGTAGGCAGTCTATATATTATATAATTATATAGATATGAAAGATCAATATTCTCGTCGAGTGAGAAAGTGCTGGGTGGGCGATTCTCAGAAGATTATTTATGACACGCCGGAGGAAGCTGAAGCTGCTGCCCTAATCGCCGAACATGATTATGGCGCTCCTAAATTAACAGTCTATAAATGCGAATATGGGGATCATTGGCATCTCAGCTCGAAATAACTACGCCGGAATTTGGCACTTTTGGTAGAATTTTCTTCAATTGATCGCCTTCGGAGCTACTCGTCGGATTAGGTTGATTAAGTAATACTGATTCGTTCGGCCCGAGCATGATCTTTTTCGCTTCACCACGCACATCCTGCGAATCGAAGGGTATGAATTGTAGGGTGGTATTGCCTCGTAGATCGGTTAAAGAGAATTGCGCTTTACCATGTTCAGCCGGCAGAAAACCTAAGACCGCGTCGTTTAATAATACCAAGACTCTCTTTCCTGTCGTAGAAATCTCGATTTTATAACCATTGTTGGCCTGAAGAACTTTTAGATCCGTGATCAACGCTGGCTGAGCCTCATGGTCTACTACGGTTACTTTCGCTGACATGGTGCTCCTTCTTCCTGCCGGATCAGTCGTCCGTAGGCGTACGAAAGATTCGCCTGGTTGCCTGAACTGCTGTGTGATTTGGCTTGGACCGGCTACGACTTCATATCTTCCGTCACCATCCAAGTCCCAGTCAAATTGCAATCCTTGCTTCTCATTGTTATGGCCATTAAGAATATAAGAATCCGAGGCATCAAAGTGAAACTTATCGCTGACTTTGCCGTAATATTCCATTTGCGAAAGTAGGGCGACAGGGCGCTGTAGAATTTGCTCCGTGGAAAAAGTTAACTCTTCACTAATATTATAAACTGCACCGTCCATACTATTAGCCAGATCTAAATATTCATCGACAGTAGTCCGGTTGGTTATAATGTAGGCATTAACGGGATCAATCTCTAAGCTACGTTTCGCAACTTCGAGCATTGTTGTTCCGTCAACGTCAGGATTTTTGTACGGCGAATCGGTTAAGATGATCATTGATTTTGTTGCGCCATTTTCCCATTCTAGCCGATTTAGTGCTAACATCATGGCTGATAGAGCCGACTCTGACCGATCTCCACCTCCTCCAGTGCTCAGTTTACTAATTCTTGAGTTGAATTGGGCATAATTGCACTGAAAATCGCATTCCAAAACAGGATCATAAGGATCAGATAAATCACGATAGCTTATCAAGGCAATTTTACCACCCGTGCGCAAGACTTCTTGAGCGATTTTTCGCGCCTCAGCACGATACTTTTCTAACATCGATTCCATTGATCCAGTTGTATCCATGAGAAAAGCAACGTTGTGAACACCAGAGTTAGATTTCTTGATAGTCTTGATATTTAATTTAGGGTACTCTACTTGAATTTTATCCGCGATGACTTCAGCCGCTCGACGATATTTACCGCTCGAAGCATAGCTCGTGTGGTCTTCTAAACTCCAGTGAGAGCTACACATAGCATCGTGGTTATTACACCAAGTCCCCAGCTTCCCGTAATAATTAGCTGGTTGATAAGGACGATAGCTTCCAAGGACACCTTCGTAAGCTCGACAGTCGGCGACGTCGATTCGGTATTCTGATATTTTTTCTCCTCGACAGGCGGCCGGGAACAAACCTTCTCCTTCAGGCAAATATAATTTTGGATCACCAAATGTTGTTACATAAATAATTCTCCGAGCGTCAAGCTCTGGCAGAGTCTTTGAAATGACCATTGCTCCCTGCGAATAGCCACCAAGCACAAACTTCGTCTTCGGGCAACGGTGCGAAATATCGTTTATAAAATTTCTTAGTTCCGCCGACCCCTCTACGACGCTATTTCCAAAATCATAAGCCGCCCCACTCGCAACGATTGCTCCCGCTAAATTTACCATCCCCTCGGCATTCTCGCCGACTGCCACCGCTGGGTATTGAAACCCGCCTTGCTTAGCGCTCCCTAATTCATAAAAAGCATATTTTAGCGTAGTATTCGGTTGCAGATTTAGGCGAATATTAGCTTCCCAAGCGCGAGCGTTTTGACCGCCCAATTTCTCGCCCGACCCGCGCGCAAAGACAAATTGCACATCCATACAGTCCTGACGCGTAGTCGCGGTAGCTTGAGGATAGGGACAAGTGCTTATAACAATAGCTATAGAAACTAGCAATGTTTTTAGAATTTTATAAATTTTCTTCTGTCGCAGACCTAATTGCATACTTTGTCCTCTGAATTTTTCAATATTTTTATATTTGACCGGACTATAACAAAATTCTTTTCCCACTTGCAACCTTAAGCGAGAACGAAATAATTCTTATTTCCTCTAAAGCGAATCGAGAGAAAAATCTCAAAAAATATTTTCCCTCGAGTTAAATTTTCTGTGCTATAATAATACATAAGCTAAAAAGGTGGGAAGATTGAGTAAACTAGCGCAATATTTGAATGAGCATGTCGTGGGGAATGTTTTTGATGCACCGAAGATTCTCGACCAGTACAAATTCGACCAATCAATTTTCGAAATGAGCCCGCGCTTAGTGGCGATACCGGAGAGCGCAGATGATATTCGACGCTTAGTTTTTTTTGCTGACCAACTCGCGGCAAAAGGTTTTTCTTTACCGATTACCGTACGCGGTACTGGTCTCGACAAGACTGGGGCTGCGGTGGGCGACGGGCTGATCATTTCGACCGAAAAAATGGATCATATTGAGGAACTTGATCTCCGCGGTCGTTTGGTAAGGGTTCAGCCTGGCGTGACGCTTGGACGGCTCAATTCCGCCATGGAGCTAATGGGTTTACAACTCCCAGTCAAAGTCGATCCTGGCGCGACGATTGGTGGCTTAATTGCGAATTGTCCTAGCGACGACATGATGGATCGCTATGGCGGAATTTTCCACTATGTCGAGCGGATAGAAGTTGTCCTCGCGAACGGCGAATTGATTCAACTCTCGCCTTGTAGCCTGCACGCGCTAGACGCCAAAAAACAAACACCTGGCCTTGAGGGTAAAATTTATCAGGGAATTGACGAACTATTCGAGCGCCATGGTGATATTATTATGGACCGTAGCATGCAACCCTTTGATCTCCGAGGCTACGCCAATATCGCTAAGGTGCGCCAGCCACATTCCTTTAACCTCTTGCCACTGATTTTTGCTTCGCAAGGTACCTTAGGAATCATTACCGATATCATTCTCCGCCTTGAGCCCGCTCCGACCAATCGCACTCGCCTCGCGGTTTCCTTCCATGACCTGCGCCAGGCTCAACGTTTTATGACTTTCGCGCGAGAGCTCGAACCTCGTACGCTCTCGGTTTATGATTTGAAGATTATTGAGCGTGCAACCGAATTTGGTAACAAACCGAATCTTTTCCGACGCAAAATTGGCAATGGTGCTCTGGCACTTATTGAGTTCGATGGCTGGAAAATTCGCATCCAACGCAAGATTCATCAATGCCTCGAATTTCTCCCGCACGACGTCTTTTCGGTCATCGAAACAGAAGAAAATCGCGCCAGCTTCCAGGAAATTGAACACGCTCTGCTTAGCTTCTTGAACGACGACGTGGTTGGCGAACGTTCAGCTTTGCTTGATGATGTGTATATTCCCGATCTGAAGTTTGACGAATTTTGGCGCGAATTAAAGAATCTAGAGCAAGATTTTGGCACCGAACTTACCGTTTATGGTTCTTATGCGACCGCAAATTATCAAGTCCGACCAGAGTTTGACTGCTCCAATGCAGAAGGTCGTAAAAAGATGTTAAATTTCATGCAGACTTATACGAAATTGATCGAAAGTTGCGACGGCTCGATCACTGGCGGAACGCCCGAAGGCCGAAGCAAAGCTCTCTTCATGTCGGCTCTTACGGTCGGTGAAAAAGCTGTCTATACAGAGATTAAAAACATTTTTGATCCTCATCATATCCTTAATCCTGGCGTAAAACTTGATGTCGAGCCGAAACCTACCTTGAAGGCCTTGCGTCGCTCGAAACTCCCCGGTATCACCTATTAATTTTTGTCAAAATCGCCAAAAAAGCGAAAAACTATTGACTTTTATACATAAGTGTGCTATAATGAAGAGATAGGCCTGCGTTTTTCTCTTCAGGCGGAATTTCTGCTTAATCTATGTTATAATGGTCTCCATGAAGACTACAACGAAGAAAATATCTGACACTAAAATTGAGCTGAAAGCTGAACTCGATGCTGATGCGCTCAAACAAGCCCGTGCAAAAGCAGTGGCGAAATTAGCTGAGAATCTGAAAGTCCAAGGTTTTCGCAAGGGGAAAGCCCCCCTTTCTCTCGCCGAAAAGAATCTTGCGCCCAACGAAATCTCCGAAACCACCCTCGATATTGCTGTGCGCTCGAATATGCCAGCTGCGTTTGGTGATGTAAAAATGCAACCTCTTTCGATCGAAAATGTCAATGTGACAAAATACGTTCCCGACGAGACGGCAGAATATACCGTCACAGCCGAAATTTTGCCTGAAGTCAAGCTCGGTGATTATAAAAAGCTCAAGGCTAAAATGCCTGACACAAAAGTTAGCGCGGCTGATGTACAAGAAATTCTCGATAATATTATTAACGCTTATGCGGAGCATAATGTGGTCAAGCGCGCTGCGCAAGACGGCGATGAAGTAATTATCGACTTTATCGGTAAAAAAGACGGTAAAGAATTTGCTGGTGGCAAAGCCAAGGATCATCACTTGACTCTCGGCTCAAAACAGTTCATCCCAGGCTTCGAGGACGGGATTATTGGTCATTCGGCGGGAGACAAGTTTGACCTCGAGCTAACATTTCCGAAAGATTATCCTGAGAAAACGCTAGCCGGTGAAAAAGTTGTTTTCGAGGTGCTTGTCAAACAAGTTAATGAGACGATTAAGCCTAAAGAGGATGCTGAGCTCGCGAAAAAGTGTGGCAATTTTGCCTCCATGGCTAATCTAAAGGCTGATATAAAGAAAAATCTCACTCTCCAAAACGAGCAACGAGCTCTCGAACAATATCGTGAAGCTTTGGTGAAAGAATTGGTCGAAGCTTCGAAGGTGTCCGCTCCAGAGATTCTCATTAGCGACCAATTACGCTTTATTCATGACGATGTAGTCCGTAACGCCGCTTCGCATGGCATGAACTTCGAACAATACCTCGAACGTATTGGTCAAAATCCGGAACAATGGGAAAAAACTGCCCACGATCTGGCCGAAGAGCGCGTGAAGGCCTCGCTGGTCTTGCAAGTCCTAGCGCGTGACGAAAAAGTGACAGTCGAAGAAGCGGAAGTTGACGCAAAGTTAGCAGAGCTACGTGATGTTTATCAAAAATCCAAGCAGGCGCTTGCCGACCTGAAAAAGCCCGAAGTGCGCCAAGATATACGTAATCGTATGATCATCGAGAAAACTATGGATCTGCTAGTTGACACAAATCGGGCAACATCGAAAAAACCAGCAACCAGCAAAAAGGCTAAGAACGCCTAAGTCTTTAGAACGCAATATCAGATTTGTCTTCCTATTGAACCTGGGTTTTGATCTATGAACTTATTGGTGGAAGTCTAACGGGAATTTAACTCCTTGCATTTTTTCACCTCACCGTGTATAATAATCATCAGAGTTTCGTGCCGTGAAGCAATTGCTGTGCGCTTCGTGGCGAATAATAAGTTAAACAGGGAATTTTATTGTGCCAACTATTAATCAGTTGATCCGTAAGCCTCGTCAGAAGGCGACAAAAAAATCCAAAGCCCCAGCGCTCGGTTCCATTGTCAATACCTTGAAGACGAAGCGCTACAATCAAGCATCGCCACTCAAGCGTGGAGTTTGTCTCAAAGTGACTACTAAGACTCCAAAGAAACCAAACTCTGCCTTGCGCAAAGTTGCACGTGTACGCTTGACTAACGGTCAAGAAGTCTGGGCTTATATTGGAGGTGAGGGTCACAATCTCCAAGAGCATGCGGTTGTCCTCGTCCGAGGTGGTCGCGTTCCGGATTTGCCAGGTGTGCGCTATCATATCGTCAGAGGCACTTTGGACCTTCAGGGTGTCCAAGGTCGTAAACAAGGCCGTTCGAAATACGGCGCAAAGAAGGGAGAATAATTTATGCCACGCAAAGTTACAAAATCTCTCCAACGTAAAGTCATCCCCGATCGCAAATATCAGAGCGTTCTGGTCCAGCGTTTGATTAATAAATCTATGCTTGACGGTAAAAAACAAGTCGCGGAACGGGCAGTCTATCAAGCGCTCGAAGGCGCAGCGCGCAAACTTAACTCCGAAGATCCAGTTGCGGTTTTTGAAAAAGCAATCGCAAATATCAGTCCGGACTTCGAGGTTAAATCGCGTCGTGTCGGGGGAGCAAACTATCAGATCCCATTTCCAATTGAAGGTCATCGACAACTGCACTTTGCTTTTTCTTGGCTAGTCCAAGCCGCTCGTGCTCGTCAAGGTATGCCCTATGCAAAGCGTCTCGAGCTGGAAATTGTTGATGCTTACAACGAGACTGGTGCCGCTTTCAAAAAGAAGGAAGATTGTCATCGTATGGCAGAAGCGAACCGTGCCTTTGCGCACTTTGCTCGTGCTTAATCGTTACAAGTATAAAACTCAAAAGGTGCTCTTCGGAGTACCTTTTTGTGTTGTCCCGTCGATTCGATCCCACTAACGTTAGCAGAGGAAATTCCCTATGTAGGACCTTCGATCGCTAAGGGCTTCTCGGCAGCTTCTTGAGACGGGGAAAGCACCATAACGAATATTCATATTTGAAGGAAAAACACTCTCATTGTTCATGGCTAGGTTATAGGCATTGTCCTCCTCCAGCACAGCTACTTCGGATCGAATATACCCATCATTACCAACGCCCCACAAAGAATCATAAGTCATATCTATCCATCCGCTCCGCACATAGGATAGTATAGGGAAGTGCTACTAGTTCTAGTTACCGTAAATCTAGGAGAACCGTTCGACAGCCCGTCTTTACGGGTGTCTCTCTCTTCGCAATGAGCTTCATTGCTCTTTTATTCTCCTAGATTTACAGTAACTAGTACTATAAGCATAGATGATATGTTTATTTGTCTTTTGGAGGGGTAAACTAGGAAAGGCTACCTAATTCTTACTTCTTTTGTTAGAAAAGAAAGTGGTAGAAGAGAAATATATCATTATTCCCAGGATTACTGCAATTGGTGCTTATGTATAGTTAAAGTTTTAATATTATCTCTCTCCTAATTATCCTATGTGCGGAGCGGGAGAATAGAGATGACTAAGAGTGCCTTATGGTTCGCCGGTATTGATGCTTACGGTTGGTCACGTATGGCTAGGTCGGAGACTACTTACGCTTACTTTCTTTACATGTACAATCAGGCTGTTAACCCGTCCTTTCAATTCAGTCGCTACATTGCTTTCCCCTTACTATCCTATGTGCGGAGCGGGTATATCAATCTGCTCTATAGCGCGTTGAGGTATGCTGGTATCGACTCCTTAATTCAATCTCTGTTTGCAGGCCCAGAGAAAACTAATATCTATTTCTTCTATATGAACGACCCGACGGTTAGCACTTATAATATCAGCAATCGCTATCTTGCTTTCCCAGTCCGAACTAGCTCTTGAATCTTTAACGGTTAACGCAGCGAACCGAGAAGGCATTATAACGCTTAGCTTCGGGTCCAGATGCGGTACTAGAATTATTGAGATAATAGTATCTGGCGCGAAAATAATTTGATGAGCAAGCTTCATTAGCCCAAATGTTCGCAGTGCTACCTATGCCTCCTATCATAGCAGTACTCTGATCAATGCTTCCATTGCGTACAAAATAGAGTGGTGGAGCAGTTGCATTGTATAGAATGCCGTTTTTTCCCGGTGCAACGATAGTCCATTGGTAGAAATATTGTTGGTCTTTGCTGTATGCCTGTAATAAAGAAGTTACCGTCTTAGGTCGATTAGGCCCATTAATTACTTGCCATCCTTTAGGGCAAATTGATTCAGAAGCTGTTCTGGTAGTAATCATACCACCAGATCCTGCCGTCGCAGTATTCCACTGATAATAATTACCAAGTAGATAATGCGGATCATAGGATCCCGTGTTTT
>CAYTPD010000008.1:0-33994 GCA_964439975.1 uncultured Candidatus Saccharibacteria bacterium
GCTACGCTACCAAAATAAGTTGTACCTAGTTGTTGCATAAAAGGGGAGGTTGACAGTATCATCTTTAGGTAGTTGTAACCTGAACTTCTTATACCATTTTCTAATCGTATAATATGAGAGATTAATGGCTTTTTTGACTTCGCTAATTGTCCATTGCTGTTGCCAACACCAAACCAGGGTATAAAGCGTCTTATAAGATAGTTTACTATGTCGAAAGAAGGTTTCTCCTTTGACGGAAAACTTCTTTCGACAATGTGGGCACCATTCGTAAGCATCCCTGAACAATACCCCATTTCTACCACATTCTGGACAAGTATAATCTCCCCACACTAACTTATATAGCCTTTTGTGGCAATGATAATTAGATGGGATATTGGTAATTGATGTTATACTTGTCATAGGAACAATCCTTTCTTGAATAATTAGTTTTTACCTAACTACTATTCTACAGGATTGTTCCTTTTTGTTATACGGAACCTAGAGAAAACTTGGCGTTGAGTTTCTACTGGCCCCATGTTACAATGATTTCGTGGCTTGGGGCAGTAGCTCACCTGGTAGAGCGCAGCATTCGCATTGCTGAGGTAGTCGGTTCAAGTCCGATCTGCTCCACCACTTTTTTGATTGTCGTATGAAGGAGCTAATTATCGAGCAGGAGAGGCAATGAATAGCTAAGGTAGTCGGAACTTCGGCTAACGCCTCAGCGCTTCGCTACAAGTCCGATCTGCTCCACCACTTTTTTGATTGTCGAGTAGGTTTATATTGACATTTATAAAGAAGTGTGCTATTATTAAAGTAGAGGATGCTTACATCCGTTGTTTTTGGTGAAGTATTCTAGGATATTTGTAGCTTGTAAACCGTGAAGTTTAATTTTAAATTAGGAAGGGGGCATTCTATCATGATTAGAATGTGTTACACGAACGACTCGGACGGAAATTGTCAACTGACTGCTTGGCATGTGATTGCAGGGCGTCACCCAGTCATAGAAGGAGGTTGTATGGGGGACTCTTTACGACGATACCGTTTGCGCGTTGCAATGTCGAAAAAATTATGGTTTTCCGACATATATTGGCCGACACCGAATATCATTTCGGACGAGCCGACTCTGCTAAAATCCAAAAAAGGACAGAAAGACCAGAAAATCATCCGTCCTTGCAAGGAAAGCGCGGACGAAAAAATGTTGCTGATTGCTTTCTGTGGTCGGCCAGGCACTGTGGCGAAACCTGTCGCAAGCGAGCAGGCCAAGATTATATTAAACGATCAGACCATGCAACAACGTTGCCCAGTGATGCATCTTTTAGTCAAGTTGTACAACGAAGATGCATGGGCGAGAATAGACTGTGACAACACGAGCTATATTTATAGCTGGCAAGCGGAATGGTTCAAGTTGCCCCATGATGAAGTCTTCAACCGTGGCGTGGACGAGCGAAATAAATGGCTGAAGCAGGAGTGTGAAAAACGCCGGACGATCGGCGTAGAGTTGCAGAAATGCGCCGAAAAGCACCGCATCCACCAAGATGCCGAGAACTATCGTGACGAACTGGGCCAGAAGCGCATACATGAATTAGCGCTAATGCTAGGAAAGTATGACAATAATTATTCCTTCCGATTTGATGCGGGACCGTATATTCTGGCCGAATCGCTGAATGGTTCGAAGAAAATGGCCTATTTATACACGCCAACGAACTTTGAACGCTTAGAGGTGTACGCAGCACAGAAGAAGAGTCAATTTGTAAAAAAACATGGCTCAGAACGGCGTGTACACCGTACGCCGATTGCAAGCTAGAAACTTAGAAAAATCCTCGATCAGATTTGGTCGGGGATTTTTTGTTGTCTGCGTCGCTCCTCTATGCTACAATGGCGGTATGAGTAAACTAGAAGATATTGTCAGCTTATGTAAGCGACGCGGATTTATATTTCAAGGTTCAGAAGTTTATGGTGGGCTTGCCGGTACTTGGGATTTTGGTCCGCTCGGCGTAATGCTTAAGCGCAAGATTATGCAAAGCTGGTGGAATTATTGGGTCGATCAGCGTGACGATATGTTCGGGGTTGATGCGGCGATTATTATGAATCCGCGGACTTGGGTGGCTTCGGGTCACGTGGCGACGTTTTCAGATCCGCTGGCGGAGTGTAAGGAGTGTCATGGGCGCTTTCGAGCAGATCATCTGGGTGATTTTGGTGAAGACGTTACGACGGAAGAATTCTTGGCTTCGGCGCCGAAGTGTCCAAATTGTGGAAAGAAAAATTGGGGAGAAATTCGCAAGTTTGGCATGATGTTTGAGACTCATGTCGGACCAGTAGTCGATGACACTAGCTTGGCTTATTTACGACCAGAGACGGCGCAAGGGATTTTTACGAATTTCAAAAATATTGTAGATACGATTTATCCAAGCTTACCGTTCGGGATTGCGCAGCAGGGTAAGGCTTTTCGGAACGAAATTTCGCCACGCGATTTTGTCTTTCGTTCGCGTGAGTTTGAACAAATGGAGATCGAGTATTTCATCGATCCAAAGAATTGGGAAGAGGATTTCGAAAAGCTCTTGAAAGATTGTCATGATTTCCTAGAGAAAAACATGGGTTTGAGCCAGGAAAAATTGCGCGACTATGATGTTCCAGCTGCAGATCGTGCACATTATTCGAAGCGTACGATTGATATTGAATACGATTATCCTAATGGCTGGGGGGAGCTCATGGGCTTAGCATATCGGACGGATTTTGACTTAGGAAATATCCAGCGAGAAAGTGGTAAATCGATGGAATATCGCGATAAGAATTCTGGTCAGAGCTTTGTGCCACACGTGATTGAACCGTCGATTGGAGTTGAGCGACTGTTGATGGCGGTTCTGACAAATGCTTACCGCGAAGATGAAGTGAATGGCGAAAAACGTGTCGTCTTGGCGTTGCCAGAAAATTTGGCGCCCTATAAATTCTGTGTTTCCCCATTGCTAAAAAATAAGCCTGAATTGGTCGAAAAAGCAAAAGAGGTGTTCGCAAAATTGAAGGAGAAATATACTTTTGTAACTTGGGACGACTCTGGAAACATTGGTAAGCGTTATCGCAAGCAAGACGAAATTGGGACACCGAAGTGCGTGGTGGTTGATTTTGAGAGCCTGGAAGACGATAGCGTGACAGTGCGAGACCGCGATACAACCGAACAAACGCGCGTGAAGATCAGCGAATTATAGACGAGCGAGAACTAATAAAAACCTTTTAAACGAAGATTGCCGAGACTTTTGGTCTCGGCAATAGGCTACTGAGAGTAGATCGATCTCCGATCGCTCAAGCAGAGTCGAGGTTGACGATTCAAGCAGATGATGATATTTGAGCGTCTTTTTGCCTAAGGGTCGGCCCAGCACATCAACGTTCTTCTCGCGAGACCAGGAAGAATTGCTCGATTTTGGAGCTACAATAACCTCATCACCTGGCTCATAAACCAATCCTGTCGTCTCAGTGTCGATAGTGACCGCAACCTTCGTCTGGACTTTTGCCTGCACTTCCTTCGGCGCGCTAATACGGACCTGGACCGTGATCTCGTGTTCAGCCTCCTGAGCCTTTTGCATTATCACGGGGTGATCTTCGCATAGGTCATGCTTAGCTGAATCTTCTGCGAGGGCTCGTGGTATTTTTTCATGCTAGCTTCCCTAAGATCTTTCGATGATACACTTGAAGCAGGAACTTCCCTGAGGTCTCCTGGCGTACTTTCTGCGAGTTCTTCCTTGAAATCTCCTGTCGCGTTTTCTGCGAATCCTCCGAAATATTTTTTCAGAAATTGGGCTACATTTTTCCACATAATAATTCCTCCTTTTTATCTCGCCACAAATTTTAAGGAACTGACAAGACGTTTTACGCCTCGTAGTCTAACAAAAACCCGTGGCGTGAACCTTTCGTTCCGTCTTATGCTTTCATTGTAGCATACTTGATTGAATTTGTCAATGCTTATCCCATTTTTTTTAGGAATGTGGACATATTTAGCATACTTCTTGGGATACCGACAGTTTCGCTTTCTATGCTAAATTTTTGACGGCATTAATTAAGATATGAGGCGGAGTTAAAAGGGGTATTTTGCGATAGGGCGAATATTTGGGTTTTGTGATTGGGTTTGGCGAACTGTGTTAAGCAATTTTAACAGAGGGAGAGGTTGTTTAGCGAGCTTGGATATGCTATAATGTCAGTGGGTGTGGTGGGATTAGCTCAGTTGGTTAGAGCATCTGATTGTGGTCCAGAAGGTCGTCGGTTCGAGCCCGATATCCCACCCCACATTGTTCAAATTAGCGCCATTAGGTGCTTTTTTGATGATATTAACAGAGAAGAGAGGGCTAATTTCGCTGGTTCCACACTTTTTGTTCTTGAGGTCGAAGTAAATGCCGTGCGGAAAAATCATCTTCTGGATGGCTTGTTTTGTCTCCAAATCGCCATCACGCCAAAGTTTGGCAGGGTTTTTCATAAAGTTGCAGACATACTCAATGTCGGCTTCCCTTAGGAGTTGTGCCTGTTTTAATTCGTCAAGTTTGTTTTCAACTTCATTACGCTTAGTGTTAAGCCCTGCGACATACTCTTCTTTTTCCTCTTTGCTAATATCGCCATCCAGCATCGCAGCAATGGCTTTTTGCTTCTTTGCAGATAATTCTGCTCGCTTTTGCTCATATTCCTCAATCTCTCTATTGATATTTCCCAGTTTTTTGAGTGCTGTGCGTTTGACAATTTCCTTGAAGAGTTTAATAGTGCCTTCCTCAGGCGTAATTTGCTTGAGATATTCCTCGAAAGTTTGGTGGACTTCCGAGGCTAGCACCGAACCGTGCCCCTTACATTTGCAACTGTATCGTGGAGTGCGTTTACCAGAACCCGAAGTTGGGGCGCTAGAGCGTAGATATGGAAGTTTGCCTTTTGTAGACCTCACTTCTCTTTCTTCGTCTGCCATTTCAGCCCCACAGATGGCGCAACAGATGGTTTTGTGAAGGGGGTATAGCGAGTTGTCACTTTCTTCGTGAGAGCGTGGTTCACCTTTTAGAATCCTCTGATTTTTCTCGAACGTCCCCCAAGAGATGATGCCATTAAAGTTCATTTTCACTGGCTTGTTATTGCTCATCGTTTTTGATTTGTGCCAGCCTGCATATGTTTCATTCGTCAAGATTGTGTTTAGTGTGCTCTGCGCTAGAACATCGCCCTTATACCCCCTAACGTCCATCTTGTGGGCAAGTTCAAGTAATTCGCTCGGTTTCAGGTCTCCTTCAGAGAACCTGTTTAGAAGAAAAGCAATCTTATCGGCTGCGCCGTTTGTATTATCTGGGACAAGTATGGCGTGGCTCTTTTGGTGTCCATCACGTTGTCTGCCTTCGACAGGGATTCGTTTAATCTTGAACCCTAGTGGAGTTCTACCGCCCTGCCACCAGCCACCATCCGTAAAATGTTTTGTCATATTGTCGTGCGTTTGTTCGCCTTTAATATCATTATCAAACTGGTGCATAGCGAGGGACATATTAAGCATCAGTTTGCCGTGCGATGTTTCATCAATAGCCTCCATCGTCGAGCGTAAAGTAACTCCGTTTCTAGCAAATTGATAGCCAATATCTCGCATATAAGATGCCGTATTTCTTGAGATGCGGCTAATATTATAAACAACCACATAGTCTATCTCACCTCTATGTTTCTTGACGGCATCAAACATTTTTTTGAGCCCTGGTCTGTTTGCGGTTTTAGCGGAAATACCTGGGTCTTCAAACCAATCTACAATCTCAATATCATTAGCATCGGCGTATCGTTGAATCTTTTCTTTTTGGTTATCCAGCGACACCCCATTTACTTGCTCTTCGGTAGACACACGGATGTAGCCGTAAGCCTTTTTGCTACCAATATCCATATCGCTATTATACTGCAAGTTGCTGATTTTGTGGAACTATTCTTGTATCTAGTAATCTATTGGCAAGAAAAGTCATACTGCCAATAAGCCTCCCAACTTCCTCATCGGACAGACCATCAGAGACCTTCTTGCCTAATATTTTCCTCGCCTCTTTTACGGTGATAATTGATTTTTGATATTCGCTGATTTCTGTTTTAGTGGAAACATCAGGTTTTTTAGACACCTCTAGCCCTTCTGCTTTTTGCTCCATTTCGTCGGAACTTAAGTTAAGTGGCGAATTCGCCGAGGATGTCGTATTAGAATTGGCTACCCAACCAAGATTGTTGGATAGGTTCTATTAGGTTTAATTTTACCAGTTTTCTTAGCGAGGTCTAGACCCAATTTTGTAAAAGAGCATAGTTGTATACTATTTTCTTGCAAAATGCCTCAAAAACGAGAGGGGTTGGTCGCTTTTGACCCCTGTTTCATCACACCAATAATTCTTTGTCAATACACTATCTCTTTTTCTGTTTTTTGATTACGTCGGCTGGTGGGTATTTCCTATATAATGGTATATTCGGGTTGTCTATAGGCTTTGCTAGGGGATTTTTGGCTTCCTGATGCTCGATAATTGTCATAATTACTCCAACAATGCTCATCACAACTACAAAACCAATTCCACCCCAAAATACAGTTCGCCAAATCCACGGGAACCACCAACTATCACTCTCGCCACCAATCCAGAATAATAATAAGAGAAGCCCAATAAAACACCATCCGAAAATTACTAGAATAATTGAACTACCAACCATTGACCATAGCGTTGACGGATTACTTGTAGGCAAAACACCGTCTATCGCTCCCCTGATACGGCTTCTCTCGTCTTGCTTGCCCTCTTCATAGCCTCGGCTATAAGCGTCACCGCTACCAAACCAATACCCATCTTGCCAACCATCATCGTAACTACTATTCTTTGACATAATCTCGTGATACTCTTTTGACTATTATGCCATATCATTAGCAAATCTGGAACGGGGCGTTTTAGATTACTACGATAGGCAAAAAGTCATCATCAACTCCACCACCAACACTGTCCCTACAATAGCCCTGTGAGCCACGTAGAGGCTCTCTAAGGGGCTTTTGGCGTGAAGGTAGGTAAACACCCACCTTTCGCCTATATGGTCGATAATGGTGATATTTTGCGAGAGTGTCCGCTGACCCCCAGAGTTGTTTTTTAGACGCTTCCGTAAACCTTTTGGCAAACTCTGGGTATCTCTGCCGCCAACGAGAACAAGTATCAGGGGAGATATTGACGCCATAACAAGCGTCCTTAACTGTTAGCCCTTGCTCGATAAAAAGAATAAGTCTATCGGCGACTTCCTGATTATATTTCGTTGGTCTTCCCATACTCCTATCTTACCGCCACCTGTCAAAAATAATTTTTAGGTCAAAAAATACGCCCCCTCTAAATGGCGGCGAGAAAAAATTGTAAACCAGCACAGAAACCCCACTTCAGCCGCAAAACCTGCAAAAACTCCACCTAATACCTCATAAAAAAGATAAGCGGTTTCACCCCTTGTAAAACTGAATACAAAAATTATACACTACCATCATCACCTCTATTAGTTCTGCGTGTTAGCGAAGTGGGCAGCGTTGCGGCGTTCGTGCTTGATACAGATAGTAAACCGTGTCAGAGAGGGAGTTGATATTTGACTTCGTATTAGTTTTGGGGTCATAAAAAAATACCTATGCTGAGTATGGTCACATAAAATGCGACCATACTCACTGCTTCTCTTAGCGATTCTGCAGTTTACGACGAACCATAAACCCAATATAGCCAAGTAATGCAACAATGCCACCAATCACGGGCACCGTTACCACTGCATTTCCAGCGTTCGCCGTTGAGATAGCACCAGTGTTTGGGCTACCTGCTGAGGCATCTTCCACAATTGCGTAGTGACTAAAATGTGTCGTATTGAAAACCATTTTGCCGTCAACATACTTCGCTTTCATATCCTCGGTTTTGCCATCTTCGCTAATATATACTACCTTCGATTTGCTACCATTAAAACCTTCTGGTAAGTCAATTGAAACGGTCACCGAGCCGTCAAAATTATACTTCGTGCCATCCGCATTCACGAGGGAAATATCAAAAACAATATTCTTCTGGTTACCAAAACCAGCGAAGTTCTTGATAATATCGACGATATTTTCGACTTTATTGGCAACCAGCGAGATATTGCTCGGCAAGTTTCCTTTAACTGTAATAGTAACTTCACCTGCTTCCTGCTTTACTTCTTTGTCAGTAGTTGGGGTGTCGGTAGTATCGCCCCCAGTGCTAGGCGTTGAAGGGTCAGTTGGTTCAGTAGTTTGGCTTCCTAGAAGTTTTTCAATCTCATTCACGGATGCCTCAAAATCGTTATATGCTTGCGTAGCGTCTGCCAGAGTAATCTCAACACTAACAACTACGCCTCTAAGGATTACCGGGGCTACTGTCATATATGCACGACACCCTGGATAAGCCTCGATTGCTGCGACGACTTCAGATGGCGTTTTCCCTGCTACCGAGTTCCAATCGAAATCACTAGGAGCAAATTTCTTCAAGTTGTAATTATCCATATTAGCACCTTCAGAACCTTCACCGCCAGCGACCAACGCCTGCATATCTTGCTCGGCGAACTTTACACTATTCTGCAGGGTAGTATCCGTCGCATAGGCTGGTAATTTCTTCGCCGCTTCAATTTGCTCTAAACTGGTCATTTTGTAGTCAGTATTTATCCCAGCATCACGCAGGGCTTGCATCATTGGCTCTGCACCACAACCTTTACCCATACAACCGTCGTTATAGACTATTGTGCGGACGACACCTGCGAGGTCTGACCATTTATTGAAATCGACTTTTCCTGCAAATTTCGTCTTCGCATCCTCGGCAAGTGCTTGTAACTTTTTAAGCACAGCATCTATTTCTGGGTCAATCGTTGTCGTATCGCTAGTCTCCCCTTCTGCGTAAACCGCTGAGTTGACCCCAGCCATCCCTAAACCAACTATGCCGAGCGTCATACTTGCCACCAACGCTCCAGCAACTAGGACTTTTTTCATTGTCTAACTCCTGTAAAATGTTTTATAAAATATATGCATATAATTTATATTTTCACCAATTAGGGCTAATTGGGTATAAATGATTTGTTATAATTTAGGTAATCTTCTCCTTTCTGGCTATAAGCCATTTTATTCACCCGTAAGATTAAATGGGCTCACTATAGTAGTTTAAGGTGTCAAAATAAAAATAGGACACCGCAGGTGTTCTAAACCATTTTCCAGACAGGCATTGCCCTACTGTGCGGTGTCCTAGTTTAAGGACAATGCCTCGCACAGAGGCTCCTGTCGGATTTTATAATGATTTAGAACACTTCTATTATATCATATCGACCCGAAAATTACTACATTCAATTCTTATGCTAGAAAAAGATAAAATTAAAAAGTAAAAAATCCTCCGAGACTATGTTATACTATTAGTAGAAACCTTTATAAGGTAAGCAACTTGACATACCATCTCGTCAGCAGGTAAGAGTGTTAGCCATAGCAATGTCTTTGCACTACCTACTAGCCAGACAGCCAAACTTAGTCGCACAACCTTTTAGGATATGGCGCTGGTTTTCACCAAGAGACAGTTCGGTTGCTCTCCATACGAAACATCAACAACTCCCCCTCGCTCTGGTTTCAGGGTTATATGGGGGATTATTTTTATGTAGTTTTTGAGTTTTCTAGGGTGCATGTGATATAATTGGTTTAGGGTCAAAATTGATTGGCTCTAGCAAGTTAGAGCGCGTTATCGTAGGCGACAACTTGATGCCAGTGGAGAAACAGAGATAATATGTTTTACTCTGAAAAACTCCGTGGCAATTTGGTTCCATTTCGATTCGATGAGGAACCCCATATCGTTCAAATTAGCGCCATTGGGTGTTTTTTGATGACGGGGACGGGAAAAGCATCATAGCGAGTACCATGATGAGATGAAGTAATATTCTGGTTGTATATATCGAGATTGTATGCTCCAGCAATCTCCGATTGAGCTAATTGAGATCTCCCATAAGCACCAATCCCAGCATACCGCAAGGCTTCATAATCAAGATGAATATACCCGCTCCGCATATAGGATAGTGAAGGAGATGGAGTTGTGGTATGTTTCGTAAAAAGAGATGGCTTTGGCGGGTCAAAGATTTCATTCCAGAAAGGGAACTTTCTGGGGTTTGGATATTTGGAACTTTGTGATAGAATGTGGGTAAGGGGCGAGGCGTGTGATTGTTTGCAGGCTGAAGTCTCGAATTTATGCGAGTGTAGTACAGCGGTTAGTATGCAAGTTTTCCAAACTTGAGATGAGGTTTCGACTACCTCCACTCGCACCAACTTCTGGCGCAAATGCTTTTGGCATTTGAGACGGAGGTTTTTTGTGGGGTAGGCGAAACCGGAGGTTGCGCCCGGTCGTAGGAGGCGAGCGAAAATCCGCTTGCGGAATTTTCCGAGGCGACGCCCGAACGGAAAGGATTTGCTGAAGGCAAAGCCTTACTACCTCCACTCGCACCAACGCCAGAAAAACTAAAACCGCCAGTCCGAAGACCAGCGGTTAGTTGTAGATTACTCAAAGAACAAAGTTAGCGCCCCATCCTGCAGGGCTTCAGCATGCCACTTGCGCCAGGTAGCGATTTCTGGAATAGTTTCCGGCTGATTGAAATATGACCGGACAGCTACTATAGCGTCTAACGCATGATCTGGTGCAGAGCGAATGAGCTCTAGGCTCGAGTATTGTAGAATCCGATCTTCTTTGCCCATCAGAGCAAGTGCTTCAGCAACAACATATGCTAAGCATTCGTTCGCCATGCCAACCGGATTCAATTGATCGTCGCATGAGTGAAAAGTAAAGAGGAAACGTCCTTTTGTAGCCGGTAAAACTAAAACCGAGAGTTCACGGTCACGGTAAATACCAGCTGGCAAATCGTGAAGCGTAGATGTTTTCTGCTGAATATCCTGATCGTAGCGCGATTTTTCCTTGCCCCACTTTAAGAGCTCGTTGATGGAATCTTTAGCGATTTGGTCACTGCAGATTTCGTTAACTTCAAACGAGAAATCATCGGTCGGTTTACCGCGCCTAAAGATACGGGCATGATAATCTCCTCCGGGGAGGTTGAACCGAAACGCACATTGCGGATGCATTCTGTCCTTTTGAGTATCAAGAATGCAAGTGCCGTATCTGAGGAGCGGGAACTCCTGTTTGCAGAAGGCGTGAATAACTCCCATCAGAGCATCGATTTCTTCGAGATAGAGAGCGCTAACGCTGGGGTATTTCTTGACATTCATGCCTTTGATACTAAATATGCCTTTGATAGTATTATTTGTAGAATCGATCATATAATTCCCTCCTATTCATGATCGGGGGCGGAAGACAAATCCTCCGCCGAAAATAACTAAAATTTAACGGGTTGCAAGGACGTCCTTAAGTAATCTATTAAAGGACTGTGTGCGTAGCTAGTGAGCAATTGCACATAGAAACCTTAGCCAGCCATACAGAGCATGGGGCTATCTTTTCATTGTATCACAGATTGCTAAAATTGTCAAGTGTTATTGGTAAAAACAGAGGTAGGCGGCTGCGCCAACCGCAGCTCCAAGGAGAACCGTGAGGAAAACTAGGAAAATGAGCGGGCCGGTAGAGCGATTGCCGCTTGGCATCATGACGGTGGGTTGGATCGAGGTGAGGTCGCGACGATGAGGATCGGATTTGTCGGCTTTTTTCGAGCTAGATTTACCGAAGACACTACGCCGAGAGACAGTGCGTACTGCACCAAATTTGACTGATTCATCGGGAGATTTCGTTGCTTTGCCAGTTTGAACACCACGAGGCATAGTCGCAATATGGCCAGTGCCAGCAGTTTCATGGGAGAGGGGGCGTTTCTCGACGCTCACAGACTTAAGGAAAAATGGCGACTGCTTCCCTAAAGTACGGCGACTATCCTCGGCTTTATGAACTTTAGGATTTTTGAGATTTCGGGCGCTCAGACCGACTGAAGAATTAGAGTCGTTCTCTTTCGGTCTTACTTCCCCAGTGTTTTTATAATCTTCGATCACGCCAAGGTCGTCTGGTGAGCTTGAGCGTAGTTCGGGCTTCGGACGACGAGGCGTGGGGCGTGCAGAGGCAGTCGGACGTTCGGAAGATGCCGAATGTGCAGTCGAAGCAGAATCCGACGATGTCGCTGGCAATGGGGAGGAAAGGTTCGCGGTGGGGTGAGTGGCGCGCGCGGGCCGGGCTCGACGCGAAGTCGCGACAGGACGTTTAATGTCAAGATTTTTCTTGCGCACAGACGAGCTCGGCCGGACCGCGCGCGCCAGCGCGGCATCAGAAAGAGTAGTCGCCTTCATCGGCGCAGTCGCCTCATCAGCCGCGGTCGTAATAGCGATTTTCTTCGCGACGCCAAGCGATTTGCGAGCCAGGCGCTTTGGAGCTTTAGCTTTTGCCGCTTTAAGAGCCTTGGGAGATTCCATGAGCGGTGCAGATCGGTCTGTCGCCTTAGCACTAATTTGACGAGAAGCGTTCGTGGGTATTTCGTCAGCTGAATGCACAGAAATAGTATGCTCGGTCTTGGTTTTGATCGGGATTTGTACGACTTGGGCGTCAATTGAACGTTTCTCGAGAGCTTTGGCACGGGCTGAACCACGCAAACGTTTTTTCTTCGCTGGCTTGTCGAGCGATTTAGCCGCACGAGTCATCCGAGCATTCGGCGGTAAGGTCACAACTGGTTTTTTCGGTAAAGCTTCGGCGCCAAGCTTAAGCGAAGTGCGGACGACTGGAGTTTCTTTCTGGTCATCATTAGATTTCAGGAGCGCCGAAGCAGAAGGCCGAGTTGATTCGAGGCTTTTTTGGATAAAACCTTTGTGTAAGCGGGAAGCAGACTTTGCTCGTTCGAGCTCCCCGTGCGCAAGAGTGGCATTCGGCGCCGATGAGTTTGCAGATTGACTAGGGGCGAGCGGGCGCATAATTGGCTTTGGCGCAGTCTTACCGAAGGCTGCATTAATAGCGTCTCGAGCGGACAACTTTGCGCGCGGTATAGGTGGGGTCGAAGGTAGAGTAGAGCTGGGGGCGCTGGATGTCGTCGCGGTCTGCGTCGATAAGTTGCCTTCAGCCGCAGCTTTCGCTGCCTGAATCGCATCATCCAGAGTTGCATTACGCTTTGGGTTGGGTTTTTGAGCACCAAAATTCCGTTGCCAATTATTGAGCGAGGGGTTTGGTGCAAAAGGATTCATAAATTATGACTGTACCCGCTTAGCAGTTTCAATAATTTCGACAAATTGATCGGCGATTAGGCTTGCACTGCCTACTAACAAACCATTGACTTCTGGGATTGTCAAATAAGCTCCCGCATTCGACGGTTTTACACTACCACCATAAAGCAAGGGGAGACTATCGGCAACCTTTTTGTCAAAGGTGTCACGCAGAATATCGCGAATAAAGCGCATCATTTCGCTAATATCGTCTGGCGAAGCAAGGTGGGCGTCGGTCGTCGTACTGATCGCCCAAACTGGCTCATAGGCTACGATAACTTTCGAAATGTCTTCAGCCGAAACTTCAGAAAGACCTCCAAGAAGTTGATCGCGCAAAACATCACGCGTCTCGCCGAAGGTACGTTCGGTTTCGGTCTCGCCGATGCAGAGGATCGGGGTAATTTGATTTCGAATCGCAGCCGCAACCGTAGCGCGAATTTCTTTGTCACTTTCGTGGAACAGGCGACGCCGTTCAGAATGTCCAATGATACAATATTCGACAATACCGCGTAGCTGAGTGCATGAAGTCTCACCAGTATAGGCTCCGAAATCATGCGAATTGGCAGTCTGGGCAGCAAGACGAATTTTTTTACGGTCGGTCTGAAGAGATAACGGCTGTATGGCTACCGTTGAAGGCGCAATAACAACCTCGATATCTCGGTATGCTCGTACTTTTTGTAATAGTTTATGAAGATAGACAGAAGACTCACCGACCGAAAAGTTCATCTTCCAATTACCCACGATATAAGATTTCATAGTTTCATTATAACACGGGACAAATGTTTATGCTAATCCTTGACAATTTTCATCATGTGTGCTATAATGGGAGGATGGACCCGAGTACGCCGAGAATTCCTTGGAGAGCAAACTCGGTATCTTCGTGTGAGCGAACGGTCAGAGTGTCAATACCCATTGCAACTACTGGGTAATCGTTCCCGCCTGGCTGAGTCATGTCGCCGAAATAAAGAACTTCTGATTTATCGACCTGAAGCTCTTCAAGAAGGTGAGTCATGCCAAATTCTTTGTTGCGACCAGGCGTGGCGATATTAATCGAGGTCGTACCACCAATTTCATAGAGAAAATCAGGCAATTTTTCGCGACATTTAGCGACGATCGCTTCCCGTTTTTTACAATCTGGATCCCAAGCATATTTTAGGTCGGTCGGCGCGGATTGCCCGAGCGCAGAAAAAGTAACCTGAGAGAGACGATTTTCAATGATTTCATCACCCTCCGCTAGCTGGTCGGCCTCCCAAAAGCCTAATTCGCGCGCAGCCTCTTCCACGGTTTGAGTCATTTTTGCGATCTCATCTGCACTCAGGGAATAATTATAAACCTGCGTCCAATCATGTTCGTTGCGGTCGTAGCGGTAATATTGAGTGCCTTGAGCCACGAAAAGATGCAAATGCGAGAGTTGGTTTTCGGTCGCACCGACTTTTTTCAGCTCATCGACAATTTGGATCAGAAATTGTTCAAATTTTTGGCCTGAAATTGGACAGATTTCGAAAAAATCTAGGCATTTGGTCAAAATTTTGGCCATTTTGGGCGTGATGGGCGTTTTTGCAATATTGAGAGTTTGGTCGATATCAAAGGCTAAAACTTTTTTCGTAATTTGATTTTGGATAGATTTTGTATCCATGATACCTCCGGATAGTTTTTTGTAAAATAGGCGGTTTTCGAAGCAAGTTTCGCCCATGCGTTCATGCTAACAGACGGAGTGGAGAAAGTAAACCCCATGCGTTTTGGCGATTTGGTCAAAATAGAGCTTGTCTGTACAGATAGGGATTTTTTATAGTATAATTATGATATGAAATTATCGGAAGAATTAATTTGGCGAGGTTTTCAGGCGGAAACTTCGATTGACGACGCAGAGGAACTTGACAATCGGGCAAACAAGAAGTTTTATTGGGGTTGTGATCCCTCGGCTGATTCCCTGACGATCGGAAATTTAGCGGCGGGAATGATGTGTGCATGTTTTGTTCGACATGGCTATCAGCCATATCTATTAGCCGGTGGAGCGACGGGACAGATTGGTGATCCGAAGGAAAATGGGGAGCGGGATCTTAAATCGCTAGAAGAAGTCGAGCATAATAAGCGCGCGATCGCTGAGCAGATGAAGCGGATTGTCAAAAGTGATGAATTAACCATGCTAGACAATTACGAATGGTTTAAGGAAATTAATTATTTGAGTTTTTTGCGGGAAGTCGGGAAAGTTTTCTCAATGACTCAGCTTTTAGACCGGCAATTCGTCCAAAATCGGATTGGTGAGGGCGGAAGTGGGATTTCTTACGCGGAGTTTTCGTATACCTTGATCCAAGGATATGATTTTTTGCATCTATATCGAAAATACGGAATCGATTTGCAACTTTGTGGCGCTGATCAATTTGGCAACTGCGCAACCGGTATTCACCTCATTAAACGATTGGAGGGGGCGCGGGCGGATGCTTGGTCGACACCGTTGATTATCGATCCCGTGACGGGTAGGAAATTCGGAAAATCGGAAGGCAACGCAATTTGGCTGGACGCGAAAAAGACCTCGATTTTTGACTTCTATCAATTTTGGATCAACCAGCCGGACGAAGCCGTGGAGTATTTATTGAAGATTTATACTCTGTACGAGAAGGATGAGATAGAAGAGATTATGCGTGAGCAGGCGGAGCATCCGGAGCGGAGAGTGGCGCAGAAGGCGCTGGCGAAGGGTGCAACAGAAGTCGTGCATGGACAAGTGGCGACGGAAGCAGTGGTGAATCTGAGCGAGCGATTGTTTGCAGGTAAGTTGGAAGAGTTGAGCGAGGATGAAATTTGCGAATTTGGCGAATATTTGGCTAAGGCGCAGCGAGGGATGGGGTTGTTCGACGCGTTAGTGGCGACTGGGCTGTGCGCGAGTAAAAGTGAGGCGCGGAAGCTAGCAACAGCGGGGGCGATCACGGTGAACGGGGTGAAGATAACTGAAGATGCGCCGATTGAACAGGTGGCGATTTTAAAACGTGGCAAAAATAAATTTGCGGTCGTATTATAAGGAATTTTAGATGACAGAAAAGTGACAAGTGTGAATCGATTAGTCTTTTTTGTTATTTTTATGCTATAATAGATACTATGAATAAAACTGCGAATACCTCTGGTAAGAAACCTGCGGGTCGGGGAAATATGAAAGTTTACTCTAGCTTGGCTTATGGAAAAGCGCGACATACTTCTAGCGCTAAGAAAGCTAGCGCAAGCGGAAAAAAGTTAGCGCCTTTGCCAAAAGATCCATGGAAGAGGTTTTTGGCTCATTTTCGTTGGGAACGAATCAAAGCTTATTGGTTTTCGAAAGCTGGTTTGAAACGAGTAGGAAAGATTTTCGCAGCTTGTTTCCTATTGGGCGTGATTTTCGTGGGAGCTTTGTTCGTATATTATAAGAATCAGCTCAAAGAGATCCAGCTCAATGATTTGACGATTTCGGAGACAGTTAACACATATCTTGACCGGAGTGGAAATATTCTTTGGGAGGACAAGGGTGATTCGGATTATCGATTAGTCGTGGATGAGGACGAGATTGCGAAATCTGTGCGAGATGCGACGGTAGCGATCGAAGATAGGAGCTTCTACAGTCATCCAGGTGTGGATTTCTCGGCCTTACTGCGGGCTGTTTTGGCGACTTTAAGTGGGAAAGGTGTTCAAGGCGGTTCAACCTTGACGCAACAGCTGATTAAACAGATTTATTTCTCTGATGAAGCTGCTTCAGAAAATCGTGGAGGTATTGCACGTAAAATCAAAGAGTTGATTTTGTCGATTGAGCTCGAAAAGATGTATAGTAAGGAACAGATTATTACTATGTATCTTAATGAGTCGCCCTATGGTGGTCGTCGCAATGGGATTGAGAGCGCAGCGCAGACTTATTTTGGCAAGAGTGCAAAAGATCTCACTTTAGCTGAATCGGCACTTTTGGCTGCAATTCCGAATAATCCAGCCGTGTTGAATCCGTACAATACGGCCGGAAATGAAGCATTAATTGCCCGCCAGCATAAAGTCTTGGATGACATGGTGGATATGGGGACGATTTCGCGTGAGGATGCTGATAGCGCTAAAGAAGTTGCAATCCTTGACCAAATTCAACCTGAGAGTAATCAATATGACAACATCAAGGCACCGCATTTCGTGCTTGAAGTGCGAGATGTATTAGAGCAAAAATATGGCATTCAGAATTTTCGAAATGGTGGATACACGATTACGACTACGCTCGATTGGGGCGCCCAACAGGCGGCTGAGGAAGCTGTCGCTACAGGTGCGGGACTTCGTTATACCAATCATAGCGACAATATCGCCTTAGCTTCGGTGGATGTTGAAACAAGCCAGGTGATCGCAATGGTTGGCTCGGTCGACTGGAATACGCCGATTTACGGTGAAGTTAATGCGACGGTTTCAAGTTTGGAGCCAGGTTCGACAATTAAGCCGATTTTGGACTATGCACCTCTATTTTCAATGAGAGGAGATCAAGTCTATGGACCTGGGACTTTATGGCGTGATGAAAATATTGATTCACTCTATTGTGCAGGATATCGCGGAAGTTGTGCAATGCGCAATGCTTCTGGACGATTCTATGGCAACGTAACGCTTCGGCAGTCGTTAGGAAACTCTTTGAACATTAATGCAGTCAAAGCTTTGCATACGGTTGGGATTGAAAATGGTTTGGATATTGCGCACCGTTTGGGCGACAAATCATATTGCGCAGAGTCTGGAAGCGCAGGTGGATTGTCGATCGCGATTGGTAGTGGATGCGGAGTGAAGATGATTGAACACGCTAATGCATATGCTTCGATCGCGCGAGGAGGAACGGCGAAAGATTTGGTTTACGTTCTTGAAGTAAAAGATCCTTCGGGCAAAGTTGTAGATTCCTGGCAGGACGTGGCTGGGGAGCGCGTAATCGACGAAGAAGTGGCATATGAGCTGGCTGATGTTTTGAGTGATCCAGGTGCACGTGGGCTGGTCTTTGGTTCGCAAGCTACCTCGTTTGGGTTCAATGTACCAGGCGTATGGACTGCGAGCAAAACGGGTACGACCACGACAACGAATAGCTCAGTAACCAAAGATTCGTGGATGGCTAGTTTTTCGACAGCAATTGCTACTGTAGTTTGGAACGGTAATCATGACGGAGCGGGTTTGACTAGTAATACGAACCAGGTTGTTCGTCGTGTGATCAACGACTATATGGAAAAAGTACATAAAGAAGTCTATGCTAGCCAGGGTAAGTGGCATTCTGGCGACAAACCTACTAAACCAGCTGGGATTCAGACTTTGACAGTAGGTGGCAAAACTGATATTTGGCCGAGCTGGTACAATACGAACAAGAAGAAGGACAATATCACAACTGAGAAGGTTATGTTTAACCGTTTGAACAATAAGCGCGCAGCGGATTGTACACCGGAAAGCCAAAAAATCGAGATTGAAATTACGAAGATCGTTGACCCAATTTCTGGATCGGAAATGAGAAATGTACCAGAGCCTTATCTGTATGACGAAATAGATACTTGCGATATACCAGAAGAGGATACCTCGAATAAAAAGCCCAGTGAGACTGCCAAGAAACCAGAGATTGAGAAACTGAATGTGAATGTAACTTCTGAAGGGGTTAACATCACGGCAGCGCTAAAGGCAGGTACGACCTATACATCTTGTCGTTTAGTTGCAGACGGTGTAGAGAAACCTGCTTCCTGTACGGTTTCTGGAGTATCAGCGACGGCTTCCATGGCGGGACGACCAAAACAGGTCATGATTGAAGTGACCGATGCTCAAGGTTTGACGGCGAAGCGTTCTTACGAAGTCCAGTACGCAGAGACAGCTCAATAGAGCTTCTGTTTAGATATTTATTTAGACCTCTTGGTTTTGAGTGGACGGTGGGTTTTTGGAGTTTTGTTGGTGCGTGAATTTGTAGCTAGCTTGGCGAAAATCATGCGACCAGCTGCAGTCTGGCGTAGCTTTACAACCTCGATTTTCACTGTTTCGCCTATTTTCTTATCTGCGCGATCCACAACTACCATAGTGCCATCCTCAAGATAGCCAACGCCTTGGCGTGCGCCATCGCCAACAGCAATGATCTTTACGGTGGCTTGTTCGCCTGGTAAATAATCACCACGCAAAGCGAGCGCCAGATCATTGAGATTCAAGACATCAATTTGCTCAACGGTCGCAACCTTATTAAGATTATAATCATTCGTCAAAATAAGGCCATGATTTTCTCGCGCTAGATCGAGCAGACGATCATCAACGGGTGTCCGATCAAGTGCATCATTCAAAATCGTGACATCAAAGTAAATAACACGTTCGAGTGCACTAATTCGGTCTAGCGCAGCACGAGCTCGCAGACGCTTCTCTGAGTCTTTACCGTCGGCTAACATTTGTAGTTCATGAATGACGCTACGCGGAATAATTAATTCATCACCAATAAAACCGGTTTCAGCGAGCGGAAGTAGACGAGCATCCATAAGTGCCGACGTATCAACGTAAACTTTGCGCCGGGCGGACGCTCCATAAAAATGCTTTCGGGCGTTTTTGAGCGTCAAAAAGGTCGTTTCAATCAAGATAATTGAGCAGATAAGTACAATAAAATATTCCATATCGTAAATTATAACATATTTTTAGCATTTACGATATGATAGTGTCTTATTATGGCTTACAATGAGGATAATTCTGGGAGATCAACACCGTGTTTTTTCGCATAAGCGCGGTTATCGGCTAGGATTTTTCCATATTTCTTCACTAGCTCTTCATGACCGGCTTGTTTAGCAACATCAATGGCAATATCGTAGCGAGAAGCGTGATTAAGGCTGAGCATTTCAAACGGCGTTGTCGTGCTCCCCTGCTCTCTAAAACCATGGACAGAAAGTCGCTTTGATTGAGCATACTGAGATAAAATTTCGTGCAGAGCCTCGGGATAGCCATGAAAGTTTGCAATAATTGGACAAGCCTTTGTGAATAATTCTGCGAACTGAGTTTTGTTCAGAGGATGATTCGTGGTGCCGATTTGCTGATACGAAAGCGCTAAAATATTTATAACTCGGAAATGCAACTCTGGCAGATCAGTCGAAAGAATTTTTTTCGCAGCAATAATTTCATGTGTAGTAATATCACCGACGCCGACGAGCACGTAGTCTGGGTTCTCATCCGAGATAAACTCGAGTATGGAAGCACCGCCCTGGGAATATTGCATGTCTGCCTGATGAGAATTTAGCCAGCGAGGTTGATCTGTTTTGTTAAATGTTGTAAGATTTACAACATTTTTTGCTTCAGTCATGAAGATGAAGGCTGATTCAGCCGCTACGTCATCAAGCGGAAAGAGACAGTTCGCATGCTGACTGGGATGACTTAGGAGCAACGAGATTAAAGCAGGTGATTGGTGTGTAAAACCGTTATGGTCCTGTCGCCAACATGTGCTCGTAGAAAGCAAATTTGCGGCTGGGATAGCTGGTCGCCATTTTGTCGTAGCCGATTGCTGAAGGAACTTTAAGTGTTGGATGAGTTGTGAAGCGATAATCATGAAGAAAGATTCATAGCTAGTCATCATCGCTGTTCCACCAGCAAGTAAATGTCCAGCCATGCAGGCAAAAAGCGTATTCTCAGATAACAATTCGATGATTTGGCCTTTAGCTGATTCGGGCAGATCCCAGTGATGTGTCGGCAAATCCCAGGCACGCTCTGACACCTCATATACAGCGTCAAGCTTATTGCTCGTGGTCTCATCGGGCGAAAAAAGATAGAAATCTTGATGTTGCGACATGTAGCGCGCCATAACTTCACCAATGCGTTTGGCGGGGGAAAACTTTTCTGAGCCAGGATTTTCTACTTCATCGATCATATTTTATTCTCCATTCCTTCTTAGCTTATCATGCAGGACGGTTTAAAATCTAAAGCCTTGGTTAGGGTCAAAAAGTTCGGAAAATTGGTAGGAAAGCAACCAGTTCTCGAGCATAGTTAACTCATCTGCATCGGTCTTAGCATTAAGCAAAGGAATTTGGTGGGCAAGAAAATTGCCTGCGACTTTTTTGCCGTGCAACTCGGTCGGTCCTGTTGCGCCTTTTTCAGTCCGGAGAATGAGGAAAGGATGTTGAGTTTCACTAGCAACCTGAAGAGCCTGCTGAAAGGTCTTCGGATGATCATCGTCAATTGTTAGTGGCGTATAGCCGAAACCTCTAATCAGTTCGTTGAGTTCGTGGGTGGATTTGCGAGCATAGAGTGTTGGCGCAGAAATTTTATAACCATTAAGATGCAAAATCGGTAAAACTTTACCGTTATAATGGTGCGAACCAAGTAACTTCACTAAATTCATCGATGATAACGCGGTGGCAGTCTCAAATTCACCGTCACCAATCAGCACTGCAACGGTTTTTTCTGGTCGCCCTAAAGCATAACCATAAGCAGCACCGAGAGCATAGCCCAGTTCTCCGCCTTCACAAATCACATGAGGGGTAATTGGACTCGCATGCGATGGGAAGCCTCCTGGCCAAGAAAAATTACGACAAATATAGGCAATACCAGCCAAGTCACGAGTAGCTTGCGGATCGACTTTTTTGAGCTCTCCGTCGACAAATAGATTGGCCTGTAGAGCTGGAAAGCCATGACCTGGTCCAACGATAAAGGAAAAATCTGGGTCAGGAACTAGTGTAGTTTTTTGAACGGAATTTGCCTGAAGTGCTTGACGATCAAGGCTGTGGAGATTACTAAGAATTTCCTCTTCTGATTGATTAACATCTAAAACGTTAGAGGTTTTGTCTAGACGTCGTTCACTAAAAAAGGCGAGTAGGTTAGCATAAGCAACGTTAATGCCATGGCAAGTTCCCCAATGCCCCAATAAACGTGGCTTTATATCATCAAAGGATAGCTTTCGCTCGAGCAAAAAGTTGTCTTGCAGAAAAAGTTGCGCAACGGTTAGATAATCACACGTACGGACACGTCGATTGATTTGTTCAGCATTCATTCCTCCAAAACTGCTCATGCTATAAGTATATCAAATTATTGCAAATTGAGGGAGGAATAAAGAATTTTAAGATTGTCTTTTAGATTCGTTTAACTTTTACCATGGCCGCACGGAGAATATTGCCGTCATAGAGATAGCCTGGGCGCAAAGTCTCAGAAACAACTTCGGTTGTCCCGCCTTTATCTTCGACGGAAACAGCTTCGTGTAAGTCGGGATTAAACTCTACCCCTTCTTCAGAATTAATCTTTTCGAGATGAAGATTTTGTAGTGTTTTATTAAAATTTTTTGCAAGTGGCGCAAGTTGATCAGAGTAAGCAGTCAGAGCGCGATCAAAATCATCAATAAGCGGGAGAATTTTGCAAACTGTGGCCTGAACAGTAGCGGTCGCTAATTGGGATTTTTGCATCTCAATTTGTTTGCGATAATTTTCAAAATCCGCCCGAGTGCGTTGCAAATCCTTGGTTAATTCTTGAATTTTCTGTTGATCTTCGCTTAACTTATTTTGCTCAGCTGAGTTTTCGGTATTTGCGCTTTTTCCCGAAATTTTGCTGTCTGTTTGTTGATTCGTTTTATTATCAAGCGGTACTTTTTTCATGATCTTCTCCTTATTTTAATGTCAGCGCTTCTTCTAAAGCCTTTCCAGCATAACGCACAAGCGTCATAACTCGTGCGTAATTTTGTCGAGTTGGGCCAAGCACACCAATATAGCTTTGGTCAGAGTAAGGTGAGCGGAAACGGCTGATGATTAAGGAAACCTGGGATGATTTTCCAATCGGATTTTCCTGACCTATAAAAATGTTAAGCGCTTGACCAGGAGAGGCTTCACGTAGCCATGGTTCTAGATTATCGAGCAGTTTAGCTACCGACTGGACGCGTTGATTGTCCAAAAATTCAGGTTGCGTAAAAAGCCGGCTGATACCCGAAATATATAGTTGATCGCCAATAGTTGCTAGGCCTAAATTACCAGTCAGCTCTACCAGTGAATCGACTGCGCCACGAATCGCACGATCCGCTTGTGTTTGTGCTCTAATACGAGTTTCGAGCACATGATTGCTTCGGTCGAGCGTGTGTGCATTAGCCCCGATCGCCCTATGTTCTTCTTTTTCTACTTGGTGCGCATTTAGACTACGAGCGGTTATTTCTGGACGTTCGGTTAAAGTGTTTACGTAGTATCGATAACCTGCATCGGTAGGAATACGACCCGCAGAAGTGTGTGGTTGAGCAATATAACCAACCTCCTCGAGCCTAACCATTTCAGCTCGAATAGTAGCTGAGGAGACGTCAAAAAGCTTTGCTAAAGTCACACTGCCGACTGGCACTGCTAATTCTGCATATTCTTCTATAATCGCAAACAAAATATCTTCTTGACGTTTTGTAATACTCATACTAATATCATAGCAAATTAGCAGTCATCCTGCAAGTTTGCTAGCTAAAAATTTAGCTGGTCTCAGCCCGATATATTAATTAGTGTCATCTTAGATTATGTTATAATGCGAGTATGGAAAAGGAAGTTGCATTAATTAAAGAATGGTTGGGTACGGGTAGTATTAATATTTTTGGCTTACCAATGAGCGGAAAAGATACGGTTGGCGTACGACTAGCGGAATTGCTTGGTGGGAAATTTTTGTCTTCTGGCATTATCGTCCGTGCTATTGAAGAGTCAATGAATCAAAACGTTACTAGTGAAGGTAAATTAATGCCTTCTAATTTGTTTTATGATTGGGTGCTTCCTTACTTTGAGAAGCGTGGGCTGTGGGATTATCCGCTTGTTTTATCTTCAATTGGTCGCTGGGCAGGAGAAGAAGATCAGGTCATTAGTGTAGCGAGAAGAAGTGGGCATCCAATCAAGGCGGTCGTTGTATTGGAGCTATCAGAACGAGATGTTATTGAACGCTGGGAAGTTGCAAAGCTATTAGGTGATCGTGGACTGCGAAAAGATGATGCAGATCCTGAGATTTTTAAAACTCGTATCAAGGAATATCACGACAAAACTATTCCAGTCTTAAAACATTATAAAGAGCTAGGACTTTTTGTTCCGGTGAAAGCCAAAGCGCCGAGAGACCAGGTTTTTCAAGATGTGGTGAAGGCCTTGGCGGATTTTGCGAATAGCTCGAATAATCTCTCTACGGAATTGAAAGATAATATATAATATACCGATTCCGACCAGTCCTATTACTAGCCCAAACGCAACGAATGTTTTGTCGTCGGAACGGGTCGCCGGAACCAAGGCATAATCTGCACCTTCATTAGGCTGTTTAATCTTACGGCAACGATTGGTTTCTGGATTTCGTTCATATCCTTCGGCGCAGGGTTTTTGGGTTTTCTTATCCGATTCGATATTGCGACAGCGATTCGTGACTGGACTGCGGTACTTGCCGGGAGGACATTCTTTGACTGTGGGCGTAGCTGAAGTTGATTTTACACAGTTACCAGTTTCGGGATTGATGACCTTTCCTGCTGGACAACTACGAAACTCTTGATAAATGTTTTCTGCATTGGGAGTTGGATGGTAAGTAGAGTTCCAATTTTCTTCTCCTTGGGCATCAAAGAATCTTGCGTAGGCGGTTGATTTTTTCTGACCATGATAATACTCAGCAATATCAACTCGTGACCCATCTATGTCATAGATTTCGATAATATTTGATGAACTAGGGTTCTTTGTTAGAGAAAATTTACCATTGGGATAATAAGCATAATATTGACTCGGGGCAAGTCGACCAGAAAGTGCGTAATCTTTCTTTTTATACTTTAGCGAACAACCATCTAAGACAATCTCCATATCGGAAGAGTTGTAAATTTCAATAAATTGTTCTGACTTTTCTTTAGTATAATATGCGTATATTTCGGAAAATTCTAAACCTTTGCAATGTGGCGGCTCGCTCTGAGTGGGTTGGTTTTTGTTTTCGACCTCATCAGGCGTAGCTGGCGACGATGAGATAGGAAAGATGATTGACTTATGGTCTAGATCGAATTGCGGTTCGTACTGAGGGACATGTACAAACTCGCCAGCTACTTTTTCCCGAAGAAGTGTTGTCGGTGTTTTAGCCTTGAACGCAGGCGCACAATCGCCCTTTCCCGTCCAGCAAACACTATCGACAACCTTGCCTTGGTACAGTAGTTCGAGCGGACCAGCCGACATCGCTAAGGTTGTTGAATAGGTTACATCTGACAATTCGCTCTCGGGTGAACGCGTCAGACGCATGAGGAGATTCTCGCCAGCCATACTGCTTCCGTCTGGAAACTCATACAATATTGTACTTTTCCCGCTTGCGTTTGTATAACGCAACGAGTAGCCAGCGAGCGAAATCAATGAGTCGGTAGTGGAAGTATTTCTTGCTAATTCAATAAGTTCGCCGACTTCTCGAACTTTATCCACGGTGTATCCAGGATTAATGGCTTTAATCCATAGAGGAGGGTAGACTGGTTCATCTTTTATCTCGGGGGTAGGGGTGGGCTTCTCGGGATCTGTCTCAGTTTTGTCTAAGCTGGGAGTTGACGAATCAGAGCCTGGCGTTGACGCAGTTTCTGAATCATGTTTCTGGAGGGAACTATCAATCTCCGCTATTTTCGAAGAGTTTATACGCAAATTTGATAAACCTACACACGCCATAATAGGTATGAGGCAAACGATACCGGCGAGAAAAACTGAAATGATTCTGAATGGATTTTTACATAAAATTTGTTTCATGACCGCAGGATAGCACAGTTTTTTCCAAACCTCCAAGCATAAGTATGTTATAATTTTAGTATGGAGGTTTTTATACCCTTGAGTGAGGTGTTTTTAACAGCAACAGTGCATACTTCTTTGCAACTGCAACTGGGGAGTTTGTTGTTGCTATATCATGCAAGCTTGGGTAAACATATCCGGGTAAAGACACGGCAGCTGGTCGGGAGCTACATAGCGGGGATTGGTACTTTAGTTCTATGTAGCTTGTTGGCAATGTGTTTTACAATGGATCGATTCTTTGGTTCGTCTTTATATCCTGAGGAGATGTTAATTGTAATCATGATGTTGCTTGCGCTTGCGGTAATTGTTTGGGTGTTCTACTATCGACGTGGGAAGAGTACGGAGCTCTGGCTTCCCCGATCCGTAGCGCGCTATATTGACAAACGTGCAAAAACCACAACTAGCAACACCGAGGCTTTTTCGCTAGGTTTGTTGACCTGTTTTGCGGAGGCGCCTTTTGTCTTGCCTTTGTTTGTGGTTGCTTCGAACAGTGTCTTGGGTTTACCGTTTGAATGGCAATTGTTAGCGGTGGCTCTTTATACCATAATTGCTATCCTCCCAGGGTTGATCATGCGAACTGTCGTACGTAGAGGTCAGACAATTGTGGATATTCAGCGTTGGAGAGTGAAGCATAAATCGTTCTTTAGATTTTTGTCTGGTTTTGGTTTCATTGTTTTAGCATTGTTTTTGTTTGCATTTGAGGTCTTCCTATGAGAGAATTTGATAAGACAAAATGGCAACAAGAGATGCTCAGGGACGCAAAAAGTTTATATATGCCAGAAGGTTTAACATCTACCATCATCGAGAAAGTGTCAGAAGCTTTGGATGAGTGGTTAAGTAGGTCCGAAAGATCCTCTGAGCAAATCACTGATTTTATCGTGGGAGAATTGCAGAAATATCATCGTGATCTTGCATATGTTTATCAAAACCGTAGTAAAATAATATAAGAATGAAAAGGGTGGCAGGTCGTAATGAGTAAGCATAATGATTATCAATTTTTAATCATTGGTAGCGGAGCGGCTGGGGGCGCAGCGGCGTTAATGGCTGCGGGAATGGGCTATAAAACGGCAATTGTCGAAGCTGATGTATGGGGTGGCACTGAACTCAATTACCGCGATATTCCCTATGGTGTAGCGCTGAAGTTCGCTCATCAATACGCAGAAATGGTAGCAGGCGCTAAGTTTGGCATCAGCAGTGAAGAATTGCACTATAATTATTCAGCGATTTTGAATTGGCAAGCGGTCGCAACGCGAAGAGCGGGAGGGGGGAGCAAGAAGTTATTCGAGAGTGCTGGGATTGAATGTTTGCGTGGTTATGCACAATTTACTGGACGACAGACGGTGAGCATCGACGGGCTCGAAGTGTCCGCAGAAAAAATTTTGGTGGCGACTGGGTCAAACTTAACAGTTAATGGTATTTCTGGAATAGATACAATTAGCTGCTGGTCGCCAGATACTGCGCTGAGGATTCCGCGAGTTCCAGAAGCGGTCATGGTCATAGGAGCAGGATCGACTGGGTGTGAGCTGGCGCAATATTTTGCAGAGTTGGGGAGTAAAGTTCTTCTCATCGAGGCTCAGGATAGGATTTTGCCACGAGAGGATACTGAAGTAAGCGAAACGATAGATAAATATCTGCGAGATCGCCTTCAGGTTAAGATTTTAACTAATTCTCGAGCGACCGCGCTTGAAGAGGACGAGCGTAGTAAACAAGTGATTTTTGTGCGTGATGGTCAGGAAAAAATTGTCCGGGTCGAGGAAGTCATTTTAGCAACGACACCGGAGCCAGCGATTGATCTTAACCTAGAGAGTGCTGGGATTCAGTATGATCAGCGTGGCATTAAAGTTGATCGAACTCTCCAGACGTCAAATAAAAACGTTTGGGCAGCAGGAGATGTGATTGGTGGGGAAAGTTCGACTGAACGAGCTATTCATGAAGGTAAATTGGCAACAATGAATGCGCTAAAAAAAGCGAACAACCAGCTTTGTTATACTGGTTTTGTACGTATGACAAATACTTTACCACAGATTGCGAAAGTTGGCTTAAATGAGGCGGAGTGCTGGCAAATTAAACGTAAGTATAAAACAGCGATAGCGCCGATCGAGAACACACATGCGTCAATTATTAATGATTTTCGGGCTGGTTTCGTGAAAATGTTAATAGATCCACACAAGGGTCATATCTTGGGCGCGACAGTTGTTTCGCCAGAAGCCGAGACGGTCGTGCAGGAAATTTGTCTTGCAATTCGGAGCGGGCTTAAGGTAGAAGATTTGGCAAGCACGCCACACGTCTCTTCGAGTTGGAGCATGGCCGTACGCCAAGTCGCCAGAAAATTAGCTAAGAATTAATTTAATTAGCGCGGACAATAGTCCCGCTCCTAAGTTCGAGAGCGTCGCTGAGGTTTTCTGGTGAAGCAATAATTCCAATTCGATCTCCTTCGACAAAATCCATAATGGCATGAATTTTTGGCAACATCGATCCGGAAGCAAACTCACCCGAAGCGATGTATTGTGGTAACTCAGATTCGGAAATCGAATCGAGCGCCTTTTGATTTGGCTGACCGAAGTTAGTATAAACATTCGGAACTGCCGTGACGGAGACAAAAATGTCGGCATGAACCAGCTTGGCCAGTTTAGCGCTAGTTAAATCTTTGTCAATAACGGCGTCAATTCCTTGCAGAGCTCCATTCTGTCGAACAACCGGAACACCGCCACCACCCGCCGCGACTACGACCGTATCAGCTTCGAGAAGAGTTAAAATAGCAGAGCTTTCAACAATATCGACTGGTTGTGGCGATGGCACAACGCGACGGTAACCACGACCAGCATCTTCCTGCATAGCCCAATGACGCTCCTTAGCGAGTCGTGAAGCGGTCGTCTCATCATAAAATTCACCGATTGGCTTCGAAGGCTGGCTGAAGGCAGGATCAGCAGGGTCGACTATAACTTGTGTAACGATACTAGTCGCAATCTTGTTCTGTCCTCTGGCACTAAAAGCGTTGTCTATTGCTTGAGCCAACCAATAGCCAATTTGTCCTTGGCTCATCGCTACTGCAGTCTCGAGAGGCATAGCTGGCGCAGTTGCAGTGCTAGCAGATTCTTCATGCAACATGATATTACCAACTTGTGGGCCGTTGCCGTGAGTGACCAGAATCTCAAAACGATCCGATAACTCGGCGATTAAATTACCGATTTGCTCTGCAACAGCCTTTTGGGCTTCGGCGCTCACTTCGCCATTTTTTTGTAGCGCATTTCCACCCAGCGCAATAACGACACGAGTTTTTTTCATACTAAATTATTCTTTATGATTATTGCCTTTTTTGACGTAATTATCTTCTTTTTCGAGAACTGCTCGCAAGACAAATTCCTTACAATGTCCATAGTTGTCACAATTTGCGGCTTCGTAAGTATAATTACTTCCTTCAATGCCGAGATTCACGCCATTCGGATCGGTGAAAAGTTGCGGATCAATCACTGGAAGATTCTCTTCAGAAATTGTCTCAGGGAAATAGCCATTTTTAGGCAAAAAATATTCCGTTAGGGCATAATACATAGCGTTGATTGCAGTCTTTCGATCATCGTCGCGATTCATAGCGTCGATACTGGTCTTTTGGATGAAAAAAATAATCAATAATAACGTAATAAAAACGCCAACAATCGTCAGCTCGATAAGGGTAAAACCTTTTTTAGCTTTCATAGATTTAGTATACCATAGAACTTTGTGACTTCGGGAAAGATATTTTTAAACAGAAAAGCACGATAATATACTTTTATAACACCGTCTCTTCCCTCTACTATCCTATGTGCGGAGCGGATATATCACTCCATACCTTGGCGCTTTACATAATGCTAGCTATGGTGGTTATGCTTGGTTAGAATTAGCAACTTCAGCCACCTATCAAACGGCTTATAGCCTAGATATAGACAAGGTGTATTCCGATGCATCAAGTCTTTACAATGGCAAAGACCTTGCTTTCTCCGTCGCTTGAGGTTTTAGCTGATAGTAATAAGGTTATGAGAACGGGGCAAGCATCGAATCGATTATCCTGGATAGCCGGATAGACAATTTGGTCATCCACGTAAAGAAAGTAAGCATCTGCACTGTCTGGGCGCGCCAGTGGTAACCAATTATAAGCATGACTTCCTAAATGTCTCAAAGCGCTAAAATCAAGGCTTACCCACCCGCTCCGCACATAGGATAGTGAGAGAAAGATAATGTTATTTATGCTTTTGGTGCAGAATGGTGCAAATCATATAGTCATTGGTATATCGTGTAGATATTACAAGATTCTTATCATTTTTATACGGAGTTGAAATCAAACCCTGCAAGCGAAAGTGTGGAACGACAGAATTAGGTCCTCTTTTCTCTGTTATTTCAACAAAAAATGGGCTTCTAAACCCATTGAATGTCAGTATGGTAGTACCAGGTGGGATCGAACCACCGACCTCAGGCTTATGAGTCCTGCGCTCTAACCAGCTGAGCTATGGTACCAGAAACTTCCTGGCGGAAGGGACAAGATAGAAATCTCGCTACGCTCGATAACGAACTTGCAAGTTCAAATCTTCTTGTTTCTTGTAAAGAAACTTTTGATACGTTGCTAAAGCAACATATCAAAAGTTCCTGGCGGAAGGGACAAGATTCGAACTTGCGAGGCTTTCGCCCGCTGGTTTTCAAGACCAGTGCCATAAACCACTCGGCCACCCTTCCGTGGTTGATTATAGCATGACTTGACATTTTTGACAACTCATGCTACAATGCTGTTATGACCACCTAGTTGGTTAGGGATTTTGATGGGAAATATGCTTAAAATATGCCTATTTCCTTTTTTGTTCTCTGTCTGGATGGCTATTCTGCGTTGGTATGAACAGCAGTGACATCGTCAAGATCGTCGAGCGCATCGAGGAGTTTCTCCAGCTTTTCGGCAGTTTCACCTTCGACTGGCACAGTACTGGTGGGGATATACTTCAATTCAGCATTTGTGACTTCGAGGCCAGCGTCGATCAGTTGGGCGCGGACTTTCATAAGATCGCTCGGGGCGGTAAGGATTATGAGGCCGCCTTCGCTTTCGTCGACATCTTCCGCGCCGGCATCTAAGGCTAGCATCATAGCTTCTTCACCCGACTCTTTAGTCTCGATCCAACCTTTGCGAGCAAATTGGAACATGACTGAGCCTGGATCAGCCATGCGACCGCCGTTTTTCGAGAGTGCGTTGCGGACGTCGGGCATCGTACGATTTTTATTGTCGGTAGCAACTTCGATGATAATGCCAACACCTCCAGGCCCATAGCCTTCGTATACTTCTTCGATTAGCGCTGAGGCACTTTTATCGGCAACTCGAGCAATTGCACGTTCGATGTTTACCTTGGGCATATTAGCCTGGCGAGCTTTCTCCAGCATCATAGCAAGAGATGGATTCATGCTGGGATCCGTCCCGCCACGCGCGGCGATAGCAATTTGGTTAGCAATTTTCGTGAATAATGCTCCGCGCTTGGCGTCAACGACGGCTTTTTGACGTTTTGTAGTCGCCCATTTACTATGTCCAGACATATTTTTCTCCCGTTTAAGTTTGTTTTATAGCACTTTTAATATTATAACATACTTTACAAGAAGATCTGATGTCTCGGAGGAAATTGCCAAAAAATTGGGCGAAGCCTAAACAAATCAGACTTCGCCACGATAGTTTTTCTCAGTGAATTGGCTCGATGAGTTTTTCGGTAAGTCTCCAGTCGGATTTTAACGACGTTTGAGCGGGCTTAGCATGTAGCGTTTTGCCAGGACAACTAGTGCAACAACCGTAGCCAAAAGTCCAATACTACCGAGAGCTACTGTCAGAATTTGAGCGGAGCTGTCGGATTGTTGCTCATTCCCCGTGTCGGGCACACCTGGTTTTTTGTCTGCTGATGTGGTTGGAGTCGGCTGAGGATCTGGTTGAGTATCGGTAAGGCATGATTGTTGAACCTTAGTTAGGTCAACACTAAAATTCTTGTTGATCAGACGAGCTTGAGCGACTAAGTTTGCATATTGTTCGCGGTCTGTATCGGTCATGACTTGTACATCACAGGTATTGTTCTCGGAAAGGATGATGTCTAGTTGCATGTAAGCAGAATATGATGAGTAGAGATTATTTTCATCGAATTTGTTGCCCATATTCCAGCCAAAGGTTTTCGCTTCTGTCGTATCAAGCGCCATGCCAATTAGCTCTGAGGTGGTCATAGTATTGAGTTGCGAATCGGTGAGAGAGAAGGTTTTTTCAGGGTGGTAGTACCATAATTATAGACGGTTGCGCAAGTATCGACGAGATTTTTGAAGTCCTTGTCACTAGCGTAGCGAGCATCGGCTTTTGCGGTGGCGATTTCATTGCGGAATGAGTCATAAGCTTGAGAAGTATTATCTTCGCCGTAGAGCGCGCTATGTAGACGGCTACTTAGAAAGCCATCGTTTGAAGTAGTGCTGACCTGCCACCAAGAATGTTCGCTAGTAACTTCTGTGTGACCTTCGATTTGATATAGGGCATAGGGAATATATTGCCAGTCAGCAAAGCCAGAGATTTGTTCGTCGATCGCCTGAATTGTGGCACGCATAGCGCCATAGCCGTATTGATAATCTTTAACCGAAGCATAGGCTTCATCGTAGTAGGCTTTGTAAGACGGGTTTGCTACGCCGTTCACTCCGTCGTTGCCATTAAGATTGAGATAATTCGCATCATCTATGGATTCCTTGGCAAGCGCAGAAGTCGGGATCGCTAGATTAGCTACTCCGAAGAACATAGCGAGTATGAAAGTTGATATTTTTGTTATTTTGTTCATATTATCCTTTCTATTATTATTTTTGAACCAAATTTAATTGCGTTCGCAAACGCCTTGACCATCTGTAGCTTCGAGAAAGAAATCTTCAAATTCATTGAGATAGTTCGTAATACCGACTTGGCGAGAATAAGCTTTTTGAGCATCAAGATCATAGTCAAGACCATTTGCAGTGTAGCCGACCACTTCGTCGTCGTTGTGCATAATTACGATTTCGCCGAGTGGCGCGGTGCAAGTCATTTTCTTGGTCGTTAGTGTGATGATGAGAAAAATTATTCCAACCAGAACAATAATACCGACAAAGAGTCCACTAAAGATAATAAGAACTTTTTTCATTCTTGTTCCTTTCCTGTCGCATAAAAAATGCGACTATTTACTAAGTCGCTAAACTCCCTAATTTCCATACAAGAAAATCGCGTAAATAGCCGCATTTATCCTTGTATGGATACCAAAAACTGGAGTTTAGCTGGTTTTATTTTAACACAAGAAGAAAACTTTGTTAATATTTTTTTCAAGTTTTGGGAAAATTTATATTATTGTCTTACTCCCACTATTCCTATGTGCGGAGCGGGTGGTATTATCCTTTGGGCGCTATTCTTCAAGGTGTCGGACTTGATGGTTACAATTGGTCAGGTCAAGCGCGATCCCAGACATGGGCCGCCTATTATCTTGCGATCAGCGAAAAAGTATTGGAGCCGTCGAGGGATTATTACGATTATCGCTATAGTGCTTTTCCCGACCAGCTTGATTTTTGCTTTGCAACAATGTCACCTATCTTCCATTATCCTATGTACGGAGCGGATATATTAATCCTTCTTTGGTCGCCTTGATGGTGTCTGGGCAAACTGGATATAATTGGTCTCCGTCGGCACAAGTAGAATCTAGATATGCTTATTTTCTTATATTTATTGCTTCTTCTGTTAATACGGTTAATGATTTTGATCGTTACCGTGCTTTCCCCGTCTCTTGGAACATCAAGAAATAGCTCATGACAGACCGCTTGACGAATAAATACGGTAAGCCACGAACGGAAATGCCAAAGATATCGGACTTTCTCGTCTTACTACTTAAAACGCTAGGGGAATGGTTGAGGAATGGTTGAGGAATGGTCATGAGTTGGTTTACTACTCAATTCAAAGATCTATGCTATAATAGAAATGCTCTAGTTTAACATTGTAACCTGTTTTTGGTTGTATATTATGACCTCGAAGTAACACATCAGTTCATCTTTATCTTAAAGTGCGTCATAAGCGGCACCGCATAAGTAAGCGCATTTTGATCGATAATGATTGAACTGTTGGTTACAAGAGGAACTAGAGCACCTTGCGGTGTCGCTTTTTGTTATGAGCGATATGGGTGAGGTTTACCTCAGACAT
>CAYTPD010000009.1:0-32236 GCA_964439975.1 uncultured Candidatus Saccharibacteria bacterium
ATGTCTGAGGTAAACCTCACCCATATCGCTCATAACAAAAAGCGACACCGCAAGGGTGTCTAATCCATATCGATAGCCAGACAGGTATTGCCTATGCTAGCAAATCGTGCGATGTCGCTTTGTAGCGCCAGCATCGGTCAATAAAAAATCTGACTATTTTGATATGAATTAGACATTTCGAGTATAGCATAGCGAAATGATTATGTAAAATTTTAATAGGGCTTGTTGCTGACAAAAATATTATTACCTTCCTCTCACTATCCTATGTGCGGAGCGGAAGAATTTATATTCAATATAGCACTCTAAGTAACGCTGGAGAACATAGTTTTAACTGGTCAATATTGAGCCATTCGAAGTCTGGTTCTACTTACGCTCTATATGTGAACATCAAGGATATAAATTCAAGCGATAGTAATAATCGTTATAATGCTTTCCCCGTCCACTTTGATCTTAAAGCCCCAAAATGACTCCAAAACTCAAATTTTTTACTAAAAATCTCGTTCAAAAGCCTCGTTAACCGAAAAATATGTAAAAACTATTGACTTTTTTGGATATCTGTGCTATAATGGAAAAATAGATCTAAGCATAGGCGATTCTAATAATGATTTCTCGATTGTGCCTTGCATGGTCTAGCTATTTAAGCTGAGAAATCAAGTCAAAGAACCGCCAAAAGTGTTTTTCAGAAAAAGGGGGAAGAAAAATGAAGAAAAATGCAAGTTTTTGGGCTCAGGTAATGATGGTGATTTTAGTATCTATTTTGACGCTAAGTGTCCCAGGCGTCTCGGTGCACGCGGAAGAGGAGTCGAGTTCTTCAAAGGCTAGTCAATACCTTGACAAGCTCAAGGAACCAAAAGATAAGGCTATAAAGGTTAGCAAAGAAAAAGCGCCTAAAGTAGCCAAAAAGGCCAAGAAGGGCGCCCAAAAAGTCGCCGAAAAAACCAAGACAGCTGTCCAAAAAGCTTCCCAAGCGGTCGGCGAATTTCGCCAGCAGGAGGAAGAGAAGTTTTGGGATAATTTTGCCGAGCAGACCGGTGCGGAGCTCTCCACATCGCAGGATTCCGCGACGACAACTCCCGAAGAAAGCGACCGCCCCACTCCAGCGCAAAGCCCTAAAGCTATTCTAGCCGAGGAAAAGGACCTGACTACCACCTCGATTCAGGATGAAGACATCTATCTGACGAAGCCAAAGACCCCAGAGATATCTCAGCCATCAAAGATCGCTGAGACGAATGAGGACCTTATGCAGGAGTTGCGATATGAAAACCGTTCGCTTTCTCGTCAAATCAAGCGGTTAGAGAACGGTATAGATCTACTCATGTTCTGCAGTGGAGCTATCCTTATAACAGGAGGGGTATTCTTGATGCGACTCAGTAAACGACAAAAGGACAGCAAATAGGCTGTCCTTTTTCCTGAAAATAAAAAGATGATTTTTATCTCTTGTTTATGAACGCAAAATATGATAAAATTACCAACAGAATCTTTTATTAAAATTTAAGGAGCATTATGCCTGAACCTAAAAAACAGAGTAGCCCGCGCAAAACTGGACTACGTCGTAGTCATCTCCGCTTAGAGCTGGCTCGCTCGGTAAACCGCTTTTCCCCGGTGAAAGCCTTTGAAACTGCGAAAAAAACCCCAAATCTCAAAGTTAAAACCGTGAAGCCCGCGCGCGAACTGACCGTTAAACAAGCAAAGAAACAAGCAAAAACCGCCACGAAGGCTGCGACAAAGACCACCACAAAGGTCACGAAAAAATCTAAATAAAAGGGAAGGTATATGGCTAGTAACCGGCACTTGGGTAGAATTATCGTATTGCAAAGTTTATATGAGTACGAATTTCGTACGAAAGCTGGTGATGCCACGGCTGATATCGACTCGATCGTCGGCAAAAACATTGAGCCCTATTCAAAAGCGCTTGGCGATACCGAATTCGTCTATGCCTTGGCGCGCGATGTTTCGAGTAAATTTAAAGAACTCGACGACGCATTGCAACCTTTAGCTCCCGAATGGCCATTGTCGACAATCGCTGCCGTCGACCGCAATGTTCTCCGGATCGGGTTGTTCGAGCTCGTCAATCGTGCCGAAACTGTCCCGCCGAAGGTCGCAATCAACGAAGCAGTTGAATTAGCAAAAGGGTTTGGCTCTGATAGCTCATCGAAATTCATTAACGGCGTCCTAGGTACGGCCTATCGCCAGATCTACGAAGGAGCAAAGCCCGGAGAGGAACGGAATGACAAAGAAAAAACAAAGCCTGTCCCGGCGACAGCGCACGTTGAAAAAGCAGCTGATCAAAACTCCGCAAAAGCCTCAGACGCCTCGCAAACTCCGCAAGTCTCAGAGACCCGCGTCGAGGAAGCCAGCTCGGAAGACAGAGTTCAGCCCGTCCAGTCATAATTCGAACACTAGAAAAAATCAATCCGATCAGACTAAACTGAACGCATCGGCGTCCTTATCGAACTCATTAGATACGGCGAATTACTCAACTTTGTCAGGTTCGTCTCCTGTGGCTCGGTCGCATCAATCTTTTCAGTCTAGCCATCATTCTCAATCTACCCGACCCACCCAGAAACACTCAGTCCCCAATAGCACCACGGTTCAAAACCCGCGTGCTGAGCGCAAAATTCCCGAGGCATTACCGCTTAAGGCCGAGCAGGAGCGCACGAATCCAGTCTCTCGTTTTACCGCTCGGGTTTTTAAGAAACCAGCAATTCAAGAAGTTGTACGCGAGCCAACTGCCGGCGGAATTGTCTTTCGTAACAATCCCGATGACCAAGAAATTGAGATTCTGCTTATTCAGGATTCGAAAGGGCGCTGGACTATCCCTAAGGGACATATCGAACCCGGCGAAAATGCTAAACAAACTGCAATTCGCGAAATTGGTGAGGAGTCTGGCCTGTTCCACATCCGCGTTTTGACTTGGCTAGGCAAGATCCACTTTCAATATCGCCGGATTAATAAACTAGTGCTTATGACCACCCAGATTTATCTTGTCAAAGCGCTGGATAATGCCGAAATTCCGACCAAAGAAGAGTGGATGAAGGGGATTAAATGGTTTAAATTCAAGGATGCGCTTGAGGCGATCGAGTATGAAGACATCGAAAAACTCATGCTTCTTGCCCATAATAAAATCCGACAAGGGAATGGAGGAGGAAAATGACACCAGATCAAATTGCTCAATATCAAGATTTCGCGCGCGAAAAACTTGGCTTTGAGTTTCAAGATATTAATTTATTGATTACAGCATTAACTCATCGTAGTTATGTCAATGAGCACAAAAAGAGCGTTAAAGAACATAATGAACGTCTCGAATTTCTTGGCGACGCAGTGCTCGAGCTGGTAACTTCGGATTTTTTGTATCGTACTTACAACGAACCCGAGGGTATCATGACCGCTTGGCGTTCGGCACTGGTGCGCACCGAGAGCATTGGCGAATCCGGCGAAGCTCTAGGCTACGAACCGCTAGTTCGGATGTCGAAGGGTGAAAAACACGGCTCTGCGCGCGCCCATGCCTCAATTCTTGCCGACTGCTTCGAGGCTGTCATCGGAGCAATTTACCTCGACCAAGGCTACGAAACTGCCCGGGCTTTTATCGCAAAATGGATTCTAGTCAAGATCGATAAAATTCTCGAAGATGGTTCTTGGCGTGATCCAAAATCTTACCTCCAGGAGCTTGCCCAACATTACGATAATGCTACGCCCAACTACAAAATTCTCGATGAAGAAGGTCCTGATCATGACAAGACTTTCACCGTTGGCGTCTATGTAGCTGGATCAAAAAAAGGTGAAGGCCAAGGTCATTCGAAGCAAGAAGCCGAAGGAAAAGCCGCTAGCGAAGGAGTAAAAGTTTATCTCAAGCTTGTAAACGCTGGCAAAAAGAGCCAATCCTCCTAAATATGGTAGCTGTCTGGTGGCAGCTTCACCGATTGAGTGCTAAGCTGATCTCTATCTTTACAACTCTAGATAACTTTGTTATAATTAACCAATAATAACTAAGGAGTAAAAATGCTAGCGATTCGCATGCAACGTAATGGCCGCGTGCACCTCCCCGTGTACCGGATAGTCGTCCAAGAAGCGCAGCGCCACCCACTTTCGGGTCGTGTTGTCGCCGAAGTCGGCAACTATAACCCTCATACCAAACAAACTGTTCTCGACAAAGAAAAAATCGAGTTCTATCTTAAAAACGGCGCGCAACCCTCGAGCCGTGTCGCTTATATCTTGCAAAAAGAAGGGATTAAATTGCCAGATTGGTATAAAGCCCCCGCGAAGAAACAGAAGACCGCCAAGCACGCCGACAAACTCCGCAAGAACCAGCCAAAAGAAGAACCGGTCGAAGCAGAGTCGTCCGAAAACGCCGAACAAGCTGAGTAGCTTTTAGAAAAATCAATCTCGGCCAAGTTCTTCAGTTTTGAAATGCTTGTGCTATAATAAAAATACCTGCCAGAATTTGTGCAGATATAAAAGCTAACAGGAGATGCTATGGCAACTATTGACCAACAATTCGTAGAATATATCGTAAAAACCCTCGTCAACAATCCGGATAAAGTTGTCGTTGATCGCGAGATCGATGAGCGTGGAGTGCTTCTGTCGCTGAGCGTCGACCCCGAAGATGTCGGTCGCGTGATTGGTAAGCGAGGTGCTACCGCTCAGAGTATTCGTACGCTCTTACGCGTTTTAGGCACTAAAAACGGCGCACGTTATAATCTCAAAGTCGTAAATACTGATGATATTGAAGGCGGTGAGGCCGGTGGTCATGCGCGTGAGACACGAGCCGAGGCTGAGGCAGTCGGTGAACTTCGTGCGGACGAAGAGAATACTGACGCACCAATGGATGGTGGTGAACAAGAGAGTGAGCTTGCGGAAAAAACTCGCGCCGAGCTAGCCGATCTTGACGATTTAGATATCTAATCAGATTCACATCTATGCAAAATACCAGCTATCGTGGCTGGTATTTTTGTGCAGAGCATGCTATAAGCAAGCTACCAAAACCAACAATTTCCCAGAAACCAAAAGTTCCCCAAAAAGCTAAAAATTTCCCAAAGCGAATAGTATTCTCGAAAGTTTTACACAGGTAATGTTGTAATTTTTACAAATAGAGTTTTACACAGATTTAAAGAGGTAAAAGGATAAATGTTGTAAAAAATACATAAAAAATATCAAAAAAATTGACGGAAATTGTTGCCAAACTGACCAAATTTCGCTATACTAAAAACAGTTCGAAAGAACATATGGCTAACTGCGAGGCCAACGTTTAAGTTGAGAGCTTATATGTTCAAAAAGCCACCCATGCGCAACTGTCTGAGGGTGGTTTTTTGGTATCTTCGTCCAGTCTAGACCCCTATTGTGCGGAAGCTATCTATTGACGGATACTATGCTTATGACATTACCTCTCTCCGACTATCCTATGTGCGGAGCGGGTTTGTCGCTTCACATGGCTATGTTGTATGGAATGCTGGCATCTATGCTTATATCTGGTTGAGTATAGCTCGACCAGAATCCACCCGATCCTGTAGTTTCTATATAGATAATCAAATTGTTAATTCGTTCCTTTATAGCAATCGCTACCTTGCTTTCCCCGTCCGACAAGGCTAACGAATGATTTTCCTATAATCCGAAAAACTTATGCTATAATATAGACAAACGACTTTTTAGGAGACAGAATGACATGGTAAGAGTAGCAATTAACGGTTTCGGGCGCATCGGTCGCTCCGCTTTTAAGATCGCTTTTGAACGGCATGATGCCGAGATTATCGCGATTAATAGCTTAGGCGATACGAAAACCTTTGCCCACTTGCTTAAATATGATTCTGCTTACGGCGTTTATGACCATGATGTTAGCTTTGATGAGCAACATATTATTATTGACGGTCGTAAAATCCTCTTCTTGAATGAGCCGGAGCCACTAAATTTACCATGGGATCGCCTGCAAATTGACGTCGTTATGGAATGCACTGGTCGTTTTTGCAAACCGGAAGATGCTCGTCGGCATATCAAAGCTGGCGCGCGCAAAGTCGTCATTTCTGCTCCAGCGAAAGGTCCAGGAGTTAAGACCGTCGTGCTCGGCGTGAATGAGGAAGTTGTCACGGCGGATGATGATATTATTTCTTGCGCAAGTTGTACGACGAACTGTATTGCGCCAGTCATGAAAGTCCTTGAAGACAACTTTGGTATTGAAAAAGCCATGATGACGACGGTGCACTCCTACACAATTTCGCAAAGATTGGTTGATGATACCGCCAAAGACCTCCGTGAAGCCCGAGCCGCAGCTGTGAATATTGCTCCGACGACAACCGGCGCTTCGAAAGCCGCTGCCCTGACTATTCCTAGTCTGGCTGGAAAATTTAACGGGCTTTCGGTGCGCGTGCCGAGCTTAGTTGTCTCGCTCGCTGATATTACCGCCGTCTTGAAGCATAATGTCACTGTTGAAGATCTTAATTCTGCTTACGAAAAAGCCACCCGCGAACCTTATTATGAAGGTATTCTGGATGCGACTAAAGCCGAATTGGTTAGCTCTGACTTTCGGGGCAATTCACATTCCGCGATCGTCGACCTACCTTTGACTGACGTGGTGGGTGGAAATTTGGTCAAGATCGTGGCGTGGTACGACAACGAATGGGGTTATTCAAATCGTTTAGTTGAGCTATCGATTGATTTTGGGCGCGATGTTTGACAAAAGGAGAAAACCGTATGATACCAGAATATAAAATTTATCTTGGCGCAGATCACCGAGGTTTTCAGCGCAAGGAAGAACTCCTACCAATGCTACACGAATGCCACGAAAATGTCACTGCTGAGGATTTGGGGGCTTTTGAACTTGATCCAGACGATGATTTTAATGATCCAGCCTTGAAAGTCGCCCGTGCTGTGCGTGGTAATGAACATGCTTTTGGGGTCTTGATTTGCGGTTCAGCGCATGGAGTTTGTATGCAGGCGAATCGCCTCTCTGGTGTACGCGCGATTAACGCCCATTCGCCGGAAGATGCTCAGGCTGGTCGTGCGGATGACTATGCAAACGTGGTCTGCCTCTCCGCTGATCAGCTTTCCGCCAACGAAATGGAAGCAATCGTCAAAGCTTTTTGTCACGCCCAACCTAAAACAGAAGAAAAATATCGCCGGCGGATGCGAAAGCTAGACGAATTAGCCGAGAAGGAGGAAAACTAATGGCAACCATCGTCCCCACAATTACTACCGATAATCTCGAGGTTTTTAATCGCAATCTTGCTACCTTTAGCCGCTTTTCGAAGCGCATCCAAATTGATGCTTCCGACGGGACTTTCGCGCCGACTTCTCTCGTGCCGTTGACCGAAATGAAGTTTCCTGAGAACGTGACTATTGATTTGCACCTCATGTCTGCTCGCCCGAGCGATCATCTAGCGCGGATTATTGAGCTTCAGCCGGCACTCTGTATTATTCATGCCGAAGCGAACGATGACTTCAACTATCTCTTCTCCGAACTCAAGAACGCCAACATCAAAATTGGCGTTGCACTGTTGAAGACTACGCTCCCGGCGCGGGCAGCCGCTGCGCTTAACGCCGCCGACCATGCCATGATTTTTGCCGGTGATCTTGGACGCCAGGGTGGTGCGATTGATCTTCTTCAGACCGAAAAAGTCGATTTGATTCGCCAGATAAAGCCTAGCCTCGAAATCGGTTGGGACGGTGGCGCCAATCTTAGCAATGTCCGAGCGCTGTCTCACAGTGATATCGACGTCATTAATATCGGTAGCGCCATTTCTAGTTCAGACGATCCGGTCGCTATGTACCAATCCCTGATTGCCGAAAGCGAAAAGAAAGGAGTACTCCTCTAATGCTCGACGAAGCCATTTTAGCCCAACTCGAAGCGGCCGACATTGAGCGCGCCAAAGCTTATGCCAACGATCTCGAACGCGGTCTGAAAATCGTCCGTACCTACCCTCAGGGTGTGACCATCTTTGGCTCAGCGCGCTTGCCACAGGACAATAAATATTGCAAAAAAGCCCGCGAACTCGGTCAGCTCCTCGCCCAAAACGGCCATGCCGTCATTACCGGTGGCGGTCCCGGCATTATGGAAGCTGCCAACCAAGGCGCCTTCGAATACGGTGGCAAGAGTATCGGTCTAAACATTACCCTGCGCCATGAGCAATTCCCCAATCCCTACCTCACCGACATGCTGAATTTTAAATATTTCTTCGCCCGCAAAGTCATGCTTGCCATGTCCGCGAAAGTCTACGTCATGTTTCCCGGTGGCTTCGGCACTATGGACGAACTCACCGAAATCACTGTCCTCATGCAAGAAGGGAAGATGCCTAAAATGCCCGTCTTCCTCTATGGCAAAAGTTTCTGGCGGTCGTTGCAACGTTTTTACGAAGGCAAAATGCTTCCGCTCGGTCTCGTCTCCAAAAACGACCTCAAGATCTGCAAAATCACCGACGACGTCAACGAAATCGTCAAAGCCGCCAACAAAATCGGTCATCCGCCGATCAAAACTAATTATTACGACGGTTTTTCCAGCGCCGAGTCCGGCATTCAACCTTTGTCAGATGAAGACCAAGTGATTAAATAACCTGAGCTTAAAATACTAAAAAGGCTGAGAATTTTCTCAGCCTTTCTAAAACTAGCTAACTTACCTGCATCGCGATCTTAAATTCGATCGCTTCTCGGCAGGCTCTTCGCTCTTCATCGCGCAAACGGAAAAACTCCTTGTACGAATGATGTAACGAATACTTTTTTCGCAGATCCATTAAAATCGGCCCGAACAAATCCACCAGACAGAGCAAAGAATCCCCGCTCATGTTGCTCAAGTCGGATCGAACTGCTGCCATGAGGACGTGGTCCGACTGCCAACCGTGACACTCTCCAGGGTGCTCATTTGCATATTTTTGCAATGAGCGGTGCATCGCCAGTGCCACTCTTGTCATGACGATCCCGACCGGAATCTCGTGCAGATGTGCTTTGCGAAGATGCGTCAGGTTGCAAATTTGACCTTCGACAACGTACTTCTCGTAATCATCTGGAATGACTAGGTTCAGCGCCGAAAACTCTCGTCGCAGACTCTTTATCCCCGCGCACAAAACCTCTTCAAAGCACCCCTGGCTCATGCCAGGCGCAAACTTGTTCCGTGCTTCCTCAAGCCTCCGATTGAGAGTCTGCCAGCCAGCTGCCTCCTGCGACTTTCTGACTTGCCGGGTCGACTGTGTATTTTCCTTTCTTCCAGAGCTTAAGCTCTTTGTTTTCTTTGCCAAAGAAAACACCTCCTTTAATTGTTCTGGTTTTATCTACTTATATGCCGATCTTGCATAGCTAGTTGATAAAGAGCCAGTTTTATGTTGTTATCTTTTATAACAACCCCTACCTCTCTATTGTATCACACATACTCGAAAAAGTCAATGCTTTTTACTAATTTTCTTCAATTTCGTCAAACATAAGCCTCTCAGAATTTGCTAAAAATATCAAAAATCAGAATAAATATTGACTAAAAAGCTTAACTATGGTAAAATAGAAAGATAAGGTAGGCGTAAACGTCGATGTCGGTTAATTTCAGACTATCGCTTAGTTTCACCTATGACTCGAACCTTAAAGATATACTGCAAATTTTGCCGATTTTAGGGTTTGATCTTATAGCTCATTCGTCGCTTGACGAAACTATCAGTAACTGTCGATCTAGACAGTAGAAGGAGGGAACATGATAGAAATAATTTTAAACCAAGAAGCAAGCAACTTTGATGTCCGATTTAGTTATAAGGAGTTTGAAGCGGATTCAGCCGACGGCCGACGTCGAGGATACGCCTATACGGTGCATACTCGCCGGGAATATCATTTTTTCAATCCACGACGAAAAGGCAGACATTTTGTTTATGATCTGCAGATACTCTTCCAGACCGATCAAAGCGTAAACATCTCTGATCAGACCGCTTCTCTAGACGACTTTAAGCGTAATTTTCATACGATCTATACTGACTTACGCAAAAAAGGCTTGGAAATGCTTAATTTTCCCGCCTATATGCTGGTTCAGGGGTCATATCGTCCGCTCATTTTTGTTGAAGATGGGGCTCAGGCTGAGGTGTCTCTAGACTTTCGCGGGCGAATTTATCCTCTCGAGCCACAAGACAAAGCCATAAGCGCTCCCTATTTAATCAGGCTGATCACTCGGTCCAAAGAGAGTTTAATCGCACGGACGATCAATGACGAGACCTTTTATCATCGTCAGTTCAAGGTCAGTATGAAGTCGCTCCCGCCCCAAAGTGAGCTCTATGGTCGCTTCAAAGTCATTCGGCTAGCGGAGACGAATCTGACGGAACTACTAAAGAAGCAGACGATCGAAGACCATGACGTAATCCACGCGCTGGGTAATCTTGCTCAGCGCTTCGAGCAAACGAGTTCGTTTTTCTTTCTGAGCTGGGCGGACGGATTAGAACGATTTATCGCTGAGCTACCAACCGAAACGCAGGAAATTATCCTGCGCAAATGCCCGCAAAACGTCTCAGCCTAAGCGCAAAATTTGTCAGAAATATCCCTGGACAAAGCTCTAGGGATATTTTTTATCAAGTATTCCGCCTCGATGGCTTCATTGGTAAAAGCTACTATTTCAGGAGCTCGAAACAAGCAATCGCCGTCGCGATGGAGACATTAAAGGATTCTTTTTGCCCCACCATCGGAATTTCCAAGAAATAGTCACACTTCTCCCTAAAAGGTTGCGGAATGCCTGCCACTTCCTCGCCTAACACTAATATGATCTTGGTCGCTGTGGATTTTTTGCTTTCTGCCCCCTTGCTAGCGCTAGCTTTCGTTAAGCTTTTCAACCAATTTTCATGCTCACCTAAAATTATCCTCCGCTGCTGTTCGTCTGGTTTTAAATTATTTTCTAGACCAAGGATCGTATCGCCGTTGCTCTGTGCTTTGCTTAGCCAGGCTACTAGGTCATCTACCGCTTCGCATGCCACGATTTTTTCCGCTCCAAGCGCCGATTTGGCAATCTGTCGATCCAATTTTTGACGCAAATGTGGCAATAATCTACGATCTCCATATCGAGGTGTATAGCCCGAAAAAATCACTTTTTCCACCCCCAACCCCTCCGCTGTGCGCAAAATCGCGCCGACGTTATAAGTCGAGCGGATATTATATAATACTAATTCTAATTTGATTGACGGCTTCATTATTGCGACCTGCTACTTATATTTTAACTATAAACCCCTCACTAAACAATAGGAGGGAATTTTGTGGGCTTAGTAAAAAGCTCTAAACGTCTCATCGACCGCCATCTCGCATCATTACTGAGAAAATATGCTATAATTACACCTATGGATAGATACGACCCGCTAAAAATTGAGCAAAAATGGCAAAAAATCTGGGAGGAAACTGACGCCTATAAAACCGGCCCCATCGATGATGATCGGCCGAAAAAATATTTTGCCGAAATGTTTCCATATCCGTCAGGCGCGGGTCTGCATGTCGGGCACGTGCGCAACTTTACCATCGTCGACGTCTTAACTCGCTTCTACCGTCAGCAGGAAATGAACGTCCTGCGACCTTTCGGCTATGATACTTTCGGTCTCCCAGCCGAGAATTACGCTATCAAAACCGGCATTTCGCCCCAAAAAGCCACCGAGACTAACATCGCCAATTTCCGTAAGCAGGCCAAAAAACTTGGCTACGCTATCGACTGGAATCGCGAAATCAATACTTCCGACCCGGAATATTACAAATGGACACAGTGGTGCTTCCTCCAGCTCTACAAAAAAGGTCTAGCTTATCAAAAAGAGTCATACCAATGGTGGTGTCCAGAAGATAAAACCGTTCTCGCCAATGAGCAGGTCGAAAACGGCAAATGCTGGCGCTGTGGTCATGAAGTCGAGAAGAAGAAGATGAAGCAGTGGTTTTTCAAAATTACTGCTTATGCTGACGAATTGCTTGATACTCTCGACGAGGTGCAGTGGCCAGAAAAAATCAAAACCATGCAGAAAAACTGGATCGGGCGTAGCGAAGGTGCGGAGATTAAGTTTCAGATTGAGGGCGGGCCACGCTTTGTTGACGAGAGCGCTCCGCGCGAAGATAAAGAATGGACTAAACGCAATATTGTTTACACGATAGTCTTCGATCCCAAAACTGAAAAATACCTCGCTGTAGATTTTCACACTATGACTTGTGTTGCGCCGGTCACTGGCGGAATTGAGAAGGGCGAAGATATTGAAGAAGCCGCCCGTCGTGAGATCCTCGAAGAGACTGGTTATAAAAATCTTGAGTTCAAGGGTATTCTCGGCCAGTATCGTTCAAAGTTCTATCATGCCGGCAGAGACGTTAACCGTGATATCACCGCGACTCAAATTTATCTTACCTTGAAGGACGACGCGCGCGAGGAGGTCTCTGCCAAGGAAAAAGCAATCCAAGATGTGTTATGGCTAACGAAGGAAGAGCTTTTTGACCATCCCAAACTTCGCACTCGCCAAGAACTCGAACTAGCCTTCGCCCGCATCGACCAGCTCAAACGAGCCCAGAATGGTAGCAATGCCGTGCAAGACGGTAATGCGACCGCGAGAGCGACAAGTACGTCTTCTCGAAGCATTAAAAGCGAGGCGAAGCTCGCCGAGCAGAACGACAGCCCTGTAAAGACAGGCGCTGGAGAGGATGCTGAGAAAGACGTACTTGTTGATCTCATGGATACGATTACAGTCTTCACCACCCGCCCTGATACAATCTTCGGCGCCACCTTCCTCGTCCTTGCTCCCGAACATCCTATGGTGAAATATTTAGTCAATTCGGATACGGAGCGCAAAGTTGATCAATATCGCACCGAAGCTCTGAAGAAATCCGAAATCGAGCGTCAGGAAAACAAGGAAAAAACTGGCGTCTTTACCGGTAGTTATGCAATTAATCCTGCCACTGGCGCTAAAATGCCGATCTGGGTCGCTGACTATGTCCTGATGGGCTATGGCACAGGGGCGATCATGGCCGTTCCTGCGCACGACGAACGTGATTTTGAATTTGCCGAGAAGTTCGATTTACCAATCATCGAAGTAGTCGAGAGGCCCGAAAATTCCGACGACGCTGAACGTTGTTACCATGGCGAAGGACCGTTGGTCAATTCAGGTAAATTTAACGGCAAGAACAGTAGTGATATTCGCGAAGAAATCGTTCATTGGCTCGAAGGTATGGGCGTGGGCCACCTAAAAACTACCTATCGGATGCGTGATTGGCTAATTTCGCGTCAACGCTATTGGGGTTGTCCAATTCCAGTCGCTTATGACAAAGACGGCAAGGTCCATCCCATTCCCGAAGATCAACTACCAGTCATGCACCCCGAGGTTAAAGATTATCAGCCCGATGATTCGGGACGCTCACCTCTCGCCAAAGCCGAAGATTGGCTTAAGGTAACCTTAAAAGACGCTGATGGCAATAACATTGAATGTACTCGCGAGACGGATACGCTTGATGGTTACGCTTGTTCGAGCTGGTATCTGTGGCGCTATGTTAGCCCGCATGACAGAGAGGCGGCCTGGGACCCCGAAGCGATTAAATATTGGGCACCAACCGATATTTACGTGGGTGGCGATCATGCCGTAGCGCATTTGCTCTATGTCCGTTTTTGGTGCAAATTCTTCGCTGATGAAGGGTATTTACCCTTCCGCGAGCCGATTAAGCGTCTGCTCTATAATGGCTATATTAATGCTCCCGACGGCAAAAAAATGAGCAAATCGAAGGGTAATGTCATCGATCCGCTTGAGGTGATCGAAAGTGGTTATGGCGCCGACACTCTCCGAACTTATGAAATGTTCATTGGTCCTTACGAGCAAGATGCAGCCTGGGATACAAAAGCTATCGGTGGCGTCTATCGGTTTTTAAATCGTTGCTGGACGCTGGTGTTTGGCGAGCAGGCGACAGAATCCTCCGCAAACGATTTAGACGAGCAGAGCGCACCCAGACTTGCGACCGAAGTCCCCGACACTGACAGAATGCATCAAACACTGCGCCATAAAACCATTAAAAAAGTCACTGAAGACATTCATCGCTGTAGCTTTAATACCGCAGTAGCTACGCTGATGGAATATGTCAACGAACTCTATAAAGTTGGTGCTACTTCCGAGGATCTTGTCATTCTCGCCAAACTCTTGAAGCCATTTGCCCCACACCTGGCCAGTGAAATGCTCGAGCAACTCGCCACTGACGATGTCTGGCCGACCTGGGATGAAAAAAATCTGGTAGCCGACACAGTCGAAGTAGTCGTGCAGGTTAATGGTAAAGTCCGCGCCAAAATGCAAGTTTCCGCCACAGAAGCAGACGATCCAGAGCGTCTAAAAACTCTCGCCTTGGCTGAACCTAACATTGAGAAACATCTCGCCGGCCACGCAGTCCGCAAAATTATCACCCCGAAAAATACTCATTTAGTCAATATAGTCGTCTAAAGCGATTAGGGAGCTCATCTCAGTCGCACGGAGTGATTTTCAGGCAGACAAAATAAAACATATATTAATATATTCTAGTTGACTTAGGCCGCCTTTCGGCGACCTAAGTCAACATCCTGCGTATGCTATTAGTTCAGTGATCTGAGCCTATCCTCCAGCCTAATCAAGATCCGAATCCATGATATAATCCGAAACTTTGATAGACCTGACAGCATGCGGAATCGCAACATCGAAATTAAAGTACCCAAACTTAAAAGTGGCCATTTTGTCGTTTACAACCATTCTAAGCGTGAAATCTTTGACCGACGGAATTGAACTGTTGCTTAACTTGGTCGTCACTCTAAATCTGAGCTGAATCGGGATTGGTGGCCGGCTCAAGGTTAAGAACCGGTTCGAATACCGTCGTGATTGCAATCTCGTGTCAGCCAGATCGGTGAACTCAAAAACCATTTTATACGACCATAAATTAATCCGCCAGAGCTTTCAACGCGACAGCTGTCCTTCTAGCAACGAGACGAGATCTTTGCTGAGCTCAGGGTCATCGCGCCCCTCTTCGTCCTTCAATACTGGATGCGCCAGCAACAAATCACCATAGCTCGTCGATCCCGACAGCAGAATCTCAATTGCCGGCTGTTCCAGGATTGTCCTGAGGCATGCTCTGGATCGATTCAAGTCATCAACGTTACTGATTTTGATCGGAAAAATTCCGTCCAGTTTACCGTTACCCATTTTTCTTCCCCCTTTCTAAGCCTAATTGAGTTTTTAGGCTCACCATGAATACGGTTTCAAGAGTTTCTCTACAACCCTCTCCTTTAATTATAGCACACTTTTCGCATAAAATCAATAGAAATAGGACATTTTTAACCAATTCATCAACTTATCTAGCCGAATATGTTGTATTTTTTACAACAATAGCTAAAATAGGCTTGTCAAAAACTTCAGAGTCTCTATAATAAGATACAAGAAGTAGTGTGTGGTGTATTGTTGGGCTCTCGAGATGGCGACTTGAGAGAATTATATATCACAGTAATCTTCGGCGCTAGAAGTTCAGGAACCGAGCGAGGATAGGCTTGCCTAATCTTCCGAGGTGACACAGACTTTTCTCGCTTAGCGAGGGATTATCAACACTAAATAAGAGGGAAACTGTGAGTAAAACAACCAAATCTCAAGGGCGCGTCTTTTTTACTGAAGGCGACCAAGCGCTTCCGATTCCTGATTTGATTGCCCACCAGAAAGATAGCTGGGAGGATTTTGTCAAATCGGGTCTCCGCGAAGTGTTTAACGAACTAAACCCAATCGACGACTACACTGGCCAGAAGTTGTCGATGCGCTTCAAGGATTACTATTTTAAAAATCCTATTGAAGACGAAAAAACCGCAAAATACAACCTTTCAACTTACGCTGCACCGCTACATGTGCAAGTTGAATTGACCAACAAAGTTACCGGCGAGGTCAAAGAGCAGGACATCTATTTTGGTGATTATCCCTGGATGACCGATCGGGCGACCTTCATTATTAATGGTACTGAACGGGTAGTCGTTTCCCAACTCATTCGGTCGGCCGGTGTATTTTTCACGGCGGACGAGGTAGCAGGACGTCGTTATTATGGTGCTAAGGTTATTCCAGGACGAGGTGCTTGGTTAGAGTTCGAGACCACGACGGGTGGCTGCATTAACGTCAAGATTGATCGCCGACGCAAGATTCCAGTTACCACCTTCCTGCGGGCGCTCGGTCTCGCCAAAGATGATGATATTAGCGCACAATTCACAGAAATTGATAATGGAGCGATTAGCTATATTAATGCTACGCTTGATAAGGACACAACGACTGGTCAATCCGCAGCTTTGCTTGAGGTTTATCGTCGTCTACGCCCAGGCGATCTTGCGACAGTCGAGAACGCCAAATCAATGATCGAGCGTGCCTTCTTCGACTATCGTCGTTATGACTATTCGCGCGTGGGTCGCTTTAAGTTAAATCGTCGTCTAGGCTTCGATACGCCCAACGACGCAGCGCATCGCACGTTGCAGATGAAAGATCTAATCGCAATCATCAGCGAAATTATCCGCCTCAACAATACCCAAGATCCCGCCGACGATATCGACTCGCTCAGTAATCGTCGCGTTAAATTAGTGGGTGAATTGGTCCAACGCCAATTTCGTCTCGGTATGCTTCGCCTGCAACGCAATATTCTCGACCGTATGTCTATGGTTAGCCCAGAAGAAGTTACTCCTTCGCAGCTTTTGAACTCACGTCCAGTTGTGGCCGCCGTGAAAGAATTTTTCTCTAGCTCACAGCTTTCCCAGCTCATGGATGAAGTCAACGGTTATTCTGAGCTAGCACACAAACGACGTCTTTCTAGTATGGGGCCAGGCGGGTTAACTCGCGAACGTGCTGGTTATGATGTGCGAGATACGCACCCCACTCACTACGGTCGCATCTGTACAGTCGAGACTCCAGAAGGTGGTAACGTTGGTCTGGTGCTCAACCTAGCGACTTATGCCAGAATTAACGAGTATGGCTTCATTGAGGCTCCTTATCGGGTGGTCAAAAACGGTAAGGTGACCGACGAAGTGGTTTACGTCGATGCTGCGACCGAAGATGACATGATTATCGCCGATGCCTCGGCAAAACTAAACGACAAAGGTGAGTTCGTCGAAGACTGGGTCTCGGCTCGTATTAAAGGTCGTCCGAGCCAAGTTGCCTCGAACTTAGTCACTCACGTCGACGCCGCGCATAAAGAAATTCTCGGTACTTCCGCCAGCTTGATTCCATTCGTTGAGAAAAACCGCGTTGACCGCTCGCTCATGGCTTGCGCCATGCAGAAGCAAGCTGTCCCGCTTCTCAAGAACGAAACGCCAACTGTCGGTACCGGTATCGAACACGCGGTAGCAATGAACACTTCTCAAGTTACTCTCGCAGAAGCAGACGGCGAAGTCGTCAAGGCTGATGGCGTGAGCGTGATTGTTAAATACAAGGACGGTGAAAGAGAGTACAAGCTTAATCACTTTGAGAAAACCAACGACGACCGCTGTTATAATGATCGTGTGAAAGTTGTCCGCGGACAGAAAGTTAAAAAAGATGATATCCTTATCGAAGGCGCCTCGGTCCAAGACGGTGAGCTGGCGCTCGGCAAAGATCTCTTAGTCGCCTTCATGCCTTGGCGTGGCTACAACATGGACGACGCCATCGTGATCTCTTCCCGCTTGGTTGAAGATGATAAATTGACTAGTATTAATATTAAAGATTTCGACGTCGAAGTTCGCGAAACTAAGCTTGGACCCGAGCAAGTTACCCGCGACATCCCGAATGTTCCCGAGAAAAGTTTGCGACATCTTGGCGAAGACGGTATCGTCGTGGTCGGCTCCGAAGTCCAACCAGGCGACATTCTAGTCGGTAAGATTACGCCGAAAGGCGAACAGGAGCTCAGCTCGGAGGAGCGTTTGCTCCGCGCTATCTTTGGTGAAAAAGCCAAGGACGTTCGCGATACTTCGGTGCGTATGAATGGTTCATCGACCGGAAAAGTCGTCGGTGTACGAATCTATACCCGCGAACAAGGTCATGAGCTCAAAGCTGGTGTCTTGATGCAGATCAAGATCTACGTCGCCGAGATGCGCAAAATTAGCGTCGGCGACAAAATCGCCGGTCGTCACGGCAACAAAGGTGTCGTTTCGCGCATCTTACCAGTCGAAGATATGCCTTTCATGGAAGACGGTACACCAATCGACGTATTGCTCAGCCCGATGGGCGTGCCGAGCCGTATGAACCTTGGTCAGCTTTTTGAGATCCACCTTGGTATGGCAGCCCGCGCGCTTGACTACAAAGTCGCTACGCCATCTTTCAACGGGGTACCGGACGAAATCATTTCCGAACAGCTCGAAAAAGCCGGTTTCACGCGAGACGGTCGCGTACAGCTTTACGATGGCTTAACAGGCGAACCATTTAATGAACGTACCAGCGTTGGTGTCATGCATATGCTTAAATTGCACCACATGGTCGAAGACAAAATTCACGCTCGCTCGACCGGTCCATATACTGCCGTCACCCAACAGCCTCTTGGTGGTAAGGCTCAGAACGGTGGTCAGCGCTTCGGAGAAATGGAGGTTTGGGCGCTCGAAGCTTACGGTGCCGCGACCGCTCTCCAAGAGATGCTTACGATCAAATCGGACGATGTTTACGGACGAGCCAAGGCCTACGAGAGTATTATTAAGCACGAACCGATCGAAGGTCCGAAGTTGCCAGAAGGCTTCAACGTCTTGGTCAAAGAATTCCAAGGACTAGGCTTGAAGGTTGACCTGCTCGATCACGGTGAGTCCTCCGATGCTAGCGAAGTGATCGAAAAGACTTCGCGTGAGATTGAACGCTCGCAGGATGACCGATTAATCTATGCAAAGCACGGTCATCAAGATCTGGCGGAGAACCTTGTTGATCTCGACGATGAAGCAGTCAAGGAACTTATGGATGAAGAAGGGGTGGAAATAACAGAGGCCGAAGGTCTGGGGGATGAGCATGGCGCTAATGATTCGGATCTCAGCGGTCTCGGAGAGGAGTTATAATATGGCTTGGATGGATAATTATATCAGTGCCAACGATTTTGATTCGATCCGACTCAGCGTGGCTAGTAAAGAAGATATCCTGAACTGGAGCTATGGCGAGGTTTTGAAACCGGAAACAATCAACTATCGTACTCAAAAACCAGAACGAGACGGATTATTCTGCGAACGTATTTTCGGACCAGTCAAAGATATCAATCCTCATGATTCGAAACTCAAAGGTGTACGTTCCCGCGAGGCAGCGGTCGACAAAGAAGGCAACTTAGTCACGAAGAGTATCTCTCGTCGCGAACGCATGGGGCATATTACCCTAGCTGCGCCCGTTGCGCATATTTGGTTCATGCGTGGCACGCCGAGCGCCCTCAGCGTTCTTCTAAATCTGACGGTTAAAAACATCGAAAAAGTAGTTTACTTCGCTTCGTATTTAATCATTGGTGCGAAGGATGAAGAAATCGCTAAGCGACTGGACGATTTAGAATCAAACACTGTAGCAGCTCGCGAAGCAATTCGTTTACGCTATGAAAAATTAGCTGAAGAACCAAACGCTAACGCTAAGGTTTTAGCCGATGAACAGGCTAAAGAAAGCGAAGAGCTTGAAGCAGATTATGTTTTGCGCAAAAATGCGCTCGCCAGCCTGCAAAAAGGTGCGGTAATTAGCGAAGTCGCTTATCGTAACTTGCCAGACGATTATGATGAATTAGTCGAAGTCGAAATGGGTGCCACCGCAATTAAACGGCTTCTAGACGAGATCGATCTTAAAACCATGATCGATGAGCTACAGGTCGAAGCCGATGAGGCCAAAGGCCAAAAACAAAAGCGTATCATGAAACGTCTAAAGGTCCTCGAAGGTATGGAATCAGCCGGTATTAAACCAGTCGACCTTATCTTGACGGTTGTCCCAGTCATTCCACCTGACCTACGTCCAATGATCTCCTTGCCGGGCGGACGTTTCGCGACCAGCGACTTGAACGACTTGTATCGTAGAGTTATTAACCGTAACAACCGTTTGAAGAAATTGATCGAATTGAATGCGCCAGCCGTCATTCGCCATAATGAAATGCGCATGCTCCAAGAAGCAGTCGACGCATTAATTGACAATTCCGCAGTTCATGGCAGTCGTAGCGCTAATGCTCAAAACGGCCGACGCAAGCTAAAAAGTATCTCGGATCTTTTGAAGGGTAAACAAGGACGTTTTCGCCAAAACCTGCTTGGAAAACGAGTTGACTATTCCGGTCGCTCCGTAATTGTCGTGGGTCCCGAACTGAAGCTTAATGAATGTGGTTTGCCGAAACAAATGGCACTTGAGCTCTTCAAACCCTTCGTGATCTCCTGGCTAATGGAAAATGAACATGCCGCCAACATCCGCGCTGCCACGCGTATGATCGAAGCGGGCGAAGCTGTGGTGTGGGACGGTCTCGACGAATGTATTAAGGGTAAATATGTCTTGCTCAACAGGGCGCCTAGCTTGCACAGGCTCTCGGTCCAGGCCTTTCAACCTAAGTTGATCGACGGTAAAGCGATCCAGCTCCACCCCTTGGTCGCGAGTGGCTTCAACGCTGACTATGACGGCGACCAAATGGCGGTCCACCTACCGCTTTCTGACGCCGCCCAAGCCGAAGCGCGTGAGCTTATGTCGGCCGGCAAAAACCTTTTGAAACCAGCTGATGGCGCTCCAGTCTTGGCGATTTATCAGGACGTAGTCTTGGGCATTTATTACCTGACTTATGATAAGCCCGGTACTGATACCGACGATGTTAAGCCTTTCAGCTCAATCTATGAAGCCGAAATGGCTTACGACCAAGGTTTGATTACGCTCCAAACTCCGATTCGTGTCTTTGCGAAAAAAGCCATTCGCAACACGACTCTCGGTCGCGCAATTTTCAACGAGATCCTGCCCAAAGATTATGCGTATGACAACTCTGTCCAGACCAGCAAGCAGCTCAAGCACGTTATGGCTGAAATCTTCGACCAATATGGTCCAGAAACCATGGTCAACACCGCGGATGCCGTGAAAAACCTCGCCTTTGAGTATGAAACGATCGCTTCGGTCTCGACTGCTAAGGACGATTATCCGACCTATTCCGAAATCGACGACTTTATTGCCGAAGGTGATGCTAAGACCGCGCTCATCCAGGAACAATTTGACCAAGGCCTTGTCACGGAAGAGGAGCGATATAACCTTACAGTGAATAACTGGCGCGATATCGACAAGAAAATTTCCGACTTCCTGAAGAGTAAACTTGCCTCAATGGATACGGACATTGCCGTCATGGTGAACTCTGGCGCTCGTGGTTCGATCAGCAACATTAAGCTTGCTAGTGCCGAGATCGGCATCATGGTCGACATTAACAACAACGAAATCGAGCTCCCAGTCAAGAGTAGCTACAAGAAGGGTCTGAATACCCTGGAAAGCTTTATTGCGACACGAGGTGCTCGCCAAGGTCAGGTCTCGACGGCTCTACGTACCGCCGACTCCGGCTATCTCACCCGCCGTCTTGTTGACGTCGCTCAAGACGTCTTCACGACCGATGAAGAAGCGAGCGATCCAGGCTTTGAAGTCTTCCGCAAAGAAAGCGAATATACTGGTATCAGCTTTGCCGCTCGTATCGCTGGGCGCTACGCTGCCGAGCCAGTGGCTGGCTATGTCGACGCCGACCAGCTCATTAGTCAGGAAATCGCTGACCAAATCGAGCGCGACGATAAGATCGAAAGCATTAAAATCCAGTCCGTCTTGACGACCACCGCCGTCAATGGTATTCCGCGCAAGAGCTATGGCGTCGACATGTCGACCCGTAGCCTAGTCGAAGCGCACCAGCCAGTTGGCGTGATCGCGGCGCAGTCGCTTGGTGAACCAGGTACTCAGCTGACCCTCGATACGAAACACGGATCAGGCGTCGCCGGTTCCGGTGCCATCGCCCGCGGTCTTCCGCGCGTAGAGGAGCTTCTTGAAGCTCGCACTCCGAAAGGTCAAGCTTACGTCACTCCGATCGCTGGACGTATCGATGTCCGCGAAGACAATAATAAATATGTCGTCACGATTACCCCCGAGGCTGGCAAAACTTCTCGCCTCGAGCTGGAAGGACGTACGGCACGCGTGAAAGACGGTGCCCGTGTCCAGGCTGGCGATGTGCTTGCCGACAAGGGCGAAGGCAAAGAGCCATTGATTGCTATGGACGACGGAATTGCTGAGCTAGTCGAAGGTGCAATTATTATCGTTGCTGACGCTGGCGCCGCGGTCAAAGTCGAGATTCCTGGCGATGCCGAAGTCCTCGTCAAGGATGGCGATATCCTCGAAGCAGGAGACCGTCTGACCACTGGTTCTTTGAACCTCCAAGATCTTCTCCGCTATAAAGGCGCTGATGAAACTGCTCGCTACATCATGAACGACGTTATTGCGGTCTATGCCGCTCAAGGTCATGAGATTTCCGCGAAACACCTCGAAATCATCGTCCGCCAAATGTTTAGTCGAGTCATGATTGACGAAGAAGGCGATTCAAACTTCGTCTCCGGCGACATTGTCTCGAAGGCAGCTATCGTGGAAGAAAATCAGCGCCTCGAGGCGGCCGGCAAAACCCCAGCCACCTATGAAAATCTCTTGCTTGGTATTACCAAGGTCTCGATCTACTCCGATTCCTTCCTCTCGGCAGCCAGCTTCCAAGATACGACTCGCGTTTTGATCAACGCCGCGATCAATGGTCGCGTCGACCACCTCAATGGTCTGAAGGAAAACGTGATCATCGGTCGTAAGATTCCTGTCGGTACGGGCATTAAACCGCTCGCTATTACCGATCGCGAGACGGAGGCACTTACCGCCGAAACCGCCGATCTAGTCGGTAGTGCTGAGCCTTCCGCCGAAGACGTAGCGGAGCTGTAGTGCCAGTGGCTGATTAGCCAGCTACGCCTCTATCGAAAAGTTCGCTCGATATTTTAGAAAAAATTGAGCGAATTTTTCTTGCGTAATAGAGGTAGTACTACTCAATACAACCCCAAAAATCGAGCAAGATGTTATAATGAAACCATGCACCAAGATCAGTATATTGGCGTCACTGAAGCTAGCGAAAGGCTAGGCACTACTGTTCATACCGTCCGACATTTCTGCGACGCCGGCTATATTCCGCATGTTAGGCGCAACCGTAGCTATCAGCGTCTTTTGACTCCGGCCCAATTCGAACTGCTCGCGATTCTTGTGCGAATGAAACAATCCGGTTTCAAGAAGTCGGAAATCAAGCATTATGCGAAACTCGCTCGCGAGGGGCATTCCACCGCCCAGCAACGCCTCGCCATCCTCACCACTCGCAAACGTCAGCTTTGGCAGGAAATCAAAGCCCGCCAGGCTGCCATCGACTTTATCGAGCGCCAAGAAGAACTAGCTAGCGCTTCAAACCGTACGAGCTCCGAGTAAGCCCGCTCCGCACATAGGATAGTGGGGGAGAGGCAATGTTGCATGAATTGTTGTCCCAAAATTCATTCCAAGCTAGTCTAAATTTGACATTATTAAGAAAATTTACTATAATAGAACGTAAGAGGTAAGATCTTTAAAATATGTTCAAAGGGGGTAAAATGATGAAGAAAATTGAGCTAAACAAGATCTTTGGCGTTTTTATGACGTCGCAGGAAATTCAGGAGTATTACGAAGAAAAGGGCTTTAGTGTGGTGACGAAAGAGCTACGGAGTGGCGCGAAAGCTCCCGCCGTGGTTCTGCCGGAAAAACCTGGGTCCAGGGAGACGAAATGTACGTCCTATTGGATTGTGCCAGAACTCTGGCGCATTGATGGGCGAGGAGACTTGATTGACCCCTTGACGCCGTACCATTTTAATGTAGGAGCAGAAGAAAGCGTGTGGAACTCGACCAAACGTAGTGATGTACGTAGCTATGCCAGCATGCGCTCTGTCCAGTATGGATGCGACAGTCAGACCTTCGTGATCGTCCCGCTGGATCAAGCCACCCATCTCTATTTCAGTGACTGGCTGAACGATAGATACTATTCTGATTGCTCAGTATGTGAGGTGGTTCGAGTTGGGAAAATACAAAAGGCAATCCTTGATCTCGCCATTCGGGATTTGACGGACTTACAACAAAACATGGAGCAATATCAGCTATATGCCGAAGAAGCCCCGGAATTTGCAGAGATTATCCGTAGCCTGCGCCCTGCAGCGGAGCGGTATGGTTTATTGCTGGATTTCGACCGCTATCCGAATAAGGCTGCGGGCTATAAATTAGGTTCGCAAATTCTCCGCGGTTACCGTGAATATTTCCAAAGCTATGACCAGCTCACAGACGACTTAAAGGGACAAATCAGGAGCGGCTTCATCCCGACATGCATTTTCTATTATGATCAAGCCGGAGTCGATGAGCTCTTGTCGTTTTGCGCTTCGAAACATCATTCTTCAAAAATATTTTAGAGCACTGGATTTATGGACTAAGTCAGCCTTGCGGGGCTGGCTTTTTTAAGTATATCTGGATAGCGAGGATTTGTGCGTAGCGATTACTGGACGGCAGATCGACATTTAAAAAATAAGAACGATGCTTGGGAGTTCCAATTGCCATTGCCACGCACGGAGCAAGTTGGGCGCTTAGCGGCAAGGTCGGTGAGATGTGTGGCGAGGTAGCTAAACTTTAAATAATGAGAAATGGAATTTTAATGACCACTCCGCTTATTTTGTAATCTAACTTTAAATAATGAGAAAAATCTTCACCGCTGTAGTATAATATAGATATGAAAATTAACCAAACCACTGTCGCGCACCTCGCCGAGCTATCGAGTTTTGCTTTGAATGACGCTGAGAGCGACACTCTGCAGAAAAATCTGACCGACATTTTAGGCTACATTTTCCAACTTGACGAACTTGATACTACTGGCGTCGAACCGACTTATCAGGTTTTTGAAATGCAAAATGTCTGGCGAGCGGATGAAATCCAAGCTCAGGAAGCTAGTCCTGAGCAGTTGCTTGCCTTGGCGCCGGCGGTCGACAAGGGCCAAATCAAGGTTCCAAAAGTATTATAAATCGCCAAGAAGGAATTAAACATGAAAACTGCGAGCAAAACGATTAGTGCGGTCGATTTGACCAAACAAGCGCTGGAGAAAGCGCACCGTTTTCAAAAAGACTACCACATTTTTAACTGGATTAATGACGAAGCCCTGGAGCGAGCGAGGGAAATTGATGCGCGACTAGCACGCGGAGAAAATGTGGGGCGCTTGGCGGGAGTACCGTACGCCTTGAAAGATAATTTTCTTTCTCCGCTCGGCGAGACAACGGCTTCCGCACATATTCTAGAAGGATTTACTAGCCCGATCACGTCCACCGCCGTACAAAAGCTTGAAGCAGAAGGAGCAGTCTTAATTGGACGGACGAATCTAGACGCATTTGCGCATGGTTCGAGTACGGAGAACTCTTATTTCGGTCCGACCAAGAATAGCAAAGACCGTACGCGGGTTGCGGGCGGATCGAGCGGCGGCTCAGCAGTCGCAGTCGCACTCGGCATCGTCGAGTTTGCGACTGGGACTGACACCGGCGGCTCGATCCGCCAACCGGCCAGCTTTAATGGTGTTTATGGCCTAAAGCCGACTTACGGCGCAATCAGTCGCTATGGCGTGGTTGCTATGGCCTCAAGTACGGATTGTGTCGGATTTTTTGCGCATGAAGCCAAGGATCTTGATTTACTTATGGAAATCTGTGCCGGTCAAGATCGGCATGATCTGACGACTTTGCCTGATTATTACGCCGATAGCAAGCCTGAAAAAGTTCAAAAAATTGGCGTTATTCGCGACTTTGATAATGAAGCGATCGATCCGGAAATTCGTGCTTGTCTGAAAACGCAAGTAGCAAAGCTAGCTGATCAGGGTTATGAAATCGTCGAGCTCGAGATGCCGGCTTTAAAATATGCTTTAGCGGCGTATTATATTATTGTGCCGGCCGAAGTCGCCAGTAATCTTTCTCGTTACGACGGCATACGCTATGCGTTTCGAAGTAATAATTCTGCGGACCTTGCTACTTTGTATGAAAATACGCGCAACGAAGGCTTTATGTCTGAGAATAAACGCCGTATCATGATCGGCAATTTTGTCTTATCAGCCGGATTCTACGATGCTTACTATCTCAAGGCGGCTAAGGCACGCACGCTGATTATCCAGGAATACGAGCGAGCTTTCAAAAAATGCGACCTTATTCTTGCGCCAGTTAGTCCGAACCCTGCTTTCCGTCTCGGCGAAAAAGTGAATAATCCTGTCGCTATGTACCTCGAGGATGTTATGTCCGTCCCGCTTAATCTTGCGGGCTTGCCTGGCCTAACTATACCAGTTGGACAAAGCGCAGCTGGCTTAGACCTAGGCTTACAGCTAGTTGGACCACGCCGGAGTGATCGTACCCTAATAAAATTTGCTCAAGAAATGGAGGAACAATAAAATATGTGGCCATCATTAATCTTTCTGGTAATTGCTATTATTGCTGTCGGCTTGCTGATGCTTGTTGCTATGGCGCTGACCGGCAAGCGACATCATACTTTCGACGTTGAGGCCTACCAAACCCGGTGGCTCAAAGTCGAAAACAGTCTCTCGAAAGATGATCCAGGCAGCTTTGCCTTGGCCGTGATCGAAGGCGATAAGTTGCTGGACAAAGCTTTAAATGAGATGGGCTTGCCCGGGAAGACTATGGGCGAGCGCTTGAAACGCGTGACCGACAAGTTTGAAAAGCCCAATGCTGTTTGGTCGGCCCACCGTTTGCGCAACCAGATCGCCCACGAACACGGTTTTGAGCTAGATTATGCTCGAGCTCATCGCGCCCTAGTTGCTTTTAAACAAGCCTTAAAAGATTTGGGAGCGATTTAATGAGCGATAAGACAACATACCTACCCACGATTGGCATCGAATGCCACGTCCAGCTTTGCGCCCGCACTAAGCTTTTCTCCGAGGTTGATAATGATGCACGTGGCAAAGCGCCGAATAGTTGCGTTTCCCCAGTCGACTATGCTTTGCCGGGCATGTTACCGCGCTTAAATGAACGCGCCGTACGTCTTTCTGTCCGTGCCGGACTTGCGATGAACGCAGAAATTAATCTTATCAGTCGCTTTGATCGAAAACATTATTTTTATCCCGATTCTCCGAAAGGCTATCAGATCACCCAAATGTTCCAGCCGATTATCGGTGCGGGTTATATCGAGCTTCCTAGTGGTAAAAAGATTCGCATTGAGCATGCTCATCTTGAAGAAGACGCGGGGAAGCTTAGCCATGAAGCCTCCTATAGCCTAGTTGACCTGAACCGTGTTGGCACCCCATTGATCGAGATCGTCTCGATGCCCGACATGCACAGCGCGCTCGAAGCGCGTGAATATGCCAAGGAGCTTTGGCGATCTATGATTTACGCTGGCGTAACGTTTGGCGACCTATACAACGGCAATATGCGGTTTGACGTCAACATCAGCGTTGCCGAAGAAGATGCTAAGACTCTGGGCACGCGCACTGAGGTCAAAAACCTCAATTCATTTCGTAGCGTCGAGCGGGCTGTGGAATATGAAATCAAACGCCAGATTAAACTCTTAGAAAAAGGTGAAAAAGTTGTCCAAGAGACGCGAGGTTGGAACGACGCGACCGGCGAAACTACTGGCCAACGTAGCAAGGAAGAAGCGGCCGACTATCGCTATATGCCCGAGCCGGATCTTCCGCCGATCTGTCTAACGTCTGACGATGTCGAAGCGGAGCGCGCAAAAATGCCCAAGATGCCAGCGATTTATCGCGCTGAGTTGAACGAAAATATCGGTGTTGATCTGACCGAAGTTCTATTGGATTACCCCACCCTAGTTGCGAAGCTGGACGAGCTAAACGACAAAAAAGCTGTGAAAAAAATCGCTAATTTGTTTGCTTCCGTCTTGCTAGCTGAGGAGCATACTAGCTTATTGAACGACGACTTGCCTAGTGCGACGCAACTCAAAGATTTAGTGGATATGAACGAAAATAACGAACTCTCAAGCACGGCGATGAAAGAAGTGTTTTTGAAGTTTTTTGATCCAGAAATGCATTATAAAGAAACAAAAATCATTGCTAAGGAACTCGGCGTCATCCAGGAAAATGATCTTGGTGCGCTTGAACAAATTGTAGATGATGTCCTAAGTAAGCCAGAAACTCAGCAAGCACAAGCTGATTTTAAGGCTGGACAAGAAAAGGTACTAGGTTTTCTTGTTGGCCAAGTCATGAAAGCCTCGAAGGGCAAGGCAAATCCTAGCGTCGCGCAAGAAATCTTACGAAAGAAATTATCCTGATGCCTAGTCGTTGGTTTGCGGGTTTCCGCCAAGCCAACCGACTAAGCCAAAACGCTCATCTTTTACCCGCTGATGACCGACGGCCAAGAGATCAGTCGACCATTCAAGCCATTCAAGCCTGGTTCGAGCAACATGTTTCTCTCGAAGGGCGACCTTATACGCTGGATTTTGACCAAGCCCGCGCCGTTTATGATGCACACAAAAATACTCTAGTGACTGCTCGTGCGGGTTCGGGCAAAACCCGTGTCATTGTCGCGAAAGTTGCCTTTTTAGTTGCTCACGAAGGCTATGATTTGGACGCAATAGCAGTATTCATGTTTAATCGTACGGCGGCTAGCGAAGTCAACCAACGTATTGCTAGTGTAAAAATTGACGGTCAACCTCTTGCCGAGGAATGTCATATTGCCTCAACTTTTCATAAGTTTGCGCTTGACTTAGTTAAATTGACGAGGAAAAAAATAGAAATTATTTCAGAAGCCAAACAAACAGCAACAATTGACCAGACTTTGCGTGCAATTTTTGATCAATATCGACGACGCGGGAAAACTTTTACGCCCCAAGAGCGTCAGGAGATACGCAAACTTGTTGATAATTTTATTACGCGAGCTGGTCAACAATTTTCCGGACCCGACGGTTTAACCCGCCTGAAACAAGCAGTCGAACACTATTGTCGAGCACACGAAACTGATCCAGACTATAAGTTTTGGATTGCGGTACATAAAATTGCTTATGAAGTCTATGTTCAGTATCAGGCCAGCTTGGACGCTTCGCACTTTGATTTTAATACTCTCATGAGCGAAGCCACCCTTCTTTTTCAAAAAGCCGAAAAAGTTCCTGCCCAGTTTCCCAAAATACGTGCTCGAGCCTCCGCGCTGAAATATCTAATGATTGACGAATATCAGGATTTTTCCGACCTCTTTTTCGCTCTGACCGTAGCCCTCCGCCACCATTGTCCACAAGCAAAATTATTTGCGGTGGGCGATGATTGGCAAGCTATCAATCGTTTCGCTGGTTCCGATTGTGATTACTTCTTGCGCTTTGGTGATTATTTCCCCGAAGACAATGTAAACATTCCGCTTGCCACGAATTACCGTAGTTGCCGTCGCATCGTGGAAAATGCCAATGCTTATATGTTGGCCAATTATAATCCTAACGCTATCCCTGCAATCGCGCACAATAAACGATTGGGCAGAATCTATCGACTGAACCCCGATAAAACTTCATTTAATGCAGAAGATGTTTATGAAGATGGACTAGGTGATGGGCGTTTTCAAAACGCTCTGTCGACCGCCCTCGCCGATTCTTGTCAACTTAGCGACCAGACCTTCCGACCTCCCGATAAGTTTCCAGCCTCTGTTTTGAAATTACTTAAACAAGTCGCTCGCATTTGTCGCAAACACTCTACGAAAACGATTATGTTGCTTCATCGGCATAATCACACCAGCTTTGATGGTATTTTCTTAACCACCTTCATGGCGGCGCTGGAGAAGCTATTGATCGACGAAGCAATTTTTACTGCCGACAATTTTTCTAGCCAGATTCGCGCTATGACCATGCATAAATCCAAAGGTTTAGAGTCGGACATCGTTATTTTGCTCGAAGCAAACCGTTCGCAGATCCTCTCTACGCATCCGTACGCCCAGGTTTTTGAAATTTTCGGCGACAATCTAGCTGCTGAAAGCGCGGACCAGCAACGTTTGCTTTACGTCGCCATGACCCGTGCAAAGGAAAAACTCTATATCCTGAGCACTGATCAAAAATGTCCACTGTAATCGACCCAAATTTTGCCTTTCCGCAGAAAAACATGCTATAATGTAGAAAAGTCTATTTTTAATGCACTGAGTTACTAGTCGCAGACCGTTCGGCGTAGTTATTCAGTGGCAAGATAAAAGAAGTAAAAGGGAATTATATGGCGAACGAAGTCAAAGATTTAGCAAAGCTCCGTAATATCGGAATTATTGCCCACATCGACGCGGGCAAGACTACAACCACAGAGGCTATCCTCTATCGCACTGGCCTCAAGCATAAAATCAGCCTCGTGAAAGGCGACGACGGTGGTGCGACGACCGACTGGATGGAACAAGAGCGCGAGCGCGGAATTACGATTACTTCTGCTGCCGTAACGGCTTATTGGAAGGGACACAAAATCAATATTATCGACACCCCGGGACACATCGACTTTACCGCAGAAGTCGAGCGTTCGCTTCGCGTCTTGGATGGAGCTGTAGTCGTGTTTGACGGCAAAATGGGTGTTGAGGCGCAATCTGAGACTGTTTGGCGCCAGGCGACAAAATATGGCGTGCCTCGTATTTGCTTTATTAATAAAATCAACCAAATCGGTGGTGATTTTTACAAATCGCTTGATAGTATTCACAAGCGCCTTTCGAAGAATGCGGTAGCGATTCATTTGCCGATTGGTTTCGAAAAAGATATTTGTGGTGTCGTTGATCTCATCGATATGAAGGCTTACACATACAAAGATTACGCTGATCACGAATTGACCGTAGGCGAAATTCCAGCTGATATGCTCGAGAAAGCAAAAAATGCTCGCTCTCTTTTGGTCGAAGAGGCAGTCCAAGCTGATGAAGAACTTATGGAAAAGTTCTTTAACCAAGGCGAAGAAGCGATCACCGAAGTTGAGCTCAAAGCTGCCCTTCGCAAGCGCGTCTTGGACGGCGATTTTTACCTCGTTACCGGCGGTGATGGACGTGGCGTAATTGTCGAAAAAGTTCTCGACTTGTGTGCTGATTATTTGCCTTCTCCGCTTGATCGCGACCAGGGTCAAACTTTTGGTGTTGATCCAAAAACTGGCAACGAAGTAATTCGCAAAGCGAGCGATAGCGAACCATTGACGGCTTTGGCTTTCAAAATCGCTACCGATCCATTTGTTGGCAAATTGATCTTTATCCGCGTCTATGCTGGTAAAATGAAATCTGGCGACACTGTCTTGAATGCTACTACTGGCGACAAAGAACGCATTGGGCGTATTGTTCGCATGTTTGCTGACAAACGTGAAGAGATTTCCGAGATTACCGCTGGCGATATCGCCGCTGTGGTTGGCATGAAAGATGTGACGACCGGTACGACAATCTGCGATCCGACCCATCCGATCCATCTCGAAGATATCACTTTCCCAGATCCACCCGTCTCGATTGCGGTCGAACCAAAGACCAAATCTGACCAAGAAAAAATGGGCATTGGTTTGCAAAAAATGGCAGAAGAAGATCCAACCTTCCGTGTACATACCGATGAGGAAACCGGTCAAACAATTATTTCCGGTATGGGCGAGCTTCACCTCGAAATTATTATCGATCGACTTCATAAGGAACACGGTGTCGAAGCAAACACTGGCGCTCCCCAGGTAGCTTACCGCGAAACAATCCGTGGCACTGCCGAAGCTCAAGGTAAACATGTCAAACAATCTGGTGGTCGCGGACAATATGGTGATGTCTGGATTAAATTTGAGCCTAACGAAACTGGGAAGGGCTTTGAGTTCATCGACCAAATCAAAGGTGGCGTCGTCCCGCAAGAATACCGCAAGCCAGTCCAACAGGGTGTTGAAGAAACGCTTAATAGTGGCGTCATGGCTGGTTATCCAGTAGTCGACGTCAAAGCGACCCTTTACGACGGTTCATACCATGATGTTGACTCTAGTGAATTAGCCTTTAAGCTAGCTGGTTCGTTGGCTACGCGTGAAGGTATTAAGAAAGCCAACCCAGTATTACTCGAGCCAATTATGAAACTCGAGATTACTACGCCAGAGGAATTTATGGGCGACGTGATCGGCGATATTAACTCTCGCCGGGGACGCATTGATAGTATGGAAGACCTCAATGGTGGTGCAAAATTGATCAAAGCCTTCTGTCCGCTTGCCAACTTATTCGGCTATACGTCTGATCTGCGCTCGATGTCGCAAGGTCGCGCGGCCAGCTCTATGGAAATCTTTGGTTATGAAGAAGTTCCGCCCAACGTTGCGCAAGAAATCATTGAAAAGCGCAATACAAAATAAACTCCTCTTTACCCTAGAAATAGCACCCTTTCGGGTGCTATTTCTCACTTAGTGG
>CAYTPD010000010.1:0-28680 GCA_964439975.1 uncultured Candidatus Saccharibacteria bacterium
GTGTCATCAATAAGAAAAAACCTAAGAATAAGCAAAGGCAGGGTTAAGCATGGCACGAATTGCTAGCGTAACTGTTCCGAGCGAAAAACAGGTCTGGATTGGACTGACCTATATTTATGGCATCGGACAGACGACGAGTAAAGCCATCCTTGCGGAGGCTAAGATTGAGCCTACCACTCGGGTGAAAGATCTCACTGAGGCTGAAATTCAAAAGATCAACGATCTTATCAATAGTAAACATACTGTTGAAGGAGATCTTAAGCGCCTCGTCACAAATAATATCAAACGTCTCAAAGACATTAACTCCTATAAAGGTGTTCGTCACAAAGCTGGTTTACCAGTTAACGGTCAACGCACTCGCACAAACGCACGTACACGCAAGGGTCGCGCAATTGCCGTTGGTGGCGCTCAACCTAAAGCAGCGAGCAAGACTTAAGGAGTAAATATGGCAGAAAAAGAAGACAAGAAGGTGACTACGAGCTCCGAGACCGCAACTGAAGCTCCCAAAGTTACCAAAACTAAAGGAAAGAAAGGCAAGCGTATTGTAACCTCTGGCCAAGTCCATGTTCAAGCTACCTTTAATAATACAATCATTACCGTTACCGATAAAGCTGGCGGAGCCTTAAGTGCAAGTTCAGCCGGCGCTAATGGCTTTCGTGGCAGTAAAAAAGGCACAGCCTACGCCGCTCAAATCGCAGCCGAAAAAGCGCTCGAAACCGCAAAACGCGACCACGGCTTAAACAGCGTAGATGTTTTTGTCAGTGGCATTGGCTTAGGTCGCGATAGTGCAGTTCGCGCCGTCTCGACTGTTGGTATTCGAATCGATAGTATTACAGATGTTACCCCAATCGCGCACGGTGGTGTGCGACCTAAGGGAGAAAGGAAACCGTAATGGCACGAGATACTTCTCCAATCGTCAAACAAAGTCGCCGTGAAGGATACGCTTTAGCTCCCAAGGCTCACAAAGTCATGGCTAAAAAATCCGGCATCCCTGGCGAACATGCAGATATGCGCGTCCGCGGAGGCAGTCTCTACCTGACTCAGCTCCGCGAAAAGCAAAAAGTTCGCCGACTTTACGGTCTGTTAGAAAAACAATTTGCAAAGCTCATGAAAGAAGCCGAACGTGCTGAAGGTCTTGCTGGCGAAAATCTCTTACAATTCCTTGAACGTCGTGCTGATAACGCAGTCTATCGCGCTGGTTTTGCGACCACTCGTCGCCAGGCTCGCCAACTCGTATCACACGGGCACTTTCTTTTAAACGGTCGACGCATCGACATTCCAAGCATTCGTCTTAAACCAGGCGATACGCTTGAAGTTCGACCAAAATCACAAAAATCCGAATACTTCAAGAATCTAGACAGTATTGTTGGGGGTGGGAATAGCACTCCACTTAGTTGGCTCAAATCAGATCCAAAGAAGATGAAGATCGAGATCACTGGCTTACCCAAACGCGAAGAAGCGGAAGCCGGCATTAACGAACAGCTAATCGTTGAGTATTACTCACGTTAAGGAGAACACAATGACGACAAAAGTTATTCACGAAGCAAATTTAGCCGAAGTAAATCACCTCGGTGACAATTGTGCTGAATTCGTAATCCGACCATTATTCTATGGCTACGGCAACACTCTAGGCAATTCTATTCGTCGCGTCTTACTCTCCAGCATCGAAGGTGCAGCAATTACTGCTTTCAGTATCGATGGTATCAGCCACGAATACACTTCAGTCCCAGGCATCCGCGAAGATGTAGTTGACATCATGCTCAACTTAAAAAATATCCGCCTCAAATCGCACTCCAACGATCCAGTCGAAATTGACTTTGAAATCAAGGGCAACCAAACAGGCGAAGAAGGCGCAGTTACCGCTAGAGATATTAAACTACCCGCCGACATTGAAATTGGCAACCCAGACCAAATCATTTGCCACATTGACGACCCAAACTATACGCTAAAAATGCATTTAGTAGTCGAGACAGGACGAGGCTATTGGTCAATCGAGAATTCTAGCGAAAATCGTGTGCATAGCGACATGATTGCGCTTGATGCAGTTTTCAGTCCAGTCCTACGTGTTCGTTTCAATGTTGAAAACACCCGCGTTGGTCAAGACACCAATCTCCAACAATTAACTATCACAGTTACAACCGACGGCACAGTCACTCCCGAAGAAGCCTTTGAGGAAGCCAATGCGATTTTGGTCAATCAATATACCGCACTAGCTAATGGTACGACTGTCGAAAGTGCTCCAGCGCCCGGCGTCGAGACTGAGACTGACGATTCTGGTCTAAACCTACCGATTGAAGAGCTTGGTCTTTCTGCCCGCACAGCTAATGCGCTAGTAAATAATAATATTAAAAACGTTCGCGACCTCGTCGCCCTCTCCGAAATTGATCTGAAAGATCTCAAAGGTTTTGGTCAAAAAGCGCTCGATGAGGTTAAGGACAAACTAACGGAGTTACTATAATGCATCGTCATGGATATAAAGGTCGCAAGTTTGGACGCGAAACCGACCAGCGACGTGCGCTGAAACGTGGGCTAATCAAAGCGCTCATTGAGAAAACTACAATTACTACTACCTTGGCCCGTGCCAAAGATATTCGACGTGAAGCTGAAAAATTAATTACAATCGCCAAAAGAGGCGGTCTAGCTAATCGTCGACTCTTAATCTCGAGGCTCGATGATATCAAAACGGCCGACTTACTAATGGACGTCATTGCTCCGCAAATCAAGCGTGATTCTGGCTATCTTCGAATCGAACGTGCCGGATTCCGCCGTGGAGACAACGCTGAAATGGGAACCATTAGCTTTGTTGATCAAATCGACCTCGCTCCCGTACAAAAGGAGGAGAAATAATGAAAGGTGTATCTAAAACTTACAACCAAAAACCTGCAGATATCAACCGCGAATGGTGGCTTATCGACGCTGGAAGTCTGCCACTCGGCAAACTAGCCGTTATCATCGCTGATAAACTCATCGGCAAAAGCAAAGTCACCTATACCCCACACGTCGACAATGGTGATTATGTTGTCGTCATTAACGCAAAAAACATCCAAGTTACAGGCGCAAAAATGACCGACAAAATGTATTATCGCCACAGCGGTTTTCCTGGCGGTCTGACCGAGCTAAAACTCGAGGAAATCATCGAAAAAGATCCAAAAATAGCTATCGAACATGCCGTCAAAGGAATGATCCCGAAGAACAAATTAGCGGCCGATCGCCTAGCCAGGCTCCGCGTTTTCGACGGTGCCGAGCATGCTCATACCGCTCAGAATCCAAAGGAGATTAAATAATGGCTACAAAAGATACTTACATTTACGGTCTCGGTCGTCGCAAAGCAGCCACGGCTCGCGCTCGTCTTTACAAAGGCAAAGGAAGCATTACGATCAACAATAAGGACGCCGCGGAATACCTCTCTGGCAACAAATCTTATCTTGCCGAGATCACAGATCCGCTTGCGCTAGCCGGAAAGCAAAATGACTATGATGTCTCAATCCGTGTCTCCGGAGGCGGAATTGCTGGTCAAGTCGACGCGATTAAACTAGCGATCTCAAAAGCTATTACGACCGAGATGGCTGATTTACGACCTGTCCTGAAAAAAGCTGGCTTCCTAAAGCGCGACCCTCGCGAAAAAGAACGCAAAAAATACGGTCTACGTTCCGCTCGCAAGAAAGAACAGTTCTCGAAGCGTTAGTCTCGTACAGAATACTTTTGGGTTAAGTGGGACCCAAAAGTATTTTTCTGATCAAAAATATTAATTTTAATTCGGAAGACTATCATGCCCTCACAAAAGAAAAAAGATCATTTCGTTTTGGAAGCTACGCTTTTCAAAACAAAATTATTCTGGTTTCTTTTCGTTGGGAGTTTAATTTCCGAAAGGAAGATCCCAAGCTAATATATGTTGCCTCAAGCCTTACAAAATGCAATTGAAGCTCTTGGGCATCTTCCTGGCGTCGGTCCACGCACAGCAGAGCGTTATGCTTATTATTTATTTAAAAGCAATTCGCAAATCAGCCATAATATCGCGGATGCCCTGACTAATTTACACACCGGCGTAAAGTCCTGCCCTATAACTTTCGCTCTAATCAATGCCGAAGATACCGTTTCACCATTCTACACTGACCCAACCCGCGATAAAACAACCGTTCTAGTCGTCGAAGAGCCACTCGACATTTACGCTTTTGAGCAAACTAAGCAATTCTCCGGCGTCTACCATGTCTTAGGTGGAGCAATTTCACCCATCGATGGTATCACTCCCGATCAGCTCCATATTAAAGAGCTTCTGTCTCGTATCGAGCCAGACAAAATCCAAGAAATTATTATTGCTACTAATCCCAGTGTTGAAGGCGAATCAACCGCACTTTTATTGCAAAACATGGTCCACGATCAATTTCCGCAAGTAAAAATTACACGCCTTGCTCGCGGATTGCCACTCGGGGTGGATCTTAATTACGCCGACCAAATCACTCTCTCCACTGCCTTAGAAAATCGTACAAAATTATAAACCACGGATATTATTTTATTAATGCAAAGCTCAATCTTCAAAAAAATCCTCATCATCCTCCTCGGTCTCGCCATTATCGGTGGCTGGTGTTTGGCAATTTTTAAGCTCTCGGATATGGATGCTGTCAATTCCAACGACAAAAGCACTAGCCTCGTCGAAAAAGCCATTCGCAAAGTGATTGATATTACAAACGAATATGACATTTCCCACGCGTACCCCAGCGACGAAAAAATCCAGGAAGCCACCGAATTTATCAATGCTCCGCTTCGCAAAGTCGCCCACGCTACGGTTTATTGCGTTATGGCAATTTTGATCATTTTGACCGGAACCATTCTTTTCAAACATCGGCATTATCTAGCTCTTTGTCTCGCCACTATTTTTCTCTGCTTCGTTTTTGCCATGACTGATGAATACCATCAAACTTTCATCGATGGTCGCACGGGTCAAATGCTTGACGTTATTATTGATACCGCCGGTGCTTGTGTTGGGATAATTATCGCCTCGACTTACCATCTCGCCTGGACGCTCGGAAGGCGAGCTGGACAGAAACTCGAAGAATAGATCATATTTTTGCATAAAACCATCAAAATATGATGCTATATGTATTGTCATTTTAAATCATCTGTGGTATAATCATCCCTAAGAACACGCATACTCCAAAAATAAGTGTATCCGTGTTAAAATAAGAATAGGTTAAACAGGATAGAGGAAACAAAAAACTCTTTTTGTGGGTTATGGCATACGCTTGCATAAAAAGGTTAGGGGATATTATTATTGGTCTAATTGGCCTCATGTTTTTAATCCCATTAACAATCATCATCAAACTCGCTTATCTCTTAACTGGCGATTTTAACTCTATTTTTTACGCCCAAGAACGAATTGGCAAAAACGGTAAACCTTTCAAAATCTACAAATATCGCTCCATGGTCTGGAATGCCGAGGAAGAGTTGGCAAAAATGTTAAAACAAGAAAAATACCGTAAGCAATGGGAAAGGTTTCAAAAAATCGATGATGACCCTCGCATCACAAAAATTGGCAAAATTATCCGTAAAGGATCTATTGATGAATTTCCACAATTCATCAATGTCCTGACAGGACAAATGTCCATGGTCGGCCCACGCCCACTTACACCAGGAGAAATCGTTGAACATAACGGTAATGCCGAAAAATATCAGTCAATCAAACCGGGCATTACAGGATATTGGGCCATGCGAATACGTAGTAGCAACGAGAGTGATTACGACGAGCGTCTTAAACTTGAATATTTTTATATCGACAATCGTAGCCTCTCACTTGATGTTAGAATTTTGTCACAAACAATTAATACAGTCCTCAGCCAGAAAGGGGCGAAATGAAATATAAAAACCTTTCGATTATCTGCCCACTTTACAATGCTGAAGAACATTTTCCAAAATTACATAATGCACTGAGTTCCCAAAAAAACGTAAACATAATTGAATATAAATATATTCTCACTGATAGCAGCGACAAAACCGAACATCTTCTACAAAAATCTAGGATAGATTACAAAAAAATTAAACCCGAAGACTTCTCCCACTCTCTCACGCGCGAAAAAGCTGCTCTCTCCGCGAAAGGCGACATCATTATCTTTTTAACTCAAGACATCGAAATAAGAGATCCATATTTTCTCGATAAACTGACTCAGTCCATCGGCGAAGACAAGGTTTCCGCGACTTATGCTCGCCAACTCTCGAAATATAATAATATCGAAAAATATACTAGAGAAAATAACTATCCAAAAGATTCAAAAACCGTATCAAAAGAAGACATTAAGAAGCTCGGTCTCAAAACTTTCTTCTTTTCTGATGCCGCCAGCGCAATTGAGACAAAAATATTCAAAGAATTGCACGGCTATGACAATAAAAACCTACCCATTAGCGAAGATATGTATTTCGCCTACAAACTTATCACACACGGATATAAAATCAAATACTGCGCAGATGCAGAAGTCTATCATTCGCATAACTTTAAGCTTAAACAACTGTACGATCGCTATAAATTAACTGGCAAATTTATGAAAGAAAACAGCTATCTCGACCAGTACGGCACAACCGAAAGTGGCGCAAAAATGGCAAAATATGTATTAAAAAGGCTAATACAGGAAAAACGCTTCGCTTTACTTTTTCGCTATCCCTTCGACATGGGCGCTAGATATTTAGGCATGAAAGCAGGGAAAAGATGAAAGCGGAAGAACCAATTCGCGTACTACATTTCGTTCCATCCATGCGTGCTGCAGGTATTGAAAATTTTATTATGAACCTTTATCGTCAGATCGACCGCTCTAAAATCCAGTTCGATTTTGTTGTTCATACCAAAGAACCACAAGTCTACGACTCCGAAATCGAACAGCTAGGTGGCAAAATCTATCGCTTGACCTACAAAGATGACAAGAACTTCTTTAAGTACATCAAAGACCTAAACCGACTCTTTTCCCAGCATCCTGAATACCGTATCGTTCACGGTAATATGCAGAGTATGATGCCTGTCTACCTACACATTGCCAAAAAACATAAAGTCCCCGTCCGTATCGCTCACGCACATAATAGCGATTACGAAAAATCCGTCAAAGGCTTCGTTTTACATTTACTTAGCAAGTTTACCAAATACGAATCAACTACAAACTTTGCTTGTTCAAATGAGGCAGCAGAGTACTTATTTAGTGACCAAAAGTATCATTTTATTCCCAATGCAGTCGATGCTAACAAGTTTAAATTTAATGCAAATTCCCGAGCAAAAATTCGTAAGCAACTAAATTTATCCGATGATGATATTCTTATTGGACATATTGGGCGATTTGAGAAACAAAAGAACCATAATCGCCTTATCGAAATATTCCGCATTGTACACGCAAGCAACCCAAAATTCAAATTAATGCTCATAGGTAGCGGAAAACTCCAAAATCAAATTAAAAGGCGGGTCGAAAAAGCCAATTTGAGTAATTCTGTTATCTTTATTGGCGAAATAGAAAAAGTATCCGACTACTACAACGCTATGGATATTTTCATCTTACCTTCACTCTATGAGGGGCTCCCCGTTACTTTAATAGAAGCTCAATTCGCCAATTTAAATTGCGTAGTATCGGACAATATCACTAAACAAGCAAAATTAACTGACCAAACACTATACATTGATCTACGAGAAAATAACAAAAAATGGGCTAAATACCTCAACGAAATTGCATGTAATACCCAAAGGACACTCAATACATCATCCTTGGAAAATAAAACTTTCGATATCAAAAATACCGCCCCTAAAATTCAAGCAAAATACGAAAAACTTGCAATCGAACAAGCATCGAAACCGACATTACAGAGTTTCTTAAAGCTAGTTGACAAATATTCACCCCTATTCTTTACTTGTGGATATATTTTCGAAATAGCTGCCGAAATGTGTTTCACCGTGCCAATACTACAAAACTATCTCAAACTCCTTAACCTAATTGGTATAGCTCTTATCTTGTCTTACGACATAATAAAGCTATCACGCGATCAAGAGGCCAAAAAGAAAATAGCCTTTTTGCTACTCTTAATTATCTCGCTTGTTACATACTTACAATCGACTAGTACGATACCTTTACGGCTCTGTCTACTCATTTTTGCAGTACACTTTTTCTCCTTCAAAAAGTATATTAAACTCGACTTCAAAATAAGACTATCAATCTGCATTCTAGTTTTTACACTTATGTTGGGCGGAATAATAGATAATTATCTACAATATAGACCAGACGGCACGATACGACAAACACTAGGTTTTGCACACCCAAATACTATTGGTTTTTACCTTACGACACTAGCTATGGAACTTCTTTACCTCGATTACTCAACCAAACGCCATACATTACGCTCGATTGCGTTTGCGCTTAGCGTTCTATTAATTAACTTTTTTATTACCAATTCACGCACACCCGTCATATTATTAATAGGTGTCGTCGTGGCTTATTTTATACCTCAACATCTATATAACAAAATTTACCAAAACAAATTGATTAAGTTTCTTATCCAATACTCATTTTTATTATTTACCGCTATTAGCTTCAGTCTAGCCATTCTCTATAAGCTAAATCCAATAATAGGTGAAAAAATCGATATCATTTTCAGCCATCGCCCCATGTACTACGATGCTTTCATCAATCACTACCCATATACAATCTTTGGGACTAATGTTCCCGATAAGTTCTATATTTACACGTTAGATAATTCATATATTTTAACAATCCTACGCTTTGGCATCATTAATTATGTTATATATCTAGTCTTGTCGATAATGTCCTACCATACCATGTTCAATAAAAAAGAGTATCTCTTAGCTACGATATTTATGTTGACTCTATTCTACGGAATTATGGAATCAACTGCCATTCGACCCACTATGAATGTCTTTGCCGTACAACTATATCAAGCACTCAGCTTTAAAAAGATTAGTAGCAACAAATGAAGAATCACAAGACTTCCCAACCAGAGATTACTATCATTATACCAGCCTTTAATAGTGATAGAACTATTCACCGTTGCCTTAACAGCATAAAAAAACAAACATTCGCCAACTTTGAAGCTATCGTAATTAATGACGGCTCAACTGACAATACGGTAGATAAAATTAAGCAATCAATTAGCAGCGATCACCGTTTTAAATTAATTAATCAAACCAATATGGGAGTATCAGTCGCTCGAAATGCTGGATTAAAAAAAGCAAAGGGAAACTATATCTGTTTCGTAGATAGCGATGATACAATCCAGCCAAATTTTCTAGAAAAACTATATTCAGCCATTATTTCTAACAAGGCAGACTTAGCGATTTGTAACATGAATTTTGTTTACGGCAATCATATCAATCGCCCTATCAAAGCCCCATTTCGTATCTTAGATCGAACACAATACGCCCGTGCGTTAGTAGAAGGTATTGAAGGATATTTATGCTGTAGACTATATCATAACAGCGTAATACGAAATCTATACTTTCAGCCGAACATATCCTATCAAGAAGACTTCTTATTTAATGTTGAAGCTTTAGAAAAAATCCACAAAGTGGTAACCATAGAAGACTTCCTATATAATTATACCCAAACAGGCACCAGTGCTTCCACTCAGAATAATCTACATCGCATTACTGCATTAGAAGCCGACAAAAAAATACTTCACATTATCAAACAACTGTATCCAAAATTAGTACCATTATATGCCACACAATTCCTAACCACAACATATCGTTTCAAACATGAACTCCGCGACTTAAAAAAGACTCATCCAGAAGCATATCAAAAGATACATTATTATTGCACATATTTTAAACCATACGCCAGTGTACGCCACAAAATCAAATTTAAAACCCGAATTAAATTTTTTGGCTACAAATACTGTTTTAGGTTAATGGAAACACTTCGTCGCATCAAACACTCAGTTGGAGGATCCTCCGATGCCTAAACTTAGTTTTATTATCCCTACATATAATGCGGAATCAACCATTCAACAATGCCTAAAAAGTATCAAGGAAGCTAGCAAATATCTCTCTTACGAAATAATCATTGTCGACGACCAATCAGATGACGACACACTAAAAACGATAGCGCAATACGCATCTCAGCATAAAAAAATCAGAATCTATCAAATACAACATAGTGGGGTCTCAACCGCTAGAAACTATGGCATCCAGAAAGCACAAGGTGAGTTCATTATGTTTGTAGATGCAGATGATTATTTTGCTACTGGATGGGCACCAGTCGTCGCACAAGCCATTAAAATGCATTCTGACACGGACTATTTAATTTTCTCGCGTTCTACTCAAACACCACCAGCCAACAAGTCAATGCTTCCAGAACTCATCTGTGGTTTTAAAGATACATATCATATGAGTATGCCAACTTCCAAAATATACAAAACTCGAGTCATCCTAGAAAAAAGAATTCATTTTACCGAAGAAATCATCAACGGTGAGGACATGCTCTTTAATCTCACTTATGCCTACTATGCTAAGAAAATTACTTTTATCCAGAATGGAATCTACCAATATATCACCAACCAGTCTTCAGCCACACATAGATTTAATTCAAAATTTATAGAATCTGACTTTGCATTTCACAAGCATCTCCAGCACATACTTAGACTATATGATAAAAAATATAAATGCAACCTATCATCATTTATAATCCATAATAGCATTTTAAAAGCACACCTCGTTCTATTTGATAGGTATAGTTACTCCCCGAAATATAAATACACTGAAATCAAACCATTTTTAGAAAACCCAAAATACCAAAAAATATTATATAACCATAATACTGACGTCATGATTTTCAGCAAAATCGAACGTTTCATGTTATGCTTAATTAGAAAACGCCTTTATCGCATTACATATTATAGCTTTAAGTTAAAACATCACCTTCAGCGAAAAATTAAACCTAAGGAGATACTCATTTAAACCATGAAGTCCAAAAACACTGCCACGATCACTTTTCACGCATCTCATAACTGTGGTTCTTTTATGCAAGCGTACGCTCTTCAAACTTTTCTACACAATTCAGGTTACAACAATGAGATTATCAATTTTTCCAACTACGGACAACAACAAGTTTACGCAGTCAAGGCCAAAAACGATAATCCAAAAAACATTCTTAAAAATGTTATTCTTCTTCCTCATAGAAGAATCTTAAACGAAACATTTTACAATTACGAAAATTTCATCAACTCTAATCTTAAGCTCACGCAACAAAAATTTTCTACCGACGAAGAACTCCAAAAATATCCCTTTATATACGACACATACATTAGTGGTAGCGATCAAATTTGGAATATAACGCTCGAAGATGGAGACGATGCCTATTTTCTTGATTTCGTACACCAAAACAATACAAAGCGCATTGCTTATGCTCCAAGCTTCGGTGCAAAATCGATCAAAAAGCATACTAACGACAATCAATATAAACACTACAAGCAATTACTTGCCAAGTACAATTTCTTAAGCAGCCGTGAAAAAAACGGTCAAAAATGGCTAAAAGATATGTTAGATATCGAAGTTCCCGTCGTTTTAGATCCGACATTATTACTGACGCGTGATGATTATAAACAACTCGAACAACCTTACGACTCAAAAGTTAAGCCACGTTATATTTTCTACTATTCACCAGCATATGATCACAAGATCAATCAATTGGTCAAAAAAATTGCTAAAAAATATCAACTCCAAGTCGTAGTCTGGAATCCTAAAAACTATTATTTAAAAGGGATGAACCTATCAGGCTTTCATCTAGCTCAAAACCAAAGCCCCGGCGTTTACTTGTCGCTTATACGAGATGCCACGTTGGTCATTACAACTTCGTTCCATGGAACAATTTTCTCCTCTATTTACCAAAAAAACTTTTGGACCATAAGAAACGGTGGTATGTTTAGAGATGATGATCGAGTGCAAACCTTGATCGACCAATTAAAAATCAATGATCGTTTAATCCCAATCAAGTTTAATCTAGATTTTGATTATATGCAAAATCTAGATTACACCGCCTACCATACAAACTTAAGAGTTCTTAAAAAGAAGTCAGAAGGCTTCCTACGAAAGGCTTTAGAGAAGTGATCACAAAATTACAAAAAAACATACTTTATAATATAGCGCACCAGCTATTAGCCATCATATTGCCATTAATTACTATTCCATATTTATCACGCACTCTAGGCGTGGAAAGCAACGGCATATATTCATACACATACTCCATCGTGAACTACTTTATGATTTTTGCCATGCTAGGAATTAGCAACTACGGAAACCGACGCATAGCTAAAGTTCGAGACAATAAAGAGAAACTTGCACTGGAATTCTCTTCTATATATCTCGTCCAACTAATTCTCGGAACCATCGTCACGGCAAGCTATATATTATATTGTTTACTCTTTGCAGAGTATAAAGAAATAAGCTGGATAGAGATACTATTTTTAATATCAACTATTCTAGATATTAGCTGGTTATACTTTGGGCTAGAAGAATTTCAAAGAACTGCCCTGCGAAGTATCATTATTAAATTAATTTCAGTTGCATTGACTTTAACCTTAGTAAAAAACAATGACGATCTTATATCTTATACTCTCATTATGAGCATAAGCGCTCTACTTAACCAAGTAATCCTCTGGATCAACTTAAAGCGCTATCTATTTTTCAAAAAAGAAATAACCTTCTCACTTATTAAAACCCATCTCAAAGGTATATTGATCTTATTTATACCCGTAATTTCTTATTCCATATATAAAATCATGGACAAAATTATGCTTGGAGCCATATATTCCATTGATGAAGTAGCCTTCTATGAATATTCCGAAAAACTCATAGCCATCCCGATATGTATCATCAATGCTATTAGTTCAACCATGTTACCAAGAATGTCCAACCTAATCGAACAAAAAAGCAAAGAACAGGTAATTAATTATATACGAAAAACTTTAAATTTCCTAATGTTCCTCATCATACCGTGTTGTCTAGGACTCATCGCAATAGCTATTAATTTTTCAGTACTGTTCCTAGGAAATGATTACGTCCGAACCGGTCAAATTACACAGTTTTTAGCCATTACGGTCATCTTTACGGCTTGGGCAAACGTCATCAGAACACAATGGCTAATCCCTAACGAAAAAGATCATATATACATTACCACCACTATCATAGGTGCTATCATAAACTTTGTCATCAATTTGTTCCTGATACCCGTACTCGGCGGAATCGGCGCCGCAATCGGAACTATTTGTTCAGAATTCTTTATCATGTTTTCGCAATCATTCGTATCACGACACGAAATCAACCTCAACATAACAACATATAAACAAGTTGCGTATTTTTTCGCCACCGGCATTATTATGTTTATAGTCATTTCACTTCTCAATCATATCAACCTCAACAATGAATTAACCATTATCTATCAAGTATGTCTCGGTGTAGCCATCTATGGAGCCATGAACTACAAATTTATCCAGAACAACATTATTAATCAAATAAGGTTACCTAAAAAATTACGATGACTCTCCTAAAGACTCAACCAGTAATCAGCATCATTATCCCCGTATATAATGTTGAAAATTATTTAAAATCCTGCCTTGAATCCGTAGTTCATCAAACCTATCAAAACCTGGAGATAGTTATCGTTGACGATGGATCAACTGACACAAGCGCATCGATCTGTACGCAATACCAACGCAACTACGACAACATAAAGCTAATAAAGCAAAAGAATAGTGGTCTCTCCAGCGCACGCAATACCGGCATCCATCATAGTAGTGGAGAATACATTGCCTTCATTGACGCGGACGATGTTGTAAACCGAGACTATGTTAATACTTTATTTCACGCACTGATTACAACAAATGCCGATCTTTCAATAGTTGCAACGTTACCCTTCCGAAGGTCTCAACCCAAACGTCATAAGACTAAAAGTAATATTCTTGTTATGAGTCCCCGCGAAGCCATCAGCAACATACTGCTCGAAAAAGGGTTTACAGTAAGCGCTTGTGCAAAATTATACCACCGAAAACTTTTTTCTAATATCAAATTTCCAACTGGAAAACTTTATGAAGATAATGCAACCACATATAAGCTTTTCTTGGAATGTAATAAGATTGCTTTCTCGCCCAGCGCTCAATACTATTACCGCATGCGTCCAGGCTCAATAACAAAAAGTAAATTTACTCCACAAAAATTAGATTACATAGACCTAGTAGACCAATCTTGCAAAGAGATAGCCACGCATTACCCATCGCTTGAACATGCCTGTCTCATTCGCCAAATCAATGCAAGACTAAGCGTTCTATATCAAATACTCGATTCAAAGCCCACTAAACTAAGTCAGTCAGTGAAAAAAGATATTTTCAAGTTCCTAAAAAACAACCGTATTGTACTTTCCTATAAAGAGAGTAACTTGAAGCTAAAAATCGAAGCATTTTTAGCTTCATATTGCCCAGCAATATTCCATTTCACAATGAAAACTTACAAAACAATCAAATACTTTTTCAAATGACAGAATTAAACTATTGTTCCACACCACATAGTGAACGGAAATTCGACCATGGTTCAAAATATACAAGAAACACCACCTCTTCAAACCATCCACAATCTATCGTAAACTAGTATTTTATGGTATAATACCCCCATGAACATCCTCATCACCGGCGCCAAAGGCATGTTAGCCCAAGCGATTAAAGCCCGATTCGACACGCCCAAAAATCACCTATTTTTGACTGATTCGCACGACCTCGATATTACTGACCCCAAACAAGTAGACGAAACTATTGCCAATCTTCACCCCGACCTAATCATCAACTGCGCAGCCTATACTGCCGTCGACCAAGCTGAACAGGAAACTGAATTAGCGGAAAAGGTTAATGGTCTAGGTCCAGAAAACCTTGCTCGCGCCACAAAAGCCAACAACGCCATTTTAGTCCACATTTCGACCGACTATATCTTCGGAGGTAAAAAACCAACCTCCGAATCCTACTCCGAAAACGACGCGAAATCGCCTACTTCCGTTTACGGCAAAACCAAACTCGCCGGCGAAGAAGCAATTATCAAAAACTGCTACCACTATTACATCTTCCGCACCGCCTGGCTCTACGGCAAAGGCAAAAACTTTGTCCGCACCATGCTTGAATTAGCAAAGGATCATGATGAAGTAAAGGTTGTCAGCGATCAGCACGGCAGTCCGACCAACGCCGACGATCTAGCCGAAATCATCGCCGAGGTCATCGCAAAACAGCTACCCTACGGAATTTATCATGCCACCAACCAAGGCTTCACGACTTGGTATGAATTCACAAAGAAAATTTACCAATTAACTGACACGAAATGCCAAGTGACACCAATTTCTAGCGCTGAATATCCTGCTCCCGCTCCACGCCCAAAAAATTCTCAACTTAGCAAAGACAAATTATTGCAATACGGTCTAAAAATCCCCACTTGGGAAGATGCGCTGAAGCGATATTTAAACAAGGAGATTAAAAATGATTAACCGCAAGGGAATTATCCTCGCCGGTGGCAGCGGGACGCGACTTTATCCTCTCACTCTCGCCATTTCAAAGCAAATCATACCAGTCTACGACAAGCCCATGATTTATTACCCACTTTCCGTCCTCATGCTCGCCGGAATCCGTGAAGTTCTAATCATCACCACCCCTCGCGACAACGAAATGTTTCGCAACTTACTCGGCAACGGCAGTCAATGGGGCATGAAAATCGAATACAAAATTCAAGCCCAACCCAACGGTCTCGCCGAAGCCTTCATTATCGGCGAAGATTTTCTCGGCAACGATAATGTGGCGCTCATTCTTGGCGACAACCTTTTCTACGGCGAAAATCTCCAAAAAATTCTTACCCGCGCCTCCAGTCGCGATACGGAATCAACTATCTTTGGCTATCGCGTAAATGATCCGAAACGTTATGGTGTAGTCGAATTTGACGAACAGGGTAATGCCGTCTCTCTGGAAGAAAAACCCACCGAACCAAAATCCGAATACGCCGTTCCTGGTCTCTACTTCTATACTAATGACGTAATCGAAATCGCCAAACACATCCAACCTTCTGCGCGTGGCGAACTTGAAATCACATCAGTCAACGAAGTCTACATGCAAGCTCACCGCCTGAAAGTCGAAAAACTCGGCCGCGGTATGGCATGGTTTGATACTGGGACACACGATGCCTTAATTGAAACCGCCCAGTTCGTCCAGACCATCCAAAAACGTCAAGGTTTGCAAATTTGTTGTCCCGACGAGATCGCTTTCGAAAACGGTTGGATTCGTCGCAATGATCTCAAACAGCTCGCAGAACCTTTCCTAAAAACCGAATATGGCAAATTTCTCGATGATGTTGCGGAAGGAAAAATCTAATGGCTAAATTCGCAAAATACGAAACTGGTATTAAGGGCTTATATGTCATCGAACCCACCGTTTTTGAAGATACTCGTGGTTATTTTATGGAAACCTACAATGCGAGAGACTTTCACGAAATCGGCATCGACAACGTCTTCGTCCAAGATAATCAATCCAAATCTTCCAAAGGCGTCTTACGAGGACTGCATTACCAAATTGATCATCCCCAAGCCAAGCTCGTACGCGTCGTGCGTGGTGAAGTTTATGATGTCGCGGTCGATTTACGACCCGCTTCGCCCACCTACGGAAAATATTACGGCGTCATTTTATCCGCCACAAACAAAAAACAATTTTTCATCCCCCGAGGTTTTGCACACGGCTTCTTAGTTTTATCAGACGAAGCAGAATTTACTTATAAATGTGACGATCTTTATCATCCCAACGACGAAGGTGGCATTCTTTGGAATGATCCCGATATTAATATCGCCTGGCCTTTTACGGACCATTTAATCCAATCGGAAAAAGATCAAAAATGGCCAACTTTAGCAGAAAGGACCAAACATCATGCATAATATCCTTATTACCGGCGCTGCGGGATTCATCGGTAGCAACTTTGTTCAATATTTTCTCGACCAACATCCTGATTATCATCTTGTCGTCTTAGACAAGCTAACTTACGCCGGCAACCTTCATAATCTCGATCCTATCATCGACAAAATCACCTTCATCCAAGGCGACATCTGCGACATAGATCTTGTCACAAAATTTTTTCAAGAACACAAAATCAATGGCGTCATTCACTTTGCCGCCGAAAGCCACGTCGATAATTCCATTAAACATCCTTTGATTTTCACCCAAACCAATGTTCTTGGTACACATACCCTACTTGAAGTCGCGAAACGCGACTGGGGAGAGGGAAGTAAAAACAAATTCGTCCATATTTCAACCGATGAAGTCTTTGGCACTCTTCCGCAATTACCAGATAATTTAACACTTGAAGACCTTGATTATAAAACCAAAATGCAAAACTTTGCCAAGCTTCCAGAAGCTGAGCGTCATAAATATTATTTTTACGAAGATCGTCAAATTGCGCCAAATAGTCCCTATTCTGCCTCAAAAGCTGGCTCAGACATGATTGCTCGAGCTTATCACGAAACTTTCAAACTTAATATTAATATTACCAACTGCTCAAACAATTATGGTCCTTATCAACACCACGAAAAACTTATCCCGCACACGATTAAACTTGCTCTTGCAAATCGAAAAGTTCCCGTCTATGGTACCGGTGAAAATATCCGCGATTGGCTATATGTCGAAGATCATTGCAAAGCGATTGATTTAGTCTTTCATACAGCTCCCGCCGGCGAGCGCTATTGTATCGGTGGACACAATGAAATGCAAAATCTCGACATCGTAAAACTAATCCTAAAACATTTACAGAAACCTACAGATCTCATCGAATTTGTTACCGACCGCAAAGGACATGACTTACGCTACGCAATCGACCCCACGAAAATTTCTACTGAGTTGGGCTGGTATCCTGAAACTAACTTCTCGCGGGGAATCATCCAGACTATCGACTGGTACCTCGAACATCCAGAATGGCTAGATTAAGCATATTAAACATTAATACGTCTCCATTCTATGCTATAATGAGAGTAATTATTCTATCAACCAATTGCGAGGTAATATGGCGAAAAATAAATCATCACACAACAGCTCAACACGCACGACGAAGGGCGGCCCGAAAAAACCTTCGAATTCTAGACCTCGCCCGAACGCCAAAAAATCTATTGATTTCGTGCGTCCCGACACTACGAAAAAGTCTACCCTAAAAGATCTTGAAATTGATTCTTTAGAAATTGACAATGAAAAAGTTAATTTCGACGATTCCGCGGACTTTGACGAAGCTGAGGAATATACTGCAATCGAAGAAGATGATTATTCTGATGAATATGATGATCACGCCGAGGATGAAGCGCTAAAGAAAATCGCTCGCAAAAAGGAATCTAACATGGACAATAATTCTAAATCGCCAAACAAATATTTTCGCATCTTTAAAACCGTGTTATCTATTATTTTCGGCATCAGTAGCTTCGCCTTGCTCGTTATGATCGCAATCCTGGACGTTCTTCCGATGCTTTATTTTATCATTCTGGCTTTACTTTGGGGCGGAATCACCGTCCTAATCGTCTTTTTCCTTTGCCGTCCAAAGACTAAAAACCGCATCAGTATCCCACTTTCTATTCTCGCGACCGTTTTTAGCCTTTTGAACATTTTCGGTATTGTTTATCTAAATAAAACCTTTACTTTCTTCGACAACCTCAAAGGTCAATCATATCTGACTGAAAAATACTATGTTATTGTCGAAAAAGATTCCGACTATCAAAAGCTTGAAGATCTCGAACATAAATCAATCGCCACCTTTAACGAGGGAATTGAAATTTACCAAAAAGCTCTCGAAAAGCTCAAATCTTCTGTAGATGCCGATATTAAAGAAGTAAACTCAATCAATGCTTTATCAACTACTCTCGCCGACCATAGTTCTGACGCAATTTTCCTTAGCGCTGTACACAAAGACGTTATCGAAGAAGACGATGCAAAGTTTAAAGACGAAACGCGTATTATCCATACAATCGAAATCCAGGTCGAAGCAGAAGCCGAAGACGATAGTCCAAAAGTCAACATAACAAAAGAGCCTTTTACGATCCTGATCAGTGGCTCAGATGCCTACGGTAGTATTTCCGATCGTAGCCGTAGCGACGTCAACATGCTCGCCACAGTTAATCCCAAAACTCACGAAATTCTTCTCACCTCAATCCCCCGCGATTACTATGTTCAACTTCACGGTACAACCGGAGCACGCGACAAGCTCACTCATGCCGGAATTTACGGCGTCCAAATGTCTGAACGAACAATCGAAGATTTGCTCAATATTAATATTGACTACTACGTTAAAGTTAACTTTTCGACCGTTGTAAGCTTAGTTGATACGATCGGTGGTATTGACGTTTATTCAGATCAACAATTTGTTCCTTGGACAAATTCAAAAATCACCATTCCAAAAGGGAATGTCCATATGGATGGACCAACTGCTCTTGCCTTTGCTCGCGAGCGCAAAGCTTATGCGACCGGCGATCGCCACCGAGTGCAAAACCAACAAGATGTCTTAAACGCTATAATCAAAAAAGTTAGTGGCTCGACCGTCATCTTGACTAAATACTCCGAAATTCTTAACGATATTGCCAGCTGTATGGAAACCAATCTTGGTAAAGACGAAATCGCCAGTATCATTAAACTCCAACTTCAAGATATGCCGAATTGGCAAGTTGGAGAATACAGCCTTAATGGTAGCGATGCCCGCAATGTTACTTACTCCATGGGACAACAGCCACTCTACGTTATGGAGCCCGACCAAGCAACTGTTGATACTGCACACAAATACATTACCGGCATCCTCGAAGGGAAGACTTTCAACGAACTCGGCATTAAGACCAAATAGTCCTTCTCAACCACAAGCATCTATGCTATAATAAACCGTAATAAGAGTTATATTGGGAGGTAAATTAAATATGTTTTTTGGTTCGCAAACTGAGCCAAAACAAAAAGTCCAAATACAAATATCTGTTCGACCATACGAAGCGATCAGCTCAACAGACTTCTCTCTACATAGCAGTCACAAAAAATCGTTTTTATCACGTCTAAATCCTTTCAATTGGTCGAAGCGCACAGTACGAGTTTTCACTGCACTATTTTTCCTCATCATGATGCCAATTTACCTTTTTATTGGCATGCAACCGACAATTTCGCTTGACTATTCTGGCTATCCTAATCTAGAAATTCCCGTCATCGGTCTCAATACACCAGTTACGACCTTAGAACTCAAAAATCATCAACTTATCGCTCCAGAATTAATTGCTGGCAGTTTTAGTCAACACGACAATAAAACTCTTATTATCGGTCATTCCTCTTCAGTTTTTGAAAAACTCAACAAGCTAAAGAGTGGCGATCAATTTGTTTACCAAGACAAATCTTACGTAATCACGAATTCAGAAGTTTTGGCAAAATCCAACGTCAATATGCAGGCCATCCTCGCCCCAGCGCCAAGCGACACGATCATCCTCATGACTTGTGCTGGCGACCCTTTGCCAAACCAAGATGCTACACATCGCCTAATTGTTACCGCGACTTTGATGTAAAACTCTAGATTGTTCGCTTATTGTAAACTAAGCCAAAAAGTATTATAATAAGCAGGATGAATTTTGTTCGCCACTATCTTACGCCAATCATCATCGGTTGCTTTATTTTTGGTTTATCAATTTTTCTCGGTCTGAAATGGCTTGAACAACAACAAAGCTACGCTAAAAGCCTTGAAGTCAATCCACACGACCTAAACGATTCAGTCGCAACCGTAATTCAGCCCGAATTCATTGACCTGACACCCATTATTAACGATTGGCTCGAGAGTTATAGCCATGGTCAAGTCTCAATCGCAATCTACGACTTCGATCATGACCGCTTAGCCGGTACTTACAATGCTGATCGCAAAATGCTTCCCGCTTCGCTATACAAGTTATTTTACGTCTATGACGGCTATACTGAGATCAGCGCTGGACGCGATGACCCAAATCAGCCCTATCTTGGTAGCCTGACTTTAGGTCAATGTCTTGACAAAATGATCCGCGAATCGCACAACCCCTGCGCCGAAGCCATGCTAGAGGACTCCCCGCGCGCAAAACGTGTCGCAAACTTAATCAAAACCGAAAATATGACCAACACGATCCCTACTGCACTTCAAACTTCCGCTCAAGACGTCCTCAAACTTCTCCAGATGTATTATGTCCACACAAATTGGTCTGCGGAATCTTGGCAAACATTTCGCGACTCAGCAATCAATCAACCTCCCACGTCAGCCGGAGATTTTCGCAGTGGTTTACCCAGTGGTTTTAAAGTCGCGACTGTGCTCAACAAAGTCGGCTGGTCTAGCGCTGGAGGAGCTTGGGATATATATAATGATGCCACTCTCCTCGAATTTCCCGAAAGTACCGACACCGATGGCAATATTATCAGCTCTCAGCATTACGCTAGCGTCATTATGACTCGATCAACCTCAAATTTTGCAATCGCCCAATTTGGCGAAATGATCGAAAATGCGATCCTCTCTCGTAGCACCGAAGTCAAAACAATCGTACAACCCGCCACCAATTCCGAATCCACTAGCCTAGAAGTCGAATCTTTGTCACAATAAATCTCGCATCGATCAATAGGTGGTAAAATATTGGCTCCAATAAGTCTTGTACTGCGAATTTGTGTCAAACACAAACCCCACCGCAACATTCTTAAAATCGGGGTTCAAAATATTCGCACGGTGTTCAGGAGAGTTCATCCAAGACGCAACAGTCGACTCCGGCGACACAGCAGCGTTCCCAGCGTTTAAATTCTCGCCACTCATCCCGCCTGATTCGGGGATCGGACAAGCCGTTGACCACGAAGAGCCGTCCGGGCGCGTGTGTGAATAAACATTCATAATCTCACGCGCCCGCACGTTAGCCGCTTCCTCACAAGTTGAGCTCCAACCCAACTCTGACAGACCATTTTTCGCCCGCTCTTGGTTCACTAAGGCTAAGACATCACGTTTCCATTGATCTATTGGTGGCGCAATAACTGTCACGGTTAATTTGTCATGCCTTGCACCATCATATGTACCAGCCGTAATTTCCACTGTTCCGGGCCCAGCAATCGCCGGATATCGACAAGTTTCCGCATTATACCCCATCCAAGTTCGCGCTGTGGAATAAAATCCAGCAATCACCGCTGGGTTATTTGTTTGCCAGTACATTTCACCCAATCCCGACAACCCCCCACCGACGCAAATATCAAAATCCGCCGTCTGATAAATCGTGATTGCATCTTCCGCCCAAAGCTGGCCATTTGGCACCGCCGCGCTACTAATTCCACCACTACTCGCCGAGCTCGAACCAGTTACCACGCGTTCAGCCTTATTCGCGCTTCGCCCCTCCGTTTTAATCGTAATATCATTACCACCAGCCGTAATGACCACGGGCGCAGGGGGAGCTAATTCATCCGACACCGGAGCCAACAAGCCAACTTCCTCCAACGAATCGCCGACCGTATCGGTACGCTCGGAAACTACCCGAAACTCCAAACCGCCATTCAAATTAATCGCGCTAAAAATCATCACGCCGACAATCAAGATCGCTACCGCATTTAACGATAGAAGAATCATGGTTTTTGTCTGTCTCAGAAGTCTCGCCGTCATCTCAAATCATCCCCAATATACGTCACTACGCCCGCAGATGTTTCTCTGAATCAATCACGGTTGCCACTAAATTGATAATCATTTCTAACTGCACCAAATCGCGATGTTCAAACGTCATTTTACCTAATGGCTTGCCAACTACCAATTGACCGAATGGTTTACCCTTCGCATTATGCAATTCCGCCACCGCTTTCAAGCCCAACTCATCCATAATCTTCTGCGTCGACTTACTCGGAACTTGCCAAGTCGCACCACGCGCTGATTTCATATTTGTAATTTGTTTAATTTCATCGCTGGTAATCGATAAAGCTTTCGAACCATAAATTCGACCATTAATTATAAAAGCAATATACGAAAAGTGTAAATGATCTGCCAAGAAACCTGCTAAATCACGCAAGTCAACATTCCGTGTCGCCAAACGATTTAATTTTTTAATCACATAAGCAATATCAACCTGCCCAACTGAAATCATTGAACGAATCGAAGCCGTCAATTCGGTAATTACTGGCATCAACAAAAGCACGATTACGATCATCAAGAAATTCAAGACAAGAACCGCTGTCGACGGATTCGGAATCTTAAATAAAGTCGTAAAAATCAAATAAAAGATTAGCATGTAAACCATAGCACCAGCAGTCATTGTCACGACATACGCAAAAGCCTTCAAAAAGACTGCGGAAATCGAAACCACGCGATAGCGCAAAATCGCATAAAAATACGAAATCATCACCACACCAATCGTCAAAGGTCCAACCCAAATTAAACTATAAGTACCCGCAATCGGCAAAACCATATTAAAGATCAACGAAACAACGCCAGCAATACTCAAACCGCCCAACAGAATATAATCCGCTTTACGAATCCGCTTTACACGGGCATGTTTCGCACGATAATACGTAAAGCCACAAAAACCCGTAATCGTCATTGCTAAGAGCACTAGATACGCCCAATAATACCAGCCGTCCGGGATCAATAACACCTCATTGCCCAAATTGCTCAAGACAATTCCGGTGTACAGGACGCTCGTGTCATTAATCAGAATAACGCTCATGCCGACCGCGAGTAAGATCAATAATACGGTCATGACTTTACCAGCCGTATATTTCCAACCTGAATATCCTACCAACGGCACCAACATTAATAACGCGCCGAGATAAATTCCGTAAACCATCCAGACTGCTAGTCCTTCCGAAGTCGGCGACAATTCCAAAAACCACCCACAACAGAGAATCCAAATCACAGCCCCAATATTAGAGACAAAAAACCATGCAATATGCATCCGATCGCCACGCGAAGCGCCGATAAATGACAATAGACCCGACATAAAAGTCAAAATCGCCATTACCGTCACCAAAATCGATACTAGACTCATCTAACCTCCTACTTTCATTCCAGTATAGCATATCTTTTTTATAAAAAGCAACAAAATAATGCCCGCCAGATCGACGAGCATCATTTTTAAGGTACTTTCTGAGCTAATTTCCAGTTTTTGACCAGTTTGCCTGCCTTGTCAGGGTGAAGCCAACGCCAATCTTTACGGCATTTTTCGCGCTATCCGCAGGATAAATTACGGCGTCTTCCATAGCCAACCCAGCAGCATCGCAAGCTTTTTGAATACGCTTGTACGCTCCGTTGACAGAAAAATCCGGATCCAATCTCGGCACCGTTTCCCAGTTCAACGCCTCCTTATGCTGCAATAAGCTCATATCACCAGGCAAGTTCAGGATCTGCAAATCAAAAATTAATTTACCACTATCCTTCATCGTCGTGCGTAAATGAGACAACATGGCAGAAGTACTTCTTTTATAATATGACATAATGCCATCGCATAGGATTAAATCAAAATATCCATTATATTCAGACTTTTTCCTAAACTCGTCAAAACTCATATTATAATACCGGTGTTTTGCATTCCGCTGTTTAGCCAGCTCATCTATTTGAGCTTCAGACATACTCCGGTCCGCCCAGATAAATCCTAATTCTTCTAGAGAACTCTGATATTTATACCGGAACAAATCGTCAATATTGCTACGCACACCAGAATCCTCATCAATCGCAATAATCTCGAGATTATTGAACCAATCCAGCTCCGCCGCATATGACCTCAACTCTGCTAAACGTCCTGCCCCGACAATTTCCAGCCTCAATTTTTCGCCAGGCGACTTCCGCTCCAGTTCAATCATCATAGTCTCCAAAACCTCTTGAAAATACTGAATACGTAGACAAATTTCTGCCAAAACTGGTGTTCGTAAAGACCAATAAAAGGCTATATCGTCCAGATCTAGCTGACCATATCTACCAGCAATATCGTAACCATATCCGCGCGCATTCTCCATCGTCTCCGAACAAGGCACCCAAGACATGAAATTTGCCAAAGATACAGACTTAGTAGCAAAATCCAAGAAGTATTCCAAGACCGCCGGGTTTCTACGCATTCGCGTTGCTATATTATCCCAAATCTCCTCTAAGCCTTTTTCATACAGAGCATATTCTTCTGTATTTTTAGCTTCTCGTCTAAGATAAGATAACAACTGTCGTTTAGCCGCAAAGATCTCTCTATCGCTTACTCGTCGGCCAGTTAGCCTCGCCTTCAGCGCAATTATTACGTATTTCATGAAATACGTCGCATTATCCATACGCGGAAAACGCTCAAAATCGTCTCGATAACGCTCGATAAATTCATAATGATTCGGTCTCGGTTGATAAACCCTCAACTTACTCAAAAGATATCATCTCCTTTCTCAGAATCTCTAATTTTTAAGCTACAATTTTTTGATACCAACCCATTATAACACAAAATTTCCCCCGCTAGCCAACTTCTTCATCTTTGATCGTTTTTATCGTCTCATTACAAAATCAATTTTCAAACCTTGACCTTTTTCTTAAAACACCATACAATAAACTTAATCATTAATACAAACTTTAACAGATTCCAAGCGAGATATTTCATGCCTAGACAAATCACCAAACAAAAACTTCTTAAACGACAAATTTGTTCCATTTCACGCATTATCGCCTGTATATCATTTCTTGTCTTGACTATTATCGGCGTCTCTTCCATGGTTCGCGCCATGTCGCTCGAGACAATCAACAACGAAAACGGTATTCCATCAAGCTGGGAAGTAGCCTCACTTGGTAATCCCGCGACAATTACTGTCCCGATCACTTATTGGGATCAGCGTCAAGATCCCTGTGGTGACGAAAATCGACAATTTGAGTGGACAATGTGCAATATTACTGCTAGCTCTGCCCAGCAAGGCATCGTCCAGAACCAGCTAGGGAAGGATGGATTGCCCATTCCGAAATACACTAGCATTCATGACGCTCGTGCAGCCGGCATTCATCCAACTAGTCGCGCCGTCATTGGCCAAAATCCAGTCCAGCCTGGCGACAATTTCTATATGTGGTTCCATGAAACCGATCGTTCAAAACAATTTGACCGCACCGTAACTTTTAATCGAACCGGAAATAACACCTATTCTTATGGTGGTTCAGGCATTTTTCCGCTCGACAACGTAAATTTTTCTGACGGTGACCAAGCCTGGCGACAAGGCCATAATTTTCACTTCACTGCTCATTTGAAAATCGCCATGAAAATCGCCGCCGACGGCCGTGAGCGTTTCGATTTTTCCGGCGATGACGACGTTTGGGTCTTTCTCAATGGCAAATTAGTTCTCGACATTGGCGGTCTACACTCTAAACTTAGCGGACATTTCATTATCAATCGCGACGGTACACTTTCGACTTACGTCGACACAGCAGGTTCAAAAACAATTGACGCTGGCTTGCACAGTGGCCAAGTCGTAAACCTCGATTTCTTCTATGCCGAACGTAGCACGACCGAATCGAACACTAACATCACGATTTCCAACATGAACTGGCCAATCTCTGCCGACAGTAAACTTGAATCCGAGATCGTCGGCCAAGTCGAAAACAGTGAGAAAAAACTTGTCCAAAACATTGCCAGCATTACCAATCGCGATCCTAATTCCAGCCTCAATATCGAACGTATCGCTGCATATTTGAAAGAAGATACCACCGATCATCATCTCGACGGCAACACAGAAAACATTACAAACGAAGGTTACATCCCCTTGGATGTCAAAACACTTTATTATAGCCCGACGCCAGATGTCGCAAACTCCTGGCAACCAGTCGAAATCAGTAAGCCCAGCAACTCTACTAATGGCTTTACCCTCGCCACTCCGCTCCAACTTACGCCCTCCGGAACCACAGGCGACACTCTCTACTTCCGATATTTTACCGAAACTTCCGAACTCTCCGGCAACCAAACTAGCCAGATCAACTTTTACACCTCACTGGGTGGCGAAAGTGGCGTCGCTTATGATCATGATTCCGTCGCCTTTACCGGCAAAAGCACTTTAGACACGCCGGCCAAAGAATATGAGCTAACGATTAAATATCTGGACAAGGAACAGAATTCTCTCGCCGACGAATACCATGCTACCTTACCAGAAAACTCTGAATACAACGTCAAAAGTCCTAAAATTGACGGTTACACACCTGATCAGACCGAAGTAAGCGGTACTATTACCGACTCAAACGTCGAAACTATTGTGACTTACACTGAAAATAAATCGGAACCCGTCGACCCAACTCCGCCCGAACCAGTCGATCCAGTCGACCCGGTCGATCCAAATCCGCCCAAACCCGACAACCCTAATCCAGACAATCCCAATCCAGACAACCCTAACCCCGATCAGCCTGACACGCCAAATCTGCCGGAAACTCCCGACCAGCCCACCGAGCCAAATCAACCACAGCCCTCTCAGCCCTCTCAGCCTGATAATTCTCGTCCTTCCGACAATCAACCTCAGCCAACCGCGCCATCCACTCGCCCCACCCGTTTCTATCCGTCCTCAAATATCATTGGCGATGCTTCCATGCTTTTCCTTAACCCACTCGGCGAGGTCGCTTATGTACCCAACACGGGTATTATCAGCGACGCAGTTTTGCCGATCTTCGATGAATATTTCGCGGACTTGATTCTTTCGCAAGGTTTCGTCATGATGATGCTACTAATTTTCTCAGGCTCTTTCGCGCTCTATTTCTCATTGCGCAAATACCTGACCATGAATCTAAATACCGTAACCCGCAAGACCACCAACAAAGCTCAGGCCTATCAAAAACTCCAAAAAACCAAAGCAACGCAAAAAGCTATCAAAAAGACCCTAAATTCACAAAAAGCCTCTCGCACAAAGATCAGCCGAAAAAACAGTTCTACAACTTCCGCCAAAAGTTCTACGAAACGAAGTAAAAAATAATCGATGTTATACAGGGTTCCCGGCACAAAGATTACACTTCCTTATCACCCCAAACTCACCCCCGCCGAAATTCGTCTTCTGTATACTCTCGAAAAATTCTTTCCGCCTGACCAAATTTTTCCCGATTGTTATCTGCCAAAACCAGACCCCCGCACGCTCTGCGACTCCCGCTCCACCTTTCCTTATCAACGCTCGGCGTCAAACACAGAGCTCGTTCAAATCGATTGTCTAGTAATCAGCGAGCGGGGAATCTTCGTCTTCGAATCTAAAGATTATCAAGGCTGGATCTATGGCAACGCTGAACACAAAACCTGGACCCAAGTCCTCAATTTTGGGCGCGAAAAACACCATTTCTATAGTCCAATTCACCAAAACTCCACCCATATTGCGTCCTTACCACAAGAGCTAACTAATTCACACCTCAAAATCTACTCCATAATCGTTTTTGGACGCAATACGACGCTCAAAATAATCGAAAACCTCCCCGAAAATTGCTACGTTTGCACTCAAGCCACGCTACGCCCGCTTATGCAAAACCTTCTTTCGTCAAATGTCGCTCCCTTATCTGTCAAAACTCTAGCTGAACTCAAAAACCTTCTTGAACACAGCTTTATCGCTCCGACTGATAAAATCCGCCAGGATCATAAAGCCGAAGTCCAACTCGCCGCGAAATCCTAGCCATTTTCCAGTCTTTATGCTACAATAGATCTGCACACTGGGGATTCGCCAAGTGGTAAGGCACCGGGTTCTGGTCCCGGCATTCGGGGGTTC
>CAYTPD010000011.1:0-24933 GCA_964439975.1 uncultured Candidatus Saccharibacteria bacterium
CCCATGTTGCCTCCATTGGTTATGTTGATCTAGTGGGCGGTGTCGCTCTCGTCTCTGAAACAAAAAGCTATGTAGCTTTCCGGCGAGCGATATGTCTGAGGTAAACCTCACGCATATCGCTCATAACAAAAAGCGACACCGCAGTGGTGTCTAACTTCCATTCGCAACCTACAATTCGATCACTATCGACCAAAAAATACGTACTCATGCGGTGCCGCTTAAGGCATATTTTTTGTTCGGGGTGACCTAATCGTTCGGTTCGAATTTCTAATTTGCTACCAAAATTTGGCCACGATGTAAGTTAGACACTTTTATTGTATCATGCTTGTGTAAGCTGGGCGTGAGAAAATGTTGTAAATTTTACAGTGATATAATTTTGAGCAATGTACGCTTTTTAGCTTTGTCTGCTGTTTTTGACGGTTGTCGGCTATACGTTTGTTGGGACTAGCTGACATTATTAACAAAATTAGGCATCATATGTAAAATGATGCCTAATTGATGACGGCTATGCTTAGCTATGCTTCATTCTTTTGAGCAATTCTTTGCGGAATGGCGACTTTTTTGAAGCTACCACCAGCTTTTTTGATTGCTTCGATAGCAGTTTTGCTAGCAAATTGCGTTTCGAGGTCGATTTTGGCGCTCAGCTCGCCACGCGAGATGATTTTCACCTTCGCGTAGGGGTTTTCGATTAAACCTTTTTCTGCAAGGATGAAATTGTCGACTTTGCCACTTAGATCATTCAAGCGATCAGTGTAAACGTTTTGAGCTTTATCATGGATACTCTTAAAACCTTTGAGTTTTGGAATGGCCTGCATGATTGCTCGTTGGCCACCCATGAATCCGGCTGGCATCTTGCGATGTCCAGTGCGGGATTTTTGGCCTTTTGTACCACGACCAGCGGTCTTGCCTTTGCCAGCAGAAATACCGCGACCTGCACGAGTCGGTCGAGTATTTTTGTTGACCTGTAAATCGTTATACTTCATTTATTGATCCTCCTTCTTTGTGGCGGATTTTTTCTTTGAACTGGTGTCAGAATTGGTTGCGGACTTACTGGCTTTGGCGGATTTGGCTGGTTGAGTAGATTTTTTACTTTCGTTACCAACCCATTCGCTACGTGGGGTTTGCTCGCGTAAACCGTCGATGACGGCGTAGGCGATGTTGACCTTGTTGGTACTTCCGAGCGATTTTGAGATGAGGTTCTTGATACCAGTGAGACCAATGATGCTTCGGACGACGCCACCGGCAATAATACCTGTACCAGGAGCGGCGGGTTTCATGAGGACATCAGCGCCGGTTGCGCGAGTTTCGACTTCATGACAGATTGTCTCGCCGTCCATGTTGAATTCAATCATGGTCTTTTTGGCTTTGGCGGTGGCTTTTTGGATCGCTGAAGTTACATCACTACCTTTCGCGACACCAATACCGACTTTGTTCTTGTGGTTGCCGATTGCGACTAAAGCTTTGAAGCGCATGCGGCGACCACCCTTCACGGTGCGAGAGACGCGATCAATATTGATTGTCACGGTGTCAAATTCTTTTGGTGCACCATTGTCATCGTTGCGACGGTTGCGACGCGAGTTGCGTCGACCCATGTTGCGTCCACTGATGTCTTGTCGACTGCGGGTGGCCGCAACTTTGTCGTCCATTTTCAAAGTGCCAGATTTATTAATGACTTTGGCTTGTTTTTCTGCGTCAGCCATACTAGAACTCCAATCCTTCTTTACGAGCAGCATCGGCTAGAGCGGCCATGCGTCTGGCATATAATTTTGCTCCGCGATCGAATACGACTGCTTTGATGTTTGACTTTTTCGCCTTTGTGGCGATTTCTTGGCCAATAATGGTGGCTTTTTCGGTCTTTGTGCCGGTGGTTTTTGCTCCGACGGTCGTGGCGTAGACTAAGGTTTTGCCGGCGTCATCGTCGATTAATTGAGCGATAATGTGACGGTTGCTAATATGAACGCTAAGGCGCGGTCGATCAGCAGTACCGTGAAGTTTTGAACGAGTGCGCTTAGCGCGAAATGCTTGATTCATTATTTCTTCCCTGCCTTCCCTGCCTTACGAATGATTACTTCGTCGACATACTTAATACCTTTACCTTTGTATGGTTCAGGCTTCTTCAGTGCGCGGATTTCAGCGGCGACCTGACCGACTTGTTGCTTGTCGATCCCGCTAACCGTGATATTCATTTTTTCGACTTTGAGATCGACGCCTTCTGGAGCTTTGTATTTTACAGGATGTGAAAAGCCGAGCGCCATTTCAATTTCTTTTGGACCACCGCTGAGGCGGAAGCCGACGCCGTTAACTTCGAGTTTTTTCTCAAAGCCTTTGGTTACACCTTGAACTGCGTTGTTCAAGAGTGCGCGTTGTAAGCCATGCCAAGCCCGCGATTTTGGTTCATCATTATCGCGCGTGACGATAATGCGATTATCTTCGACGGCAACTTTGACATTTTCCTGAAGCGGAACTGTGAGCTGACCCTTAGGGCCTGCGACCGTGATGTCCGTGTCGCCGACCGTGATTGTCACTCCCGCCGGAATTTCGATGGGTTGTTTTCCGATACGACTCATATTTTCCCTTTATATTAATATCTTTGTCATTTTAGCATGGATTGCAGGAAAATTCAAGGGGTAAAATCGGTGAAAATCGAGGGGCAAGTGTGATTTGTTAGATCAGTTGGCTATGGGCTTTAATATAATGGTGGCTCTGGAGTGTCAAAATTTGATAGCTCCTATCTAAATAGGAGCTAGTTTGCGTTATTTAGCTAATTGATTAATCGGCGCTCCATGCATACCACCAGCCATCGACTTGTGTATCTTTTAAACCAGTTTCGACGGTGATTTGTGATCCATTAGGAAAATAAATTATCTCGCCAGCGCTAAGGCCAACACGATGTTGGCGGGCTTCTTCCTGGGATCGATAAGCTTTAATGAGCGGTCGGTGGGTGCTTTTCGCAGAGGCGGACATTTGCTCTTTGGTAAGCTCAAGAGCTTTCTTCACAGCTTTTGTCTCCTCAGGAAATACGATCGGACTCATTGTTCCTACGAATAGTGCGCCAAATAATGCTTCAATTAACATAAAGAACTCCTCCCTCCATAGGTATTTAATTCTAGTGTAGCATAATATTTAAGTTTTGTCTATAGTTGCAGGGGTTTTGATAGAGTCAATCTGATTTTTCTATTGACTTTTTTACTAATGTGTGCTATAATTAGGAAATGGGGCTGGTGTCCAGAGAAAGAGGACAAGTAAATTAACAAAAGGAGGATGATGTTTAATGTTGGTAGATGAAGTAAGAAGGCTAAAAGCAATGGATATGTCTTTCGAGGAAGTAATCTATACGATTGCTTTTGAGCTGGAGGATGAAATTGCAGAGAAAGGTAAGGAGGCGGTTTTTGCAGAACTTTCGTATCGAAATGACATGGAAGATAGAGTGCGAGACGCCTTAACAGACCAGGGTTACTATGAAATGCGTACAGAGTTTGAAAGAATTGACGTGAATAGCCGTGGGGATCGGTCTGATCTGGGGGAAACTTTTCAACAGAAGGTCGAAGAGTTGCAGGGAGTACGTAAAGCGTATTATATGCAGAAAAAACGTTACCATCGATATCGCTATAGATTATTCTATGAACCGGATGACGGCAAGCTGCGCTATAGATTGTCTGGTGGTGGAAGGCTGTGGCGAGATGATGAGCCAGAAGCGTGCATTGACCCGGGAGAATCGCTTTGGCAGATTCATTGGCCTAGTCGTGGTGTCTCCGTATTGCAAGAATTGAGGCTGGAAAGGCTGATTGATGCTGTGCGATATTTTTCGGACTTTGATAATTTTGTTCAGGCGAAAAAGATTACGCTCTGGGAATGGATGGTGATTAATGCTGTGCTGAGGCGAGAAGGGCTGATACACGATACGAATGAGGAGATAAGACGGCTCGAAATAGACGATCAACTCAGTTGGGTACGCGATCAGGCGATGCGGGATATTCCAGAAGCTTCGTCTGCGACGGAGACGGGTCGGATGCGGGGAGCGGTCAAACGTACTTTTGCCTGTTTAGGCCGTGACTGTATGAATACCGTGCGAGATTTAGTGGCTTGGTTTGCGGACGGAGCGCGTGACGGTTGGATAGAGATGATGGAAATTCCGGGCTTCGGTGCGTCCTGCAAAAAGCAGTTAATTAACGAAATGGCGCGGTGGGAGGTTATGCTTCCGCCGGAGCTAATTAAACCGACGAGGCGAAGTCCGGTCATTGCGCTGGATGTAAAACAGGAGACTTTAAATGCTTTTGAGCGCTATCGGATTAAGTCGATTGGCGAGCTAATAACGGCTTGTAAAGACGAAAATCGCTTTTCTGGACTACGCTATATTAATAATGACGTTTATCGAGTCGCAGTTAAAGTTTTGCAGAAATATGGCTTTTGGCATTCAGGACCAATTTAGACAGCCCCCTTTGAAGATTAAAAGGACCCCCTGATATTGGAGGTCCTTTTTCGTGTTGCTGGGGTGCTATATCTGGCTGAGGTTTAGAGTGAGAATAGACAGAGGATGACGATATTAACGACAGCAATGACGCCGACGACCTTGATTCCCCATTTAAACCAGGTTGGGTAATCGACTTTGGCGAGAGCGAGGCCACCCATGATGGCACCGCAAGTCGGGGTAATGAGGTTGACCAGACCGTTGGCGGCGACAATGGTCATGGCGGTAACATTGGTGCTATAGCCAAGCGTGTCGGCGATTGGGGCGATAATCGGGGTAGACATGGTGGCAAGACCAGAGGAGGACGGGACGAGGATTGAGAGGACGATATGGAGGAGGTAATTGAGCGGGACGAAGATTAATTCGGGCAAAGTGGCGAGGAAATTCGAAGCGTTGAAAATGATAAAATTGTCGAGGAAGGTTTGGCCCATGAGAACAGAGACACCTCGTGCCACAGCGACGACCAAGACGACGCCGATCATGTCTCCAGCACCACTAATAAAGGCGTCGACAAAGCCACGTTCGCCGGTGCGGTTAATCAGCGCGATGATGATTGAGCTGATGAGGAACCAAAGCGCTGCTTCATAAAACCACCAACTACCGAGTGGAGCGCCAGTTAGCCAGCCAGTCCAACTATCGAAGAAGGTGATGTTAAACTCTCCCCACGGAATGAAGCCGACAATCATGACTAGGAAGGTGAGTGCGAAAATGACGAGTGTCCATTTTTGGCGGGCGGAAAGACTATCGTCTTCGCCTTTAGAACGGAGGAATTTGTCGTAAGTTTTTTCGGCGGCGGCTTGTTCGCGCAGGCTTAAGAAAGTTGAGCCTTTGTCTTTTTGGACTTTTTTGGCGTAGCGGATGGTGAAGAACATGGAAATTGCCAGCGTGGATAGCCAGAGTACGGTTGCGATTAAGATGATCATTCCCTGATCATACGGAATGTCAGCGTCTTTCATAGCTGAGAGAGCGACGCCGGTCGCAAAGGGGTTGATGGTTGAGCCGAGGACGCCAGAGCCAGCACCGAGTAGAATTGTGGCAACGCCGACCAAGGGATCTAAACCAGCAGCGAACATAGTGGCTGCGACGAGAACGTAAAAGCCAACGCTTTCTTCGAGGAAGCCGTAGGTAGTTCCCATGACCGAGAAGATAAGCATGAGTAGGACAATGAGAAGATACTCTTTGCCGTGGAGCTTTTTCACGAGGACCTTGATGCCGTTTTCGAGGGCTTTGGTCTTGGCGACGATAGCTAAGAAGCCACCGAGTACCATAATGAAGATACAGACATCGATAGCATTTTCGAAGCCGAGAATGGGCGCCATGAGGACTTGCCAAAGTTTTGCTCCGACGACACCAGAACCGTCGACGATTGCGCATTCGCTACCACTTTCTGCTTCGCAGGTTTCGAGGTCGCTATAGGTGATTTCTTTGGGGGTTTCACTGTCGGCGACGAGATCTGGAGATTCAGTGACTTCGCCGTTTTCGAGCTCGACGTCGACACCATTAATGGCGGTAACATTAGTCGAACCTTCGGCGATTGGTGCTTCGTTTTCGACGGCGGTTTCGTCGCTTTCTACAGTGGTCTGGTCGACTTCGATTGCCGTCGATTCGGTCGGAGTAGTTTCGATCGCTTCGACTTCGGCGGTAGATTCTTCGGCGACTGGCTCTTCCTCGACCACTGGCACAAACTCTGCTTTGGGCAAGAGGTGCGAGATCAGGCCGAGCGCAATGATTAAAATCATGATGATCGAATAGGCCGAGAGCATAGCATGATTGCGCTTTTTGCGATTTTTCTTCTTGGGCATGATTTCCTTTCTAAATAGTTTTTACATTTTGGTTGGAACTATTATTTCATTGATCCTCCTCGCGCACTAAGGCCATTGCCATACAATGCGAACCACCTCGTCCGCGAGAGATTTCTGAACTGGGGATTTCGATGACTTTAACACCATGTCGGCGTAAAGTTTCGTTCGTGACGAAGTTGCGATCATAGGCAATGACGACGCCTGGACGGATGCATAATAAGTTCACGCCGTCGCTCCATTGTTCCCGCTCGGCATCGATGCGTCGACCGTCGCCACACTTAATTAACTCAACTTTTGATAAGTGCAAATATTTTTCCAAAACTTTTTGTAGACTTTGACGATTTTCAACAATTTCGAGTTCGTTGCCACGGCCTTTGGTGATTTCGTAGATTGTCGAAATGTCCATAATGGCGTCTTGGACGGTAAATTTGTTTTTGTCGATTTGGGTCATCACGGTATCAAGGTGCATGAAACTGCGTTCGTCAGGAATATCGATCGCGAGAATGTATTTAAAAGTAGATTTTTTATCTTTAAATAGGTTTTTGGCGAATTCGGCGATGGCTTCCGGCTCGGTGCGTTGGGAAATACCAATCGCGATGACTTCGTCGGAGAGGACTTGAATGTCGCCACCTTCAAGTGAATATGGTTCAGTGCGATCGTAATAGAGTTTAATATCTTCGTAGAAGGGGTGATATTTGAAAATATAGTCAGCAAAAATCGACTCACGGGTTCGGGTGGGTGCCCACATTTTGTGTAGAGTGGCGCCGTGACCAATCGTCGCCATAGGATCGCGCTGGAAGATAAGATTAGGGATTGGGTCCATGATCATACGCCCAGTATCGCGCGAAGCATAAAACCCAGAAATGCTGTTTAGCCGTTTAAGTTCAGAAATGTCGATGCCGGCAATGCATTTTTTGATCATTTCGCGATTGTCTTTGTAACTATTGAGGAAGGTGTAACAATGTTTGGCGATTTTTGGCGAGGTAACGCCAGCTTCGTTGATGAATTGGTGGAGAAATTCTTTGCGCGTGTTTGGGCTAGCATTGTCGAGCGCTTCGGCCATTAAATCTTCGAGATAGACCACTTTTACACCTTCGGCCCGCAAAGCATTCGCGAAGGCATCATGTTCTTGTTGAGCGATTTTTAGGTATGGAATATCGTCGAACAGCAAACGATCGAGGGTGTTTGGAGTAAGATTAAGGAACTCATCGCCTGGTCGATGCATGAGTACTCTTTTTAGGGGTGCGATTTCGCTAAAATTGCAAATAGTACTTTTCATGATTATTGTTCCTTATCTTTTAAAGTTAAATACATGACTGTTTTGATCGTGTGCATGCGATTTTCGGCTTCTTCGAAGACTAATGAACGGTCAGAATTGAAGACCTCGTTCGTCACTTCAAGCTCGCTTAAACCGTAGGTATCGTGTACTTCTCGTCCAACTGAAGTTTCTAGATCATGGAAAGACGGCAGAGGATGCATAAAAATTGCCGTCGGTTTTGCGAGATTCATGATTTCGCTCGTAACTTGATAAGGCTTTAGGAGATCAATGCGCTCGCGCCACTTTGCTTTGTCTTCGCCCATGGAGAGCCAAACGTCAGTATAGACGACGTCAGCAGTGTCTTTCAAGGCTTGCAAATCGGGCGTAACGGTGATCGTACTACCGGTCTCGCTGGCGACTGCTTGACATTGGGCGAGGAATTCTGGGTCGGGTTTGAGCGCTTCTGGTCCGCAAGCGATATAATTCACGCCCATTTTGGCGCTCATAGCCATAAGCGAGTTGGCGACGTTGTTGCGGGTGTCGCCAAGATAAGCGACCGTAAGACCTTTTAGGTTGCCAAAATGTTCTTCGATGGTGAGAAAATCAGCCAAAGCTTGGGTGGGGTGACAATAATCAGTTAGACCGTTCCAAACTGGAACATTAGCATATTTCGCAAGATCGTCGACGGTTTTTTGGGCGAAACCGCGATACTCGATGCCATCGTAAAGTTTCGCGAGGACCTGGGCGGTGTCGGCGATCGACTCTTTGTGACTCATTTGCGAGGCGGCGGGGTCGAGATAGGTTACGCCCATGCCGAGATCGTGGCCAGCAACTTCGAAACTACAGCGAGTACGTGTGGAGGTTTTTTCAAAGAGTAGAACGATATTTTTGTTGGGGAAATATTTATGGCTTTGGCCGGTTTGTTTGTAGTTTTTGAAAATTTTAGCGACTTCGAGCATATAGCGTAGCTCGTCGGGGCTAAAATCTAGAATTTGCAAAAAGTCGCGACCTGTAAAATCCATTATGTCCACCTCACAATTATTGAATGATATTCCTATTGTAGCATGCATGAGCGGAATGTGGAATCATTTGAGCATAGTTTTGATTGGATGAAATGCGGTTTTGCTTGAATTTTGCGTCAAAAATAGTATATAGTATTGACTTTTTTGCTAATGTGTGCTATAATGGAAAGATAGGGGGTCAGTATTCTCTAAAAGAATAAGCAGATTAAAAAAGGAGGAATAGCGAGATGTCAGTAAACGTTGAGAAAGTGAAGAGTTTTGGCTTGTCTTTTGAAGAAAGTATCTATGCATTTGCTTTTGACTTGGACGATGAGATTGGTCGGAAAGGTAAGGAAGTAGTATTTGAGGAGTTGGCTTGTCGAGAAAAGATGGTCGAAAACGTGCATAAGGTATTAGCTTATAGATATGCGTATGGGTATGTATTGAGGCAGTTTTTAGGTTATGTGCCACGCTCAGCTGTCGAAGAGGAAAGAATAAAAAATCGTTGGGCTCTTGGTGTAGAGGAATGCTTTAATGCTGCGATTAGATGGTTGCGAGATTATCGACAGCGTTACATTTTGGCAGGAGGGGCAGAACTTTGGGATAGTCAAAAGACTGACTTGAGTATTTCTAATCACGAAAGTGATAGTGAGTCCCAGAATAGTGCCTACTATGTTGAGGCTGTTGAGCGTTGCATGAAGGCGAATGTGTCAGATTTGATACGTGAAACCAAAGTGTTGATGGACGAGGTGCGTTATTGTAATCAGCGTCGCGATCAGGCTTTGTCGCGGATTGAAGCATTGTTGGCGGAAATCCAGAAGCGAGGGGAAAGGCCGGAAGGTTTGGCAGTAGAAAACGTAGCAAATATGTCAGGTATGCCTGATGGGGACGGTTTGGATCTGGAAGGATCGATTTTGCAAATTCGCTGGCCAAAGCGGAGTTTGCAGGTTTTGCAAAAGCTAAAGATTCGTACGGTGAGGCAGGCGGTGGAATTTTTCGGCGATTTCGAAAAGTTTGTAACTGCTGAACTGCGAATTACGCTTTGGGAGTGGGCGGTGATTACTACGATACTGAGGCGTGAAGGTCTATTGTTGCGTGAGGGGAAAATGGAAGTACAACTGGACGACGATCTTTCTGAAGTACTAGATGTAGTACTGGAGGATGAATCTTCGACGAGGCCTAGTTCTACAACGATTCATCAACTGAGGCGTCGTGGTGCCAACACCATTATGGACTTGATGAGTATCTTTGCGGAGAATGCAGATAGTGGCTGGTATACGCTATCGCACTATTGGCCAGGATTTGGTAAGGCTTGCGAAAAACATTTGGCTGGCTGTATGCGTACTTGGGACTTTGTAGTTCCGTTGGATATGTGTTATCCGTCTGAAAAAAGTACGGTTTTAGCGCTAGACTGGTATGGCTTAAATGTAGCACCAAGGTTTTACGATTCTACCATATCTGAAAAATTAGGGCTTTACCAGATTGAGACGATTGGTGCGCTGATTGAAGCGTGTAAAGACGAGAATCGATTTTCTGGCTTGCGTTATATTGATCCTGAATTATATAAAATAGCGCTTGAACGTTTGGAGGCCTATGAGTTTAGCGTTCAGTGATCTTTTTAATTCCCCCTTGGTAAAGAGGCTCTGCGAGAGTAGGGTCTCTTTTCATATTTTTGGGAAGTCTGGCTTTTGCAATTTCAGGAAGTCGGGGGTTTATAAAAGCATTTTTTGGAAAGTTGGGTTTACAAAACCAAAAAAATCTTCCCCTTGCGAGGAAAATTTCTTGTTTTTGGCTTTTCTCGGTCCTAGTTAAATCTTAAGAGACTTTAGCCAGGATAGTGGGGAGATTTTCCGGAGGAAAATCTCCCCACTTCTCATCAAAGTTAGTAAACTTTGATGAGAATCTCGCCACCGAGATGTTGTTTTTTAGCTTCGCGACCAGTCATAATTCCCTTGCTGGTGCTGATTAAGACGATACCACGACCACTTTTAACGACCGGAATTTCTTCTGAGCTGGTATAGACGCGACGGCCGGGTTTTGAAACCTTGGAAATTTCGGTGATTTTGGCTGGCGTACCTTCTGCACAGATTGTAACATGCAAAGTGCCACGTGGCTTGCCTTCTTCGACTTCGTAGTCGGCGATATAGCCAGCGTCCTTCAAACCTTCGATGACGGCAACCTTGAGTTTGCTCACGGGGACGCGAATTTCGGTCTTGCCTACCATGATGGCGTTGCGGATGCGAGTGATAAGATCGGCGATTTGATCGGTTGATTGTAATGACATATCTTCTCTCCTTTCCTACCAACTACTCTTTGTTACGCCCGGAATTTCGCCTTTCGAGGCTTTTTCGCGGAAGTTAATGCGACTGAGTCCGAAATAGCGCATATAGCCACGCGGACGTCCGTCCAACATATCACGATTTTTTAGTCTTGTAGGGCTAGCATTTCGTGGTAATTTTTGTAAACCCTCGAGATCGCCGGCCGCTTTTAGCTCTGCGCGCTTGGCTTTATATTTTTCATACATTTTGCGACGTTTTTGGTCGCGTAATACTGCCGATTTCTTTGCCATATTATTTACTCTCCTTTTCAAATGGCATGCCAAAGGCTTCTAACAACTTCATGCTCCCTTCTTTTGAACCATTTTTAATAATGAATGTGATTTCTAGGCCATGCAAGACGGCGGAATCTTCGAAAGTAATTTCAGGAAAAACGGTCTGTTCTTTGAGGCCAAGGCTATAATTGCCTTGCGCATCGAAAGCTTTGCGACTGACGCCGTGAAAATCGCGTACGTGCGGTAAGGCTACGTTGATAAGGCGATCGACGAATTCGTACATTTTGTCATTGCGCAAAGTTGTAAGATAGCCGACTGGGGCGCCCATGCCTTTGCGGATTTTAAATCCAGCGATGGATTTTTTTGCGAGGCGACTTGTCGTGGCTTGGCCAGTGATTTTTGTCAGTGTGAGTTCGACGGTTTCGGTAAAGCGCTTATCTTCGCGTTTTTTACCGACTCCGCTTGAAACGACAATTTTTTCAAGCTTGGGCACTTGGTTAATATTGTCGAGATTTAATTCTTTTTGCAAATCTTTCGCAATCTTGTTTTGATAAAGAGTTTTGAGGCGTGGAGTATTTTTAGCGGTCATTATTTATCCTCCTTTTTTAGGTTGGAAAGATCAATACCGAGATGAACGGTCTTCTTGCCACCTTTGGGGTTGAACTGCGTCGCGCGTAGATGACGCTCGCGAATGTTAATATCTTTCAGCATCGCTTTGCCGTTTCGCTTATCAATTTTGATGATTTCGGCGGTTTTGCCTTTGTGGTCGCCGGAGAGAATCTTGACTTTGTCGCCAGTTTTTAGACTTTTACTCATTAGAGGACCTCCGGTGCAAGGCTGATAATTTTATTAAAACCGAGTTCACGCAGTTCGCGGGGGACTGGTCCGAAAACACGTGTACCTTTGGGGGTTTTGTCATCGTTGACTAAAACGGCAGCGTTATCATCGAAACGAATGGTCGAGCCGTCTGGTCTTCGGATTTGTTGCCTAGTGCGAACGATTACAGCACGGACGACGGCTTTTTTCTTAACACTACCAGTTGGACTGGCGTCTTTGACGCTACAAGTGACGATGTCGCCAACTCGAGCATAGCGTGCGCGAGTTCCACCGAGGACTCGGATTACACCAAGTTCCTTGGCGCCACTGTTGTCTGCGACTTTGAGCCGAGTTTCTTGTTGAATCATATTATTATTTCTCCTCTTCCTTGGCGGTTTCGGCTTCGACCTGATTGCCCAAAACCTCATCTTTTAGCTCGACAGCGCCGTGCGATTTTTCGATGATCTTGACTAATTTATAGCTTTTAGTCTTACTAAACGGACGGCAGGCTTCAATCAATACTTTGTCGCCCATACCGGCTTCATTTTTTTCGTCATGAGCTGTGTATTTGCGAGTTTTAGTATATTGTTTGCGATAAAGCGGATGCGTCTCTCGGCTGGCGATTGAGACGGTGATTGTCTTATCGCGCTTGTCAGAAGTGACGATTCCTTGTAATGCTCCAGCCATATTAGCGTTCCTCTTTCTTAATTACTTTTACGCGGACCGGTAGTTTATGACCGGCGAGTCGGAAGGCTTCTTTTGCTTGTTCCTCGGTAACGTCAGCGATCTCGAACATGACGGTACCAGCTTTAACCTTCGCGACGTAAAATTGTGGTTCGCCTTTGCCACTACCCATTTTGACGTCGAGTGGTTTTTTTGTGACTGGGGTGTGCGGGAAAATACGAATCCAGATTTTACCACCACGTTTGACGTAGCGAGTGATGGCTTGGCGGGCAGCCTCGATTTGGCGACTAGTGATTCGCTCGTTGTCGAGGGACATGAGACCCCAATCGCCGAAGGCGACCGTATTGCAACGTGAAGCTGTGCCACGGTTTTTGCCTTTGCGTACTTTGCGATGTGCTTCTCTTCTTGGTACTAGAATAGCCATATTATTTCTCCCCCTTATAGATCCAAACTTTTACACCAACGATTCCTGCAACGGTCTTAGCATGGCAGACGTAAAAGTCAACGTCGGCACGAAGCGTATGTAGAGGAACTGAACCTTCGATGAAACGTTCACGACGGCTCATTTCCGCACCGTTTAAGCGTCCACCGACTTCGACGCGGATACCTTTGGCGCCAGCGTTCATTGTTGATTGGCAAGCCATTTTTACTGCACGGCGAAAGTTCATGCGTTTGCCGAGCTGAAAGCCGATGTTTTCGGCGACCAATTTGGCAGAAAGTTCGGGCTTGCGGACTTCTTCGACGTTAATGCGGATCGGTCCTTTGACGAATTTTTCCAGTTCTTTCTTTAGCTCGTTAATGCCGGCACCTTGTTTGCCAATTACGGCACCTGCCTTAGCGGTTAGGATAGTAATCGTCGTTAAGTTGGCGCTACGCTCGATATTAATACGAGCAATAGTTGGGCGACTACTATAACGCTTCTCGATCGTCTCGCGAATTTTGGTATCTTCGATGAGCCAGTTGCGGAAGTCGGTTTTGCGGGTGAACCATTTGGACGACCAATCCTTGCTGACCTGGAGACGATAAGAAATCGGGTTTACTTTTTGTCCCATTATTCCTTCTCCTTTGCTTTTGTATCGTTGGTTGATGACTCTACAGAAGTTGTCTTAGCGCTAGTTTTGTCGGTTTTGGCTTTTGCTTTGCGTGGTTCGCCAGCGACTTCGACAAAAATGTTGCTGGAAATTTTTTCGTATGGCAAAGCGCGACCGCGGGAGGCTGGAACATAGCGTCGCATACGAGTGCCAGCAGTAACGCTAATGCGAGCAATACGGATCGTCTTGGGATCGATACTCGTCTCATTATTGTTGATTAGATTTGCTGCGGCACTTTCGATTGCTTTGCGGACTGGACGTGCGGCGCGTCGAGGTGTATTTTCGAGAATAACTACAGCGTCAGCGACGTAGCGATCTCGTACTAAATCGGCAACGATGCGCGTTTTGCGGGGTTGGTTATCGACGCCTTTGATGACGGCGTGAGCAAATAAGGTTTCAGCCATTATTTACCTCCCTTTGCTGCTTCGGCAGCTTTTTTACCACCGTGGCGTTTAAATTTACGAGTTGGGGCGAATTCGCCTAATTTGTGTCCAACCATATTCTCGCTAATGAAAACTGGTACGTGCACTTTACCATTATGAACGGCAATTGTACGACCAACCATTTCTGGAGAAATGGTCGATTGTCGCGCCCAGGTTTTGATCACGGTACGATCATCATTTGAGAGGGCGGCGACTTTCTTCGCGAGTTTAAAGTCTACGAATGGACCTTTTTTAAGACTTCGAGACATTATTTCCTCTTTCCTTCGTGGCGACTGCGCACGATCATTTTGTTAGTTTTCTTATTATGTCGAGTACGGTAGCCAAGGGTGAGCTGACCCCATGGAGTGCGGGGAGCTTTACCAGTACCGTGGCGACCACCGTCACCACCACCGTGGGGGTGGTCAGTAGCGTTCATAACAACACCTCGGACGGTCGGGCGGATACCCTTGCGACGGCGACGCCCAGCAGCGCCGATTTTGATGTTTTGGTGTTGTTCGTTGCCAACTGTGCCGATGCTTGCCTCGCAAGCTACGAGCACCTTACGCATTTCGCCTGACGGCATTTTGAGGGTTGCGTAACCGTCTTCTTTGGCCATAAGTTGGGCTTTTGTGCCGGCTGAGCGAACGATTTGTGCGCCACGACCCGGAGTTAGCTCGACGGCATAAATGAAAGTACCGACGGGAATGTTTTCGATTGGCATACGGTTGGAATTTTCAATCGTAGCCTCTTGACCAGTTTCGAAGGTCTTACCTTTTTGCATCGTACTGTCGGCAATTACGTAATAGTAAGCGTTGTTCTGATCTTTAACCCGAGCAATACGAGCGCTACGATTCGGATCGTATTCGATCTCGCAGACCAAGAATTTGCTGTTCGCGGGGAGCTTGTAGGTCAAGATACGATAGTGACGTTTGACACCTCCACCGCGATGACGAACGGTGATGCGACCAGCGTTGTTACGACCAGCGCGTTGTTTTTTGCTGGCGAGCAGAGACTTCATCGGCTTGCGTGTTGTAATCTGGTCGAAGTCTTGCGTTGTCTTCTGTCGTTGGGCAGGGGTAGTTGGGCGATAAGCTTTAATACTCATTACTTATCCTCCTTTACTTCTTTCTTCGCCGTCTTTACGACCTTTTTTTCTTCCTTGACGGCTTGCTTCTCTTCTTGTTTGGTAGCTTTAGCGGATTTTTTATCTTCCTTAGCTTCGTCTTTTGTCTCGGTCTGAGTTTCCTCGAAAACTGGGATCTTGTCGCCTTGCTTGAGAGTAATATAAGCGATTTTTTTATCTTGGCGGTTAGTAATGCCAGGATAAGCGTGTTTACCGCGTGAAAAGCGTGTCGGTTTGCCTTTGCGAACGGCTGTGCGGACGTTAACTACTGTCACCTTGAAGGCTTCGGCGATTTGTTGCGCGATTTCTTGCTTGCTAGCAGTTTTCGGAACATAGAAAATATAAGTGTTTTTGGTCTGTTCGACGTAAGCTTTCTCGGTTGCACGAGGAATATATTGTACAGTTCTCATTATGCTTCCTCCTTTCCGATGAGCCAGGTTTCGATCATTGGTAGTGATTTTTGGGAGATGACGATTTTATCAGCATTGAGTAAGTCAAAAACATTGAGGTAAGTTGGACGGACAACTTTGATGTTGTTGACGTTATTCGTAGCGCGGTTGACGAGTTCGTCTTTCTCGGGAATGACTAGAAGTACGCGCTGGTTGTCTTCGATTTGGTTGTCTTTCAACATCTTGACGGTTTCCTTAGTCTTGCCGTTTGGACAAGCAAAAGTGTCAATGATGATAATTGCATTGTCAGCATTCTTTAGACTTAAGGCTTGTTTGACGGCGAGCTTTTTTGCGCTCTTGCTAATCTTTTTGGTGAAGTTTTCTTCGCCAGTGCGACCGAAAGCGACACCACCGTGGCGCCAGATTGGGTTGCGAGTCGAGCCAAAGCGTGCGCGACCAGTTCCCTTTTGCTTCCAAGGCTTTTTGCCACCACCGCGCACTTCACCACGTTTTAGGGTTTTAGCGTGTGAGCTACGCGAGTTGGCGAGATACGCATCATAAGCGGTCTTCAAGAGTTCATGATTCTGAACATCTAAGCCGAAAATGTCTTTGTTAAGTTCAGCCATATTACTCCTTTCCCTCGACCGTTACGATACCTTTTTTGGGTCCAGGAACCGCGCCTTTGAGACCGATAAGGTTATTTTCGGCGTCAATATAGGCAACTACCAAATTTTTGACAGTTACCTGATCGTGGCCCATACGGCCGGGCATTTTTTTGCCTTTGAAAACTTTTTGGGGATACATCGAGCCGATTGAACCTACACGGCGGATATTACCTTTAAATCCGTGTGTATTGCGTGATTCGTTAAAATTCCAGCGTTTGACGGTGCCTGCGAAACCTTTACCCTTTGAAGTGCCGGTAACTTGAACCTTGTCGCCGATTTTGAAACTATCGACGGTAATTTTGTCGCCGATTTTGAGCTCGGGAGCTTCTTCAACGCGAAACTCTTTCAAGATTTTTGGAGTTACTCCGGCGGTTTTGACGTGGCCGGAAACCGACTTGCTCAGATTCTTACCCTGACCGTACCCCAGTTGCACAGCGTTATAACCGTCGGTTTCGACAGTTTTAATCTGAGTCACTGTGGAGGGGTCGGCTTGCAAAATCGTCACAGGAGTGACGATACCATCTTCGCCGATGATCTGGGTCATACCAATTTTGGTGCCGATGATGACTTGCATCCTATTCCTTTCCCTTATAGACGCACGAAATCTAGACTGATAGATAGTTCCTTTCTCGATTTTGAGAGAGGCTTGTCTGCGCGTCTAGTTCGCATGCCTGTTTAATATTAGACTATACGTGTGTTATTTTAGCACACCTTTCTCTTTGTTTCAAGAGGTTTATATAAAAATTATTTTTCGGTTTTTGTTAATCCTACATTTATATATAATAATTTATTTTTCAGTTTTGCTATTGATTTTTATAGGAATGTGTGCTATAATAGAGAGATAGGGTGGTGAACTTTGAGAAGAAGGGAGAAGAACGAGAGAACGATGATAAATAAAGTCGAAATTACAAGCTCGGAGCTCAAAGTTAAAGCCTAATGTTTATAGGGGGGTGAAAAGTTGGGTACGCTTAAATAGCAAGTTTTGCAAAGTAAAATATGATGATTCATTTTATGAATTGATCGGCAAAGCTGATCAAAGTTGACTGAAAGGGGGATAATTAATGAAAAATGATGAAGTGAAGAATAACTTTGGTACTATGCTGGTAGCAACTTTGGGCGCTATTACGGGGCGGACGATTGTAAAGATCGTCGAAAAAGCCTGTCAGTCAAAATACGATTTTGTTGACGACTGTGCGGATAGCTATCAGGCGGGTTGGGACGCGGCGAAAGCCGATTCGACATCCGTAGCGTATGAATCGACCGTTGAAACTGTGGCTTCGGCAGCGGTGTATGCCGCGAACCGGACAGCTCGTTATGTGGCGGGTGTCATGAGAGATGTGATAAATAATAACACGGAGATGATCGGTGCTGTTGCTGAGATGTTGGTGAGGGAAGCTTCTGCTACCTCGCCTGAGGATTTTGATGATCTATTCGAGGACGACGATTATTATGATGGACCCGATGATTATGCTGACGCTTATGATTTGGACGAGGAGTATGAGGATTGCTCTGATCTGCGAGAATTCGTTGGAGATCTGGAAAATGACGATTCGAAAGATCATTGCGATAATGGTGAATGTCATTGCGACGGGGGATGTTCTGGACAGTGTCATTGTAAAGCTAAAGACTCCAACTCTGCGGAAAAATCAGAATAATGACGCCGTAATTCATGACTATAGTCATGATCAGTAAGCTTACTGATCGTTTTAGGATTCCCTTCTTAAACTGCTGGCTCGGAAGGGCTGGCAGTTTTTCTTGTTCTTAACTGTTTCGCTAGATTGACGGATGCTTATTTGAGAGAGTTTAAACTCCGGGCGTAAAAGTGCGGAGTTTTTTGCGATGTTCTTTATAATGAGGGTCGTGTGATTCGACTTCCGACCAAAAAGCAGCTGAATGATCCATATGGTGGAGGTGGGCTAGTTCGTGTAGAATGACGTAATCGCGCAGAATTTCGGGGACTTGCATGAGACCTATATTGAGAGAAATGGTGCCATTTGTCGAGCAACTTCCCCAACGCGTGGCGGCGTGAGAGAGACGACAGCGAACGTAATGATAATCATAAAGTTTAGCAAAGTATTCTAGGCGATATGGTAAATATTGCTGGGCTTTTTTTTGGAGGAGTTTTTTCTTGGCGTCGCGGGCGCGCTGGGTCGTAGGGTCATTTAAGGGGATGTTTTCGCGGATGAGTTGGCGATTAGTATGTAGGAGGCGTTTGACGAAAAAATCGCTGGTGTTTTTCGGAACAGACATTTGGAGGCGACCGGATGGCGCGATCGAAAAACGTACGTTCTTTGACAGAGGATTTTTGCGCACGATAATTTCGCCAAATTCAGCATCTTTGATGATCACGATATAATAAAAGACTTTTTAGACTAGAGTTGAGTTAAGACTTGTTTGAGTTGGGTATGATAGGTGTGCTTACCAGAAAGAACGATAGGCATTTCTGCGTCCGAAGGAGCTTCGAGCGATTTCACTCCTGCGGAATAAACTGCTTTGGCTTTGTCGATCGACTTGAGGCGATTTTTGAGGCGAGAGCGGATCGTGCTAACGTCGGTTTGGATCCAGATTAAAGTGGGGGAATAACCCGCCGCGCGCAGGACTTCAGTCAATTCACGACGATCACGTTCCGTACCGTTGCCACCTTCGATGACTAAGGTTGAGCCAGTACGAGCGATTTGTTCGACCAAAATTAAAATGAACTGGCGCGAAAGATTATGTTCTTGTTTGAGAGTATCAAGGTCGTAAAATGTTGCATTAAATTGAGTTGCGAACTGTTTGCCAAAAGTTGTTTTGCCACTGCACGGCGCGCCAAAAACTAAAATTGCGCGTTGGCCGCTGCTAGGTGAGTGCGATTTATTACCTTCCATATACCTCCATTTATAGCACAATTTTCTTCTTTCACTCATTGTACCACAAATTCTATCAGATGTGTATAACTTTGTAAGGAGTTGGGCTATTTTGTGGCGATTTGTTTTGAACTATGCGCGATAAGGACCTGAGCGGGAAAATAAAAGATCCATGCGAGATAATTTGCTGTCAGATATAGATCGCCTGGGAAGAGGTGGTTTAGCGCCAGGAAGGAGATAGCGACCCAAATATCGCAACAGACATATAGTCCAAATCCTGTAGCTGCGCACCAGGCTCGGAAATTAGATTGGTCTCTACGGAACCAGCGGTAGGCGGAGAAAGTATTGGCGAGTAGGAGAATGAAATAGCAACCAGCGATGACGGGCGTCACGAAGGAATAATCGATTATGATGGTAATTACGATGACGATAGCGGATAGACAGATATAAATTCCCAAAGGATTTTTTACGGCTGGAGAATTGAGGCGGAGCGTATGGACAATCTGGGCGACTAGAAAAGTTAAGACACCAAATTCGGAGAGATTATTCATGGCGAGAATGACGTCAGCTAATAAGGTGACCAGGAGGGCGGTTTGGAGGAGCTTGTCATTGGGAAATTTTAGGCGAGCATAGGCTAGACAAAGGAAAATGCTACCAATTTTGATGACGGTAAGTAGAAAACTATTGGGCGTAAGACCGCCAAAGATAATAATTAAACTGTAAAAAATGATCCAAAGAGCGAGCCAAGTATAATCGAGCTGTAGTTTGGGGCGCGCAGGAGAATTTTTCATCTTGTTTTGATTATAGCATAAGCTTTATACTGAAATCAATGTTGGAAGCTTAGGTCGAAAAATCAGAAATGGGATAGCTCTATTTCATTATTCGAGATACATGATGTCGAGGTCGACGAAGCCGTTGATGCCGGAGACTTGACCCTGGTCGCTGATTTGCCAGAGCCAATATTCGCCGTCGTAAGTAACTTTATCGTAATACTGGGCGACCCATGTTGGATGGTCGGTTGGTTGCCAGAAGTTTTCAAGGTAATTTTTGCTGCCGTAAAGGCTACCATGATAACCTCGAGCAGAAACAGTATTGATAAAACAGTCGGCGATGCTGTGGAGGCTATTTAGGCTGAGGTTGGCGCGACTGAGGTCGGTCCAATTTTCCCAATCGAAGACAATGCCTAATTTGAGCTGGTAAGGTTGGACTTGGTCAATGATCCAATTAGCTTGGTTGTGGGCTTCATCGGTGGTTTGAGCGTAGGAGTAGAAATAAACCCCGACCGGAAGACCGACTTTTGTGGCGTCAGAAAGATTTTTGAGGGCGAATTGATCAAGCTGGTTTTCGGCGCCAAAATTGGTTTGGTAGCCGAGTCGGATGAAGGCGAATTCGACTCCAGCGGCTTTGACGGCTGACCAGTCAATTTTACCTTGCCAGCGCGAGACATCGATGCCAATTTTTGTTTTTGGTGTTTTGTAATCTTGGATGATTTCGGCGATCGGTAGGCCTTTGGGCTCGGGGGAGGAAGCTGGTGGTTGTGATTGACTGTTTTGGTCCTTGGGCGTTGGCTCGTAAACCGTGAGGCTAAAGGGTTGGCGATTTTCGTTGTGACTTTGGTCAGTGATGATATATTCTAGATCATATTCGCCGGGTTGGTTTAGGTCATAGGTGCCGGAAATTTTGCGTGTTGGATGATCGTCTAGGTCATCAACGCTAATCATTAAATCGGTTAGTTCCCCCTCGTACCCTTTAGGTAAGGCATAGGCGGATTTGCCGTAAATGAGCGGTTTTGTGTCGTCGACGATTTGGATGGAAAAAGTGGCTGTTCGACGCCGGTTTTTCTGGTTTAAATAGTCAAATTCGACCGGAACTTCGCCTAAGACGTTTGTATTGAGTGGAAAATCTTCAATTAATTCACCTTTAAGATCGGCGATAAAATCAGAGACTTTGGCTGGCGTGCCGTAAGGAATGGTCAAAGTTTCTTTAAGCGTCAGGGCTTCAGCGTCGAGTTTACGTAGAGCGATCTGGTCAATTAGAAAGGTGAAGATTAAACCAATAATGAAAAAGGCACTTACCAGAAGAATACCGAAGCAGATCAGGCAAGTGCGTTTTTTCGATGGTGACATTTTGTCAAAGAGAGTCTGGCGATAATTCATATATTATATATGTATTATAGCAGATACTTGAACTTTTGGCTAATATCGAGGAGCAATTTCGCGTGCGTAGACTTCTTGAAAATTGTTACGCAGTTGGTTTGCCATGGCGTAAGCCCAGAGGTAGGTGTCTTGGCGAAGATTAAGGATTTCGCCTGAATTAGCTTTGCTTCCTTGAGCTGGGTCTGCGCCGTAGGAACGATGCGGGATAAATTGATTTGCGATGACTGGTCCGTTAATCATAAGCTGTTTTGAACATTCGCCGTTTGATCCGGTGGTTTGCTTTTTAAATTGGTAGCATGTATCGATTTTGCCGGTAACCAGAAGCCAAGCGTCAATTCTGGTTACATCGCTGTCGATTTGTAGGTCGCCGTTAACGATAATAACGTTTTGGGGGATTTTTGAAATGCTGTCGTATTGGGCATTGTCTGGTAGCGTGATGTTGGCCGTGATTTTTTGTGATCCTTCGAATTTGTAAACATTGTTGCCAGGTGTTATGTTTCGAAAAGTGTTATCAACAGCGTTTTCGGTTGAGCCACCGTCCTTTGCGAGTTTGTTTTTTAAATAGTCAAGAAGACTATTGGAAGCGGGACTTACGCCAGAATAACCGTATTCTGAAGAAGCGTTGCTGATCGTGAGTGGCGAATAGCTGATTGGGTCATTTGAGGCTAAGTTGACTGGTAATCCTTGGTAGAGAGCGGAGCCACTAGCGAAGTTGGTGTTTCGGTTCTTAACATTGTTAAGGTGTTCGCTCCAAGAACCGTAAAGCGTGCGCGTACTATTCGTATCGGGCTGGTTGTCGAGACGATTAGCAATATCGTAGCGATCAGAAAGGCTAGTCTTTATGCTGCCGGGTGTATAGAATGCTCCATTCCAAATTGCGAGCGATGGTTTCTTAGCAATTGTACGACAGGAGGGGCGGAATATTGTCCAATAGGTTTTATCATCTTCGCGTTGCCAATGGATATTATTATATTCATCGCGACCGCGTTGCTCGCCAAACCAATATTCGAATTTGTATCCCAATCCACCGCAATATTTGTCGCCAATTGTACTCATATTGTTGAGTGAGTCTGGTACGATTGCATATAATTCACTGTCGATTTCGTCGTCATCAGGTAATTCGTAGGGATTTTCCGTGTTGTCATCAATGATGTCGTTAAGGTCGCTGGACGGTTCGCAAGTTTTGGCGAGTTTTTGTTCTTTGAAAAAATCGCAAGTGTTTTTATTTGAGGTACCGACGCGATAGACGGGTGTACCTTTGTCGTATCCTTCAGGGCGACGATCGTAAGCTCTGTCAACGTCATAGATTGAACCTTGTACGCCAGCGAAGCGGCGAGTGCGGTATGATTTGTATTTGCCGGTCCATTGCACGCTGGCACCTTCACCTGCATAGACGACATCGCCGTTTGCTATACCACTAACTTTGACATTGCCGTCCGTGTCGTAAGTGTGGTGTGGAATGGTTGGGTCCTCAATTCGAGTGATAGCGATGCAGGCGGAAGATTCGTCTGCGCCATGACCTTCGATGCTGATTTCTCTTGTACGGCCAGTCACTGCGCCTGTTGTTGGATCTTTTGTTTCGACTGTTCTTTCGACTCGATCGAGGAATTTGGGTGAGTAGCGAATAGTTTGGCAAAAGATGTTGTTTTCGCCAGGTTGAAGTTCTACTTCGTATTCTTGAGTGCTGCTTACAGGAGTCGGTACTTTATCGATAGTGTCAGCGTTAAAACTACCACTGGCCACATCCTTTTTGTCATCGCCACGAACACCTGAAGTCCATTTCACATCCCATTTTAGTTCGATATTGTTAGCACAAGTTACTTCAGGGCTACTTTCACATTTAATTTTGCTTCCTCCGGTGGGGTGGTAAAAATGCTCGAAATTAATTTTAAGCTTTTCTTCGTTGGTACTGATATGAAGTTTGACAGTATCGTCAAAATCGGAGGTGAGTTCATGAGCGGAGACATCGGCTTGCGCATTGACGCTGACTTTTGATTTTGTTTCGATGTCGCCGGGGTTTCTAACTATAGTGGTGCTTTGGGTCGGTTCTTTTGGGTCATCGTCTTTAGGGCTGTAACAGAACCACCCAAGGTTACCGTTTTTAAAATGTGTATATTGTCCAACTTGACCTTCTCGGCGCGCAACTATGTAGTCTGCACGTGTTTGAGCCCAGGTTGAAGAGCCACGAGCAACGACGAAGTTGTACCCTTGACCACTATCATTGCCGAGGGCAACGTTTTTGTTTTTGACAATGCCTCGCTGATAGCCTAAGCTTTTCGTGCCTGGAGTGTTGCCGACGCCACCGTCGGTGCGCTTATAAGCCTCGAATCCAAGAATGTAAATGCCCTTTGCGTCTCTACAATCTCGAATTGGTCCGCCTGGAGCTTGAGGTGTACCGTCGACTGTGGTAGTTGCGCTTTTCTTGAATTTCTTTTCGACCAGGGTATTCGAACGAGTCCCCCATTTGTAGTAGCGCCATGTGACACCGTAGCAGGAATCCCACCAGCGTCCGACTTTTCCGACGTAGCAACCGCCACCGTTAACGTATCCCTTGCCAGCGTCAGCTTGGGCGGGCTTGGTTTGAGTAAAGGCGAAAACACCGATAATCGCGAAGAGCAGACAACTAGTTGCGATGCCAGTGAAGATGAAATGACGAGTATGAGTAGTAATGCGTGAGATTTTCATAAAGCTAGACTCCTATTTTCTCCTTGGACTTCAAAGATAGCTTGACCAGCAAGCTCAGAATAATGGTTGGCGGTTTCCAGGTCGTTGAGATCGTAATAAGTCATATAGAGAATGTTATAATAGGTGGCGCGTTGACCGGCTGTGAGGGTCTCAGGATTAATTGCGTCCTTGTTGGCGACGATTTCGTCGTTGGCGGCGTAATCGACGAGGAAAGAAAGTTTTGCGAGCTGTAGAGTGTTGAGATATTCGGTTTCATTCTCAGCTTCTTTTATCGCGCCTTCGCCACGCTTTGCTTCTTCGATTGCTTGATCAAAGATTTGCACGCCGGAGGATAATTCGGTGCCGTTTTCGCCGGTTGCTTCCGTCGCTTTGTCAGATACCTCGGCGATTGGCGCTGGAAAATTACTAGTTTCGTTGTCAGTTTCTTCCTCTTCGGCAATTTCCGGATCGTTATTGGGGGGGGTAGAACCGCGACTGGCAATCAAAACGATTGCGACGACGAGACCGATAATTATCAAGATACCAACGAGACCGACAATTAGCATAATTTTTCGTTGGTCTTTTTTCGCTTTCGCTTGGTCCTGCTTTTGTTTTGCAAACGGATCGGTTTTGACTGAAGTTTTGATGCCGATGTCCGACGAGTTGTATTGTGTTGCAGGGTTTCCTGCGGTCTGTCCTGCGACTTGCGGGACGCCTACGGTATTGACGGGCGAAGTCTGTGGCGGATTGTTCGTCGCCGGAGAATTCGTCGGCATCCCTACCGAGGATGTTTTATTACCTTCACCTTCCATATATCATGATTTTAGCATAAAAATTGTCTTTTGACGAAAAAATTTATAAAATCTATGAAAATAGGACCACCAGGGTGATCCTACTTGTAATGAATGGTACTATTTTATCTTCAATTTCAAGCTGACTTTTTTCTTCGAACCGTCTCGAGCGGTGGCGGTAATACGGACAGTTTTACCTTTGCCAG
>CAYTPD010000012.1:0-24390 GCA_964439975.1 uncultured Candidatus Saccharibacteria bacterium
GCTCATAACCAAAAGGTCGTTGGTTCAAATCCAACTCCCGCCACCAAAATGGCGTACAGACTGCCCCCCCAGTTCTGTGCGCCATTTTTGTGTCCAATTCGTGCTCCATTCTTTCGTGTATCCATTTTTGCACTATTTTTTCATTAATTTTTTTTCATGATACAAGCCTTAAACACCCAAAACCAAACATCACGCGGAATAATCTGCGCCCAAAACCGAACAGAAGATAAAAATCTATACCCAAAACCACATAATCTACAAAAATCAAATATATTTTTACCCCTATAAATCTCCTAATTTCTTGCCAAATCTTCCAAATGCACAAAAAACTCTTGCATCGCACACCATATTCCTCCAAAAGAGTTTACACTTTTGATAATATAAGCATTAGCAATACCTTTTTCATACATTTTATGAAAAAGATATTGACAAAAAATACCACCTGTGCTACAATGGAATCATAAGCTTGATAAGGATATAATCCTAACAAGGAAAACCTCATCAAGGAGCATATATAGCTCCCATTAAGGCTTACGGAAAAACGGTTATATTCATATAACCCCTAGTTCGGTAGAACTAGGATCCAACCTTAAAGGCTTAAGTACGTTAAGATCCCAATTGAAAGTTGTATCCTTCCACTCAAAGTGGGATACTCGCAGACAATTGTCGCCATTTACCCTCCTAAATAGCACTTTGCCTGCGAATACCCCACTTTGAGTAAAGTAATCTGTGGGGTGCATAGCGTAGGGAAAATCCCTTTAAATCTTCAAAAGCGCTACAAAGCCATAGGAGGAACCATGGCAAGAATTGAAAATTTGACACCCCACGAGGTTAAGGTAATTGGCGAGAACGGCGCTATTATAGCGACATTCAAGCCAAGTGGAAGGGTTGCGCGAGCAATCCAGCAGACCGAGAAGATCGGTGAGCTGAACGGAGTGGAAGTCGTCTCCATGAAGTTTGGTGAACCAGTTGATCTCCCCGAGTATGCCGAAGAGCCACGTTGCTCATGGCAAAACCCGGGTTGTGAGGCAAACAGCCACGACTGCAAGGGTTGCTCTGAAGCGCTCTGGGAACCGGTATATTATATCGTGTCCCGAGTAACCGCTGAAGCAGCCCGAGCGACTGGCCGTCGCACTGACGATCTGCTCCTGACAGCAGACCCAGTCAGAGATGGCAATGGTCAGATCATCGGCTGTCGGCGTCTGGCGCAGTTATAATGCGTCAGACAAAATCTGTCGCTTTTCTGAGGCGACACGGTACAACTGAATATTGGGAAATAAGTCCCCAGGGTTGCGCATCACAGAATGACGCATTATGACCCTGGGGCTTTCCGTTGTTCAAAGATGTTTAATAAATTTAATCGTATTCTGCGTCTATAGTCTTAACCTATTGATAGGGAATCTTATTCGACTTCGCCGTCCATCTCTGAGTCTTTAGTCTCTGCAGTATCCGCCTGTTCTGTCGCCTCAGCGTTTTGGTCGGTCGTTGTTGCTTCCTGCTTAGCCTTCTCGTCGTTTTCCGGTTCTTCCGCAATTTCTTGTTCGTCAGCAACTTCTTCACTATTCTCAATCGTATTGAATAGAGCATCTTCAGCATTTTTTCGCTTACGTTTCTCCGTCGCTTTAGCAAGCTGGATGTCCAAATCATATCCAGTTAGCTTTGAGGCAAGGCGAACATTTTGACCTTGACGACCGATTGCAATCGATTGCTGATCTTCTGTGACAAAGACCTTGGCCTTTTTCCCGCTAATTTCAACTTTGACGACCTCTGCAGGGCTGAGTGCCTCACGGATATATTCTGAGGGATTATCGCTCCAGTTAATAATATCGATTTTCTCTCGTTCACCAATCTCGTTTACGATCGCCTGCACGCGCATCCCACGACCCCCTACGAACGTCCCCACTGGATCCATTCCTGGCACGGTCGACATAACTGCAATTTTTGTCCGACGACCCGCTTCGCGCGCAATACCCCGGATCTCCACCGAACCATTTTCTAATTCTGGCACTTCCTGGCGGAACAAATACTCAATAAATTCCGTATTCCCACGCGACAAGATTAACTGCGCACGCGATTCGCCATGTTCCACGCCCTTGAGATAAACCTTAATCCGCTCGCCTACTGTATAATATTCGCCGTCGATCTGCTCCGACTTTGGCATAATCCCCGAAGCCTTACCGAGATCGATTCGCACGATTCGTGGCTCGACTCGCGCAATAACACCAGTCATGACTGTCCCAATTTTGTCCTCAAACGCTGACAAAACCGCATCCCGCTCCGCCTCGCGCAAGCGTTGGACGACCACCTGTTTTGCGGTCATCGCTGCCACTCGCCCAAAGTTCGTGACCTCATGCGTCTCCTCAATTGTATCGCCGATCTTGACATCTTTTTCGAGCTTCTGTGCCTCAGCTAAGGGAATTTCAGAAGCCGGATTATAAGCGACCTCATCCTCAATTACTTCCCGTACTACGAAAACCGTCGCTTTACCTGTCTGCATATCTAGCAACGCCCGCACGTTCATGTCGCGGTCTCCATTGTCCTTGCGCCAAGCTGCCGCAATCGCCATTTGTACGACCTCGAGTACGGTTTCTTCCGGCAATCCCTTCTCTTCGGCGATCACTCCTACCATTGCGGTCATTTGCTTTAGGTCTAAACCTTCCATTTTTCTCCTTTCACTTTACTTTCAACGAAAAAACCGCCCTTCTTCAGGTCGGTCAATATCTGTATATCCTCATTATAGCGTAAAAATACCCCCTGTCAACCATAAAATTTGCCCTTCCGAAGAGGGGCAAACGTAGCGCAAACCTAAAGATCTATCTCGTTTTTATTTTGGTTTGTACAACATTGGACTATCAGTTTGATCTACTAAACCCGTGAAAACGCCCGCATTTGAGACTGCACACATTACCTCAGTCTGTGCATTATACACGATGTCATAGGTGTCACCTGAATAAATCGTGACGAAACGCGCCCCCTCATATTCCGCTCCATTTGTTTCGTATTGCGCTAAGATAGTCGCTACTACTATCCCATACCTCTCATTATAGCACACCATACCCAAAAAGTCAAGAGAACACCCATCATAATTAGCAGTCTTGAACCGAAGAGTTTTGCGAGAGAAAATAAGCTTGCTTATTTTTCCGAGAAAACGACTTCGGCAACAGTGCGTTAGCAGTCTTGACACCCGATTGCCAATTTGTTACAATCAGAGTAATTAGCACTCTTGACAATAGACTGCTAACGATATACAATAGAGAAAGATTTGATTTATTTTGTAAAAGAAAGGAATTATATGTCAAAAATTATTGGTATTGACCTCGGTACGACAAACAGCGCTTTTGCCTACATGGTGGCTGGCAAACCAGAGGTTATTACAAACGCCGAAGGAGATCGTACGACTCCGTCGGTCGTCGCTGTGACAAAAAAAGGTGATCGTCTGGTTGGCAAAGTCGCCCAGCGTCAACGTGTTACAAATCCTAAGAATACGATTTACGGCATTAAACGCCTCATCGGTCGCAAATTTGACGACAAAGAAGTCCAGCGTGACCTCGACATTATGCCATACAAGATTGTGAAAAAAGGCAACGGTGTAGCAGTCGAGATGGACGGCAAGGAATATACTCCAGAGGAAATTTCCGCCATGATTCTTTCGAAGATTAAGGCAGATGCAGAAGCTTTTCTCGGCGAAAAAGTCACCGAAGCTATTATTACCGTTCCGGCCTATTTCGACGACTCTCAGCGCCAAGCAACCAAGGACGCCGGCAAAATCGCTGGTCTCGAGGTGAAGCGCATTATTAACGAGCCTACTGCAGCGGCTTTGGCCTACGGTCTCGAGAGTAAAAAAGATGAAAAAATTGCCGTTTTCGACCTTGGTGGTGGTACTTTCGACGTCTCGATTCTTGAGCTTGGCGACGGTGTCTTTGAAGTAAAATCTACGAACGGCGATACCCACCTCGGTGGTGAAGATTTCGATAATGTCATTGTTAACTTCCTCCTTGACGAATTTAAGAAGGAATCCGGTATCGATATCAAAGATGACGCCGCAGCTATGCAACGTGTGAAAGACGAAGCCGAAAAGGCCAAAAAAGAGCTTAGTAGCGCCAAAGAGGTGGAGATTAACCTGCCTTTCCTTACGGCCGACGCCGAAGGTCCAAAGCATTTTGAATATACGCTAACGCGAGCGAAGCTTGAAGAGTTGGTGAAACCTTTGCTTGAGCGCCTTGCTGGACCAGTCGAAAAAGCCCTTAAAGATGCTAAGCTTAGCGCCAAAGATATTGACGAGATTGTCATGGTTGGTGGTATGACCCGTATGCCTGCCGTGGTCGAAGAAGTGAAAAAGATCTTCGGCAAGGATCCAATGCAAGGAGTTAACCCTGATGAAGTCGTGGCTGTCGGTGCGGCTATCCAAGGCGGCGTCCTCCAGGGTGATGTAAAAGACGTTCTTTTGCTCGACGTCACTCCACTTTCTCTCGGTATTGAGACTATGGGTGGTGTCTCCACGAAACTTATTGAGCGTAACACGACTATCCCGACCAGCAAGTCCGAAGTCTTCTCGACCGCCGCTGATAATCAGCCTCAAGTCGAAATTCACGTCCTCCAGGGCGAACGTGAATTTGCTACTGACAACAAGTCTCTTGGCAAATTCATTCTCGACGGTATCGCTCCCGCTCCCCGTGGCGTTCCTCAGATTGAGGTTACCTTCAACCTCGACGCTAACGGTATTTTGAATGTCACCGCGAAGGATAAAGGAACTGGCAAAGAGCAGTCTATTACTATCCAAAACTCCGGCAACATGAGCAAAGAAGATATCGAGAAAGCTCAACACGAAGCCGAGACCCATGCCGAAGAAGACAAGAAGAAACGTGAGTCAATCGACGCTAAGAATCAGCTCGAAAACGCGATTTACCAAGCCGAAAAAATGCCCGATGAGTTTAAGGATAAAATTTCCGAAGACGATGCCAAAGCAATCAAAGAAGCTGCCGAAGAGGCAAAGAAGACTCTCAACGATTCCAGTGCTGACAAAGCAAAATTCGAAGAAGCCAAGAAAACTCTCGACGCTGTATTGATGCCGATCGGTGCCAAGATGTATCAAAGCTCCAGCGCTGACGCTGGCAAATCGAGCGACGCCGACGCTTCATCGAGTGATTCTGGCGACAAATCTGACGACGATGCTGTTGAAGGAGAAGTTGTCGACAAAGCCTAAAACAAGGTCTAAAGCAAAGAAAAAACCTGCTTCTGTCGAACAAAAATACCCCAATACGGGGTATTTTTGCGCTCTCGAACAGATCAACCAGCTTCTTCGTCTCATCTCCGCAGTGCTAGATTCTTCCTTTTCGTGTTATAATCACAAAAAGGAGTTATCATGGAAAAACTATTTCTCGTCACTAACCCTGGCTCGTCTTCGCGTAAATACGCTCTCTATCGCGGCGACGAACTGGTCTGTTCATTGCATTTTGAAATGGAAGGCAAAAATGTCGTCTGCACGATTAAAAACGCTGACGGTAGTCGCAAAAAGCTCGAAGAAGGCTTTAGTAAACTAACTGATACCGTGAAATATGTCAAAGACATTTTGGACCGTGAAGGTTACATCGGCGACAGCGTCAAACTTTCCGCTATTATCGCTCGCGTCGCTGCGACTGGCGACTATTTTGCTGAGGATCATCTCGTCGACGAAGAATGCCTGAAGCGCCTCGACGAAGGGAAGAAGCGTGCTCCGCTCCACGTTCCCGTGATTGCCGCCGAGATCGAAGAATGCGTCAAAACCTTCGACGGTACTCCAGTCGTTACGATTTCCGACTCTCACTTCCACCACACCCGTGACGATGTTCATAAATATTATGCTATTGACCGCGAGTTGGCCGACCGCGCCGAAATCAAACGTTACGGTTATCACGGCCTCTCTATGGGTTCGGTTGCCGAATACCTTAAATCTGCCAATCTTCTTTCCGAGAAAATGGTCGTCTGCCACATTGGTTCTGGCTCTTCGCTTACTGCTCTGCTCGACGGCAAGTCCTTCGATACGACTATGGGTTGCACCCCCCTCGAAGGTGTCATGATGGCGACGCGCTGTGGCGATATTGACCCAGCCGCCGCGCTTGCTATCGGTCGCGAGCTTCAGCTCGAGGGTGAGGATCTCGAACAATATCTTAATAAACAGTGTGGTCTAAAAGGAGTTACGGGTGAAACCGACGACATGCGCGAAGTTCTCAGTTTGCGCGATGACGGCGATCCGAAAGCTAAACTTGCCTACGAAATGTACATCTACCGCATCCAACGTGCTATTGGCCAATTGTCTGCTTCGCTCCATGGTATTGACGCTCTGGTCTTCACTGCTACTATCGGCGAGCGCAATGCTGAAATCCGCCGTGACATCGTCGCCGGCCTTGGCTATCTCGGTCTAAAAATCGACGACACAAAAAACGACGACGGCCTCGGGGATTCTCGTCACGCTCTAATTTCCGCCACGGATTCCAAGCCTATCTACGTTATCCAGACCGACGAAACCGGCGAAATGATCCGCCGTGCCAAGCTCCTGCTCGACTGAGTAGCTATGTCTAGCTGACGAACTTCTAACCGTAGCCTCAATGCTGGTCAAAAAACGACTGTCACTTAGGCCAGCCAAAAGCTAAATTATACCTCCGAAAAACTTGCCAAATATTGCATTTTATCCTAAAATAACGCCATGAAATCGTCTACCAACGACCAAGTCTCCTCCGCCGAAACATCCGATATTCTCCATCTCGCCCAACAAGCGCTAAAAGTTCCGGGCGACTTCGTCGAACTTGGTTGCTATCGCGGAGAAACTTCTCTCCTCTTGGGTCAACTCCTCCAACACACTTCCTCCAAATCCACCAATTCCGCCTCATCTACCCCCAAAACCCTCTGGCTCTACGATTCCTTCGCTGGCCTCCCCACCAAATCCTCCGCTGACTTTTCTGGGGTGGGTGCCAACTTTCAGGCTGGCGAGCTCTGCGTCACCAAGCGCGAGGTGGTCGCCAAACTCCGCAAACACGGTCTCACGGTCGCCCCTCACCCCAGCATCACCGTTAGCGCTGTCATTGTCAAAAAAGCCTGGTTCGATCAACTCACCACCTCTGATCTTCCTCACGAAATCGCCTTTGCTTTTCTCGACGGTGATCTCTATGATTCCATCCGTGTCAGCCTCGAACTCGTCGCTCCCCGCTTGACGAAACAGGGAATTATGATCGTACACGACTATAATAATCCCGCCCTCCCCGGCTCCAGTCGCGCCGTGGATGAATGGCTCCGTTCTCACCCCAATTTTCATCTTGAAGTGCGTCATACGCTAGCAATCCTCCGCGAAGTGTGCTAAAATATCTTGCAGGTAGTCTTAAATCACGCCAAGACTTCTTCGAAGTCTGACCATAATATTCATGGTTGAAGGTCCACTGCCTCAGGTATAATTATATTAGATAAGATCATGGCAAAACGAGATTATTACGAAGTATTAGGTGTATCGAAAAACGCTTCTGATGATGAGATTAAAAAAGCTTATCGTAAGCTAGCGATCAAGTATCACCCTGACAAAAACCCCGGCGATAAAGCGGCGGAAGAGAAGTTCAAGGAAGTCTCCGAGGCGCACGAAGTTTTGTCGGATAAGCAGAAGCGTGCGCGCTATGACCAATTCGGCCACGCCGGAGTCGGAGGGGGTGCGGGCGGCGCCGCTGGCAATCCATTCCAAGGCGGCGAATTTAACTTCAATAGCCAGGGCTTCAGCTTTGACTTTGGTGGCGCCGGTGGCCTAGACGACATCCTTGGCTCGATCTTCGGGTTTGGGGGCGGCCAGCGGCGCCGCCCAGCTCGTGGCGCAGATCATCGCACGACTATAACCTTAAGCTTTGAAGATGCAATTTTCGGAACCACCAAATCGATCACCGTAAATGGCAAAAGCCTGAAAGTGAAGATTCCCGCTGGTATTGACGATGGTATGTCAATTCGCTTGGCCGGCAAAGGTGGCGAGGCGCCCAAGGGTGGCACACGAGGTGACCTCTATATTATCGTACGCGTCAAGCCTCATAAGAACCTTACTCGCGAGGGAAGCATTATTCTCTCCGAAATTCACGTTTCGATGCCTGATGCAGCTCTCGGTACGACGATCGATGTCGAGACTGTCGACGGCAATGTCCGTATGAAAATTCCTGCGGGGACCCAATCTGGCACACCTTTCCGTCTCTCTGGCCACGGCGTTCCGTTAATGAGAAGCGATGGCGATCGCGGTCCACATATCGTGACGGTGATCGTCGAAACCCCGAAAAACCTCACCAAGCGCCAAAAAGAATTGCTCGAAGAGTTTCGCCACGGCGCCAAGCCCAAAAAGCGCGGATTTTGGGGGTAATCTATTCCTCACTAGCTCAAAATTGTTGTAATTTTGACAACGATAATCGCTCCATATCGCTAAATTCTGCTCCAACTATTGACTTTTCGTCCAACCTGTGATACAATAAAAGTATATAGTTATGTCAAAACAAGTTAAACCCTACAAGATTATCGGCACAAATACCCGCATTAAAGTTGCGGGTATTGCGAATGTTCCCGCAAAAGTCGACACCGGCGCCGATTCTTCTTCGATTTGGGCTAGTTCAATCCACATTAATCCAGAAGGATGCCTAGAATTCTGCCTTTTTGCTCCCAGTAGCCCGCATTATACTGGTGAAAAAATCGTTAGCTCAAATTTTCGCGTCCAAAAAGTCCGAAACTCAACCGGTGACGTCGGTATACGCTACTGCGCTACTCTGCCCGTCGTCATCCGTGGTCGTCGGATTAAAGCTAATTTTACCCTTGCCGACCGCAGTGGTAATAATTTTCCCGTCCTTATTGGCCGCAAAACTCTGAAAAATCGTTTTCTTGTCGATGTCTCGATCGCTGGCAACCAACGCCCGCCCAAGATGGACGACAGTCTGCTTAATAGCGAATTTGTCGCCGATCCGCAAGCTTTCCACGCTAAATATATGAATTAGTCAACCCTATAATTGCTCCAAATAATCCACATATTTTTCTACAGCGACCTGAGCGCTCGCATCGCCAGTTGGATAATAAAGGGAAGGACAGGCATTAAACTCAATCACTTGGTCCCCATAAAAATCAATACCAATCACGGGTAGCTCCGCCACGCGGGCGATGTTTTCACACATTTCCTTCATTCTGGGCCCTATGAGCGCCGAACAATCTTCCGCTGTTCCGCCCTGACCAACATTGCAGCTCGCGACCACCTGCACTCTCTCGCCTTCTTGCGGAACTTCGGTTTGGCGTCCCCCCAAATATTTACCCGCGACCTCACGATCAATATATGCTAAATTACCCCTGTACGGTTCATGGCGGATGGTTGCATTTTCCCAGTCAATTAGCTCCATAACACTACGCCTACCATCCCCAGTTACGTGTGCTGGCGTTCTTAGTATTGCGACCACAAATTCATAATTAATGCAAATTACTCGCTTTTCTTGTAGATTTGATGTTAACTGGGGTTGCATAATTGCCTTTTTCATGGTTAGTGAAGCCTTTTCTGCCTCCTGAATCGCCTTCGCCACTTCTGATAACCTCGTAATGCCTGTCGTCACCCCGCGTCCATGCGCCCCATCGAGTGGTTTGATCACGATTTCCTGATATTGCTCCAAAAACTCTCGCGCAACCTCTGGCGTCTCCACTATTTTCGTTTTGGGCTGTGGCACTCCTAGCTCCGCAAGTAGATGATAGCTCGCCAATTTATTATCCGCCAAATGGAGTGCAAATACGCTCGTCGTCGGTGGTGTACTAGAAGCTACTCTGATTTTCTTTCCGTCCGGACGCGTCAAAATTAAATCATTCAAGGTCTCCGCGCATAACTTTTCTGCTTTCCAGCCACGTTGCAACAGTATTCTCCGAAAAACTCGCATCGACATCGGCAAAATGTCATCTGGCAAACTATAATAATCAATCATACGTCCAAAATTATAACATAAAAATCCAATTCCGCTCAGAATTTCACCCCTATCCATTGACTTTTATGTTTATGTGTGGTATAATGGAAGTATGAAGATAGCAATTTTGTCTAATGGTAACGCCAATTATTCCACCAAACGCTTGGTTGAAGAAGCCGAGAAGCGTGGTCATAAGGTGCGCGTTATAAAATACAAAAATTGTTATTTATCTCTTGACGAAAAACATCCCGATGTGTTTTACCAAGGGAAAAAGCTAAAACAATATGATGCAATTATTCCACGAATTGCAAACTATATGACACGCTACGGCAGCGCAATTGTCCGTCAGTTTGAAATGCAGGGAGTGTGGACTGCTTCCAGCTCGATCGCTATTACGCGCGCCCGCGATAAGCTCCGCTCGCAACAAATTCTTACTAAAGCCGGTGTTGATACGCCCAAAACTCTTGTTTCGCGCAACACCACCGACATCGATGATCTGCTCGACCAGATTGGCCTACCTGTGATTATCAAACTAGCGACTAGTACTCATGGCAACGGTGTTGTTTTGGCAGAAACGAAAAAAGCCGCCAAATCCGCTCTCCAAGCATTCTATCTTTATAATGAAGATGGTACGAACATCCTCTTGCAAGAATACGTGAAAGAGTCTGCGGGAGTTGACATCCGCGCGTTTGTTGTGGGATCGCGAGTAGTTGCGAGCATGAAACGACAGTCTCTGGACGATGATTTTCGGAGCAATTTGCATAAAGGTGGTGGCGGAACTAGCGTCAAACTTACCCCAGAAGAACGACGAATTGTCGTACGGGCAGCAAAGGCGATGGGCCTTCATATCGCTGGAGTTGATCTTATGCGTTCAAACCGAGGACCACTCGTCCTCGAGGTTAATGCCTCGCCTGGATTTGGGATTGAGAAGATTACTGGTCGCAATGTTGCCGAAAAAGTTATCGAATATGTCGAGTATAATGCAACTCGTCGCAATTCCAAGGATAAAGTTGGCGCATAAAATTTGCATTTTTTGCAAGAATTTGTTACAATAAACCTATTGGTGGGCAATGAGAATTGATAGAAATTGCGTGATAGAGGGAGTTTGCTTAGTGAAGAGAAACCAACTTCTGAGTATTCTGGCTTTCATAATGGCGCTCGGAATAGAATTTCCTGCCACTGATTTTTCTGGTTCTAAATCTTCTACGACCTCTGATAATGATGAACTTAATTTCGAAACCTTCGACGACCAAGTTGACCTTCTACCTGAAGATACTTTTTTAGAAACTCTGCCAGATGAACTGGATGAGGTCGAAAACATCAGCGCTGAGTTAGACCTTTTGGATGCCGATTTGGAGGCCGATCCAGAGCCTTTTATCGACGATTCTGTCGAAGAAGTCAATGATTTACCTGACAATGAAGAAAAAAGTCAATCCTTAGAAAGCAATCCAACCATAGAAAATCCTGAGCTTACAGAAAATGGTCAGCCCGTAGACATTAAAAATGCCAGTGAGCTAATGTTGATTTTACATGATGAACGTTATGAACAAGTCACCGATGTCCGACTGATTAACGACCTGATCGTTGATGCTGATTTAGTGATTGGACGTGCGGTGCCAACCAGAATCGATCTTAACGGTCATAGTATTATTTCTTGTGGTAATGAGCTAAGCGGTCGTGAAAATGCCCAGGTCTTGGACCTCGAATACGGTGATCTGTCGATTGTCGGCAAAGGTAGTATTATGGCCATGGGTGCTGGCGGCGTCGCAATTAGTGTAAAAGGATCGATTAATCGCGACGCCGCCAGTCACGCCCGCCTAACAGTTGGTCGCGAAGTTAATCTGATTGCGCCAAATTCTTATGCCATGGTCGTCGCCCCCACCGCGGGCGCAATTCACGGCATTATCATCGATTTTGCCGGTAGTATTTCTGCTCAAGACGGGATTTATGTCAATAGCAAGGTCCGCCAAGCTAGCCTTCATGCGCCAAAAATTCACCTTACTGATTCGGCGCGCATCTTGACCGAAGGCTCTGCCCTAATTGGTTCTGGCTACGCCAACTGGCAAATCGATGGCGCTGAAATCAACAGTACGACTGGTGTAGTTGCTCGTACCGGAAAATTTGTCTTCACAAACACCAAAATCCTCGCCAATATGTCAGACTTCTCCGATGACGGTCGCGGCTCAGTTTTCCTTTTTGGTCCCAAAAACTCGCAAGGTGTCGTCATGGATATCCGTAGCGGCACTTATCAGAGTGAGCAAGGTTATGTCTTTTTCGACACCGGATTGCTTGATGGTGCGCAGGCCACTATTGACTCGTTAGAAATCGTTGATGGTGAGTTCTTTGGTGAACTTGGTATCTTTGAAGGCTTTGAAACAGGCGACGATGAAATTGAAGATGTAGAACTCGCGACAGTTATTCGGGGAGGACATTATAGCTCCGATGTGACGGAATTCCTTGCTCCTGGGATGCACCTCGAATCCTCCGGCGACGTGTGGCTAGTTATCGACGAAAATGCCTTGACAATTCTCCAGACTAAGGCTGAGCTTCAAGCTTTAGTCGATACGGCAAAATCTAAAGAGGGAAGTTTTTATGAAGAGGCTAGCTTTAAAACCTTAATCGATTGTTTGAAGAATGCTGAGCTTGCTCTTTCTCAATCTGATCCAATTCTTGAACAACTTGAGCTACCGATGAAAAAACTCAGTACCGCTCTAAAGAATCTCCAACCGCTTACTAATCCCGCCTCTAATCCTTTGATTGCTGTGCGTCAAGAGCTTTTTTCGGCGATCGCATCGGCAAAATCCCTTAATTCGGCTCTCTATGACAAATCAGATTATCAAGAATTTATGGACTTGATTGTTGAAGCTGAATTGCTCCTTGCTGACCCTAAGACTCCAATGAAGTCTATCGAAAGTATGTTGGGCGCAATCGATGCAATGCGTGAAATTCTCATGGTTGACGACGAAGCAAGTATGTTCGATGTTGCAGAAGAATTTGACGGGCTTGAGGCTGTTGACGCAGAAATAGAACAGAATCTCGATTTTGATGAGCTTGGTCTCGCTGAAGTCAATGAAGCGATTATTGCTCCCGAGCCAACCCCTTCTGCTCAGCCTAAGGTTCAGTCTCTTCCGCAATCTAATCCCCAGCCGATCGCTCAAGCCATTCCGCAAACCGTCTCTCAGTCCACACCCCAGACTCAGCTTAAGCCTCAAACTGAGCCTCAGACAATTTCGAAGCCAAGCAAAACCGTTGAAGAATTGCATGGTGGTCTAAGCGAAATGCTGGCGGCGGTCTCAGATCTAACCTTAAACGATTATCTCCCAGACCACACCGCTCAATACTACGATCTTCAGGCAATTATTACTACAGCTCAAGAAATGCTCTCAAACCACAATACTCCGGCTTCAATGCTTGCCGAAGTTATGAATAAAATCCTTATCGCAACTAGTGGTCTCAAGGAGACTGACCCCAGCCCAGAGGCTACACGCCCCGTTTCGACAGAGAACACTTCTCAGCCTGCTCCCTCGCCTGAACCAGTTGATCTAACGATTTTGCGCGAAATGGTCTCTCGCATCGCTCAATTGGATGCCAGTAAATATACTCGCGATAGCTATATGCGGATTATTAAAATCCTAGAAAAGGCTAAAAATCAAGTCGTTCAGCCTAACTTATCTCAAGCTCAAGTCGACCAACTCGTTCTTGACCTTTACCAAGCCACCATGGATCTTGTCTCGGTGCCTGTTGCTCCAGTCCAGGTTAGTCAACCCACTCCAATCTCGCAAAGTCCCGTTGTTGGACAGTCGGTCTCTAATTTCTCCGCGACGTCTCCCGAGCTCGCGCAAGCTACCATGCAACCTCAACCCACCAGTTCATTTGATCAATCTTCGATTACTCCACAAGCTACACAAAACTCGCCAGAGAATCAAGCCCCCACTTCACCTAATTTATTACCTAGCGATTCTGTCACACCCAGCCTCATGATGAGTGCGTTGGCCGGCATGTATACGGGCCTCGCAATGTATCGTAAAAGTCGGATTGTTGCGAAAAACGCCAAACGCCTCCATCGTCAAGCTTAGAATAGTCATGCTTGTGCTTGCTAAAAAATGCGCTAAATCTCTATACTACGAGCATGCGTCAAAAAATCGCCCATTTTCCACCCAGTCTAGCTTGGTTGTTTGGCTTCTTACACCCTTCTTGGCATCTATACGCTATGTTTTGGGGCATTATTACGGGTTTTATTATCTGTCAATTAACCCAAAAATTTTGGTTCAGCGCAGAAATTTGGCTAGTCGTTGTATTCCTAGTTGCGATGCTGACACTCAAAATTTCTTCTCGAATTTTTATTTTAGCTATGTTTCTAGCCGGCTTCGTCCTTGCCAACGTACGCATCGCTCCCGATTTATTAAGCAAGACATATTTAGCGCAGATTACTGGTCGGGAGGTAGTTATCTCTGGACTTATTTCCGAAGATCCAGATCAGAGTGAGGGGAAGATCAGTTTACGACTCGACCAGCTATCTATAGATCCTTCCCAGTCGCTTAGTGGCACACTCTACGTACAATTAGCAGGTTCGACTAGTGATCTTGAACGTTCTGATCGTATCACTCTCAAAGGTCAGTTGAATCCAGGCTTTGGCACTTTTGTTGGTCTTATGTATCGTCCAGAAATTATAGCAATCGAACGTGCTTCTCATGGCGATATTTTTGCACGTCTAAAAAATAATTTCGCCGATACAGTTCGTAAATATGTCCCTCGTCCAGCCGTCGACCTCGGATTAGACTACCTTATGGGCATGAAAAACGGCTTATCGAAAGATTTTTCCGAAACTCTTCGTCTGGTCGGTATGACCCATGTCGTCGTTGCCTCAGGCGCGCACCTCGGTATTCTTGTTAATCTGACCAAGAAATTGTTTGGGCGATTTTCTCGCTTTGCGGAATTACTCTTCGCGCTCTTGACGATTTTTGCGTTTGTTTTGATCGTTGGCTTCACTCCGTCAATGATGCGAGCTGGTCTGGTCACTAGCTTCTCTCTTCTGGCGGGCTACGTTGGACGACGTTTTACCCCATTACGTCTTTTGACCTTCGTCGCGACCTTAACCTTGCTTTATAATCCAACTTTCTTAGTTAATCTTGGCTGGCAACTTTCTTTCGCGTCCTTTTTTGGTCTCCTGATTCTACAACCTAAGATTCAACATAAATTATACGGCGGTAAGCAACCTCCTTGGTTAGCTAATATGCTTTTGACCAGTTTCGCGACAAGCCTAATGTGCGCGCCGATTTTAGCTTATAATTATGGTATTGTATCTTTACTCTCATTTGTTGCGAACTTAATTATACTACCTACTCTACCATATGCGATGTTACTAATTTTTTTAACCGGTCTGACGTCATTACTGCCTTTTGTTGCAAGCTTTTTCGGACAACTTGCGACTCATCTTCTCGACTTCCATATTTACATCGTTAATTTATTAAGCGAGAGAACTATGTTTATTTTTGAATTACCTACCCAAGATTTACGCGTCTTCGTCGTTTACTTCCTGATTTTATTTTGTCTCGTTATGCCTAAGATATATCGATCATTTTCCGCAAAATTTTCAAGCCCAACTCGCTCAGCTGTAAAGGAATCAGCATTGTAAAGTAATATATGTTATAATAATAACGATGAAAATCCAATCACCAGAGAATATGTCTAAATTTGGCGCTCTGCTCGCCAAGCGTCTTGCACCTTCGTCGACACTTGAATTAAAGGGAGATGTTGGCGTGGGGAAAACGACTTTTACTCAAGGCTTAGCCACAGGCCTTGGCATAGAGGAGCCAGTAACTAGTCCAAGTTTTACAATTTCTAAGCGCTATGCTTTTCCAGGTGGAGAACTAGCCCACTATGATTTTTATCGCCTTGACGAACCCGGCATCATGTCGGAAGAGTTGCTTGAAGATCTTGCTAATCCAAAGGTTATTACAGTTATTGAGTGGGGAAAAGACGTTTCGGAACTTTTGCCGAAAGACACTATCTCGCTAAGCTTTACCCTAAATTCTGATAATTCGCGAGAGGTGCATACGACAAACTCTCTTGTGGAAAACTTGTGGAAAACCTGTGGAAAAGATTTAGAAAAAAGTGGAAAAAACACCCATCCTGTGGAAAACTTTTCTATATCTTGTGGAAAACTTTCATCTCAAAGAAGGGAATCAGAAAAATAATGGTAAAAATGTATCTCGATACCTCATCCGACATCGTTAAGCTACAACTTGACGTTCAATCTTATGAATGGTCCTCAAACCACAAAATGGTCTTAGGCTTACAAAGCTTCATCCATTCCAAACTAGAAGAAAATAATTTCGATTGGCAAGATATTTCCGCGATAACTTATTTTTCTGGCCCTGGATCCTTCACTGGTCTACGAATTGGCGCTACAATTGTCAACACTCTCGCCGACCAGCTTAATATCCCGCTTTTTGACCATCATGGACGCCAACATGCAATTATTATCCCAGAATATGGTCGCCCAGCCAACATTAGTGCGCCTCGCAAATAAGACCGATCTAGCTTAAGATTGACAAAATAGCCAATCTAAGTTATTATTAAGATAGCCTAAGTAGTAGGGCTGTTTTTGGTATCCACTACGAAGGAGAAAATTACATTATGGAAAGGTAGGTGAATGATATGGGCGAACCTAATTTGATGACCAAAAGGCAATATTACAAATCATGGGTACAACACAACCCGATTAGTCGTCCATACAATGAGGTGCAGAATTGTATTTGTGCCTGCATGGCAGTTCTTCTCTTTAACGCTATAATTGCAGTTAATACGTATTATGGCGGACATTCAAGGTTTGGATCTCGAGTAATGGTTTTGTTTTTCATGATGCTTGCAGTTTGCCTTGTATTGTTAGTTTGTGTTCAAATTTGCAAATATCGGCGCTATTTCTCGTGAGAGCAATCTTTCCCGTACTGTTCTGAGCGTGGCTTCACCACAGCACATTTTAAACAAGACGAACAATGATAATTTCTACACTACAGAGGAAATTTTGGCGCCAACTCTATTGGCGTCATTTTCTTATTTAAATTTTTATAAAACCATGATATAATCAAAGCGGAATTTTATTAATTTTTAGATTTTATTTGTTAACCCGCTGATATCAGGAAAATATCGGCAACAATGAGAAAGGCTTACTGTGAATATATTTTTAATGATAGCTATTCTAGCGATCGGTATTTGTGCTGGCGCCGGAGGGCTTTTTGTTTATAATAAGAAAAATGAAAACGGGGGTAAAAACCGCGCGGAAGATTTAATCCGCAAAGCAAAAAATGAAGCCTCCGACATCGTTTTAAAAGCTAAAAATGATGCCACTAATATTACTAGCCAAGCGCAACGCGAAGAAGCCGATCGTCGGCGCGAATGGAAAAACACCGAACGTCGTCTGAACGATCGCGAAAATAATCTGGATAACAAGCTCGATCAGCTCGAAAAGAAAACTGAGCGTCTTGCAAAACAAGAAAAAGAACTTGACGACCTGAAGCTCGAAGTGCGCGATATTCGCGATCGCCAACAAGAAAAGCTTGAAAAAATTGCCGGACTTTCAAAAGAAGCTGCACGAGAAAAGCTTATGCAGATGACCGAGCGCGATATTAAACAAGACTTAGCGGGCTTAGTCGCAAAGGAACAAAAAGAAATCAAACACGAAGTGGATGAAACGGCTCAAGCAATTCTCTTGACCGCCATGGAACGTATGTCGTCTGAAGTGACCGCTGATCGTACTGTTACCGCGCTAAAATTGCCAGACGACGACATGAAAGGGCGCATTATCGGTAAGGAAGGTCGTAATATTCAGGCTCTTCAACGCGCCACTGGTGTCGATATTATGGTCGATGATACACCGGGCATGGTTGTGCTTTCTAGCTTTGATCCCATTAGGCGCCAAGTTGCGCGTTACGCTCTCGAGCGTCTTATGAAAGACGGACGCATTAATCCTAGCTCAATTGAAGAAGCTGTCGCAAAAGCTGAACGTGAGATTGAAAAAGAAGTCATACGGGCCGGGGAAGATGCGGCTCGCGAAGTTGGAGTCGTTGGTATTCCTCGGGAACTAATTCATCTTTTGGGTGAGCTAAAGTTTCGCACTAGCTATGGCCAAAATGTTTTGTTACATTCGGTCGAAATGGCTCATATTGCAGGTATGATTGCCGAAGAAATCGGCGCTAATAAGCGCGTGACAAAAACCGCAACCCTGCTACACGATATTGGTAAAGCCGTAACACACAAAATCGAGGGTAAACACGCCGAAATTGGCGCGGAACTTGCCAAAAAATATGGCATGCCGGACGATGTGGTCCATGCCATGGCGGCGCATCATGATGATATCGAAGCCACCACGCCCGAAGCAGTAATTGTTAAAGTCGTCGATTCGCTCTCCGCAGCTCGTCCCGGCGCACGCAACATCTCAGCGGAAAACTTTGCTGAGCGGATGCGTGATTTGGAAAACATTGCCATGAGTTTTCCTGGCATTGATAAGGCATATGCAATTTCCGCCGGACGTGAGATCCGGGTCATTGTCGAGCCGAAACAAATTGACGATCTCTCAGCCCTCAAGCTGGCGCGCGATATTGCTAACAAAATCGAAGCCACCATGTCTTATCCTGGCGTCATAAAAGTTAACGTAATTCGTGAAACGCGCGCCATTGAATATGCAAAATAATCCCCAGAACATTCCCGAAAATAACCATTCCAATCAGCCATCGACTATTAGACATCCGCTCGCTTCTGATGTCGAAAATTGTCAGAGCGATTTATCGCCAGATGCTCCAATTCTCAAACAACGAATTTCGAAAAAAACCATCGCTAAGTTATTTGTTTTGACGATTATTATCGTAGCGATTTTTGGCTATATTGTGTGGGACGTTATGTCAAACGGTCCACTCAGTCGGTTATTCTCGGAGGAAAACCGTGACCAACTCCAAGCAACAATTTCATCTTGGGGTATCTTCGCGCCATTATTATATATCCTTCTCCAGATCACACAAACTGTCGTGGCGCCAATTCCTGGCCAAGTCGTCGGAGGCATTGGTGGCTATTTGTTCGGTGGATGGGGAATTTTGTGGACTTCAATCGGTACGCTGATTGGTTGCTGGATTGTTTTTAGAGTTGCGCGACGCTTTGGTCGACCATTACTCGAAAAAATTTTCAAAAAATCTGCAATCGCAAAATTTGATTTTATTATTAACGCAAAAAGCGCTTCGCTTATCCTTTTTGCAATCTTTCTATTGCCAGGATTTCCCGATGATATAATTTGTTATATTGCCGGTTTAACAAAATTATCAATAAAGCGCTTAATGCTCATCGTTCTGCTCGGTCGTTTGCCGGTTATTACTGTGACCAACTTTATCGGCGCAGGTCTTAGCGAGAATCTTACTCTGGTGGCCGTCATTTCCGTGATTGCCGTAGTAATTTTTGGTCTTGGCACTTGGCAACGCGAACGAATAACAAAATTCCTCAAACGCTCTGAATCAAAATAAATAATCGCTTCTTGGTCATCTTAATGCTAATAATTATAGAGGCTAGGTGTGCCAAGAAGCTGTTCGAGGCTACGATATTGATTATACTTGTCGAACCGCAGATACTGGGAATCGCGTTTTTGCGACAATTCGTTCAACTCTTCCAGCCGTACCGACAAAACCTCAATTTCTTCCCCTGCGTCCAACTTTTGCGCGACATATTTTTCTATTCCAGTTGCCAAAAATGTATAAACCAACCAATCGATTTTTGCGAACGGCTGGTGCACTTCAATCAATTTCCAATCCCGCATAATAAGTCCAGTTTCCTCCGCCAATTCTCGCTTCGCTGCCATGAGTTCATCTTCTTTCGGGTTATCATTCCGCCCGCCAGGATAATCATAGAACCAATCCTTCCGTGGTTGTCGCTGTTTGGTAATGACAATTTTATCATCGACCACCGCGATAATCTTCACCGTATCCGCCCGACTCAGCATTTCAAAGGTCTCCGTTGTACCGTCGAACATCTTTTGTGGCCATTGATAGACATCAAAAATCACCCCATGAAACTTGCGTTCTGCTTCGGTCGGAATCGTCTTCACACCTTGCGGAACAAAGGTCCGGCGACTTGTTAGGGCTTGGACCTCAGATTGTTCAAACTTTTCCTGCTGAAAATTCTGCATATATGAGTACATTATATCATGCCCCTTTCAGCTCACAAGTAGCAAACTTTGCGCCATTGACCCCCTATTATCATCATGATAAAATACAAGGAACAGTTTGAGTTAGTTGTTTTTATTAGATGAGAAGTAGTTAACCTACTTTTGTGAGTTAAGGAGGTATCATGCCTAAAAATATTAAGAAAAAAAGCTCAACCAACACTTTGCGCTGGCTGGTATTCGTGGTGTTGCTTTTGCTTTGTTGTTATGCTTTTGCCTCGTTAGCTGGCCCCAATCAAGCTATCGCTGACGTCCCGCTCTCGGAAGTAATTTCTCGCGCCAATAGTCCAGACAGCGATATCGAAAAAATCACTGTCGAAGGGAATCATCTTAGCATAACGCTAAAAGGAGAAAAATACCCTACACAAAATTCTTACAAAGATCCTTCAGGGACGCTTTATGAACAAGGTCTGATCGATTTTTGTGGAGAGCTGAATGGATCAGAGGCCGAAGTTTGTCGCGAAAAATATCCTACGATCGAATACGTTGAGCCTTCGAACTTCTGGGACACCGCTCTAAACATTGCCATGATCGCTTTACCAATTATCGTTATCATTCTCTTCTTTAGTTCGATGATGCGTCAAGCACAATCGATGAATAGTCAATCCATGGGTTTCGGCAAAGCAAAAGCTAAACTTTATGGTCCAGATAAGAAAAAAGTTACCTTCAAAGACGTCGCTGGAAATGAATCAGCAAAGCAGGACTTAACCGAAATTGTTGACTTTCTCAAAGAACCCAAGAAATACGAAAAACTTGGCGCAAAAATCCCTCGTGGCGTACTGCTTGCTGGTGAGCCAGGCACTGGTAAAACTCTCATGGCGCGGGCTGTGGCTGGTGAAGCATCGGTACCTTTCTTCAGCATTTCTGGTTCAGAGTTTGCTGAAATGTTCGTTGGCGTTGGCGCCTCCAGGGTGCGTGATCTCTTCGCTAAAGCAAAGAAAAATTCCCCTTCGATCATTTTCATCGACGAAATCGACGCTGTAGCGCACAAACGAGACGCGCGGGGCGGAGCAGGGCGAGAAGACGAGCAAACTCTAAATCAGATTTTGGTCGAAATGGACGGCTTTGATAATGATTCGGGCGTTATTGTGATCGCCGCGACAAATCGCGTCGATATGTTAGACAAAGCCCTGCTCCGCCCCGGTCGCTTTGACCGACACGTAAACGTTACCTTGCCAGAGCGCAAAGATCGTCTCGAGATCCTGAACGTTCATTTTAAAAACAAGCCTCGCGAAAAATCAATCAATCTTGACGCTCTGGCTGCGAAAACCGCTGGTAGTTCCGGGGCTGATCTCGCCAACATCGCCAACGAAGCCGCAATTACGGCCGCCCGCGAGGGGCATAAGGAAATTACCAATGCCGATCTGACGGAAGCCTTCGAGCGAGTTGCGATTGGCCCCGAGCGCAAGAGTAAAGTGATGAATGACCAAGAGCGCAAGATCACCGCCTACCACGAAGCTGGCCACGCCATCGTTGGTCATGTCCTGCCCGATTCCGACCCTGTTCACAAAGTAACGATTATTCCTCGTGGTCGTACGGGTGGCGTGACTTGGTTCCTCCCGCCCGAGGATCGTAGCTACAAAAACGTCTACGAGCTAAAAGACATCCTTGCTCGCGCAATGGGCGGTCGTATGGCAGAAAAAATCATCTTTGGCAACGATGCTATTACGACGGGCGCTTCATCTGACCTTCAGCATGTCGCCGAGCTCAGTAAAGAAATGATCGTCGAAGAAGGCATGGGAAACCAAACTCGCAACCTAGTTTTTCCCGAAGGCGATAAAGGCTATTATACAATCACTACTAACAAGCCCTATTCCGAAAAAACCGCCGAGCTCATCGACCGTGAAGTGAAAGAGCTTTCCGACGAAGCCACTCGTCGCGCTGAAGAAGTTCTTCGTGCTAACAAGCCAGTCTTAGACCAGCTCGCTGAGGCTCTTTTGAAGCACGAGACACTCGAAGAGAAGGAGCTTGAACCACTCCTGAAGGATGCCAAGCTACCCGCGACCGCCAAGCTACACTAGTCATTAGAATTAAAACAGGCCGTAGTTATACTCTACGGCCTATAAGATATATTATGGGATTATTGATGGTATCACTTAATATCTACCAGTTACTCAGTTCTTTGGTACAAATTCGAAGTAAGGTGCATAAGAGTCCCCTATGTCAGGGGAAATGTAAGAGACGTCCCAGCCAGCCTTCTCATAGATAGTTTCGATATTTAACCAACCTGCATCAAAAATCTGCTGTCTTTTGATGCCCTTTTGGCAATCTTCATGTTTTAAAATTCTGTGAATGACTTCATCTTGTGGGACCTTAACCATACGATTAGGCTGAGAATGTTTCTCAGCTAAGAGAGAATTGAATATCTCTATGACAAAATCCGGAATCTGTTCCTCACAAAATTTTTGATGTGCCTCCGCGGGCGTTATTGGCTTCACAGTCATGTTTTCCAACCCCTTTCTACAATCCGAACCATCAAAATCCCAAGCATCGATCCTAAGAACTATGCCTCTACCTTCATTATAGCATACTATCTCAAAAAAGTCAATACTTAACTCACCCCTGTAAATGTGCTACAATAAAACCATCCAATTACAAGGGAATTGCGCACTTTGCGTTTCCGCTTGTCTTTGGCTAATCATTCCCCGGATGGCGGAATTGGCAGACGCGCTAGCTTCAGGTGCTAGTCTGAGCAATCAGGTGCAGGTTCAAGTCCTGTTCCGGGGACCACATTTACGCCTAATCGACATAAAATAATCCTCTAAGCTTCCAGAGGATTATTTTATAGACATGATTATAATTTAATATAATATATTATCTCTCTTCCACTATCCTATGTGCGGAGCGGGTATGTAAATTTGGGATCTATTACTTTGAGGTACGCCAGTAGTGATGCTTATGGCTGGTCGCAGGTAGGTCAATCAGAAACTACCAACGCCCATGACCTCTATATAAATAATCAAGATATCCATCCATCTGGACATGTCAATCGCTACTATGCTCTCCCCGTCCTTCATGTTTGGTTGTAGGTGCAGTTTGAGCAATTAGCGAGCCAGGCAACGAACAGACTCGCTAAATCCGTAGAGTCTGTAGAAATCGGAAGAATAAGTTGTTCCCGATACTATACCAAGACAATAGACGTTGCTAGAGTAATCATTAACCACCTGATTGGACCAGTATTCACCATTGCGTCCAGGAAAACGTAATCCTCCCATATTCGATATTACTCCGCTTCGTACGTAAGAAAGCGGGGGTTTACTAATATTGTACGTCTTGCCATCTCCAGAGGGATTTTTGTTGACAGGAGGATTGCCCATATTGGTTGGTCCCAGTACAACAGGTAACCCATACCGTATCAATAAACTCGTAAATGAACTATCGCCACTATTATTTGGAAGTTTCCATCCCTCTGGACAAATTGAGTCTTGTGCAGTGACCCCCCGAGAGCTTTGCGTCCCCGCTGACGCCGCGCCCCATTGATAATAATTCCCAACGAGATAATGTTCATCATAAGTTTTATTCTCTTGATCTACAGCTACTAGTTGATTCTCGTATTTTGTCCCGTTTGGCGCAGTCCATGAACTAGTCGTGGCTTCGAATCCTGGCTTATAGCCCGAACCTGCGCTGACATTCACAAAGCCAACATTACTGCAATCAGTAATGTTGTTTGTATTTTCACTACAGCTAGCCCCAGCGGTTGGTATAGCTACCACCCATTCACCAAGATTGGCTGAACCGGTGGCATCATTTCCAAAAAATGTTTTATTTTCTGTAGATAGGGCCGAACCTTTAGTTGTTCCATCCGGATTTTTTCCTGGATTAGCAAAACTCCACACAGTATTCGGCGGATTGATATCAGAGTCGGTGGCAGAAAGTCCTCTACCTGCATTAATATCTAACGCTAAGTTCTGCGTCATCCAACAATTGCCGTCGGCTAGTCGAGCGACCCAGTACTTCTTCTTGTCGCGTATGTCAATCAGCTGTTTGGTTACGGGTTGACTATAATCATTGAAGTCTGGGTCGCTCGTAGAAACCACTTTGGGATTAGATCGCATGAGTGCGGTATTCTGACAATACGTACTCGTCATATCCTGCATGTAGGTAATGTCAGTCAGTGTGGTTGGCTTCAAGGGATTCACCACCACCGATACTGTTAAGTCTTGGCTGTAGGTGCCGGCGGGGAGACTAGTGTCAACCCGCGTGGCTAGGTCGAGGGTATAGTCATCGCTCGAGGCCACTTCGGTCTCGACCAGCTTAGTCTCCCCGCCG
>CAYTPD010000013.1:0-19734 GCA_964439975.1 uncultured Candidatus Saccharibacteria bacterium
AGGATAAATGAAGTAAACTTCACTTATCCTAGTCACCACAAAAAGCGACACCGCAGTGGTGTCAACCTTTATTTCGTAACCCACGTATCGGTTTGATCCGAAAAGCGATTACTATGCGATGCCGCTTTCGCGCGCTTCCTCAAAATCAAACCTTACGCAGATTAAAAACAATATTCTACCAAAAAAATGGCTACGATAATAAAGATTGACATTACCATTGTAACACAAAGCCCAGTATAAGCTAGTGTAGAAACCCCAATTTCAGCTAATTTATCTACTCCCCGCCCCCATTCGCCAGTTCTTCAAACTCCTCCATCGTTGTAATCAAAACTTCCCTTGGCTTATGTCCGTTCGCTGGACCAATGACCCCAATTTGCTCTAACCAAATCGCCAATCCAGAGACAAATCCATGCCCTTTCCCCAGCCAAGTTTGCAAACTTGCCGTAGAAAATTTCCCTTGTTTCAAAGTAATCTCAATCGCTCTTCGAACTACCGGATCATTAATATCATATCGTCTTCCCAAGTCACCAATCGCACCCCCTCCGGCTGGTCCCATTTCTTTAATCTGTACCGGTTGAGCAACAACATCATCATTATAATCCGGCGGTCTCTGCTCTCGCAAGAAATCCGTCACACCCAGAATCTCCGCATCGTCAACATAAGCACTCTGAATTCGCCTTGGTCTTCCTGCCATTTCAGTTGTTAACATAATCATATCGCCCATACCAAGCAACTTTTCTGCCCCGCTCATCCCAAGCGCAACACTCGACTCAGTAAAATTCGTAACTTTAAAAGTAATTCTTGCCGGCACATTACTTTTGATTAAACCCGTAATAACTTGTACTTTCGGACTCTGGGTCGCTAGGACCAAGTGAATTCCCGCCGCGCGCCCTTTTTGCGCAATTCGAACGATCAATGCCTCAAGATCCTTCCCCGCTTGCATCATCAAATCCGCCATCTCATCCACGATAATTACGATATACGGCATTTTCCCACCATCATGTTCCTGTTCATTTCCGTCCGCATCTTTGACCGCAATCTTCCCTCCATTCGCCATCTTCGCATTATAATCGTCAATTTTCTTCACCTTTTCTTTTGCCATCAAAGAATATCGCCGTTCCATTTCATTTACCGCCCATTTCATTGCCGATAACGATTTCTCAACCGAAGTAATAATCGGCGTCAAAAGATGTGGTATATCGTCATATTGCGACATTTCCACTTGTTTCGGATCAATCATAATCATCTTTAAATCGCTCGGTGAATTTCGATATAAAAGCGACAGAATCAAGGTATTTGACATGACCGATTTACCCGAACCAGTCGTACCCGCGACCAACAGGTGAGGCATTTTCGCAAGATCTGCTACTACTGGCCTACCAGAAATATCCTTCCCCGCCACAAACGACAACGGTGCCTTTGCATTAGTCCATTCCTTGCTCTCCAAGATACTTCGAAGTCCAACACTCGCTGCCTTTATGTTTGGCACTTCAACTCCGACCAGCCGCGTACCCGGGATTGGCGCCTCAATCCTAATCTGTCCTTCAACCGCTAAATTTAGGGCCAACTCCTTATCATGCGAAGTAATCTTCGTCAGACTCACTCCAGAAGGTGGCCGCATCGTATATTGCGTAATTCTCGGTCCAACATTGACACCATCCATTTCGACATTTATTCCAAAATCTGCCAAAGTCGATTTGATAATCTCCGCATTCTCCTTATAATTCCCCGGATTTGCCTTAGTTTGTTCATTGCTCAAAATCGAAAACGGTGGCAATTTCCAATTTGCGTCATCAACCGCAACCAAGGCTTTTGGCTTCTCATTATTATTTTTATTTTCCCCGCCAGAAGCATCTTTAGTCTTTTTCCCGATCATACCAGGCGCAGCCATTTTCGTCGCCATGGTAGCTCCAGCCACCGATTTTTTCCCCAATTTTTTACCAAACAATCCTTTTTTCACTGGCTCCGGCTCACTTTCACCTGCCTCCATAGGCTCAGCCATACCAAGATTAACTTTCAAACCTCGGTCCGCTTTCTTCTCAGTTCCAAGATCATCCCTACCGTTAGTTTTGGTTGTTTCTGGTTTATTTTCTAGCTCTCGCGCCTTCTTTGTTTCATCCTTTTCCGCCGTATGGAACGCTCGACCAATCGCTCGAAAGACTGTAACCGGATTCGTTTGCAAAATAAACATCGCTGTTACAAAAATCAAGACTATGTAGATAATAAATGCGACGCTCTGGTCCAAAATGCCCGTTACAATCCCATTCAACCAATTTCCCAATAATCCCCCAGCCTCTTTGCCACCTTCTCCTGGCAAACCGTCAACCATTCCTGCTACCCAAACCACCATTAAAACCGAAGCAATCCACATCACCACCGGAATCCGATTCGTATCGCTCCGAAAAATCTGCACAGCCAACCAAACCAACAAAACCGGAAATGCATATTTAGCATAACCGATCAAATCAGTCAAAACTCCATCCACAGCCTCAAGCACTGGCCCACCGTCACCCAGCCAACCAAAAATCAATACCACCGCAATCACCAGCATCAAGACCGCCATGATTTGTCGCCAAAATCCCCCAGGCAACTCATGCTCCGGCGCAACAACTTCCTTTGCGCGCGCCTTTGTACTCCGAGTATTTTTTCCTTTTTTAGCCGTTTTCTTCGGCGCTGACCTCCGTTTTGCCATATACCCCATTATACACAATTTTTCTCAGTTTCCCAAATTTTCCCTAATCCAACAGATCTCAGTTCCTTTTTGCTCCGTTTTCCACCAAAACAATTTAACGTTCATAATAATTATCTGTCATTAGCAGGATCTGTGGTAGCCCGGGCGCGAGTCGAACGCGCAACCTTCTCCTTAGGACGGAGCTGCTCTATCCATTGAGCTACCGAGCCACTCCTATATTATACTATAAAATTCTCCTCTAGCACAATCCTATGTCTGAGACGATAAAATAATTTATAAAACTTTCAGCGCGCAAGACAACGAACCGAAAAACCCTCGTAACGATAACCTGCCCCACTGATGTTAACAGAAGTTGAATTTATAGCTAAAAACTTAGCGCTATCAGCAATAGAAATATTTACTAATTCACTTATCCAATAACCACCAATTGAAGCGGCGCCAAATACAAGACTGTTCACAATCTTTCCGCCACGTAGATAATATAACGGTGGCGCACTCATGTGAAAATCGCCATTATAAACACGATCGCTCAAGCCATACTTAGATAATAGAGCTATACCATTTCCATTATTAGGTATTTTCCAACCTCTTGGGCAAATTGAATCCCTCGCTTCTCCGTTCATCAGGTTTCCCCCGCTCCCTGCCGTCGCCGTGTTCCACTGATAATAGTTTCCAATTAGATAATGCGGATCGTATGCACTGACATCTTTATTTACAGTAACAATATTGTCTGTATCAAACCATTGCGTTAAACCACCTGTCTGGATTCGTATAGTTTCGTTAGCAATTTGTCCATCTCGAAATCTATAACTACCTTTTTGTGCTTGATAAGTTGCATTAGGGTAGTCTGTCCCCTCTCCTACCCGCACAACATTATCAAAATTATAACAAAGGGTAAACAAATCTGGAACTTTACAAATAGAATTATTTTGAAGCTTTGGAACTGTTAATACCCAATCACCTAGGTTAACAGATCCAGTTGCAGTAAAAGAATCAGAAAGGTTTACATTATTGATCGTACTACTCGGCGCCACCTTCGCTTGTCCTAACGTATCCACTCCCGTATTCCCTTTCCGCCATACGACTAGTCCTGTCTCGTCGCCTGTTCCGTTTGGCATACCGTTGAGGTCAGTATCGGCACTAGTTAAGCCTTTCTCTGCATTAATATCGAGTGCCAAGTTCTGTGTCATCCAACAATTGCCGTCGGCTAATTTTGCCACCCAATATTGCTTTTTATCACGCAAATCAATCAAACGTTTCGTAACCGGATTTCGATAGTCCGACGAACTTGGTGTGTTCTGACATAATGTACTAGTCATTTCTTGCATGTAAGTCATATCGCTAAGGTTAGTAGCCTTCAGCGGGTTAGGAACCACCGAAATTGTAAACTCTGTAGTATATTGACCAGACGGCAATTTACTATCAACCTTAGCCGCCAAACTAAGTTTATAATGATCATTCGAAGCAACCTCAGTTTGCGTTAAAGTCATCTCCTCCGACTTCAAACCGCGATAAATCTCCTCACGACCATTTACTTCAGTTTCATTTCCAGAAATCAATGCAAACCCCCATGTGTTTTGCTCTAATTGATCGGGCATAGCATCATTTACCGTAGCCTTAATCTCTGCATCTGGCACTTCTATATTAACCAAACTACTCGAATCACTAGATGGCGCAATATAAGCTGTATAGCCATCTCTCATTCCGGCAGAAATTCGCAAATCAGCCTCTCCAAATTCAATAACCCCAGCGTCATCCGGCAAAAACGTCATATCTACATTCGGCGACAAAGCTATACTTAATTGATCATTCGACGAGATAGATGAAGCCTCCGCGCTGACATTTTTCGTCGCACACGGCACCAACAGCATAAACAGCAACAGTATAAATCCTCCCAGACTACCACTTCCCACGATATCAACAATCTTTTTGGACTTTATCTCCCGCATCTTTACTCCTTACGCCTTAGCAACCTCGAAATTACTAGCAGGCCTCAAATTTACTTTTATTTTTCCGCATCAAAAACCGACCCACCAGCTTCACCCTCTTTTATGCTTGTGGTCTATTTTCAATGTTCCCGCACATCGCCCAGCTCGGCTGTTTTATAAAGCTCATCAACAGCCCTAGCTTTAGTGACTAGATCAATTGCCAAAAACGCCAACTTCCTAGTAACAAAAAGCGACACCGCAAGGTGTCTTACTCCTATTCGTAACCAGGCGCATTCTGCTATTGATTACTATGCGATGCCGCTTTCAGCGAATCAATAACAAAAAACAAAGCACCTGATTTTATAAGAGTAAGACACTACTAGTATAGCATATTCTTTTTAACTTTTTTATTTTTCTTGAATCCCTGCTAAACGCACGGACGAGCAAAGCAAGATACCGACTAATCTTTTTAGACGGCTCGACTGCCTGCAACAAAACCGTCAATCGATTAGCATTAGCGTTTTCCGATTGCGCTAAATTTGACCATACAAAACCATACATCCCCACTTCATCCAACAATCCTTTAAATATGTGTACGGACCCGCTCCGCACATAGGATAGTAGAAGAGAGACAATCTACGCTCCTATTCCTCGCATCGTCAGACTCAACCTTCCCCGATCATCAATCGCCACTAGCTTTACTTTGACTTTCTGTCCAACTTTCAAGACATCGCTAACATTAGCGATCCGTTTGTCGCTAATCTGACTCACGTGCAACATTCCATCTACTCCTGGCAAAATCGTTACAAACGCCCCAAAATCTTTAATAGTTGCAACCGTCCCCTCATAAACTTTTCCAACTTCCGGCTCCTCGATTAAGCTCTTAATCCAATCCGTAGCCTTCTTAATCGCTTCTGCTTGACCGGAAATCGTAACTAACCCAGAATCATCAATGTCGACCATCGCCCCCGTCTCACCAGTAATTTTATTAATCATTTCCCCGCCTTTGCCTATGATCGCACCAATTTTATCCTGCTCAACCATCAGTTTTTCAATCTTTGGCGCGTAGACCGAAATTTCTTTTCTAGGCTCCGGAATAACGCTCAACATATGCTCAAGAATATGCATTCGCCCTGCATGAGACTGTTCAATTGCTCGCTCGAGAATATCGACTGGCAAACCATGCACCTTCATATCCATCTGTAACGCCGTAATTCCCTCCGTCGTCCCAGTCACTTTAAAATCCATATCGCCCGCAAAGTCTTCCGCGTCCATTAAATCCGTTAAGACATAAGCTTTATCAACATCCTCTGCGGTAATTTCCTGCCCAGTTGGAACATTCATCATTAACCCCATAGCAACCCCACTGACTGGTCGCTTTATTGGCACCCCTGCGTCCATCAACGCCATACAACTCGAACAAGTCGCTGCCATCGAAGTCGACCCGTTCTGTGACATAATCTCAGTCACGCTTCGAATCGCATAAGGAAAATCTTCCTCACTCGGCAACATCGGCAATAATGCGCGTTCCGCCAGATAACCATGCCCAATCTCGCGTCGCCCTGGTGAACCCATTCGCCCCGGCTCTCCCACCGTATAGCTCGGCGCATTATAATGGTGCATATAACGTCGCTTTCCATCCGTGACTTCCATCGTATCGACAACCTGCGCAAAGCTGAGTGGCGCTAAAGTCACGATATTCATCGCCTGCGTCAATCCCCGCGTAAACAACGACGAACCATGCGTCCTCGGCAGAATGCCCACTTGGCTCGACAATGGTCGCACTTCGTCCAGTTTCCGTCCATCCGGTCGTACCCCGTCCTCAATAATCCCTCGTCGGACCTGCGCATGCACAGCAAGATCAAACGCCTGCTCATATTCCGCTTGCATCCGCTCAGCATAATCTGCTATTTTCTCCTCTTCGGTCGCCCCTTCACCCAGCTCAGCCGCAAACTCCGCATTCATTTCCTCCTTTAGCGTAGCAATCATATTCTGTCGTTCCAAGACATTCCCTCGCACTTCATCCCCCGCGTGCGCTTCATACCATTCTCCGACTTTAGCGCGAACTTCCTCATCCGGCAAAACCAATTCATATTCCTGTTTTTCTGGTTTTACTTTCTCGGCTAATCCCCGTTGCAAATCCAGCGCCGGTTGCACTTCCTTAACCGCCCAATGCATCGCTTCGACAATCATTGCCTCAGGGACCTCATCTGCCCCCGCCTCAACCATCATGACTTTTCCATCTTTGCATGCGACAACCAAATCCATAATACTTTGTTCTCGCTCTTCCGGCGTCAAAAAGGCTTTGAATTCTCCATTAATACGTCCGATCCTCAATCCCGCGACTGGTCCATCAAACGGAGTTCCCGAAAGCATCAAAGCGCTTGATGCGGCGATCATCGCTACCATGTCCGGACGAAAACTTGGATCCATTGACAAAACCGTCGTGACGACCTGTACTTCTTGTCGATACCCTTTCGGAAACAGTGGTCGAATTGGTCGATCAATCAATCTCCCGACCAAGACCGCCTCATCCGCCGGTTTCCCCTCGCGCTTAATAAATTTCGAACCCGAAATCTTCCCTGCAGCGTAAAACTTTTCCTCATAATCCACTGACAACGGGAAAAAATCCTGCACAACCGGTCGCTTCCCGACCACAACTGACCCCAAGACGACCGTATCGCCATAAGTAGCCAAAACGCTTGCCGTCGATCGAAATCCAACTCGATTTACCTCAAGCGTCAATTCTCTACCACAAAGTTCCGTCGAAACCTTCAAAGTCTGCTTACCGCTTGGATTAATTATGTCCATTTCTTCCTTTCTCGGGAAAACCTCAGATAATGAATCCTGAAACCAATGCTCAGATCTCGCCCCGCAAGGCATCCATTATCTGCCGTCTTCCCTTTTGAAAAACTATATTATTATTGTCCCCACCTCGCTCATTATACCACACCCATTTAGCCAAATTTCCAAATCCCCACCCAGCTCGTCAGAGATCAAAACCCCAACCAAAAACCAAGCTCAGTCGCACTCAAAAGCCAAGCTCAACCCCAAGCCAAAAAACCAAATTCAACCCCAAGCCAAAAGCCAAGCTCAGTCCCACCCAAAAACCAAAAAGACCCCACAAATCCGAAGGGTCTTCATAGCTCCAAAGTCCAACCTACTTACGCAAGCCTAACTCCGCGATTGTCTTTTTATATAGGTCAAAGTCCGTTCGCTCCAGATATTTCAGCAACTTCTTGCGCTGACCAACCATCTGCATCAGACCCCGCTTCGCCATATAATCATGCTTGTTCTCTTTGACATGCTCAGTCACTTCCTTGATCCGCGCCGTCAAAATCGACACCTGCACCTCTGGCGAACCCACGTCCTTCTCGCTACGAGCCAACTTACTCATCGCCTCAGCTTTTTTCTCTCTTGTAATCATATATCCGAATTATAGCACACTTCCCCCACCCCTACAACCCCTATTTTCCCTCGAATTCATCCAAACTCATTGCCTGTTCGATCCGAAAATCCCCAATTTGCGTCCGTCTCAACTCCGTTAAATACGCCCCCATCCCCAGAGCCTTCCCGATATCTTCCCCCAAAGCTCGAATATACGTCCCGCTTGAGACCTTGCATCGTATAGTTAAATCTGGCCAGCCATACTCCAAAATTTCGAGTTCATAAATCTTGACTTTTCGCTTTGGCATTTCGACCGATTTTCCCTGTCGCGCCAACTTATACGCTCTCTGTCCATTTATTTTTACTGCCGAAAACGCCGGCACTGTCTGCCAGTTTTCCCCAACCATCTTTTCCACAACCTTTTCCACAGCCTCTTTGTTCGGGATTTTCGCATTTTCTTGTTCGGTTATTGTACCCTCTGGATCGCCCGTTGTCGAATTCGCCCCCAATTTCACTCTTGCGATATATTCTTTATCCAGATTCAAAAACTCATTTGCCCGCTTCGTTCCCTTCCCGACGAGCAAAATCATTAGCCCAGTCGCAAACGGATCTAACGTCCCCGTATGACCAACCTTGACCTTTTTTCTTTTCCGCCGAATTATGCCATCCTTGCCTTTCACTTCGACATATCCTGCTTCTTCCGACAACTTGCGTCGCACTCGCGCGACCAGTCCAAAAGAACTTATACCTCTAGGTTTGTCAAATAAGAGTAGTCGTTCATCCATGACTTAAACTCCTCCGTGACCTCTCCACCCTGATCTTTAATATCGAGCTCCAGCGTGAATTTCTCGTTTCTCAAAAAATTATTCATCTCCAGAACTCGTCGATTATAATCTTTTAATTGCCGTTCACGTACAATCTGATCCTCCTCATCATTTTCATCCCATTCCCTACTAAAAAACATTCTGACCTTGTCGATCCCGAGTGTATCCATCAACTATCTCATCAAGAGACAAGCCATTGATATACATTGACGCTAAGACAGATGTAGTCTTAGCAACTTCTTTATAATATCTCTCCCTGTCACGATAAGTATCTCTGACAAAACTTTTGTCGGGCAAATAAAGCACTCTGTACGATGCCAACCCCTTCAGAGTCTCATGGCTCATACCTAATTTCATTAATTCTGGTATCAAACTTAAAGCATAGTGAGGAGTAAGAGCGGAAATAATCCTATCCAGAGAAGCCCCCTGTTCAACATAGCGTCGAATATCCTCAATCGGCAACTTTCTATCATATAAATAATTCACCTTTGCCTCATTAATCAATTCCGCCACGGAGAACCCATTTTTCTCCAAAGAAGCAGCTTCTTTTAGTATCTCACCAACTGAAAATTCCTTTGCTACAACTCGCAAATCCACGTCATATACCTTCGCGAGATCCAAAGATTGCGCAATAGATTCGGCTTGAACATCCAAGTCACAAAAAATCTCCGCATCGCTCAGTCCACGCTCTCGTAATGAATGATATATTGAAAATGCACCACCATTTTCCCGACCATAATCCTTCGCAAGCTTAATTAGATCTTTTTTACTCAAGTCCGCCCCTTGATTAAGCGCTTTATAGCGTAATTCATTCATTCTCGGATCAATAGTATATGTATTCAATCTATGAATTTTACCCTCTCGCTCGAAAATAAAACTAACATCCTCCACAGTCAATTCCTCCCCGGCTGACATCTTTCGATCCAGCGCAATCAACTTCTTTTTATCACGAAACGCATCGAGGAAGTGCTGACCTCCAGGTAAAGATTTGACTTTTTCTTCCACGATCGGTACCAAAGAATCCTCCAAAGCCTACCCTTCATTCAGTCCCGAGATTTCAGCAACTTTACCATCACATCCCAACCGTATCGATGCGCAAGCACTATCCGCCAAGACCTGCGTTTCTGGATCTTTTAGGTGAAAGAGAATAAATTTAGCGCCATTCTGCCACTGATCATCATTTTCATAATATTCATCATCATAATCGTCATCCCAGCCCGCATCTCCGTCATCAGCTACATGTCTACCATAGTTCAAGTAATCCCGTCCAACTGTCGACGCTACTACGCACCAAGGTGTACCTTCCGCCGCAATTGCCAATTCTTCCTCCTGACCCGGCAAATACTCCACCCATTCTCCTTGCACATCCTCTGTTCGCTCTGGCGTTTTCGGCAAAACTTTTTGTTCTAACAAAAATTTCGAGTATATCTTATTAAAATTCCCCGACTGAACCAACGCATCAAGACGCTTGTCCCGTTCCTCAGCATCAGTTTTGCCCGCGGTCTTATCCTTAGTATTCTTATATTTATAAAAGTCAACCACGGCTTCATAAACTTTAGCCAAAACCGCCTCATTCAGCCTCGGATACGGCGCAACTGTATGCTTATTCCGCTTCTTAAACTCCCCCTTTTCCTTATCAAACACCCCCATCTTGCTCATTCCGTCCCAAGCATAAACTTTAAACCACAGCGGATACGGCGCATCCTCATCGCCTAGATAATTCGCCCAATCATGCAACGATTCCCGTTGTTGTCTTTGGACCTCTCGGGCATAAACTGCTTTCTCCTCATCGCTTATTGTCCGTCCTCGCCCTTCATCGCGCAAAATCTGCTCCTGCGTTTTCCAATAATCCTCTTCAATATCTTCCGGCGCAATGATCAATTTCTCGACTGACGCATCCCAAAGTTTTCTCTCAAGCTCCGTTCCATACCGATCAATCATCCGCTCCAACCGCGTCAAGTATGCCAAATTCCGCCGTTCCCCGTTTTTCCCCGAAAGAGTCTCGCCTCGCGCCATCTCTTTCGCCAAAGACGAATCAACAATCTGCGCCTGACGCTCCTGAAAACCTGCCCCCGACAGTACACTCGCCCCTAAGTGACGCTCTTTCGCTCTTTGATTCGCCCTTATCTGTTCAGGATCGAGCTCTACCTGACTCGACCCTTCCAGATTCAATTCCGCATGCTTTTTCTCTACCATACCAACTACTTTTCTTACCTCGCGAATTTATTATTGCTATACTGACTTTTTGGAATCATTTTTACATGCCCGGAATTCGAAAAGCTCCCGGATTAGCTTGCGGATCCACTGGCGCTGGTGCCGGCTCAGGCAAAGCTGGCATCTCTACCTCTGTCTGTACTTCTGGTAAAATCGGCACTCCGCCCGCCATTTCCGCTCCCGCAGGCGCTGGTGGCTCAGGGGGCGGTGGCAAGACGACATTCTCTTGCACTGGTTGTCCGCCAAGTTGTTCCGCCGTCGGCAAATTCTGTGCTACCTCTGTCGGCGCATTCTCTGGTGGCAATTCCACTGGCGCCTCAACATTCGGCACGGTATACGCTTCATCCGCCACTGCCGACCCCCCGATCGGTCCATCCATATTTGGTGTTGCCTCAGCCAAAGCTTCTGCCATCATCTGCGCATAATCTTTCGGTGGCTCTGGCGACGCCAAAATCGTCGTCGTATCTATCCCTGGCGTCGAATTCAAAAACCCTCGCGATGGTTGCATAGCCCCCGCCCCTGTCATCGGCTCCGATGCTATTCCTGGCATCGCCGTCATACCCGGTTGTACACTAGGCTGCGTCGCTGGCTGAACCTCCGCCTGATTTCCTTGCTGTGCAATCGGCTGAACCTCGGGTTGCATTGCCGCCTGCATTCCCGGTTGTGCTCCAAGCTGTATCCCCGGCTGCGTCCCCAACTGCGCCCCCGCTTGCATCGCCGGATTCAGCATATTATTCCCCATCGCCGGTCCTGCCGGAGCTACTGATGTCGCCGTCGCTCCCTGCGCAGTCGACGTACCCAAATTTCGCTCCTCATCTTCTGAATGATCGACCGCCAAATTCGTCTTATCCGGCTTACTTGAAAGATCTAATTTTCCGCCCGTCATCTTAGTCGAAACTGGCACATTGTCCATAACATGCGCCGAAATCAACTGCTGATCCGCCCCAAGCGACATTAGCTTCGAAGCTAAATTCAAAGTCGTCGCGCTAGTCCGATCGTTCGAAAAACGCTCCGTCGCCGCCACAATTCCCGTCAAAAGCGCCGTCGCAATATCTGCACTGAGCGTCGCATCCTCTGGCTGCAAGCCAAAAATCAAATTCGCTACCATTTCCGATACAGAACTCGCCGTCCCGTCGCTCCATTCAATCTCACCAAATCTCCCCGGCGATCCCGTCGTAATGTCCACTGTCGTCGCATCATGCATGATTCGTCCGTGCTCACTTAAGGCTTGATCCAAATCTGTCGCAGTCGGCACATTCAACGCAATGACAAGGTCAACATTATAATCCCCTCGCGAAAATTCCAAATCTTTTTCCGTAATCGTCGTCTTATACGGCGTAATAAACACCTTGACGAAATCCCCCTCAAGTTTATAGCGTAAGTGATCTGCCTTGTCTTTCGATAACGCAATGATAAAATCTTGCAAACTCGCGGTATTCGACTCAAAAGTGCTCTCTGGTCGCAAAAACTCCAACGCATCCGGGGTTTTACCCGAATAAATCGCCGTCGTATGCTTCTGGAAATCATCCAAAAACATCGTCAAACCAATCGCCGCCGCCATCTCATCCACCGACGGATTCCGCGACAAAGCCACCAAAATATTCTCCGAACGCTGAACCTTTTCGCCAATTTTTCGCACAAAATCCTCCGCCGACGCAACCGTCGTCGTAACCTTTGGCGCGACACCCGGCTGAGTACTCGCCGTAACACTCACGTGCGCCTGAGTTGCTAGATTACCTTTCTGCGCCACGCTATCATTAGTATTTGTTGTTGGTGGATTTTGTTCTTGCATTTTTGTTTTCCGCTTGCGATTTTTGTTATTTTTTTATTTTTAGTATTTTCAGCAAATCACCCACTCACTGCCGAAAACACCCCTTATACCTCTATTGTAGCACACATGTTTGAAAATGTCAATGGTTATATTTTGCGCAAAGCGTGCTTAACTTTTTCGATATCTTCCAAGCTTGTTGCATAGCTCAAAGAAAACCTTACTAGCGCCGGATAATGGCAAACTTTATCCAAATAATAGTGGGCGCAAAAATACCCTGTTCGCGCCATAATTCCTTCCTGGCCCAACGCCGACCCCAAAAGATGCGAATCCATACCTTCGATGTAAAAACTCATGGTTGGGTTCATCTCCTGCCCAATCATTTTTACCTTATCTTTCCCCCGTAAAAATTCATCCAACTCTCGCGTACAAGCCTCCAAACGCTCTTTGTCCGCCTTCGTACGCTTTTTTAACCAATCAATCGCCTTACCCAGGGCAATAATCTCGCCCCAAGCTTGCAGACCCGCCTCAAAAATCGTATGTATATGATCCTTATTTCCCTCTGCACTCAACAGATAACGATCAAGAAATACGTCATCAACCATTCCGCCCCCAATGAAAGTCTGGTTTAATTTTGGCACCAAGTCTCTCCGTGCAACAATCACACCCAACGACGGCGCATACATCTTATGCGCCGAGAAACAAATCGCATCAGCCTCAATTTTTTCCAAAATCTCATGGTGATGCGCCATCGCCTGCGCCGCATCGATGATAATAATCCCGCCTTCCTTATGCACCTGCTTAACAACCGACGCCAAATTTTTCATCTGGCGTCCATCAAAGTTCGAAGCACAATTGACGACCACAACTGCATCCCGAAAATCCCCTGGAGCATAGATCAATTCCCCAGTTTCTTGCCTCTTGAGAACTACTCTCGGCACTCCCAATCTCTTCGCTAAAGCAATTGTTGCTAAAAACGGCGAATTATGTTCTATCTCACTCGTAACAATTTTTTTTACGACCTCCGCCTTCAACTCATTCAAGATTAAGTTAATTCCATACGTCGTATTGAGCGTAAACGAGACAAAATACTCTTTCCCCTTTAATTTCAACAATTTTAAGACTTTTCGTCGCGTTTCCTCAACCAATTCATCCGTCTTCTCCCCCCAAGGATATTTCACTCTTTCACCACAAGAATTGTGTTTAAAATAATAATCTTCTAACGCTTGTACAACTGGTTCCGGTCGCAAGCCCTGGCACGCTGCATCAAGATAAACCGTTCCTTGCTCCAAATATCCAAAATCGTTCATACCTCTATTATACCACTTTTAGCCCTCAACGACACCCTTGAATATGATACAATTCCCTCATGAAGATTGTTTTTCCCGAACTAAGTCACCCCAATATACAACAAGCATTAGCTCTTTACGAGACCAAGCGCCCCAGCCAGTCCAATCTGCCTCCGCTCAGCGCACTCCCAGCCCCTAACCTATCCACCGCCTGCGCCCTCGTAAAAGCCCATGAAGCCGACGCGCTCATCGCTGGAATTGAGTATTCCTCTCGCGATGTAATTCTTGCCTGTCGCGGTGCCTTTGGTATGCAAGCTCTCCCTGCTGAATTTGAGCCCCTTTTCTCCGACGCGCCTGTCTTCCCTAAGACTTATTCGACTTTTTCCGGTCTCGCCGTCATGCAAAGCCCCGACCTTTCCCCCGACAAGAACCGCTCTGATCCCAAGACTTATCTTCTCGCCGACATGGCCACCTGCAAACACCCTACCTCGACCCAATTCCTTGAAATCATCCTCCAAACCGTACAAAGCGCCCAAACTATTCTTACCGAAGCTCCCCGTATCGCTCTTCTCTCCTTTTCTACTCAGGGGAGTGGCGGACATGACGAAACCATAACATCTATTCAGAATATTGTCCAACTTTTTCATACAGAAGCACAAAACTTTCACTCTGAATTCTATCTAGACGGCGAAATGCAACTCGACGCCGCCATAAACCCACTCATCGGTGCCAAAAAATTCCCCGACTCTCCTGTCGCTGGCCAAGCTAATGTCCTGATCGCTCCCGATCTAAACTCTGGCAACCTCCTCTATAAAGCCTTTGAGCAAATCGGCCAATACACGGTCGCCGGCCCAATCCTCCAAGGTTTTGCCTACCCTGTCTCCGACCTCTCGCGCGGTAGCACACCCCAAGACATCCTCCTTACTATCGAAACCATGGCTCACCTCACTGCGTCCAAAAACTAACGTAAATTTATCGAAAATTTCCATCAACTAATCCATCGACTATATCCCCTCTCTTTCCTAGCGCAAATCCTCCATACATGGTATAATAACCCAATGAAAATCCTAGCTATTGAATCTTCTTGCGACGAAACCGCAGCTGCCATAATCGAAGACGGCGTTCATATTTTGAGCAATGTTGTCGTCTCGCAAATCGACCTCTTCGCGGCGTACGGTGGCGTCATTCCCGAAGTTGCGGCACGCTCACATCTCGAAGCGATTCTCCCTGTCGTTCACCAAGCCCTCCTAACTGCCGGCATTACAAAATACAGTGCCAATTTTCTTACCCAAAATCCCCAATTTCACCCTAAAATCTCCCAAAATGCCTCTCCCGACGCTGATATTGACGCTATCGCCGTAACTCACACTCCTGGACTCATGGGCTCGCTAATGATTGGCATATTGACCGCCCGAATGCTAGCAATCCTCTGGCAAAAGCCCCTTTACCCCATTCACCATCTTAAATCCCACATCTATGCCAACTGGCTTAATACCCCAGAGCCTGCCTTCCCCTTACTCGCCCTAGTAATTTCTGGCGGCCACACTCAAATCATCTACATGCCTAACCATAACCAATTCCAGATCATTGGCACAACCCGCGACGATGCAGTCGGTGAATGTTTCGACAAAGTCTCCAAAATCCTCGGTCTTCCCTATCCTGGAGGCCCAGCAATCGCCCGCTGCGCAAAAAAAGGCAACCAAACCGCTTATCATCTCCCGCATCCCAAAGTCCAAGGTTACGATTTTTCCTTTTCTGGGCTCAAAACAGCGGTTCTCCGCGCCGTCCAATCTGCTTGCGGTCTCCCTATCACCACCCCCTCCTATGAGCTTAAAGAACACCTCTCTGACGCTCAGAAAGCCGATTTTGCGGCGTCCTTCGAAGCGACCGCCTGCGACATTTTGCTCGAAAAACTCCAAAATGCTCTAGAAGACCATCCAGAGACCCGCTCGCTCGTTTTTGCCGGCGGAGTGAGTGCGAACCAGCTCCTGCGACAAAAGGCCCTCAAACGCTTCAAAAATGCCCTTAAAACCCAAACCACGCCAAAAATCTTCTTCCCTGACCCAAAATTCACCGGCGACAATGCCGCCATGGTCGGCGCAGCTGCATATTATGAAATTCTCTCTGGCATCGCTCCGACCGACCCCTATTCTCTCGATATTTCTCCCCGCACCCCTATAAAATAGGGGTTGACAGAGTATTTTTCAGATGCTAAACTTAACCCATACTTTGACAATTAGGTTCAGTTAAGGCATCTTGGTATTCAACAGCCAAGTTTTGGGGCTTATTCTTCACTTATATAGCCACTATATGGAGACGAAATAATCAAATGCATGAAACCCCAAACATAAAGCATAACGATACAGAACAATGTTAAGCTCCAAACACCTAATTTGTCAAAGTCGTAGCTTGCTAGTTTTTTAACTAGCTTAACCGTAGCCATCCGAAAGGAGGAAGTTAGCCCGTGTATATTAAACTATTCGCTCGGCAAGAATATCCTCTTCACGAAGCTAACACGCATTGTATACGCGCACCTACTTCTATACCCCTACCAATATTCAGAGGACAGCTAAACAACTGTATCAAAAGAACAAAATAGAAGGAAAATAGAAGAATAATAGAGTCAATACATGTAACAACCTACAGTACCTACTGTACGAACGGAAGTATGCAGTTTAACGGAAGAACAGCGCACGTATAATGCCGGGGCGTCACCATGACGCCCCTATTTTTTATGTAATACTTTCCCTTAGAAGCCAGAAAAATGCTATAATATCCCTATGTCAGAACACTTTTTACAATCGACAAATTGGGAAAAATATGAACATCTTGAACAAAACAAAACTTTCCGTTTAGAAGAAAAAGAATATTCTGCCCTCGCCATTTTAAAATCCACTCCTTTCGGCAACTACCTTTTCTGCCCCTACGGCCCGACGCTACGATCTCCCAATTCCCTCCCCGAAGCTCTCTCTGGGCTACAAAAGCTTGCCCACCAAACAAAATCATTCTTCATTCGAATTGAACCCACTTTCCCCCTCGATAGCTCCACGATTCACGCTAATCGTCTACAAAAGTCGCATGATATTGACCCAGCTCACACTTGGGTTCTTGATCTCACAGTCCCAGAAGAAAGCCTTCTCGACCATATCCAAAAGGAAAAACGTCGTCTCTGGCGAGTCAGCCCTAAAAAAGGCGTCTCTATACATCGCTCGAAAAACCCCGAAGACATTACAATCTTAACCGATCTTCTCAAACAAGTAACCGAAAAAAACCATTTCACGGCTCAAACCGCATTACACCTAAAAAACCAGCTCAAAGGTGATTTCGCCACCCTTTACATCGCCGAACTCGATAAACAACCAATCGCCGCAGCTCTTATTTATGACTATGCTGGCACCCGATATTACGCTCATGCCGCAGCCGATTACGAACACCGCAAACTGTCTGCCGGCTCGACCATCGTCATCCAATCCATCCTAGACGCCAAAAAATCCGGCTCTCACACCTATGATTTCTGGGGTATTACGACCTCCACCGACCCCAATCACCCCTGGTACGGCTTTACCGCATTCAAAAAATCCTTCGGAGGCCACCAAATCGACTATGCCGGCACTTACGATCTTCCCTTGCGCCCCCTTCGCTACAAAATCTACCAATTCTTCCGCTGGCTAAACCGCCTCAAGCGCAAACACTAGCGCAAACACTAGCCCAAACCTCACCAAATTGAACCCAAACCAAAACTAAAACCCGTATGATATCGCAACAATATCATACGTTTTTTGATTATTCCCTAACCATGCTTTGGTTATATCTAGGTCATGCTTTAGTGATATCTCGGTCATCCATTAGCCAAGCCACAATTCAATAGCGCAACTCGATGCCAAAGTTAAATGCTATAGTTCGATATTATAGTTCAATGCTATAGCTCAAATTAGAATTCAAATCAGAGCTGAGACCACAGTTCAGATTAGAGTTCAAATGAAAATTCAAATAAGAATTCAAAATAACCCTTTAAAATCAATGTTAGATAATGAAGTTAAATATAAATCAAAAAATCCGCCAATTTTTAAAGCACAAGCCTTTCCTTGTGAATTTTATTGACAGATTCACCTAGCAACACTACCCTCCCCAGATTGTGAAAACCCTCACAATCTGTTTTAACCAAATTCACGGCCCTATCTTTAAACACATTTAAGTCATTTTTTCAAGCATAAATCCATCTTTATGCTATTGACTTTCTGTAAAAGATATTTCCTCCGAATTCACCACCAATTCGTATCTTAATTATAGGGGAAGAAGGGAAGAAAAGCAATAGAGTTTTCCAGAAAATGTTGTAATTTTGACCCACCGCCATTTTGGCCCACCATTACGACGGGGAAAGCATTATACGTTACAAAACTATCAGATGGACTAGAAGCTTCATTGCCAAAGCTAAGATAGCGCGCATTTCTATTATCGATCACCAAGTTGGACCAGACATAACCATTTCCGCCCGTATTGCGGAGAGTCAAATAATCCAAATTTAGATACCCGCTCCGCACATAGGATAGTAGAGGGAGAAGCAAAAATCCTGGACCGGGAAAGCATAGTCACGATTGTAGTGAACAGCTAGCGAGACCTCATGATCATTCAAATACAGGTTATAAGTACCAGTCTCTGGATGACCTAGTCCTGACCAAGCATAAGAATTAAGACCCGCATATCTCAAAGCAGCATGGTGCAAGTTAACCCACCCGCTCCGCACATAGGATTGTTGGAGAAAGGCAAGAATTTAGGACGGGGAAAGCATCAGATCGATTACTAACAAAAGAAGCTGTAACTTTTTTATTGCTCATAACAAGGTTATCAGCTAGCCAAGTCTCAGTAGCGGATAAACCTGACCAAACATAGCTATTGAATCCGTTAACTTCAATAGTAGAATGTCTTATATCAATATACCCGCTCCGCACATAGGATAATTAGGAGAGATAAGTATTTCAAAGACGTGGAAAGCATCATAACGAGTGGTGTGACCAAACGGGTAGACCCCCTGATTAGTCATGTGAAAGAAGCAAGCGTAGTCTGTCTCCGATTGAGCTAACCTCAACCAGCCGTAAGTGTTGAGGCCAGCGTTCCTCAAAGTACCATAGTTGAGATCGAAGCGCCCGCTCCGCACATAGAATTGTGAAAGAGAGCTATTTGGTTCATATCAAACGGGAAAAGCAAAAAATCTAAAATTCTTAGACTGCGGATAAATTATTGATTGATGTCCAGTGTCAAAATCAAGATAATAAGCCTTGTCAGCTTCAGTGAAAGCAACCTGCGACCAAGCATAACCAGAAACACCCGATAATCGCAAGATCAAATAAAATGGATTAATCATCCCGCTCCGCACATAGAATCGTGGAAGAAAGAATATAATCTTTGTCTAGCTTGACGGAAAAAGCACCATAGCGATTAAACTGATTGGATGGACCAATCCCGTGATTATTCATATCAAAGATGTAGGTATCGACAGTTTCCCGTCGAGACAACCTCGACCAACCACAGCCATTGACACCAGCAAACCTCAAAGTCTCATAGTCTAAGTTGACATACCCGCTCCGCACATAGGATCGTGATAGAGAGGATTTGTAAAATACTATGCAATTTT
>CAYTPD010000014.1:0-17570 GCA_964439975.1 uncultured Candidatus Saccharibacteria bacterium
ATGCTTTCCCCGTCCGCTGCATGACGATAGCAAGCAGTGGCACAACGACAGAATAATACCCAAAAAACCACTAAGTGAGAAATAGCACCCGAAAGGGTGCTATTTCTAGGGTAAAGAGGAGTGGGTGAGGGGCTGAGGTAGGTTGTTTCGGGTTGGAGAGAGTAGGAGCGGGGTCTGTGGACCGAAGGGTTGGCTTTAGCCACCCGAGGTCCAGCAGTCAAAAACAAAAGGAAATAAAATTATGATCCCGTGGCTATGCCACGCGCATATAATAAAAAACTTGCGCGGCTTGCCGCGAGAAATTTTGAGCATGGAAAGAGTTTGGTGTGCGTCGGGAAAGCGAGGGATAAAATTTAAAGCAAGACGAGACCTAGCGCGGCTTGCCGCGCCGCCGCAGGGCGGGTGAAATTGTTAGCCTCGAAAAAAATAGAGTCGCCTTTGGCGACTCTATTTTTGGCCCCGCACCTGCGTATTACGACGCTGCCTGACGGACCTGGTGAAAGACATGATACGTCTTGTCACGACTTATGTTTTGAGTTTAGCATGAATTTTAGATAATGACAAGGATTTTTCCGTCCTGAGTTACAAGTAACAGGCGTTGTGGCTTATGTTTGAGTTGTTTTGCGTGATAAGTGACTTGTCGGATAAATCGTTTTTGATGCATTTTGGAATAGCGTGAATCGATGATAATGTTGGAAGATTGCTTGATGGCTGCTTTGAGAGCGTGTTCGATAGTGTATTTGCCGTTGCTGGTTGGAGTTTTGAGCTCCCAAACGATATTTTCGATACAGAAGTCCGGTGTTTTATGTTTTGAACATTTTAGACAATATACATTGCTGTGAAAATAATCACTAAGAATTTGAGCAGCGGAGTATTCGCGTTTGGACAAGTTGGAATTGTCTGATAAAACAACTCTGTGGGATGAACTAGAAGTAGAAGATGTTGGTTGCATTGTAGTAGTATAAAAGTTTCGGGCTGAAAAATGCAAGCAGTAGAGAATTGAGCATTTTATTGTAGTGCTTGTGGTATAATGAAAATAATAAAGGAGGGAAATGGTACAAGTTGATGAGCAGTTTATGCAGGAAGTAGGCTTAGCGCAGATGCCTATGGCGCAGAAGCGAGCATTTATGGAGCATGCGCAGGAAGAGCTTGAGGTGCGTGTTGGGCAGAGTGTTGGGGCGTATTTGACTGATGAGCAACTTTTGCAATTTGAGCAGATTGCGGAGCCAGTAGAAGCAGCGAAATGGTTGGAGCGATTTGTGCCAAATTTTCGGGAAATCGTGAATGGGATTTTTCAGAATTTCAAGCAAGAGTTGCTTCGCGAGCGCCAGAAAATTTTGGGGTAAATTAGTCGAATTTCTTTCATGAAGATGCTAATAATTAGCGTTTTGGTCGATTTTTGGCATAACCGTTAACAAAAGCGGTGGCAGACATGGGTTTCTTGCCTTCGGGTTGGAGTTCGTCGATGGCAACAAAATTGCGATCGGCGCATTTGAGTAGGATCGGATCGCTGTTTTTACCTTCCAAACCGGCAGCTTCGCAGAGAATATCGGTTACGCGAAGGATGTGCGCTTTATGAATAATACAGACTTTATCGAAAAATTTATATTTTGGCTTTGGGAAGCCTTGATAAGCGACGATTTGGCGTAAAATAGTTTTAGCAGGGTATTGATCGGGCTGTAGGAAGCTCATGCTTTTGTCGAGTTTGGTGGTGAAGGTGGCTTCTTGATCATTTTGGGGAACGGGCTCAGGTAGATGGTCAAGATTTTCGACGAGCCATTCGGCGCCCGCAGTGGCAAGTTTTTGGTAGATTATAGACTTGTCAAGCGGTAAATTTTTGAGAGTGGCTTGGTGATAAAGTGGACCGGCGTCCATAGCGCGAACTAGTTTCATGATTGAATAGCTAAAATCGCAATCTCCCGCTAAAATAGCCGATTCGATGGGCGAAGCGCCACGATAAGCGGGAAGTTTCGAAGGGTGAAGATTGAGGATACCTTCGGGCTCGAAAAGGTCGAGAAAATCTGGCTTGATCATGACGCCAAAAGAAGCTAGTACGCCGTACGCTTCGGGAGTTGCGCGTTTAAGCTCGGCAGCCCTAGTAAGGTCATTTTTGGTCCGGGCGTGAAAAATGATTTCGCAACGCTCGGCGAGAACAGCTTTTGTAAAATCGGCAAGCGGGCCATTGCCAAAGAAAATTATTTTAGGCATCTTCACCTTCTGGGAAAAGATTAGGGTTGTTTTGAACTTCAGTAACGTAGTCAAGGGGTTGCATATCGCCATTTTCGTCGAGGCGGAAGAAAGCGTTTGGATCGTCTTTGATATGATCGATAAAAAGAATGCCGTTTAAATGGTCAATTTCGTGCAGAAGGGTGCGAGCGAGATAACCAGTGGCTTTCAGGCGTATGTCTCGTCCGTCAGCGAGGCGAGCTTTAATGCGGGCTTTGTGTGGACGACCAACTCTGCCATAGACGGTAGGGACGGAGAGGCAGCCTTCGTAGTCAACTTCGGTTTTGCCTTCGGTTTTGATAACTTCGGGATTGATTAGCGCTGTGAAGGAATTATTGTCCTTGTCATTAAAATCATCACGGACGATAATGATCCGTTTATTAATACCAAGCTGAGGAGCGGCCATAGCGGCGGAAAGCTCGTAGGGATGCTCTTTTTCCCAAGCTAGGGAAGCTTCAACCATGTCATGAATAATGCCCTGGATTTCGTCAGTGATTTGGTTTACCTTGGCTGAACGAGTGCGCAGGCGCGGGTCGGGCGTAGTAATGATTTTTTGCATATATATATTATAACTTATTTTTGGTGATTAGGCGAGGATAAAAAGAAATGAGCTAGAGGAGCGAAGGGGGGTCGATCTCGATATGAAAATTCGAGAAAGGTTGCAGGGCGTCGAGGAGGTGCTGGCGGGAGGTCGATTTGATAATGATTTGCCAAGTATAACCACGGTTAGTACGTTCATGGAAGGCGGGGGCTGGTGGAGAAAGGGAAAGTTTTGGATCGGTAGAGAGAGTTTGATAGACTTGTTGGATTTTTTTGAGCGTAGTTTTTTCGGTTTTGTAGGTGATTTTGAGTTTGGCGAGATAGGTAAAAGGAGGGAGATGACCGCGCTGACGCTGACGGAGAGAATATTGAGCAAAGCGAGCAAAGTCTGCGGTCAAAGAGGCTTGGATGACTGGGTGATCAGGCTGATAGGTTTGGAGGATGACGCTGGCGCTAGCGAGGTGGCCGCGCCCGACGCGACCGATGACTTGGGTGAGGAGCTCAAAAGTGCGCTCTTCGGTCGCGAAATCGGGCAAGGCCAGCCCTGCGTCGGCTTGGATAATGCCAACGGTCGCGAGGTGGGGAAGATCGAGGCCGCGAGCTAGGGTTTGGGTCCCGATGAGGATGTTTTGTTCGCCGGATTTGACGGATTGATAGAGCGTGGCGAGATCTTCCCCCCTTTTGTTGTCGCCGTCGAAGCGGGCAATCTTTGCTTTCGGAAAAAGGGTTTTGAGCTCTGATTCAAGAAGCTTCGTACCAATGCCTTTGTGAATCACACTAGTATGATGACAAGAGGGGCAACTAGTCGGGACTTTGGCGAGATGACCACAAACATGGCAGCTGAGCTCATATGAATCGGAATGAAGGGCAAGCGGAAGATAGCAATTTGGACAGAGGGCTTGCCAGCCACATTGTTCACAGAGGGTGATCGGGGCGGAACCACGACGATTATGAAAGATGAGCGTTTGGTGTTTAAGCTGGATATTTTCGGAGATTTTTGTCAATAATTGGTCAGAAATATAGCGATTTTTGGTGAAATTTTCGCGTTTGCGAAGGTCGACGAGGGAAATTTCTGGATCAATGGCGGTAGCTTTGGCTTTGAAGGGTAGCTCGACTAGGGCATGACGGGTTTTTGCGAGGTGAAAATCGACCAGATTGGGGGTTGCAGTGCCTTGGATACAGGGGATTTTGAGGGTTTGAGCGATAAAGCTGGCGAGCCGGAGACTCGAGTAGCGTGGGACATTTTCTTGGTAATAAGTGCTCTCGTGGGCTTCGTCGATGATGATTAGACCGAGATTGGCGATGGGGGCAAGGAGGGCGGAACGGGGACCAATCAATATCAGAGGCTCATTTACAGAGAGATCAGGATCATGAGTTGATCTCGTGGTGGCCTGAAGGAGGTTAATCCAGATGGAACGACGTTCGGCTGGCGTTTGTTGAGAATGAATAAGTTGGACGCGATCACCAAAGGTGGCGCGAAAAATCTTGATTAATTGACTGGTGAGGGCGATCTCGGGAACGAGTAAAATGACGGATTTTTGCGCCTGAAGGGCGTCAGCGGTCATTTGGAGGTAAATATTGGTTTTACCGCTACCAGTAACGCCACGCAGAAGACGCGTGCTTCCAGGGGTATTCTGGAGGGCTTTGAGCGCATTTCGCTGGGCTGGATTGAGATCAATGAGGGGCAATTTAAGGTAATTTGCGTCCTCAGGCGATTTGAGGGGGGATTTAGAAGACTTTGGCTGAGATGGCTGTCCTATGGCGCTTTTGGTTGAAAACGCTTTAGAGTGGCTATCAGGAGGTATAGAGAGCAATTTGAGGGAATTTCGGGTCATTATTCCGGCCGGAAGGAATAAATTAGCGGCGGAAGGGAGCGGGGTGAGATAATACTTCGCAAGCCAGAGAATGGATTTTAGGATATGGGCAGGGACGGGAAGTGGACTGAGAAGCTTGGCGACGGGCTTGGTAGGGAAATTGACGGACTTTACACGGCGGAGGACGAGGCCAGGAATGGTCTTTTTGCCCAAAGGAATAAGGACGAGGTGTCCCGGTTGGAGTGGCAAATCGGAAGAATAAGTCAAGCTCCCGCCGTTTTGACGGAAGACTTCAGTCGGTATTACCTCGAAAAACATGGGATTATTATAGCATAAGAGAGAGGAGAACGGGTGTGTTATAATAAAGGTATGGAATTTGTGGAGTTAGACGAGATAGAATTTCGGGGGGCGGAGTTTGAGAGTCGGAGTTTTTTGCAGACGGTGGAAATGTACGAACGATATAAGGAACTGAATCGAGAAGCGTATCTGGTCGGGGTGGTTATAAAACAAAGTCCGCAAGAATTGCGTCAGGGCAGGAAACGGCGGATTTTGGCGATGGGCTTGCTGTCGGCTCGGAATTGGCGACTGGGGCAGAAAATTTTTCAAGTGCCGGGGGGTTGGCTGATGAATTATGATCAAAAAGCTGAAGTGATCGGGGAAAGGATCCTGTCGCGGGAGGAAATTTTGCGGTTTTTGACCACTGCGACGCGAGATTTTGTGCGACGGCGGGGCGGGATTGTCCTAGAAATTTCGCCGAATATTGAGGCAAGGCCACGAGACAGGAAAAATAATGTTTTGCCAGGGAAAGATCATTTGGATGTCAAGGCAGAGCTGGAAAAAATAGGGTATAAATATTTGGGTGAAGTTGGACAAGTAAAGTGGCAATATGTCTTAGAGCTAAAAGGAGGGCGCGAATTAGTGACGGCTGAAGGGTTGTTTCGCGATTTTCGAACTGATCATCGTCAGCGGATTCGGCGAGCGAAGCGGGAGGGGGTGCGGATTCGCCAGCTGGGGCTTGATGAATTGCCGATTTTGAAGCAAATTACGGCGGAGGCGGGGGAGCGACATGGCTTTCAGGATCCGCAATTAGCGTATTATCGGTCGATCAAGAAGCATTTTGGCGAGCAAGTAAAGTTTATGGTTGCGGAGTTGCCGGCCGAAAAGGCTGGCGGAGTGGAGGGGGAATGGATACCGCTGGCGGCGGGGATGTTTATTAACGACGGAAAAGAATTGATCTATCTTTATAGCGGATCGGTGCGGAAGTATCAGAAATACGGTGGAGCACATTTAATGCAATGGGAAATGATTCAAGAAGCCTTGAAAACTGGATGCAAACGGTATAATTTTTATGGCGTCCGGCCGGTCGAAGGGGATGGAGTTTACAATTTTAAACAAGGTTTTCGGGGGCATGTGGAAGAACTTTTGGGGACTTTTGCGTTGCCAATGGGGATTTTGGGCAAGATTTATCTTTTCAGGCAGAAGCCAAAAGAGTATGGAGAGGTGCATTAGGGGCAAAACGAAGTAAAAGTGGGGCGTATATATTATTGTTGCGTTACCCTAGTCTTTGGCTAGGGTAATTTCGATTATTTGTTGTAAAAAATACTTGTGAAAATGGGGTGTGGGGGATATAATGGAGGGAGAATAAGAGAGGTAAAATGTTAGATATTTTTATTACTTCGAGGGTGCGACGGAAAATTGTCGTGGTGTTTGCGAAATATCCAGATTTTAAGACGCATGTTCGGGCTCTATCGAAACTGATTAAGGAGGACCCAGGCAATATTCAGCGCGAGCTACAGCGCTTGGAGCGTGGGAATTTTTTGATCGTAACACAAAAAGGGAATACGAAAATCTATCAGATGAATAAGCAGTTTCCGTTGTTAAAGGAGCTACAGAGCATGGTGATTAAATCGCAACAGATGTCAAAAACTAATCGTCAGGAAAAGACGATTGGTTGAACGTGAGTAGGATTTTTGAAGAACTTTTGCGGGTGCGGGAGATCAAGAAGGATTTTTTGTGTCCAAAATATGAAGAGTCGATTGAGCCGGAATTGATGCCGGATATGGCAAAAGCGGTTGAACGTTTGAGAGTGGCGCGAGAACAGGGGGAGAAAGTGCTGATTTATGGCGATTATGATGTGGATGGCGTAACTGCGAGCGTAGTAATGCATGATGCATTAAAGTTGGCTGGGCTGGAGGTTGCGGAGATTATGTTACCGAATCGTTTTACGGACGGATATGGCATGAGCGCAAAAGCGGTCGAGCGGGCGCAAGAGCTGGGGGTGAAATTAGTAGTGACGGTGGATTGCGGAAGTCGTAATCAGGAAATTATCGTAAAGCTCAAAGATGTTGGAGTCGACGCGATTGTAACAGATCATCATGAGTGTGGCGTAGAGTTGCCCGTGGCGGTGGCGGTATTGAATCCAAAACGACGAGATTTGATGCAGACTGCGCAGGCGTTGCGGGGCGGTGAGCTCAAAGCAGGGGATTTAGAGAAGCTGGAAGAGCTTCGTAATCTGGCAGGAGTGGGTGTGGCTTTTAAGCTGGCGCAGGGTTTGGTGGAAGCGGGGTTGATTGATCGGGGGCAGGAGAAATGGTTGCTGGATCTGGTATTAATCGGGACAATTTGCGACAGTATGCAATTAATCGGCGAAAATCGGCGACTATGCTTTTTTGGGTTGAAGGTTTTGGCGAAAACTAGGAGAGTTGGCTTGAAAGAATTGTTGCGACTTGCTGGTACGAAACGCTTGGACGGGGAGGCAATTGGCTTTCAGATTGGACCAAGACTTAATGCGGCGGGTCGGATGGAGACAGCAGAAAAGGCGCTAGGGCTTCTAATGGAAGGTTCGCGAGTACGGGCAGCAGCAAAAGCGCTAGAGCTTGAGAATTTGAATCGAGAACGTAAAAAACAGCAAAACGAGGCTTTGCAGGAGATTCAAGCGCGAGGGATTTCTGAGGAACCAGTGATCGTCGTACAGGGGGAATGGCAGGAAGGGGTTTTGGGAATTATTGCGGGGCGCTTGGTCGAGGAATATCATCGACCAGCATTTGTGTTAGCGCCGAATGGGGATATTTTGAAGGGGTCGGGACGGAGTTTTGGTGATTTTAATCTTGCGGAAGCTTTGACGGTGTGTGGAAAGTATATCTTAGGGGGTGGAGGACATGCAGAGGCGTGTGGAGTGAAGCTTGCGAAGGACAAAATAGAGGAGTTTTGCGAGGCGGTGAATCGATATTATGATAGTTTATCATTGCGGGGGCAGGAGGACTTTTTTGAGGCGGAGGCGGATCTAGAAATTAAAGCAGTTGAAGATCTGTCGTTAGAAGTATTAGACGAATTACGACAGTTAGAGCCGTATGGTCCAGGGAATATAGAGCCGGTGTTTTTGCTTAGGGATGCGAGGGTAGTGGAGTGCGCAAAGCTGGGCGAGGAGAAACAGCATTTGCGATTAGTGGTTTTGGATAAACAGGGGAAAGGACTAAAATTAATGAAGTTTTTTGCGCCAGAAGAATATTTGCGACTGAAAGGTGGGGAGACGGTTGATGTTTGGTTTACGATTTGTGAGAATGAATTCCGGGGGATTAGGAGCGTCGAAGGGCGAATAGTGCGCTTGGGCTAGGCGGTGTATTGACAAAAATGGAATAGTTTGGTATAATTAGAAGGTAGACTATAAATAATAGGCTTTGTTCTTTAAGATGATAGTTTTGAGAGCAGGGCTGATTTTGGTGAAAGGGGCGAGTTTGATGAGCAAAAAGAGGCGAATGACAGAGAATGAATTGCACGATATGTATCCGCGAGCTGAAGTGAGTGTGCACCTGGGGGATATGCAGTTTCTGGATGCCGTGGAGTTTTTATTACCGCAGGACCGTGCTGAGGAATCTGGAATAGGATTTTTGATACCGAGAGAGTTGCCGTTACTCATGAATGGCTCATTTTATGATCCGACTCAGGCGTGGAAAATTGATATAGACTACCTGAGGACGATGGTTGATCAGTGGATACCATGTGGAAAAATGGCTGAGCTGTGGTTCGGCAACTATCTGGAAGAATTAAAGTTTTTTCGGTTGATGTCGAGCGAGCCTAGTCATGTATTAGTGAAAATTGAATATCAGAGCAGTCAGATGTGGTTCAGCCATGAGGGGCAGGAGATGTTTTTGATGCCGACTGAGGATGAGAGGCAGGTATATCGTGATGAGATAGCGAAGATTTATATTGATGACTATGAAATGGCTGGAGTGATCTATCTACTTCTGGAAGTGAATGATGAACTGGCAATTTTAGCCGAAACGCAGGCGAAATACCTCGAGGAATTGTTTGATGAGGCGGAGAAAGTTTTGGAAAAATTCGAAAGAGAAAAGCCGATGTGGCGAGAGAAAATTATCGATCTAATACCGGAATCTTGGAATATCTCATGTCGTACAAGGCGAATTAGAGTGTCTTGTGACGAAATAATGTTGTGGTGGGAGATTTCCCCTGGGCATTGGGATTTATTTCTAGATGCGCGCTTTGACAAGGTGGGGTACAAAAAGACGCAGGCTTGTTTCCGAAGAAATAGTTAAAGCTGATGACCGTAAATTCGGGAATTGGCGCTAGCTATTAAGACAAAAGACCGCCCTAAGGGGCGGTCAATTTGCGTTCAGACAACGAAAATCGTCGTTATGGTAAAACCGCGAAGGTTTCACTGAGATTATTTAAGCCCGAGGCGCATGCGCTCGGCTTTTTCAGCACGGCGGGCTTCGCGAATGATCGCTTTATTGCGACGTTCGCGTTTCGAAATAGGCTTCGAAAAACGCATCTGCGATTTTTTCAGGGGCATAATCCCGCTCTGAAGGACTTTACGGTTAAAACGGCGAATTAAGTTCTCATTCGCTTCATTCTGATCTTTTCTTGTTACTTTGATAGCCATATTGTTGTCATTATAGCAAAAAATACTCTATTCGACAAGAGGGAAATAGAGTTTTTGAAAAAGTAGGCTAAAAAGGGGTCTCTGGCGTAAAATAAGGCTGATTTTAGGCATTTTGAATAAAGTGGCGTATAATATAAGCATGATTATTTTGATGGGGCTAGCAGGCTCAGGAAAAAGCACACAGGGGCAAATTTTAGCGCGTGAAATGGGGCGAGAATGGCTCTCAGCGGGAGAAGTCTTGCGTAGAGAAGGGCGATTTAGGGAGATTTTGGATCGGGGCGAACTGGTTGATAACGATCTGGTAATTCGGATTATGGCAGAGGAAATGGCAAGAATTATTCGGGGTGGGAAAAATATTATTTTGGACGGTTTTCCGCGCGATATTGAGCAAGCGAAATGGATGGCAGAAAATATTGCAACAGAGATAGAGGGCGTTTTGCAAATTGAGGTGCCGAAGCAGGAGTTGGTTCGTCGAATCCAGCTACGGGGCAGGGAAGACGATACGGAAGAAGCTTTGAAGAAAAGATTTCAGATTGTTGAACAAAATATTTATACAGTTTGTGAAATTTTGAAGAAAAAAGGGGTAAAAGTAGCAAAAGTTAACGGTTTAGGTAGTGTAGAAGAGGTGACGGAGCAGGTGCGCCAGACGCTAAAAGGAATGGGTATTTTGTGAGATAAGGCATTTTTCGGATAGTGAACGGAAAATGTGGTAGAATTAGGGGAGAATAGGTATGGTACGGAGTTAGCAGAGGTAGGTTGTGAATAAAAAAATTATACAGGCGAAACACGATCCAGAAGAATTGCAGAGGAAAATTGAGGCGATGCGAGTCGGCGGAAAGATTTTGGGCGGAGTTTTGCGTGATTTGCGAGATTTTGTGATTCCTGGGCGAACAGGTAAGGAAATTGATGCTTGGGTACGAACGGAAATTGAAAAGCGAGGGGCGAAAGTCGCTTATGATTATCTTAAGGAAGGGTTTCCGGGGGCGATTTGTATTTCGGTGAATGACGCTCTCGTTCATGGCGTGCCGACTGATGAGGCTCTGGAGGAGGGGGATAAGGTAAGTTTTGACTTGGATGTTTTGTATGGCGGATATTATACCGACGCAGCATTTACCATGTTGGTCGGAAATAATGGGTCACCGGCTGTTAAACAGATGATTAAAACGACCGAACAGGCGATGTGGGCGGGGATTAATGAAGTGTGCGCTGGGGTGCGGATTGGTGATATTGGCTATGCGGTAGAAAAAGTGCTCTTGAAGGGGAAATTGGGGGTGATTGAGAATTATGTTGGGCACGGAATTGGACGAGAGATGCATATGGCGCCAGATATTCCTAATTATGGTCGGCGGGGACATGGGTATTTGTTGAAAGCGGGGGATACAATTTGTATTGAGCCAATGGCGTCGCTTGGGAAGCCGAAAAACTATGTGGACGTCGAGAGCGATTGGACAGTCAGAATGAAGGACGGATCGATTGGCTGTCACTTTGAACATACTGTTTTGGTCACAGATGAGGGGCGCGAGGTCTTGACTTTGCCATAGAATAAATGAATTGTCGATAAGTATCTAAAAAGAATTTTCTGTTTTGTTGTGTTGTAAAATTTAATTTTTACGATATAATGAGCTTATGGATGAAATCTCGCGGTATGCTGTTGGCTTAGATATTGGTACGAGCAATGTTCGTGCCGTGGTGGCTGGAATTGGCAAAGAAGGCGGATTAAATGTGATTGGTTATGCTGAAGCGCCAAATGCGGGGATGCGCAAAGGAGTGGTTGCGAATTTGTCGGGTCCAGCGCAGGCGATTGATCGGATGTTAGGCGAAGTCGAGCGGATGAGTGGCTATGAAGTGAACTCGGCAACGATTTCGATTAATGGGGCGCAGATTCTTTCGACTCGAACTGAAGGCATGATTGCGGCCGGGGCAATGGAACATGAGATTACAGAGGCAGACTTGGCGCGAGTGGAAGACGTTGCCTTGCGGGGGAGAGTGCCGGCAAACCAGGAGATCCTGCAGGTCGTGCCGTTGCAGTATTCGTTGGATGGTCAAGGTGGTATCAAGGATCCTCTTGGCATGGTTGGTTCTCGTCTAGAGATGCGCGGGAACGTTGTCTCGGTCATGGCGCCGAACTTTGAGAATTTAAAACGGGCAACGGAAATGGCAAATGTGACGCCGGAGCAGGTTATCCCGAGCGCGATGGCGGCTGCACGAGCGGTGTTGTCGGAGAGGCAGAAGGAAAATGGCGTAGCGGTGGTCGACATGGGAGCGGCGACGACTGGCGTGGCGATTTATGAGGAAAATGATCTGCAATATATCGGGGTTGTGCCGATTGGGTCGAACAATATCACAAATGATTTGGCGGTTATGTTGGCGGTTGATACAGAGGTAGCTGAAGAGCTGAAGCGACGCTTTGCGACGGGGAATTTTGGCGCAAATGATAATCCAGTAGTGATTCGCTGGCGTGGAAAAGATTTGCATTTTGAGCGTCATCAGATTGATGATGTTGTACGGGCGCGTTTAGAAGAAATTTTAGAGTTGGTGCGAAAAGAATTGAGGAGAGCGCATTATGAGCAAAAATTGCCGGAAGGGGTGGTTTTGACGGGCGGTGGAGCGAAAATGCGAGAAATTGATAAATTTGTGCGCGAAACTTTGCTGATGTCGGTCAAAATTGGTACGCCGGTTGGCTTGAATGGGGTTGCGGAGGCAATTGAAAAACCGGAATATGCTACAGCGGTGGGTTTGATGCTGTTGTCTGCGGATGGTGGCTCGGGAATTGGACCGAAAAGTGTGCGCCGAGTAGGCAAGAAGCATGAGAGGAAAACTGGGGGCGTGGGTTTTTTCAAGAAGTTGTTTGGAAAACTTTAAAGTTCAGGCAACGTAGAAAATGAGAGATTTTACGGTTGTGAAAGATCTGAGTTGTGCTATAATGAAAAGAGATAAAAGTGAGGAAAAGTAATGCCAGAGATTAAGCCAACAGAGGTAGAAAGTTCAGCGAGTATTAAGGTTGTAGGTGTTGGTGGGGCTGGTGGTTCGGCGATAGACAGAATGAAAGAGGTCGGACTTTCTGGCGTGGAGTTTGTCGCGATTAATACTGATGCTCAAGCACTGCATCATTCGACGGCAGATGCAAAGGTGCACATCGGTCAAGGGTTGGGCGCAGGTGGTGATCCAGAAAAGGGTCGCGATGCGGCTGAGGATGCTAGGGAGGCGATTAGTAAGTCTCTGGATGGTGCTGATATGGTCTTTATTACTTTAGGGGCTGGTGGCGGAACTGGATCTGGGGCTGGTCCAGTGGTTGCTGAGGAGGCACGCAATAAGGATATTTTGACTGTGGGTGTGGCGACAAAGCCCTTTACTTTTGAAGGTGCAAAGCGACGCGACAATGCAGACCGGGCGATTGATAATCTTTCGAGGCAGGTGGATGCTTTAATTACGATCCCGAACGATCGATTGTTGCAGACGATTGATCCGCGGACACCACTTTTGGAAACTTTTAAAATTGCGGATGATGTTTTACGACAGGGTGTGCAGGGGATTTCAGAGTTAATTACGGAGCATGCGTTGATTAACTTGGACTTTGCGGATGTGAAGGCGGTTATGAAGAACGCAGGTTCGGCGTTGATGGGAATTGGTCGGGCCAGTGGTGAAAACCGAGCGGTTTTAGCAGCGCAACAAGCGATTGAGTCGCCTTTGATTGAAGTAAAAATTGACGGTGCAAAGGGGGTTCTGTTCTCGATCGCAGGCGGGTACGGTATGGCAATGAGTGAAATCCAGGAGGCCGCGGAAGTAATCACTGGTGCGGTGGCGCCGGATGCTAATATCATTTTCGGTGCGAGTATTCGACCGGAGCTTGAGGATGAAATGGTAGTTACGGTTGTGGCGACGGGATTTGATTCAGAATATTATCGTAAATTAGACCTTAATCAACCGATTAGTTCTTATATGACTGAGCCGACGCCAGTGCCGGCGATTCCAGTTGAGCCGACCGTGGATCAGGGTGTGGGGATTGGCACAAAGGAGCCAGAAACCTCGTCTAACTATAACGGTTTTGGTGGCGGTTTGCGTGGAAATAGTGAGTTGAACGCGAATAATGCTAGCGTTGGTAATGAGATGCCACATGGCACAAATGAATTCGCAACGGATAATCGGTCCAACATGTGGGACTCGATTCGGACTAACGATACAGATGATGACCTTGATGTGCCACCGACGCTTCGTGAGCGATTGCGTGGAAAAGGTCGGGAATAATAAATGAACGGTGCTCCGAGGATTGGTGATAGTAAGGTTCTCGAGAGTCGAGAAACGGAGGACGGAACGACAATTCGTCGACGGCGGGTTGGGCGAGATGGTCGAAGGTTTACGACTTATGAGCGAATTGATTTACCACAATTGTTCGTTTTGAAGCGACACGGTAATCGTGAGCTTTTTGTGCGAGATAAGTTGGCAAATTCAGTGCGACGAAGCGTGGGGAAGTTTATGGGTTCAGATTTGGAAGTTGAAGAGGTTGCTAGTCGCGTCGAGCAATTATTACGTGATTGTGGCGAAGAAAATGTAACTTCTGACCAAATTGGTAATGCAGTACTGGATGTTTTAGCGGAAAAAAATGAAGTGGCATATGTGAGGTTTGCGAGTGTGTTTTTGAAATTTAAGACTTTGGATGATTTTGAGCAGATTTTGCGAAAAAGGCGTCAGAAAAGGGAGGAGACAAAATGCGAATAGTTTGTATTTGGCGACGAGAAAGTGACTATGGTCGCATGGTCGAAGAATGGATTACGGATTTTGAGCGACAAACTGGTCAGGAGATCGAAAGCTTTGATCCGGATACTTCGGAGGGCGAAGCATTGTGCCGGACTTATGACGTGGTAGAATATCCGACATTGATGGTTTTGGATAATACTGGGCAAGCGTTAGGAATTTGGCGCGGGAAGAATTTGCCTTTGTTCGACGAAATTAGCTACTGGGCTTCGCGCTAGGTTGAAGGTAATTTGTTTCGCTTGAAAAGCCCTCTCCGATTGGAGAGGGCTGGGTGTGAGGAGTTTTAGCTAAGAGGTGGACAAGAGGGAAAGATGCCGATTTCTGGTAGCTTGCGTCCGGCGATATAATTAATGTTGCAGGGTGGTGAGGATGATCGTAGTTCTGTAGATTGGGGGTTAGAAGATTCTTCGGTGAATTTTCCAGGCATCCAGCGCAAACCATTAAGGTGGATAAGATTGCCAGTCGCGAAGAGCTCTGACTCGGTGAACTGCGTTTGACTATATTTAGCAAGGCTATTCAGACAGCTATGTAAGACAAAATCGCTCGATGGTGGTGTATTTTTGACAATGCCACTGAAATGAAAGGATTGATGAAGACGAGTCATGGGAGTGCCCTCGGATAGGCTGTAGGAGATAACATCGAAATGGTTAATAAAATCTTCGTAGGCTTGGCGAGGAAACTTGGATCCTTTTGGCCCAGTTAAATATTCGCTGTCCGTATCGAGATAATCGTCCGGCGCTTCGATTGGGAAGCATTCTTCGACCTGAGGCGTTAGCTGATCGACAAAGCATCTTTGCGACTCGACGTTCAAGAGAAAGATATGATCAAATTTCGTTAAAGGGCGACCTTGGTAATCTCGGACTGTGCGGTGGATGAGAAGCGGAAGCGTGGTATGGAGCTCGGTCGCTTGGGAGAGCTCGCTATAGGGTGTTTCAACTTCGTAAGACACTCGATATTCCTGATTGTCTTGAATGGTTGACAGAACGTTATTATGATGATATTTGGGTGGCGTATATTCGGCAGTAACAGTTTGATTTTCTAGCCAATAATCAATAACTCCGCGATAAGTTCCGTCGATGCTTGATTTTGGATCATAAAGCATGTGAAATTTACAATACAGCTGATCTGGGATATGCGCAATATAACTTTGATTATAATCGGTCAGATTACGCTTGGGAAACTTCAAGAAAAATGCGTTATCTTGAAATCTAGTAATTTGAGCTTCAATGGAAAAGCATTTTTGACCAGAAATAAGAGTCACGGGCTTTTTTGAGAGAATCTCAATCGTGCAAGACAAAGGCGTTGAATGACAGAACTCTCGGTATTCACGGAGTGAAACCAAGAAAAGCTGAAGCTTAATCGAGGCGGATGAGCCGATGCCTTTAAACTGTTTCGGGCCGAGTACTTTGCAGTAAACAAAGCACTGAGGCGGAAACCAAGGTTTGTGATCAGCTTGCCAAGCTTCAAGGAAATTTTGATGAGCCCCTATACGCTTTAGTTGACTGTTGGGGTATTTTCGGTAAGGGTTGAAACGATTATGTTTAGTCATAAGTAAAACTCCTTTCTTAAGGTGCATGGTGAAGATAAAAGAGGTCAGATCTTCAGTCTAACCGTTTTTTATCCATAGTGAAACAAGGTACTAGGTACCACTTTTTCTATTGTAGCACAGATTGATGAAAAAGTCAAGGTTTGGTGGGGAGCAGACGGGAGAAGGGAGAAACTTAAAGCTCGAGTTGGGGGGGTGGGTTAATACGGAAAACTTGACTAAATTGGGCGTAATTGGTATAATTAGAGGTAGAGATTGATAAATAAATCGATCTAGTAAATCTTGCAGGGCAAGATAGTCTTTTTCAGACGAAAAGTGGAAATACTGCGAATGGCGGTGAAAACTCGGTCATAGGTATGGAAGCGAAGTAGGACTCAAGAGGTAAAAAATATCGGGAACCGTTGGACGGTCTGGGCAAAATCCTCGCTTAATCCCAAAGAGAGGAGAGTCAGGGATGAAAAAGAAGTTTTTTAGTAGCAAGATAAAGGGGTTTTATGTCGTAAGTATTGTGCTGGGTACGATGTACGCACTGATTGGTGGGCTGATGTTGAATGAAGTGTGTGCTAGTCTGCTGTCGTGGCGACTTTGGCCAGCGAGAATATGGAAGCTGATGCCTCTGTTTCGGCTGGATGATGCTTTACAAACGTATAGTAACGGCGTAGTACACAGTTACCGAATGGTAGTGATTGTGCCTTTGGCGATTCTGGCGGTCATGTTGTCGGTGATGCTGATTGAAGGACGTGGTGGATCGGCATGGCGAACGAAGCAATTGCAGGCGGTTTGTATCATGTGGGTGCTTTTGTTGATTAATATGGCTTTGAGCTATACGAAATTTTCAATCGTTTGGGAGGATTTTCCTGGTTGGATAGCGCTATGTCCCGTATTAGTCTTAATTATTCCGCTGTTAGTTTTGAAGCGGATTAGAGTGTTGCCGAAAGACGGGTCGTCGAAGTGGATACCGGAACTAAGTCTAAAATAATGCTACGAAAATGGGTCGATGTAAAGTCGGCCTGTTTTTTATTTGAGCGGAGATTTGAAGTGAATGAGGATGCGGTGTTTTAAGTTGATTGATGCCAGAATGGAATTTGGGCTGAATTTTTGGCGCAAAGTGAGGATTTTACTCATAAAAATGTGGTATAATGAAATGAGAAAGGCGTTTGAGCGGAGATCGACCGCGAGCTGGCAAAAGAACGAATCTCGGATAATGAGGCTTCATTAGGACAGAATCTGAGATTTTAGTAGAATTGCCCGTGAGTCTGCGTGAAGGATGAAGAAAGCGCTCTTGAGGATATTGGAGATTTGTTGTAAAATTTACAACATTTGCCGGAATATTCAAAGGGAAGTTAGATGGTACCGCCCGCTGGGGTTCTAACGGCTGTGATTAGCGAAGGCTGATTACTCAATAGAACTTTAGCGATTTTTTAGTTTATAAATAAAAGATCGCATAATAGAAGTTTGTGACTTAGATAAAGTAAAGGAGATGGAATGAAGTACAAAGCAGGTGAACGACGACGGGCGGCGGAATATGAAAAGGCGTTGGTGGATTGGTGGAAGAAGCATAAGATTTTTGAGAAGTCGGTGGAGCAGCGGTCGGAGGACGATAGCTATGTGTTTTATGACGGGCCACCATTCATTACGGGGATGCCACATCACGGGACTTTGTTGAGTTCGATTGTGAAAGATGCGGTGCCGAGATTTTGGACGATGCGGGGGAAGCGAGTGGAACGGCGCTGGGGTTGGGATTGTCATGGACTGCCGGCGGAGAATTTTGTGGAGAAGCAGTTGGGGATTA
>CAYTPD010000015.1:0-14843 GCA_964439975.1 uncultured Candidatus Saccharibacteria bacterium
GCTACGCTACCAAAATAAGTTGTACCTAGTTGTTGCATAAAAGGGGAGGTTGACAAAACGTATCGTCTATGCCTGTAGTACTAGTTACTGTAAATCTAACATAATATTGTTTGATGCCTTCTTCTACTTTCTTTCTAACAAGAGGATCCGGACGTACGAGGAGGACGAGCGCGTCAGCCCCGTAACGACGGGCGCTGACGACGCGCCTCTTGTTAGAAACGAAAGTAGAAGATGACAAATAGAATATCCTCCTAGATTTACAGTAACTAGAACTACACTCGTAGAAAATACTTTACTAATCCTCGAAGAAAGGCAAGCTAGTGCTACTACGAAAAAGAATCCTCTTTATTAGAAAAGAAAGTAGAAGAAGATAACAAATATATATCTCCCTATTACTATCCTATGTGCGGAGCGGAGGTATACATCTTGACGAAGCATTACTAAAATACACAGGTACAACAGCTTATACTTATACCAAATTAGTCCAGGTTGGCGGTGCAGTTCATGTTTTGCAAATTGGACCTACTAAACTAAATCCACTCGACTATATGTATAGTCGTCATTATGCTTTCCTCGTCCTCTACATGAGGATAACTAAAAAAACAAAATACAATCCGCCATGAGATCAATCCAGACCAAAGAGCGACGCTAGCTGGAATAAAGCGCAAGACGAAGGATGATGAGGTTTGGGTTATAGTAATTTCTTGAACATCCGCAGGGTAACGACCCGAGGACAGGCGACTTCCGCCTGTAACGACAGGACGGAAGGACGCCGGTTCAAGAAATTACTATAACCCAAACCAAAGCAGAAATGCACTCCGATAGCAAGCCCTCCCCTAGATAACTTCAAGTTCTTGCCTCAACCTCTCAATCAACTCCGTCTTCTCCTTTATCCCATCCTGCGTCTGTTTGACAAGGTGTACTGGCGCTTTATCAACATAATTCGGGTTCATCATCCTCATATTCAACGCGTCCAGCTCGCGTCCCACCGCCAAAATTCGCTCCTCTAATTGCTCACGATATCCCTTAACAATCTCCGCTGGAACATCAAGATAAACTTCATGATTCGCCAAAGCTAACCGTAAGCCTCTCGGTTGCCCCTCTGTACTTGCGATCGAAGCTACCTTCGCCAGTGCTAAAATTAACAACTCATTATCCGCCACGAGGGAATCATCACCATACAACACCCCCCATTTTTTGCCCTTAGACACGCCTGAGAGGCCCTGTGAGACCCTTCTAATCTCGGATACGACATCCACTAACCCATCGAAATTACTTGCGCTTATCGCGTCAAATTTGAGCCGTGAAGGCCATTTCTGCGTAATGAGCAAGCCATCCGTCCAATCCAAGCTTTGCCAAATCGCCTCCGTCACAAACGGCGCGAACGGATGTAACATCTTCAAAATCATCTCGAGCGTCACTTTCAACAAGGGAACATTCTTATATAATTTTTGGCTCTCAATAAACCAATCCGCATATTTATCCCAAATCGTTGCCTGCAATGTCTCCACGGCTTCCGAAAAGCGATATTCTTTCATATCGTCCTCGACCATCTCTTTGCAACGCGTCAACTCCCGACAAATCCAATCCTCCCCCATGTTATCCGTCGAATACGGCATTTCGCCACCCGTTTTCACCGCCTTCTCATTGACAATTTCCGCCTTTTCTTCCGCCTGCGCAATCTCCACTGCTTCCAATCCGCCACCTTGACTCTCGTCAACCATATTTTGGACAAATCTCGCTAAATTCCACAGTTTATTGCACAAATTTCGCCCCGCCACCACTGAATTCTCACTAAACGCCTGGTTCATACCAGCGCTTCGACCCCGCAAAATCCCCAACCGGAACGCATCCGAACCATATTTCGTGACTAAATCAATCGGATTTATAACATTACCCTTTGATTTTGACATCTTCTGCCCATGCTCATCCAACACTAAACCATGCAGATAGACCTGCCGAAAGGGAACTTCACCCGTTACATACACCCCCATCATAATCATCCGCGCCACCCACGCAAACAGAATGTCCCCCGCCGTTTCCATCACATTCAGTGGGTAATACGGATTTGGCCTACCCCAGAAATTAGCTTGATTCTCATCGACGCAGCCTGGAACTAGCTTCGAGCTAGTACTAGGAAGATTTGAAGTGCGCAAAGGAGGCGTATTTGGCATACGTCGACTGCGCACTGGAGAATCTGACGACGTAATAGCCGAAGCTAGCCCAGGCTGTTCCCAGTTTGTACATACGATTGGCCAATGACTACTACTAAACCACGTATCGAAGGTATCTTCATCTCGATAATACTTCACTCCCCCCACCTCAATTTTCTTCAAATTCGTCCGAGTATCAAAAATCCATTCCGGCGCATTTTCCGTCTCCGTCTGCCGAAACATCGGAATCGCAATGCCCCAAGGAATCTGCCGCGAAATGTTCCAATCCTTCAAATTCTTCAAATAATCAATCAGCACCCGTTTCTTATTCTTCGGCCAAAATTCAATCTCGTTCGCCTCAAGCTTCTCGATTGCCCCCTTCGCCAATCGTTCCACGTCAATAAACCATTGTTCTTTCAACATCGGTTCAATCACCGCCCCACACTTATAGCAGTGGGGAACTTTGGTTACATAATCCTCATCAATTTTGACGATCAGCCCCATCTCATCCATCGCTTTCACGATTTCTTCGCGTGCTTCACGCACCGGCATCCCCGCAAACCGCCCTGCCACTTCCGTCATTTTACCTTCTTCGTCAATCACCTGCACGACCCGCAAATTATGCCTCTGACCAGCCTCCCAGTCATTAAAATCATGCGCCGGCGTGATCTTTACCACCCCAGTCCCGAACTCCATGTCCACCATTTCGTCCGCAATCACTTCGACCTCAAACGGTCCATTCACTCCTTCAACCGTAATCGTTTTACCGACCCACTTCTTATAACGCTCATCATTCGGATTCACCGCCACTGCCGTATCGCCAAATTTCGTTTCTGGCCGAGTCGTCGCCAGTGTAAAAGGACCATATTTAATATAATATAATGGTGTTTTCTCTTCTCGATAATCCACCTCAATATCCGCAAACGCCGTCTGGTGTTTCGGGCAATAATTCACCAATTTCTCCCCCCGATAGATCATTCCATCATTCCACATTTTCTCGAACGTTTTATAAACCCTCGATACGACATTCTCATCCAAGGTAAACGTCAAATCATTCCAAGCACAACTCGCCCCCAGCGCCCGAACTTGTAATTCCATATTCCCACGTTGTTCCTCGACAAACTTCCAGACCCGCGCATACAGCTCATCCCGCGAATACTCAAACCGTGTATGCCCCTGTTTTTCTAGAGCCCGTTCATAGACCACCCAGGTCTCAAACCCCGCATGATCCGCCCCCGGAATATACCACGTCGACTTCCCCCGTAACCGATAATACCGCGCCAACGAATCTTCCACCGCGATCGTCAAGCCGTGCCCAATATGCAAATTCCCGTTCGCATTCGGTGGTGGCATGACTAGGGAATAACACTCCTGACTTTCTGTTTCATCTCGTTCATCCGCTTCCGCCTGCACTTTTCTCGGCTGAAATGCTCCCGTTCGCTCCCATTCCGCATAAATCCGCGACTCAAACTCTCCCGGTTCATAACTTTTCGTGAACTTCATCTTACTCCCTAACTCTATCTTATTCCTCTAATTATACCATAGCTCACACCACATCCGCACAACTCCCCGTCCCAAGTCCTACTCTGGCACGTAATCATAATACATCTTCGTCAGCTCCTCCCAATCCTCTCGCTCATCTTCCGGCAAAGTTTCCAAATAGCTCTGTTTTATACCTTGATAAACTTCCTCCATATACTTCACGTCCTCTTCATTATCCAAACTTCCATGGTAATTTGCATTTTTCCGCACCATTCCACTCTCCGCGTCATACCAACCATAAACATAATCCCCCTCATACACCCCCTTCGTTCCATGCTCATCTTTATCGTGATAAAACACCCCATAAGTGTTCTTCCCCAAACCCGCAAACGGCAGCTTGTACTTTACCGGCACCCGTACCAACACAATTTGTTGCGCTTCCTCATGTTGCCAATTGTCTAGCGTTTTCTTCAAGTTCTCATAATCATGATCCAAATAATAAAAGTTACTGTCAATATCCGTATCTCTCCCTGATCCGCCCACCTCAACCCCCTCATTCATAATTCTTTCCGCCAAATCTACCGTTGTCGTCCCATGCCCCAGCAACTCATATCTCCCATCTTGCAACTCTTCCATCGCCTCATCTAGCTTCACCGTCTCACCCCCATTCTGCTTTCGCTCTACCTCTCGCACCGGCTTCTCCGGCAATCCCCAAACTCTTTTCTGATCATTTTCATCAAATTGCCCTGCCATCTCTGCCACCTCATTCCACGTCGCTGTCTTTTCTACCGCCGTTTCGCCCGTCCCCCAGTCCACCTTCTCTCCCCAGTCCCACTCGTTCCACTCATCCCGCTCACTTCTCTCCTTACCCACCCCCTTATTCGCTTCTCCCATTCTCTCTAGATTCATCACTCCTCCTTTCCCACCATTTTAACCCATGCCCAGCCTCTTGACAAAATTCTTATGCTGTGCTACACTGGAAGTATAAGCGCAAAATGCTGGTCCGTGCATTAAATTCTCCACTAACGGGCATATACTAAACAAACAGGAAACCAAAAAATGCCAAACCATCATAATGCGCCTTCTTATAATGCCGAAACCTCTTTTAAAGAAGTCGCGACGCCAATGACCGCTTTCATTTCTGAACCAATCAGCGATATCAGTGGCCACGAAGCCGATCCGAACGGTACTATTGAAGATAGTGTCGACATTACTGACCACTCCTACAATGAAGAAAAGTCGCGCGATCTCGAAGAGCAGCTTGCCTCTGAAGATCATTCCGAGCCTCCAACCTTCATTAACACTTTGGATGCTTAAAATTCACGCACCGATCAAAATCTTTGATCAAAATCTATAATCTAATATCAAAACACTATAAAATTTTATAAACAAGGAAACAAAAATGTCTGCCAAACACAAATCACCTGAATCATTCAAAAATCAAGAATCATCAAACAACGACCTTAACCCTTGGACTAACTTCCTCGACGAAGTTAACACTAGCGATACTGATCCTGAGTCCAGCCCGGATACTGATACTGACCTTGGTGAAGATCAAGATTTCGAGGCCATGACCGAACTCGAAGCCATGAAAGACGCTGACCAACGCCAAGCCCAAGAAATCGACAGTTACTACGCCGAACATCCCGACCAACTTACCGAAGATCTCAAACTGTTCGATGAAGAGTCTTCCGACGAAGAACCTTCCCTCGAACCCTCCTCCGAGCCAATGACTATTCCAGTCACCGAAATCGTTGAACAAACTGATTTTGTCGATGCCGAACCGATTCCTCGTAGTCTCCAAAAAGCTATGGATAAATACGACGGCCACCCCACCGCTAGTGAATTAGCGCCACTTTGGGATGATTTCTTGACTGATCTAAAGCCCAACGCTTTCAATGCCCAAACTCCGCGCGAATCTGATTTCTATGTCGCCGAAAACGCTTCCTTAATTAATGATATCGCTCACGAATACCGCCCAACCGACACTCAGCTTGTCAATCATTTTATCAACCAGGCTAAACGTCAAGCCAAAAACGAGCGCTCGAAACCCATCGACGAACAAAATTCCGCCCTTCTCGATCACCTCAAGACCGAACAACTCACTTTCGAGGCTACCAAACTCGCCCTCGAACATCACCCTAAATTCAATACAACTGATGCCCTAAACTATGTCATCGGTCAGATGTCAACCTCCCAACATATTTCCGACCGTAAAATCGCCCATGTCGCCACCGAACTATCCCAAACTTACGACGATCGTATTAAAGGCGCTTCCTATGCTATCGGTCGCCAAGTTGCCTCCGATGCTCTACGTGAATACAACGCCTCAAAATCACCTGAATCCGATTCCCGAGCCCCACAGACTCATTCCACAAAGCCGGGCAAAACTCCTAAACCTTCTCTCGACCCCAACGTAATCTCTTAAGCCGAAATTTTCAGCTTTTCCTGCATCGCCCGAAACTCCTCTTCCGTCGGCTTCAGTTCACGCTCTCCCGCCCAATTCTCGTTAATTGGCAAAAGATGTACGTGTGCATGCGGAACATCAATCCCCACGATCTTAATCATCGTACGCTCACCTAAGACTTCGTCAAGATGCTTCGCAAGCATCTTGACGGTCTTCATTAAGGCCGTGTAATCTTCTTCACTTAGATCATAGACCTTATCTACTTCCGCCTTCGGGATCACCAAGGTATGCCCCTCCACTTCCGGCGCAATATCCAAAAAAGCCAGCGTCTTATCATCTTCATAAATCTTGTAGCAGGGAATCTCACCTCTTACAATCTGCGTAAAAATACTTGCCATATTTTCTCCCGTTTCTTCTTTCCCAAATTATAGCACGCTCTCCCCATTTCAAAAAATTGCCAAAGCATCTGATGACTGTTAAAATTATACATGTGAACGAAAAACTTTCTTCCCCTGAATCCTCGCCGGCTGATCGCTTTCGGGTCAACCCAGCCGACTATCCTATTTTTGCTAAACAATACGAGCTCGATGAACGCTGGGGCAACAATACCCGGCACACTTGGAATATTGACAAAACCCTGAGTCGTTTCGTAACTAATACCGCTAACCTCATTTCGACTCTCGATGGTAGCTCAACTGAATATACCGATAATCCCGAAATTGTCCGCCCCGACCACGTCATCTATCTCGATAAATCTGCTCGTCCTGTTAGCTGGTTAGTCAATACTTTTTGGAACGATTTTTCCGACCAACCTCGCCCCGAACATTCTTACCTCAACATTGACCGTCTACCTTGGTTTCGCAAAAGCGGGATCGATGTTGACGCTAATGGCTATTCACGCAACCCCGACGGTTCGCCTCATCGCAACGGTCCCGAAGATTTCCATATCGAGAATATTTCTCCTGATCATTTTGCCCGCCTCCGCGCGCTTTTCCTGCCAGAAGGTATTAAAAGCGACTCAGATTCACCCGACAATTTAGCACAAATCATGCAAACCCCCTCAACTCTCGACGGCAAAAATATTCTCGTCGTCGACGAAGTTGCCCGCTCTGGTTCCACTCTCAAAATCGCCACCGAGCTCCTTCGCAAAGCTTTTCCAACCGCCAAAAATATCCGTGGCGCTTATTTTTGGCCCAGTGGCAACAAAACTGATGGAAAAGGTGAATACCAAATGCTCAGCGTGCCAGTTTGGTACGATTCCAGCACGCCAACTGGCCGTGGCGCCGGCGACATTGATCAAGCCCACTTCGAACAGCGCTACGCACGCTGGCAAAACGACAAAACCCGCGCCCAACATTTCGGCTCAGAATTCCTAAGCGCTCTCAATAATCTCGACACTGAGCCAGACCGCTCTTCCCGCGAGCTCATGCATGAAATCAAACTCATGCGCGAAGACTATGATCAAGGCCACATTCTGCTCCAAAAACCACGCAACTATTCTGGCGATCGCTTTGCCGATCTGATAGAAGACCAAGGCATCCGCCTCGCCCCAGAAAGCGACCCTTCTCCAGACACTTATATAAACATGCTAAAGGAAATTAACTCTCGCCCACCCTCCGATTCTTTCTAACTTCCTCAAAAAATAGCTCCAGCAAATTGCCAGAGCTTAAGGATAGTCAAAATTACCTAGGACACGTATTCTTCCGAATTTACCACATTCGATGCATTTTTACACCGTCAAGCGAGCGCCGTCCAGTCACCGAAACTTCCATTCGGAAAGGTTTTCCATTTACTGTTGTCCTGCAGTCTAAACTATAACCTCTTTTATAGTCTTCGCGCCAATACACTTCAGCGTCGAAGTCAAATTTATTCCCAAATTCATCAACCAGATTTAACTCAACATGCTCATTCTTTTTTGCATTATCTGGCCGATTATCCTCATCTGGGAAAAATAAAATTATGTAGTTTGTACTTAGCTCCAAAAAACGCATATTCTGCTGTTTTGAGCTACAAGTTCTCAGATTGTTCATTTTATCACCCCCTTGATGGACAGTCTACCTACCATTGTATCACAGATTATAGAAAAAGTCAAGCATTTTAGCAAAAAATCTTCCTAATTTCACAAATTTACCTCCCCAAAAACCATATTTCTCAACGTCATATAGACGGGGAAAGCATTATAACGATTGAAGTGACCAAGTAAGTCAACAACTTGATTATACATATAAAAATGATAAGAAAAAGTATCTTCCGAATAGGCAAGTAACGACCAACCATAGCCGTCAATACCAGCAAACCTAAAAGAACCAAACAGTCGATTTACACCTCCGCTCCGCACATAGGATAGTAAGGAGAGAATCATAGTTTGATCAATCCGCACCGAAGCGCAACGCACCGGACGGATAACAAACCCACCTCGCTTACTTCACGAATTCGTTATCGAACGTAGTGAGATTCAAAGAATCCTGTTTTCCTCAACTTTAGATTTGAGAGGATTCGTTATCGAGCTTAGCGAGATTAGAGAATCCTCGTTCTCCGAAGGAGAACATAATAAAAATAGTCCCATTGGGACATATTTTTATTATTCGCTTCTGGCGGAAGCGAGAGGATTCGAACCTCCGAGACATTTCTGCCCACACGATTTCGAGTCGTGCGCCTTCAACCACTCGGCCACGCTTCCGTCTCCAATTATATCATACCTCTCTGAGATCCCAAACTCTCCCCTCAAAACTCTTGACACCAATAATAACCCAGCCCTCAGTTCTCAAATTTCGCCACGCGACTTCTTCGCCACATATTCCCGCAACAAGGGAATCTTACTCAAATAATTCCTCCACATTCCAATATATTTACCTTTCGCAGGCACATCTCCTTCATCCCCATAGCCATCAGCCTGCTTCTTATACTCATAGAGTGGCGTCGACAAATCACCAATCTCATTCCATTCACTACGTACACCAGTCGAAGTAATCGGCGCCTTCGCCTCTAACGCGCCTACCCATGCCCTCCCTCGCGCATCGCGACAAATTAACCACAAATCATCCCCACGCATCGAACTAAAAACCTCTGTCTCATAATCCCCAGTCACCGTGCTTATGCTCTCATATTTTCCACGCTTATCTTGGAAATTCGGCATCATTTCCGGCTTCATTACTAAACTCTCTGGCGCCAATTTCGCCTGCGCCCCCAACCTACCAAACTCAGCGCTCTTCGGCTCCCGCTTCACTTCGTTATAAAAATCTCCTCGCAAAGTGCCATTTCGTTTCGCCTCTCGATAATCATCAAGCGTATTATAACTTTTCGCCGTCCCGCAAAACACGAACATCGGATTAACATCTGTCAAATTCTTCGGTGATCCAGTCTTTAGCATTTTCGCTAACACATTTTGCATCTCATGTGGCAACAATGTCTGCTCTTCGCTAAACCCTTTTCCAAAATGCGCTGCCGAATAGGGGTTCGTTCCGCGTACATAATCCGGCATATAACGCCACACTCCCTGCGATTGGCTCAAATAATACGACCGCACTTTCAGACCTTCTATAGTCGGAATATATGCCACAGTCATGGCTCGCCCAGTATTGTCCTGATACAATCTCGACAAATTAATCTCCGCATTCTCAATATTCACTCGATATTTCGGCTCCAACCCTGCTTGGTCCAAAACTTCCGGCGTCAACTTATACTCTAATCCCCCTTGTTGCCAAGGATCTCCATCAATCACTGCCCGTTCCAACAACTCTTTTTGCTCTCCCGGCATAAGATACGCAACCCGCGCCTCTTGCTTGAACTCCATCGGCCGAGTCTCGGCATTCCGCACCGGCGAATCTCCAACCTGTCTTTTATGGTTCTTAGTAAACTCTACAATTTTGCTTTCCGTTTTGGCTTTTTTCGCTTGCTCCGTCAAGTCGCACATCGCCTGATAATAATCAAAACGCTTACCATAAATCGTCCGTTCGAGATCATCCATTGCCTGCTCATAACGCTCAAAAGTCGGCTGGTCAACCGTGTTTCGTAATCTCGCCAAAGCATCCTTACGCAAGCTCTCAAAACCAATCGGTGTCCGCAAATCTTGCCCCCGCTCCATCTGTTCGCCAAAAGTCGACCGAACCAATTTCACACCTTCTTGCGGATCGCAATCCATATTAATCCCCGTCGCCACATAGAGCGCCGAAGTCTGCCAAGGATCAAAACGAATCCTCGCTTGAATCCATTCTGGCCCCAAATCTTTTTCGTGCATTGACCCTTTAATCTTTAGCAACATCTCATTTTGGTCATTTGTCGTAATCCGCCCTTGTTCCAACAAGTTCAGATAATTCGACAAACCTAAGGCATTTTCCGAACCTTTCATCGCTAAATATTGTGGATTTTTGTCGTTCATATAATAGTTAATGATTCGCCACTGCCGATCAACCATTTTCGACTGTTTCGCCTCGCTCTCATGCGTCTCCTGCATAACCTCATCCGCCATTTTTTCCCACGGCGACGACAATTCTTCAGCAATTTCCGCACCTGGCCAATTTACCTCAAGCGCTAGCGTTCCTTCAAACGGCAATTTTTGCTCTTGCTTCTCCCTTTTTCTAAACACTGCACACCCTTTCTTTTATCGCTTATTTTGTTTACGCTCTTTTTGCAATTTTTCAAGATATTCCTGAATAACCGGCAATTGACTCAAATAATTCTTCCACATACACTGATACGATCCTCTCGTATCGCTCGGGTCGCCATATTGCCCCGTCGTTCCCGATGCAGTATATAATGGTGTCGTAAAATCGCTCGCCGCGACCCAATTCATTCTTAGTCCCGTTAAAGTTATCGTCGATGTAACATTTTCAATCTGACTAATCCAAACTCGACCCCGTGTATCCCGATTAAAAGCAAACATATATTCACCATTTCGAGAAGCAAAGGCTTCAACAATAACCGGTCCGGTAAATTGCGTCGTCGTTTCATACCGCGCCTGACATCGCGTAAAATCTGGCGACACTTGCACATTCATTGACTGCGTATATGGTGGCCTCTTCTGCTCCGACGCCATTAAAAAATCATGATTATACGGTTGACTTTCAACTTCGTCATAATAATTACCACTCATTTGTTTCAAAGCTAATCGCTCAACGTATTCCTGTTTCGAGTCATAACCCTTCGTCATTCCAGCAAACAAAAAATCCGTGTTCGCCGATCTGATTTGTTTTTTACCGTATGCATTTTCAATTTCTGCTAAACTTTCCTGTATTTTAATCGGTAACAACAACGATTCAAACCCATATCCTTCGCCATACCAATCTATTTTCATCGAATTTGTCCGTCGCACAAAATCTGGCAACAAAAACCAACTTCCACTTGCCAAACTTCGATAATATGAATTAACAACTACTTCATCCGTTTCCGACAAAACATAAGCAATCACCGCTGGCCAACCAGAATCCAGCTGAAATATTTCTGACAGATAAATCTTCCGTCCATCAATCTCTGTTTCAAACACCGGCATCAGTCCCGCTTTATTAAGCTGTTGCGCACTCAACCGATATTCTCGTCCATTAATTTCCCAGGCATCGCCATAAATTACCGTCTTCTGCAATAGGAAATTACACATCGCCTCATACTCTCGACCCCCTGATTTCTTCCGCAAATCAACATAATTTTCGCCCTGCGCTAGCTTTTCTGTCTTCGCAACTTTTAGCGACCTTAGCGGACGCTTCGTTTCGCCCCCAAATTTCGCATTCGCTTCCTGTTCGAGCTTCTGAAATTCACGATAATAATCCAATCGCCGACCATACAAAGTCCGCTCAAGCTCTTCGATTGATTTCTCATACGCCCCATATTGCTCATCTGTCGCTCGTTTAGCAATTTGTTTTAAAAACTCTCGCCGAAATTTCTCAAAACCAATCGGCACTGTAAAATCAAATCGCTCATTCTTCTCGCCCTGCAATAAATCATACACCATTTTCGCATTCGCTTTGCGCCAATCGCGCATTGTTCCGCCAACCGCAACTGTCAAAATCTGTTTTTGTCGCCCATCTTGCTCCAACTTCGTAAACAATGTCCGCGCTCCTTCTTCCTCAATTTGCAATGGCCCCCGAATACGCAATAGACATTTTTTTAAAGCCTTCGTACCAATTTTCCCCAGCACGATTTCATCCAAAATTTTCTCTTTCAAAGCCTCATCAACCTCAACATCAAAGCTCGCCAAGGCTTCATCTCGACTATACTCTGCCATTTCATGCCGCATCGCCACCCATTTCGCCGGATCCGCGCCAGTTTGTTGTGGATCAAGCTTAATTTTTTCCTCATCCACCGCAAAGTATTTGATCAGCTTTCTTTGCAGCCTCTCCGCTCTCGCTTCTTCCGACTCATGACCTGCATTTTGTGACTTCGTCGCTACACTCTCTCGCCCAACCAACTGCCCTTGACCTTTCCGACCACGCTCGACACCGTTCATACTATGTCTGCCACCGATCAACCTCTCTAACATATCTATCATTATAATACAATATTTCTTCGCCGTCCAAAAATCCCCAGCGACAAACCCTTCCGCCTAAAACCCCACCAACTTACTCAAAACTTTTCACAAACGAAGTTAAAACTTCAATTTTCTCTAATCCAGAGCGGATCGAAAGAAAATTTTATGTTTTCTCTTAGCTTCCTCAATTTGTTCTGCTAATCGTTCAATAAATAATCTTGTCCGCTCAGCACGCGCATTCTCCTCCTCATTAACCGGAAAAACCTCCTCAAAATCAAATCCCGAATGCATGTAATATCTCATTGGATGAAAATGTTGATCGACCGACCGTAAAACAATAAAGCCATATTGCAAATGAGGAAAAACCGCCTTATGCGTCCGCGCTTTCTCTGAATAAACAATTACATCATGCGTATTGTAACTATTAATTTTACCTTCAATGGCTACCAACGGAATCTTCTCTTCGTTTTCTAGTTCATAATAAACCAGAATGTCAATCGCATAATAGGCTTTACCATTTCGATAATCAACCCCTTTTTTCTGATCATTAATCCGATCGCAAAAATTCGTATAAGCCAAAGGGAACTGCGTCGTAATTTTACACCCTAATTTTTCAACTTCAGGCCGAATCCGTTCCACGAAACACCAAATCGCATTTTCTTCTGTACCTTCTCGTCCTTCAGCCTTCTTATCTACCGCCATATTACCCCTAAAATTTTAATCTCCCTTTAATCATACCACAAAATTCCAAACCCGCTGATCATTATTTCTCCCCAACCATCCTATGTGCGGAGCGGAAGTATCTATTTAGCCTCGCAAGATTGGTTTAAAGAAGTTGGGACTTCTGCTTACAATTGGTCCTTATCGGCTCTATCCGAAGTTGGAAATGGATCCGATCTCGCTATTTATTCATACAGTATTGATCCATCTGATCCCAGCAATCGATATAATGCTTTCACCGTCCACTCAGACTATCAGACATACTCCGCGCCACAACCACGCCATAACTAAACAGACATCAAACCAGTTTTGATACCAGTTCAACTCTTGAGCAACCAGAGAAAATACTCATCTAAAAGATGAGTATTTTCTCTGGTACACCCGACAGGATTCGAACCTACGACCTTTGGCTCCGCAAGCCAACGCTCTATCCAGCTGAGCTACGGGTGCGTATGTGGATATTTCCGCGAAAACCGCTTCGTATCCACCTGACAATGAAAATGAACATTGCGCATAAACGCAACACCTACATTATATCACATTCTTCTCAGTTAGAACAGATTTTTTTATCTTTCAGTCAACTTCTCTATAATTTCTCATTTTTCTGCTTTACATCGGTTATTTTGTGCTATAATCAAGACATTATGGAAGGTAATACAAAATCTGCGCCAAAGCGCAAACATTCTCGCCTTGAACGTACGAAAGTTAAGCTTCTTGCTTCATACTACGGTCATCCTGCCCGCGATCTCAAACTAATTTGTATTACTGGATCGACCGGAAAATCCATCGTTGCGCACTATGTGCATGAAATCCTTCGCACCGCAAACCAACCGGTCGCTATTCTCGCCTCTGACCACACAATTAAAGCTTCCGTCCTCCACAAGTTTCTCAACGACGCTTGGAAAGCAAAAGCAACTTATGCCGTAATTACCGCTCCTGCCAGTTCTCTCGAATCAGAAACTTTTTATGGTTTACCAGTTTACGTTGCCGCGCTAACTGATTTTGTTCCTTCCAGCTTGACCGACACCGACAAAACAACCTACCTTAACGCAAAGTCCAATCTTTTCAAAATGAATCCCGAAGTCGTCATTCTTAATCGCGACGATGCGCATTATCCTGATTTCTCTTGCTTCCGTGGCAAAAACGAAACCCTGACCTATGGCGCATCTTCCGATTCAGACATTCGTATTGATCATTCAAAACTCTACCGCAAGGGAACTGAAGCCAACCTCGCTTTTGGTACCCGCGTCTTCACAGTCGCCAGCTTTCTCACCGGCGAACCAATCGTTTCTTATATGGCTTGCGCCGCCGCAATCGCCACCTCACTCAACATCTCACCCAACATTATCTCCGAAGGCATCGCCAACTACCTTCCTAACGAGAACTAATCTTCTATCCTACAACCAATATCCACCCAAACAAAAACTTTCTAACCTCATCGTCCAGGGAAAGCATACAGTCGTTCATTATGATCTATTGTCGAAAATTCCACCCCAAAAAATCGCAAATTATATGCCTGACCGCTAAAAGTCATCTTCGACCAGTAATATCCATTCGTTCCACCATGCTCCAAATAATTATGATACAAGGAAATAAATCCGCTCCGCACATAGGATAGTGG
>CAYTPD010000016.1:0-14308 GCA_964439975.1 uncultured Candidatus Saccharibacteria bacterium
TTACGGTGAAACCGCCTTGAATCGCATCAAGGAGTTTTTTGGTCGTGTCTGGTGTATATTTTGATGGTTTACTCATATCTCTATGATACCAATAAACCCATCCTAGTTTTTGATGGAGGATAGATAGGCAACAATAAAAATCACCTCCTCATATCTAGTAGGGGGCGATTAGTTTTTTCATTCCGTAGTAGATATATCTACATCATTACCATATGTTGGCGAATATCGTCATTCGGCTCAAGTCCACACATCCTAGCAACAGCATCAACTAGTGTTGTTTGCCAATCGTGATTAGTGCCAAAAAATAGCCGTTCCTTCACCGTAAATGGATGCACATCTGGTAAGTTTGGAAATGCCACCCAATTACCATCGTTGTCGCATAGAATGGTAAAAGATATGCCGTATGGTGATATTACATCTAGAGACCTACTCCTCGCTACTTCATACAACTCTTTTATTCTTTCTGCATCACCAAGGCTATTATTTTTATCTCTCAAAAGGCTCGCTACTCTACGATCGATGTAGCAATGTCCCCCAAAGTCCTTCAGTAGTTCTGTTAATTCGCTGAATTTTTTGAAACCTGGTAATTTTTCTTCATCTGACATTGTTGTTTGCCTCCTTTGGGCAATTATTCTTTAATATCACCCCCCCCACCTCTATTGTAGCAGGTTTTTACCTCTGTTCAGAAAAGTTCTTTTGCTTAGTTGCCTTCGAGTTTATCGTAGAAGTCCTTGAAATTTAAGTCTTCCTCAGCCGTGAAATAACCCCAGGCACCGTAGTATGACAGCGGAAGCATCCCCGTTCCCGTAAATCGGCCTTTCAAAACCTGTAAGGCCATTGGTTTATGCTGGCCGTGCTTGGCGTTCTCCTCCAACTCTTTAAGAGTTTTCTGTTGCTCTGCAGTCAATCCTCCGTTTTTGCCTCCACCCATCCCCCTCAACATCTCTCGTGGAGTCTCAAGAGTCAGCACCGTATTCGGTTTATGGATGAAAGACATACTCCCCATTACATCACCGTAACTATCCACGCTAGTAGTGCTAGCCTTATTTTTCTGGGCCGTCACCAAGATCGTAGCGTTGGTCTTTTGCTGTAATGTGGTTAAATCGCCCAATGCCTTAACCTCGGCCTGCACCTGATTATTGCTTGCAGGGACAATATCCTGAACGCTATCAATTATTACCAATACCTTATCGACTCCGTGACTTGCCTTTGCATCCTCGATATCACGATAGATACTTCGAGCCTCAGTTTTACTATCGGCTTTTTTGGTGGATTCAGTGTCTAGGATTGGTGGCACGCCATTGCCACTGTCCCGAATATATAGCCGTTCGCCAAGTTTAGTAAGATGGTTCAAACTATCCTCGATAGCGGTTTTTGTTGTTGGATCTAGGTGAGGGCTATTCCCATTCAGTTCGACTGTATTAGCATAAAGGCCACTTGAAACCCCCATATAGTTTCCACTATGGCAGGCGGCCTGTAGGAATTTGGTTAGAATCTCACTTCGGCTCATTTCCAAACTATAAACTAATACTGGTATCTTCCTCTCTGCCACGCCTAACGCAAGTTGAATTGCCAATGTAGTTTTACCCGCACCACTTCGCCCTGCCAGCAAGATGAATCGGTCTAGGCCACTAATAAGGTTATCAATTTCCTCAAAGCCACTTTCTAAACCTCTGAATTTGAGTGAGCCGTCGCCTAACTGCTCTCGATATTCTTGTAAATAGGAGTTGATAGGAAGGAGTTTTGCTGCCTTCGCCTGTTTCTGCTCATCGCTCTGAGTTAATTTTTCTGCCATCTTAATTATTCCTTTCGTTGATCTTAATCTGTTTTACTTGTTCACCTCTAACGAGTCGCATCAGATACTCTCCGATATCCTTAATGGACTCATCCCACTCCTGCCACTTGTAGACCTCTGTAAACCCAGCCTCCTGCAAAACATTCCCGATAACATTACAGAAGTTCTCGCCAGCGTCGTCTCTATCGGTAACGATATTGATAGTGCTACTAGTCCCAGCCTTCTTGAGAACTTTGACAAGTTCCCTAACTACCAGGCTTTCAGGATTTTTGCTAGCACCGACTAGTGCAACGGCATAAGCATCATCCCCATCTCTCATCGCCAGTTCTCGAATTGCTATGGCATCCGTTTCGCTCTCGGTAACATACAGAGGCTTCTTTGTCCTCTTATTGACACGCTCGATCATCCACTCTGACAAGCGATCATAACCATAGATAATGGGCTTCAAACCTACTGGTGACAGGTATTTTGCTTTGTTTTCTGGGTTGAGGCTACGCATACGAACGCAAATCACCGTAGGCTGCTTACTGCCATCCGACCAATAGTCACCGTCAAAGAACGGCACAACCGTTGCATAATCGCCGTGAATCGCCTTTAATATTCTGTCAAATGCTGATAACGACTCGATACTACCAGCCTGCTTTTTGGTCTTTTCCCAGGTATCCTTGCCAACGGTCTTCCAACCTGCTAATTTTAGGAGCCGCAGGCTAAAACCTCGACTCAGCCACCACTTCTTCAGGCCATCAGACGGCTCAACCGTAGCATCGTAAAGAGCCTGGCAAACTTCTGTCCGAGGTAGTTTCTCGTATCGGTAATTGCTCCTAATTCGCAACTGCTCGTGCTGGGCTGGCTTGTAGTCAAAGTTTGGTTTTTTCGACTGTTTTTTAGTCCCCGTGTTTTGAACATTTTCCAGTTGCACGCCCATCAACTCGGCTAATCGCCGACAGGCTTCTGGAAATGATTCAATGTGCTCGTATGCTTGCACTAATGCGATTGTGTCGCCACTTAGACCGCAAGCAAAACATTTAAACTTTGTATTCCCATCGTAAAATGACAGGCTGGGGTTTTTGTCACCTCGTGCGTGAGCATCAGAGTTAAAGCAATGACTGTTGCCTCTGTCAGACACATCAACCCCTAAGCGTTCGGCTACCTCCAGTATATCCAAGGCCTTGAGCCTCTCTATGTCTGATTCGCTAATCGTATTCAACATATTAGATCTCCTCTCTGCCCACCGTTATGTTAATGGCCCGCTAGGGCTTATCCCCATCTTACCAGCAAGAAAAGTCTCCGCTCTCCAAAAGCGGAGACGCTTTTAAAACTTAAGTTTTATATGTTTAGTGTTGCCATAACCCCTGTGGTTACTTTCACAGAATTGTGGGTTACTTTCACAGAATTGTGGGTTTCGGCTGAAAAGTTTTCACAGAATTGTGGGTCGAGTGTCAGTATTTGCTATTTCTCTGAGTCTTGCATCTCTGTTACTTTCACAGAATTGTGGGTCGAGTGTCCTTTTGCCTCCTCGAACAGTTCAGTTATATGCTCTGCGGTTTCCTCGCTAATTTCTTCTCCTCCAAGCATAAGGTCGAGTCGTTCTCTCGTAATGCCCAAGTCTTGAGCAAGTCGATCCAAATTCGTGTATCCTTTTTTTGGGTTGGTGAGTGCTTTAAGCATCTTTCTCCAGGAATCTTGCTGCACTGATCTGGCTTCTTTCAGTGCCTTCGATTGACTTTTTGTGATGTAAACAGTTGGGTCTTTTGGCCATATATCCAACTTCAGACTCTCCTTGTCGACGCTCCTGATCACTTTCTTGCCTGTGGCGGTAGACCAGTCTCCAATAACTCCAACATCAACAAGTTCGTTTAAGGCTTTAGTGAGAGTGTCATACCTTCGAGTTGGGTTGCCGTTTGTTATGCCACATACCTCACACGCCGTGTCTGCTCGCACCCTTACGGGTTTTCTGTCAATTACGGTGGCGTTCTGGTATGCAACAAAACGCTCACACAAATATCCACCTAACAATATAGCCGATTCATTCTTTACATTGGCCAAGTTGTCCATTACGACTCCAAGATTGAGTGACAAAGCACTCAAGTATTTTGGATCATAATCCACCTCAACGCTGAGAACATTCCCATTTTTAGTCACTTCATCTGATTGGATTCTTGACAGAATATAGATATAATCCCTGACATAAACGGGCTCTTTCTTCCCGTTGACTACTTTGTAAGTCTTTCCAGTGATGTATTTGTAAGCGTATGCTCCAGCCATACGAAGCCCATTGTAGAGTTGATTGCGATGTTCAGGCGTAAGTCCTCTCGTTGCGACCTCATCCTTCCAGACGGTATATTTTGCTAATTCAGCAAGGTTCACTTTGGTTTCGTTGGGATGATCTTTTTTCCATAGGTCAAATGCTACAAGTGCACGATATTGCATCGCCATAAAATTTTTGACGACTTTGGCTAGTGTCTTCGGGTCGTTTTCGACGGTAAAAAGTTCAGGAAAAGTTTGCTGACTCTCAAGATAGACCTCAAATCCATTATCGGCTTCTTGTGCCTCAGCGGTCCTATATTTCTTAAGCATAGTGCTTAAGTCCTTCTCAGCATTATTCCTCAGAATGTCAGTAATGCCAGTGATGGTTGGTCGGCCAATAACGGCGTGATTGTCTGGGTCTCTGACATTAACGACAGAACGACCCTGCTTTGCGATTTCACCTTCATCGTGCTGATGTGCTAGAGTCATTAACGCTATAGACATAAAGTGTAGCACGGTCATATGGCTTGATCTGAATTGATGGCTTTCATACTCGCCAGATTTGGTCGGTCGCTGAATTGTGAAAACAACCGCACCCTCCGCTTTGATACCGCACTTCTCGGCTAAATCATAGATCGATGACCACGATGCCAAGCCAAAATTATTACCAAAAAAACTTTCGTCCGAAGTAAGAGAGGTGGTTTCAACGTCAGGTAAAGCGTTTATCAGAGAAAGTAGTTTATCAGAGTTTTTGACTGCATATCCAAGCCTGCATTTATTATCGTCATAGATTGGTTTAAAGCATGATGCCAATGCCTTATATTGCGGCGTATTTACTTCGGGACGTTCGTGAGAATGATGAACCGAGAATGTCCACCCGCCTTTATCGTCAAAAAACTTTCTAGTTAGGGGTAATCCCCTTCGAGAGAGTAGTTTTTTCTTTACCCCATCTTGGTCTAGTAGTTTTTCCTGGCCTTGCTCATCCAGTATTTTTACGGGGTATTTTACAGGTGCACCCCTGAGGGCCTTCAAAAAGTCTTTGTCACTACCAATGATTTCCGAAATCCGATAATGTTTGGTGACTTTCGTGTGCTTGATGGCGTATGCGATACCATCGGCTGCCGATGGGAAAAGTCCAGTTTTAATATTTTCGATTTCTTTCTCTAGTGATGGTTGCTTTTGCGGTGTCTCTGTTGCCATAAAATTAACTCTTTCCTCCCACCCATATTATGTTCTAGGTGTCTGGCAGCGTGGCCTTTTGCACTCGATTTAACTCGTGAGCGATGGCACGCCTAATAAACTCGCTCTTATTTAACATTTTACTATCAATATACTCATCCATTTTTTTACCAAGATCTACGGTCATCTGAAAACTTTCTCGGTAGGTGAAGCCGCTCTTTTTGCGGCCAACAAGTTTGACAGTGGCTTTTTGCTTGACTAGGCCAGACCGTTCGGCGTTCGCAATAACACGGGCTTTCTCTGTTAAGCCGTTCGCCGTTCGGTCGTCATAAACCGTTCGCCGTTCGCCGTTCGGTTTATCGTCGTGGAGAATCTCAACTGTGTTTTCGGTTTCGCCCATATTCGGGGTGGGGGTATTAGTTTTGGGTTCCGTCTTTGTCTTTTGCGACTGTGTGCTGAATCCTGCTGCTGCCTGTGCCAGCATATCTTTCTTACTCATCTTCACTCCTCTCGTAATGCTTGATAATATGATTGGCCAGGCCACGATAGGCTTCACAGGCTGGATTCGACGGCTCGTAGTCCATTAAAGGTTTCCCCATCAGTTGACTTTCGGTAACCTTGATAGTTAATGGCACTGAGAACGGCAGTAAATCATCACCATAATCCGCCTTTAACTGCTGAGTAACAACATTACCAACGTTGGTCGATGCTTGCAGCATTGTCGGTAGAATACCAAGTAACTTGATTCCCTGGTTTATTTCTTTAGCATTTTCCATCAACTCTAGTGCCTGCTGAATCCCCTTGATAGCAAATGTCTGGGCCTGAGCAGGGATGATCGCTCCATTGCAGGCTACTAGGCCGTTATATGCAAGGATGCCGTTGCTTGGTGGAGTGTCGATTATGATGTAATCATAATCGTTCAGAACAGGATCTAGCACATTTTTCATCTTGAAAAATGATGCTGGCGTTAGGTTCGCTGTGAGCAACTGCTCATTGTTTGAGAGATCGGGTGTGCCAGCAAGCAAGAAGAAGTCATAAACTGGCTGGATAGCATCCGCCGTTTTGACTTTTCCATCTAGCACCTCCGAGATATTCCTCATACCTTCCGTCTCTGGTCGGATGCCGACGGCAATAGTGGCATTGGCCTGGCTGTCGAGATCGACCAGGAGCACCTTCTTCCCCTCCTTGGCTAATCCACTAGCCAAGTTTACGGCTGTAGTCGTTTTGCCGCTCCCACCTTTTCGGATTGTAATAGTTATCACTTTTGCCATAGTTTACCTGACCTTCGTTAGATTTAGTAGTGTTAAGTCGACATTATCGGCCAATTTCCCTTGCTCTGCATAGAGTTTTACGATGTCCGTCATCTTATATCCCTTTTTCTTCAATCTGTTAATGTCGGAAAATACTTCCTTGCAGATTTCGGCATCATAAAGCCTGTTTCTGCCGTTCCCTTTTACCGTGAACGGCAGCAGGCCGAGTTGGGTATAGTATTTTATCGTGCTGGCTCGAACCTTGAGCGTATCAGCCAGTTCGCATTGTTTTAATGTTCGCTTTTCTTCAGTCATTTTACCTCCACTTTCTTCATAATTTTTAACTTCCTGTAATTATAGTTATCGGAAGTTCACTTACTATAAGCCGTTCGCCGAACGGTCTAATAAACCGAACGGCGTTCGCATTATTTTTCATAATTGGACTCCTTCAAACACGCTGATGTATCGTGGTAAATCTTCTTCAGCCTTAAGTTGGTCATTATAAACCTGCAGCATTTCTAAACTGCGATGACGTGTGTAGTGTGCAACTGCTAGCAAGTCGCCACCATAACTTTTAATGAGGCTAGTAGTAAAGTAATGACGGAACCCGTGAGCCGAGTTGGGTATATCAAGCATCCCAAACACTTTTTCCACGAATGAGCGAATGCTACGGGTAGTAAGCCGTTCGCCGTTCGCATTATGACTCTGGCTCGTAAAGAGAGCACCACTTTTCTTGTTGTAGGCCGACAAGTATGCCTTCAGTGCTTCTGCTGTATGTGGATGGAGTGCGACTGGCTCTTTGTCATCTCGACCCTTGCCTCGAATAAATACTCTATTTGAACGCAGATCAATGTCAGTTACATCTAGCCTTACGATCTCCACTTGCCGAAGACCTTGGTAGATGAAAAGTGCAAAGATAGCCTTCAACCGCCTGTTTTCTGGAGCGTCAGGCAATGACCTGAAGTATTCCGCCAATCGTTCCACCTCATCAGCACTTACTCCATCTTTCTTATGCTTCTTATCCTGCTTGAACCCCTTGATATCCATACCACTAATATCTTTGCTGATGTCCTTTGGTATGAGGCCAGTGGTGTAGAGCACCCCGACATAGCGTTTCGCAGTAGCGAAGTATTTATTTTTTGTGCTGACACTATAGTCAGTTCGAGCCTCAAGATGCTTGCGATATTCCAGGAGTGTATCGAAATTCAGGCCATTGATGGCGACAAACTCAACGAAGTCACCAATGCGAGCCTTGTAGTCATCTCTCGTTCCCTGCGATGTAGGAATGTAGTCGAAAACCTGCTTTGCTTGTTCAAGTGTGGGTAGATTTGAGGTGTCACAAACTAGGCCAACTTCGGCCAGTGACTCCCCACTTCCCAAACTTTTTACCTCATTTTTCATATTTTCTACTCCTATTGTATCACATATTTTACTTACTACTTATCTTATATCAAAATAGTAAAAGTGTCAAGCCGTTCGGCGTTCGGTTTAACACGCTCCAATATCTAGAAAACTACACAGAAAACAAAAAATCTCACAGACCGTTCACCGTTCGGTTATCTGTGAGATTTAAGTATTACTGTAATGGCAGAGAATTACCAATATGGGGTTTCGATATCAAGTAACCAGTCTGCAATATCAACAATCCGAATCCCTTCATAGTCACGTTCAGGCTGCCTGGTTCGTGCGATCAGAAGTTTTGTGTAACCACCAGGAATATTCATTAGAGGCCTGACTTCTCGTTGCATAGTCTCATCGTCAGACAGGGAATAACAGACTTGAATGTAGATCTTGTCTGAACCACGAATCGCCACGAAATCAATCTCCGTATCTCGGAGTTGGCCAGCATAGACCTCATACCCCCTCCTCATCAACTCTATTGCAACTATATTTTCGTAGACACTACCAATATCTGGGGATTTGGTGCCAAGTTCGGCTGCTCGGAAGGAGTGGTCGGACAGATAGTATTTGTCCAGGGAAGCAAGATACCTTTTGCCACGGATGTCGTATCGCTGCACCTTGTAGAAGGCGTAGGCTTCACAGAGGTATTTTAGATAAGTTCCGACAGTCTTATCAGATGTTTCAAGGCCATTGGAACTAAGCATATTGGCGATATTACGAATAGAGGTAATTCTCGATATATTATCCATCAAAAAGTTGCTGATACCATCTAGGACAGGTGCGGCCTGGATATTGTATTTGTTACGGATATCTCGGATGATTAGAGCGTCATATACCTCTTTTACGTTGGCAAGTTTGTCGGCCAGCGTTTTATAGCCATAAGAGCCAGCAATCCCACCTTCTTCAACATACTTATCCATAGCGAGTTCTTTATCGTCATACTCAAAGTATTCCATAAACTCTTTGAACGAGAAGGGAAACACCTCAATCGTGTAGGTTCGGCCTACGAACAGAGTAGCAAGGTCGTTACTGGACAAAAAAGCGTTTGAGCCAGTTACATAGATATCATATTTTCCCTCGGCGTGAAAACTGTTTATCGCTGATTCAAACTCATCACACATCTGCACTTCATCTATTAACAAAAAGTTATCTTTCCCGTTAATGAAGTGTTCTCCGACGTAGGTATCAAGGGAATCGGCATTTTTTATATCCTTGAATTTCCTCAGCGAATAGTCGATGTAGATGATATTAGCGTTAGGACTGGTGGACTCAATATAGTCCCTGAAATCTTTAAGCAGCACCGATTTACCACTTCGTCGAACACCAGTAATGATCTTGATATCTTCCGTCCCGATAGCCTGAATCATTTTTTGCAGGTAAGTCCTCTGGATCTTCGCCATACACTCTCCTTAATTTTACCGATTACATTATACCTCTCATTTCGCAAAAACGCAAATTTGTAGAGATTGCGAAATGATAACGCTAAAATAACAGGGGTATTTCGCAAACTCGCAGTTTTGTAGAGATTGCGAAATAGTATGGTATAATGAGAATGGAAAACAATATTCATTTTTATTCACTCCTCGTAAGGCGAGTAGTATGCGGTCATCTGCGTTTATCGCCTTATAGGAGATGAATATTGTTTTCCAACATAGCAGATGGCCGCTTCTATTGGTTTTCTAGCCTAGAGCGACCTTAACTGAAAGGTTGGAAAACAATGGACAATAAATCTCTTAGTGAGTGCAGCAAGGAAGAATTGCTTGAGATTATTAAGTCACTCAAGAAACAGAAGAAATTCGGCCTAGCCTGGGAAGATAAACCAGAAAAAGTTGCTACGGAGTGTAGACAAAAACTACCCGTAGTAAAGGAGGAGGCGAGTAAGGTTATCAGTGATGCTGAAGCCACAGAGCCTACAAACCTGATTATCGAAGGAGATAATTATCACGCTTTGTCGGTCTTGAATTACACCCACGCAGGGAAGATTGATGTAATTTATATTGATCCACCTTATAATACTGGTGAAAAAGCCCGTGATGGCGGTTTTATCTATAACGACAGATTTGTCGACAAAGAAGACTGTTACAGACATAGTAAATGGCTCTCATTTATGTCAAAAAGGCTTGAACTTGCGAAGAATCTTCTGTCCGATAGTGGGGTTATTTTTATATCCATTGACGATCACGAGCAGCACTACTTGAAATTATTGTGCGATGAGATTTTTGCTGGAAACTTTATTACAGATATATCCGTCGTTGGAACAGCAAATGAGTCTAATGACGGAGTTTTATTCCAGAACAACAAGGAATCGCTGTTAGTTTATGCAAAAGACATTACTAAAGCCAAGATTAATCGTATCGATGAAGTAAAGCAGGTAGCAAGGTCGCTAAACGATGCACCAACTGGACTATCTACTAGGTTAAGTATGGGGTATACAATTTATTATAACGAGAAGAATAACGACATAATCCCTGTATTCGATTACGATCAGACGAAAGTTGATACCAATGACGTAGAACAAATCTATCAAGACGATATGTCGCTAATTTCGCAAGGGTATATTCCTGTTCGAGCAGGATTTCGTAACGGAGTTGTTTGGAGGTGGAGATGGGGAATCGAGACTTTCAGGCAGCGGCAACAAGAGGTTAACATTAGGAAAAATAATGCAGGTAGGTATGTTGCTGAATTTATTCAGAAAGGATTTAATCCACCAAGAAATGTGCAGAATTTTACGACTGGCACGATTGAATTACGCTCAGTAATAGGACAAAACAAGTTCAAAAGTCCAAAGTCGGTTGCTATGATGAAGTGGATCCAACAAATCGCTAGTGTAAAGGACTCAATAATCCTAGATTTCTTTGCTGGCTCAGGCACCACTGGACAAGCAGTTCTGGAACTTAACAAGGAGGATGGTGGTCATAGACAATTCATTCTTTGCACCAATAACGAGAATCAGATTGCCGAAGAAATTACATACCCACGAATCAAGGCTGTAGTCAAAGGCTATGGAGATACCGAAGGTATCCCAGCCAATGTTCGCTATTTTAAGACAGATTTTGTCGAGAAGGACGAAACGCTCGATAAACTTCGCCGCAGACTCTCCCCCGCTTGTGAAGATATGATTCGGATTCGTGAAGGTGCATTTGACAAGGTAATTGACGAAGATAAATTCAAGGTCTACAAAAACTCTCGTGGCCTAACTGCCGTGGTATTCGACCGCTTCGAACTGGCTGACTATATCGCACAAATTGAAGAACTTGAGACGGATGCACCTGTCCATCTCTATGTATTCTCCTACACTAACTACGGTCGACTAGACGAACTATCAGACAATCTCAAGCATACCTACGAAAGCCAACCTATCCCTGAAGGGGTTTTGGAAATCTACAAACGCATCTTTAGTAAAGGAGGTAAGAGATGAACTTAGTCCAATATCAGAGTGAGGCTGTCGAAAAACTAGTCCAGGGATTCAAGGAACTTATAGTGGCAGCAAAGCCCAATGCCACTATGATCCTGCACGCTCCGACTGGTTCGGGAAAGACGGTGATGACGGCAGCGATGCTTGAGCAACTTCTAGCAGAGAGCCTCGATGATGAATTTGTGTTCATCTGGGCTAGTGTTGGTGATTTATCACATCAAAGTTATCTCAAACTCAAACATACCTATCTTCCCGATAGTGAATATGACTTCCAGGAGTTGGAAAATCTGCCAGTCGATGCACTAGAGAAAAACACCGTCCTGTTTTGTAACTGGGAGAAAATGTTTAGGCGAGGTAAGGAAACTGATGATGAGGGAAATCAAGTCGAGATTTTTACCAATGTTTTCGTCCGAATCGGAGAGGATGGTCGCAATCTCCAAGAGGTATTAGAAAAAACTCGTGAGGCTGGCCGTAAAATCGTGCTCATTGTGGATGAGGCACACAAAACTTATCTTGGACCTAATTCTCAAAGATTGGTCCAAGAGGTTATTAAACCTGATCTAGTTATTGAGGTGTCAGCCACTCCGAGCACGAAATTTGAACAAGGCTATTACGAAAATAATACTGGCAGATATATCAAAGTTCCGATTCGTGATGTCATCGAGAGTGGTCTAATCAAGAATAATACCATCATCAATAACGATATCGCTGGAGCAGTGGATAAGAACTCAGCAGATACGGCCGTATTAGCCGCCGCACTCAAGCAACGGGAAATCCTTGCCGATAAATACCGCCAACAGGGAACCAATATCAACCCACTGGTGCTAGTCCAACTTCCAACTGACTCAAGTGAAAAGATGAGCGAGGTAGACCAAACTACCCGTGAGACGGTCGAGAAATTTATGGATGAGAATGGTATCAACTACGACAACGGTAAACTAGCCATCTGGGTATCTGGCGACCACTACCCAGAAGGTGTCAAAGCCTCTGTTGTAAAGAATGACTCGCCTATTGAGGTGCTTATCTTCAAACAGGCTATCGCTACAGGTTGGGATTGTCCTAGAGCATCAATCTTGGTAATGCTCAGAGATATTAAATCTGTCACCTTCGAGATCCAGACCGTGGGCCGCATCCTGCGTATGCCAGAACTTAAACATTATGATGATTCAGCACTCAATACGGCCTACGTCTACACAAACATCAACCAGATTGCATTGCAAGAGGATGCCGATACGCAAACCTTCTTCAAGACTAGGTTTAGCCATAAAAACCCAGAGTTCAGGGATGATTTCTGTATGCCAAACATCTACCGCAAGCGTGTAGTCGGGCAGCGTCATCGTCTTAACCGAAACTTCCGTAAGAAATTCTTCCCAAGACTCAGGGAAAAATTCCAAATTAGCAAGGAAGATAGTAGGGATGTCCGACTTCAAAAACTTGATGCCTTGCTAGAGATAGCACCTAACGAGTTGACGATACCAGTGCTCGCTGATGTCAGTTTTGGCCATTTAGATGCGATAGATCAGGAATTGTTTGAGCAAAGCCGACAGGTCAAATTAACTGCTGACAAACCTTATATTGAACGGATATTTAATCTATTCCTCAAATCTGCATCCTCGCCATACGCTCCACACGACTCCAGTCGAGTGCTTAAGGATGCAATTTACAAATGGTTTTCCGATAATGGTATCGACGATGAATCGGAAGTGCAGCGAATCGTGGCTTGCTCTGTAGCCAATCAGGAGATCCTGAACTCAGTCATTGACGATGCAAAAGAAGAATTTGCCAAAACAATGGATAAGGAAACAGAACTTACCTATACGGACTTTAAGATACCAGATGAACAAGAATTCGGTGAAAAATATGAGGCCTATCCAATGAGGAAACACGCTCTGCAGCCATACTATCGTCCTATCGAAAATAGATGGAAGACAGAGGAGAAGTTCGAGACACTACTAGACTCATCTGATAATGTCGTGTGGTGGTATAGGAATGGAACGAGCGAACCGAAGTATTTCGGGGTTCCATACTACAAGAACGATGATAAAGGTATAGAAGAATCGATCTTCTACCCTGACTATATCGTCAGGTTCACAGATGGCACACTGGGCATATTTGACACGAAGTCAGGTGACACTGCTAAGCCTGGCACTACGCTGGGTGGCTCTGTTGATGAAAAAGCCGATGGCCTGCAAGCCTTCTTCCGTGACTACAATGAAATTACCAAACTCTATAGAGATCCGAAATGGGGATTTAATGTTACGGATATGACTGGGCTGTGGGGTGGAATAATCAATATGGCTGCAGATGGGCATTTTGAACTACAGGGTAACGCTATTACTCAGGAGATGGCACGAGCACAACTTCGGGGAGAGAAGATAGAATATCCTGAAACTAACTACGACCCAAGTGATTGGAACAGATTCATAATTTTAGGAAAGGAATAATATGATTTTCGGGAACAATAGTCAGGCACAAATCAAAAAGAAGGCACAAGAGGAAGCACACCGTAGACAATGGATGAAAACTGAGATGGAAGATGTCTTCGGTGATATGATGGACGAAATGGGGATGTAACACTTCCTAATTAAGGCTAAGGTGGATACCAAACGGCATATTCCCAGGTGACTGATAGTTTACCGACGGTCGATTCAGCCGCCTCGTGTAGCCTCGGTAGCCACTACGGACAAGTCGTTCAGCATACTTCCATTGTAAGTCAGTAGCCTCAACTACGGCTTTGTGGAAGTCTGGGTATTTATCGCACCAACGGTAGAAGGTGTCAGTAGAAATCAATGCTCCACGGCAAGCATCAGACACAGTATAACCATCACGAATCAGAACTAGGATCCGTTCTGTAACTTCTGGGGTAAACTTTGTCTTTCTACTCATAATTTCACTATACCACACCTCAGTGGTCTCGTATTTTTGGTTTTATATTATTAAAAATTCGGTGGAGATTGTTTTCCTGCTCAGAAAGCCTGATTGTGTCAGATTTGCCGCAAATGAAGTTTTGGAATCACCAAC
>CAYTPD010000017.1:0-11836 GCA_964439975.1 uncultured Candidatus Saccharibacteria bacterium
TGGAATACCGCGACGGCAGGATCGGGAGCAGGTATGTATTTGGGTCGAGGAAGCACGGTTAGAGATTCGATTTGTCCTAAAGATTGGAAATTACCAAGTCCGACAAATATTACATCCTTACTATCCAGCTACAAATTGGATACTGGAATGGTTATGAGAGGTAAGCAACATGTTAGCGCATCACCACTGTATTATACTCGGGGTGGTTATATTTCAAATAAATCCGTGATGAGCGCTGGTGCTAATAGTAGCTACTGGACAAGCGAACCACAAAACGCAGTTCCTCCAAAAGGTGGCCAAACTTTTCAGATAGCCCATGGTTCTATCTACCCTAGTAACGCAACTGGTGTATCCGATGGTTCTTTTATCCGTTGCCTCGCACGGTAAAAATAAGCTTATCACATGAGACTAGCTTCCAAAACGACATTGTCTTCGAACCTGAATATCTCCGTTTTTTGACGTGTCGTAGCAGTAAAAACTACATTTTCTCCCTAGATCTCTACATTTTATGTCAAAACTATTGACTTTTTTACAAATCTGTGCTACAATAAAAGTATACGGAGGGTTTATATCGACAAAAAGTTCGTTATTGGCCTGCATCTCACACATCATTTATCATTTTTTGATGCGGAGAATTATTCTTATGACAAATCATAAAAAATCAAACTCAAATTTTAAAGCTCCCGGGCCTGAATTACCCAACTCTCCATGTGATCCGAAAATTATATCTCACAGAACTTTCCAGAAAAACGAGCGCTTGATTCAAAAAGAACTTCAGCGCGCTATAAAAACTCGAACAATTAATTTGACCGCTCGCGCCGTTTATGAATCAGCCGGAATTACTTCTCCGACCTTTTATTCCCATTGTCGTAATAGTAACGATGCGCGAAAACGCTACGAACAAAGTCTCGAAGAAAATTTTTATTTACTCATTCCTACTTCCGCTAAGAAAGATCTCATTTACAATATTCTTGGTCCATATATTCTTCGTCATCAACAATATTTTCGTTCAGCTTTTGGCGGTAGCGACCATCACGTTTTAAGTAGGGTCCTTATTCATTACCGCCCAATATTGACTGGAAAAAGTACAAGTAATCCCGCCTTCGTTCATTATACTAGCACGATCGTAGCAATCGTTTTTTGTTGGGGAAAATATGATCATTTTAGTAAAACAAGTATGCCCGACTATATCGCAAAAATGATTCGCACGCGACCCACAGAATTTTGACCACGTATGATTGTCAAATTTGTTGTTTTATATAGCTACCGAATCCACCGAATCCAACAACTCCAAATCACCTTAGACCACAATTTTATGTTATAATCATCACAGCATAACTACTTTAGAAAGGAGTCCAGTATGTCTTCACATGAGCTTATCTGTCCACATTGTAAGAAAGTTTTTTCCGTCGATGAAAGCGAATATGCTAGCCTTTTAAATCAAATTAGTCGCCAAGAAATCAATCGTGAGCTGAGTGAGAAGATGGCGATTGCTGAGCGTGAAAAAAAGCAGGCTATCGAGCTTGCCGAAACAAAAATTCGTAACGAACTACAAACTTCGCTCGCTGATAAAGAACAGGAAATTGTCAAACTAAAGTCGCAAGCTAACCAAAAAATTTCTGAATTGAAATCGCAAGTCGCCCAATCAGAATCTGAAAAAGAATTGGCAGTGACGAAAGCGGTTGTCGCCGTCGAAAAAGAACGCGACGCATTGGCTAATGAATTAAAGACAAAATCTTCTGAGCAAAAAACTCTTGAACTCTCCCTGAAAGAGAAATATGACGCTGAGCTACGCAATAAAGACGAGATAATTGCCTATTATAAAGATATGAAGACACGCATGTCGACAAAAATGGTTGGCGAAAGCCTCGAACAGCATTGTGAAACGGAATTCAATAAACTTCGTCCGACTGCATTTCGAAATGCTTATTTTGAAAAAGATAATATCGTCTCGAAAACAACTGGCAGTAAAGGAGACTATATTTATCGCGAAAATGACGAAGCGGGGAACGAGATAATTTCTATCATGTTCGAAATGAAAAATGAAAATGAAACAACCGCGACGAAACATAAAAACGAAGATTTCCTGAAAGAATTGGATAAAGATCGGCGTGAGAAAAAATGTGAATATGCAGTCTTAGTCTCTATGCTCGAAGCTGATAGCGAATTATATAATCAAGGTATTGTTGATGTTTCTTTTCAGTCGGGGTTTGAAAAAATCTATGTCATTCGCCCGCAATTTTTTATCACGATGATTACTTTGCTGCGTAACGCTGCGTTAAATTCCATTCAATATAAAGCCGAGCTAGCTATGATTAGAAGCCAGAATGCAGACATTACTGATTTTGAAGAACGCATTACAAAGTGGAAAGATAGCTTCGGCATCAACTCTGAGCGTGCCAGCAAGAATTTTACCAAGGCTATTAAAGAAATTGAAGCTAGTATCGACAAACTCGAAAAAACTCGCGACGCCTTACTTCAGACTGTCAAAAATTTTGAAACGGCAAATAAAAAACTTGATGATTTAACAATCAAAAAATTGACACGTGGAAATCCTACTATGCTTGCGAAATTTGCTGAGCTCGAACAATCCAAAAATGATCAAAATTCTTAACTATGCTTCATAAAAAGTTATTAAAAAACTTTGCAACCGATGCTCATCGTTTTATTCAACGTCAAGTCAGTCTCAACCTAAAAAAACTACGAGACAACAAAGAGCCAGTAGTTCTTGATCGTCTTAAGGCAATTAGTTTTTCGGACGCTTGCGAAGAAGCAACTTATAGTTGGTTTAACCGGTTAATCATTCTTCGTTTTTTTGAGCTTCATGATTATTTGCCTGCGCATATAAAAAGTCTACATTTTTGGCATAATAAAGACGATTTTAAAAGTGCCTGTTCCTTTCTTGCCGAAACTATTCCTCAACTTTTTCCGGAAGAATTGGTTTATCTAGAGTTACTTGTTGACCTCGCTTTCGAATCAACGCATCCAATTATTCAAAGGCTATTAGACATTCCAGACGAGGATTTTGCGCACACCGAAATTATTGGCTGGCTGTACCAATATTACAACGCTCAGCAACGCGAGAAAATTATTAGCGCCAAAAAACCTTATGCGAAATCAGTCTTGCCCTGTGCTAGTCAACTCTTTACGCCTGATTGGGCTTCAAAATACCTTGTCGAAAATTCTCTTGGCCAGTTTATGCTCGATACAACTCATCGCGTAAATTTAGTCAAAAATTGGCAATTTTACGTCCAGCAGGCGCCCGAATCACCAGAAACAGTGCAGGAGGTGCAAACTCTCGACCCAGAAAAAATTACCTTCCTCGATCCATGCTGTGGCAGTGGACATATTTTGGTTTACGCCTTCGAAATTTTTTACCAAGTCTATCTCGCGCAAGGTATTCCATTATCCGAAATTCCTAGTTTGATCCTGGAGAATAACTTATTTGGTCTCGAAATTGATCAACGTGCTACGCAACTTGCAATTGCTTCGGTTTTGTTAAAGGCACGAGAGTATGATACTAAAATTTTTCAAAAACCCGTTGCCCGCAATCTTCAAATTTTTTCTATTCCCGATTCAAATCAGCTCGGAAAAATCGTATACGAGTGGATTGATGAAGCTCCTATTCGTAATAAAGCTCGACAACTTTTTAATTTCTTTGTCGACGGCGCTAATCTTGGATCGCTGCTTATTCCATCTTCCGAAACTTATATAGAACTTGACACTTTTCTAGCTCAAAGTCAGGCAGAGGACAAAACAAAGTATAAAAATATTTTACAAAAGCTATTGAAAGTTTATCGATTACTTCAAAAACACTATGATGTAGTTGCGACAAACCCGCCATATATTAAACGTCAATTATTGAATAAAAATATTCAAATGTATATTGACGATAACTATCCAGAATATAATGTTGATCTATTCACTGCTTTTATTAAGCGGAGCGCAATCTTTGTCGACGAAGAATCAAGAAAAAAATTTTATTTAGGCTTTATGACGCCTAGTAACTGGCTCTTTACGAACAAATTTACACAATTTCGCCAAAATTTACTGCATAATTATTGTATTACTTCATTAATACAGCCATACAATCATGCATTTTTCAACGATGCATCGGTACAAATCTGTATGTTTGTATTAAGCAATTCATACAATTCTCTTGGAAAATACTTACAATGCGCAAAATCTGGTGACATGGATGTACAAAAAGATCTCTTTCTAAATCATGAATTTAAAGTCTTTCATCATGATAATTCCGATTTTTTTACTCTTCCAAACTGTGCTATTCTCTTCTGGCTAGATCAAAAAGTTATCGCAACCTTCAAAAAGTTTCCGAGTTTATCATCTCTTGCTGAAATTAAGCAAGGAATTATCACGGGCGACAATCAGCGTTTTGTGCGATATTGGTTTGAAGTTGATCAGGACGAATTAGGTAAAAAATGGTTGCCGTATAACAAAGGAGGAAAAGGCTTTCGGTGGTACGGAAATCGTGAATTCGTGATCAACTGGCAAAATAATGGCGACGAGCTTAAAAACAATTTTTTGGACCACGGAAAATTACGTTCACGCATCCAAAATCTTTCCTATAACTTTCGTCCGGCGCTTAGCTGGTCATTAATTTCCGAACAAAACTTTGCCGTACGCGCATATGACGAATCTTTTATTTTTGGTTCCGCTGGTCCGAGTTGTTTTACGACAGAAAAAAACTATTATTATCTTTTAGGTTTATTGAATTCCTGCGTTGCAAAATACATCTTGAACACTCTTAATCCGAGCATGAATTATAATATTGGCGACCTTAGTAAATTCCCGACTTGTATTGATGAGAAAATTCGTAAAACCATCGAGCAATGTGCGCAAGAAAATTTAACCTTTGCTCAGCAAGATTATGATTCGTTCGAAAACAGTCGCGCCTTCCGCCTTCATCCACTTTTAAGAAAAACTGAAACCAAGACGCTAGCAGAAGCTTATTTTAGTTGGGAAGAAGAAAGCGACCGGCGTTTTGCGCAGACGCAAGCAAATGAAAAGACAATCAACGAAAAGTTTATCGTGGCTTATCAGCTGGACGATCTGCTCGATGCTGAGTCGCATACGCAGAAACCTACTCTCCGGCACGCAGATTTAACACGCGAAATAAAATCCCTGCTCAGCTATTTTCTCGGTGTATTATTTCGACGCTATAATACTCCTACTTTGTCACACTATGAGAACATATTATATATATCCGACCTTGAACATGGAAATCTGGCAGAACTATTCAAAGATTTTATGATTCAAGCGTATAGTGCTGAAACTTTTTCGGAAAATCTTGAAATTATTGTTGATATGCTCGGACATAAATCCCGAGAAACAAATTTTGAAACGATTCTACGTTATTTTCAACAAAACTTTTTCCTCGAACACACAAAGACTTATCATGGTCATCCGATCTACTGGTTGCTCGACAGCGGACCAACACATGCTTTTCGGGCCTTCGTTTACGGCCCAAATCTCACTCCCTCACTTTTGCGCCAGATTTCTGTAGAACAACTGCCAACCCTTCGAGCTCACTATATCTCCGAGCGCGAAAGGTACACCAAACATCTCGAGCAAAAAACTTTACCTGCCAATTGCGACTTCATGCGTCAACAAGTCGACCTGTACGAACAGAAGATCTCCGAAATCGAGCTTTATACAGAAAGGCTTAAAACTCTAACCGACCGACCCCCTCGCTATAATATTGACCAGTCTATTATTGCAAATTATGCTAAATTTCAGACTATTTTGGCCAACATCCCGCCAACTTGCCACAGGGCAATGCCACGTGATATAATTTAAGCATAAAAAATAAGAACTGAATTAGATGAACGAAGCAGAAATACAACGCAAGCGTCGCGAGAGCGAGGAAAATGCCACAAGGGAACGAGCGCGAATCCTCAACTTGCAATATCTTGATACGCGTAGTTTTGAGAACTCTACTCCGCTTATTCGAGACGTGATTGAGACTTCGATGATGCACCGTGACCATATCATCCCACTCCAGGCTGGCGACAACGAAATTCCGTTCGCTTTTATGATTACAAGTCAAACGCCTCAGAGTTTACTGAGTAAAATGCGCCGTGAATATGAACATGACGGTAAACATGTTGAGTTTTTCTTGATTTCAAATTCTGCTTATCAGGTCTTTATGCTACGTTACGATCCTCCGCAACAAGTGCATTATGACGATATTCGCATCGCCTCAAAAGGTGATTCCGAAACAATTGCAAGTGTTAGCCAAACTCTTAATTCCGTTTCGACCGATCGCGTCTTCGATTATCTGATCGATCAGGCCGATAAGCTCGGAGCTTCGGACATTCATATTGAAAATATGCGTGACAAAATTCGCATTCGTATGCGTGTCGACGGTATTTTACATCCAGTCGCTGATTTAAATCGAGAGCGCTATCGTATTCTCATGGGCGAACTGTCGACTCGCGCAAATATCTCCTCAGCCTCACGTCGGCCACAATCCGGACACATGCAACAGGATATTCATCGGAATGGTAGTTCACATATTTTGAATATTCGTGTTGAAACGGTGCCGACCATGTATGGTCAAGACGCAGTTTTGCGTTTGTTCAATTTTGATGAGAACCTACTCAATCTCGATCTTTTGGGTCTGACGCCTAGTGAGCTAGAAGTTGTACGCGGTGTTATCTCTCATCCCCGCGGTTTGGTTATGATGGTCGGGCCGACTGGTTCTGGCAAATCGACGACCTTGTATTCTATCCTTAATGCACTCAACACGCCCGAACGTAAGATAATTACTTTGGAGGATCCGATTGAATACGGGATCACGGGCATTTCTCAAATCCCGATCGATACCACAAATGGTGGTTCCTTTGCGGACGCTCTGCGTTCTGTTTTGCGTCTTGACCCGGACGTTGTCATGGTGGGTGAGATTCGTGATGCCGATACTGCTCGTACCTCAATTCAGGCCTCAATTACTGGACACCTTGTTCTTTCAAGCTTTCATGCGAATACTACGGCAACGGCTTTCTCGCGCATGATCGACCTGATCGGCACTAATCCAATTTTTGCGAGTTCAATTCGACTTTTGATTGCTCAGCGACTTGTTCGTAAGCTTGCAGATAGTAAAGAAGCTTATCATCCAGACGAAGCGACCAAACAATACATCGCACAAGTTTTGTCAGGTCTTAATATTAACTTTGACGAACTCGTGCTTTATCGTCCAGTTCCGACCGAAGAATATCCTTTTGGCTTCCAAGGCCGTACGGTACTCATGGAACAAATGCAGGTTTCCGAAGATATCCAAAGTTACCTGCGTGGTGATTTGAAGGACGTCAATGCTGAAGCAATCGAACAAAGCGCTAAAATGCAGGGCATGCTAACCCTCGAACAAAGAGGCGTACTAGCTGCGCTTCAAGGCGAAACAACACTCGACGAAGTCTCGCGAGTTATTTAAGCTTGACATTTTTAGTATTGTATGCTATTATGGAAGAATAAGGCGCTAGTTTTGGCTAGACGCCAGTCTTCCTATGCTATAATAATCCCATGGAACGACTACTTGACTATTTTCAGCCCGAACATTATGATCTATCACTCACGATTGATCGTGAGCAGGAGACTATCGCGGGTATTGTCCAGATTTCTGGCAACGCCCGAGCCGAAATGATCAAATTCCATGCTCTAGGTTTAAAAATCAAATCAGTCAAGATCGCTGTCGCAGACGAAAAAGCCTGGCGTGATGCTGACTTCGAATACGATAATCAAGTTGTCTCGATTTCTCAAATAAAAGCTGATTCCGCGCTTCGTGTTTTGATTGAGTTTACTACTACACTGAATCGTAATATGCAGGGTTGCTACCTTTCAACTTACGAACATCTCGGACAAACTCGTAAAATCGCTACAACCCAGTTTGAATCGCATTACGCTAGAGAAGCTTTCCCATGTATTGATGAGCCAGCTGCAAAAGCAACCTTCTCGCTCACCTTAGATATACCCGATCTCGCGGAAGATGATATTGTCTTGTCCTCCATGCCGGTCAATGCCCAAAATCGGCATCGCTTTGAGTTTGTGAAAACGCCACGCATGTCGACTTATCTCTTGGCTTGGGTGGTCGGTCCACTCCACGGTATCTCTGCGACTAATCAAAACGGCGTGAAAGTATCGTCTTATTGTGCGCTTAATCAATCCCTTTCGAGCTTAAAATTTGCTAACACGACTGCAATGCGCGCCCTAGAATACTATGATCAAAAATTCCATGAAAAATATCCGTTGCCAAAGCTTGACCAAGTTGCTGTGCCAGATTTTGAAGCTGGCGCAATGGAAAACTGGGGTCTGGTTACTTACCGAGAATCTTGTTTGCTAGCTGACGAGCACGCCACGCTTGAAGCGCGCAAATCAGTCGCGGTGACTGTGACCCACGAGCTTTCGCATCAATGGTTCGGCAATCTCGTCACAATGGCTTGGTGGGATGATCTTTGGCTCAATGAATCATTCGCGACAATCATGGAGTATCTTGCGACCGACGAACTTTATCCTGAATTTAAAATTTGGCAAGATTTTTATACAGGAGATTGTCTAGCGGCTTTACGTCGTGATGCTTTACGCGGAGTTCAGTCGGTCCAACAGGCCGTACACGATCCCGCTGAAATTGCTACGCTTTTTGATGGCGCTATTGTCTATGCGAAAGGTGCACGCTTAATTCTGATGCTCATCCGTCTCATGGGGGAAGAAAAATTCACTCAAGGAATTTGCCAATATTTCGACCAATATAAATACCAAAACACTGTCGGAGATGATTTGTGGCGCACTTTACAGGACCATGCCGATTTTGACATAGCTGAGTTTATGCATACTTGGCTAGCCCAACCTGGTTATCCAGCTTTGCAATATGCAAAAAATGGCAAAAAAGTTTTCTGGCATCAGCAACGCTTTTTCCTCGATGGCACGACGGACGACACGAGATGGCCCTTACCAGAAGTTAAGGAAGATATGTCTGGACACTATCTGATCGAATGGAGTGATACTGAATTTCAGACTAGGCTCAAAAAATTCGATCAATACTCACCGGAAGAACAACTCCGTCTGTTAATCGACCGTACTTTATTAGCCAAAGCTGGCATTGTTCCTTCCGCATCGCTCCTAGACTTATTGCCAAAGTTTGCTTGCGAACAATCGGCATCAGTTTGGAAACTAGTGTCGAATATGATTAGCGACCTAAAGCTATTCTTTGAGCCAGAAACCCAAACTGCCAAAAGCTACAAAACATATCTTGGAATACTATTCGCGAAGCGACTTTCAGCTATCGATCTTGATATGGCTGATTGTGATACTAATGCCATTCAAGTCCGCGATATGCTACTCAGCCTAGCTTATTACATTGAAGACGAAAACATTTTGTCAAGTTTGGCTGATCGATACACTGATGATTATACTAAACTTGACCCAGAGCTACGTCTCTATATCCTCGCTGCAAAAATGTTTTTCGATGAAGCTAATCTTTTTCCCAAACTCCTTGCCGATTATTCTAAAATGCCTGACCCAGAGCTCAAGTCGGATATACTATATTGCCTAGCTCTAGCTCGTCAATCAACTCATCTCGATCAGCTCATTAGCTTGTTAAATCAGCCAAAAATGCTTCGCCCGCAAGATCACATCTTCCTTTATATTTACTTATTGCGCAATTATCGCACTCGTGAAAAAGCTCTTGATTGGCTCATTGCGCACTGGGACTATGTCAAACAGCTCACTGGCGAAAAATCCATCGAGGATTATCCTCGCTATACGGCCAGCGTCATACGTAACGATACTGAAGCTCAAAAGTATCACGACTTTTTTGACCAATTTCGCGATGACCCCATTCTCCGCCGCACTCTTCAGGTCGCTCAGGCTGAAATTAGCGCTCGCCTACAACTAATTCATTCTGAAAGCACTCCAGTACAAGCCCGCATTAATGAATTGGTTTCTGAAAACGTTAGTAGCTCTAACACAAAATAAAACGAGATGCGACGCTATTTTGTTAGCTTTCTAAAGAATAGGAAAAATTCATGAAATTGTATCTTGTCCGACATGGTCAAACCGATTGGAACCTTCACCAGCGTGTTCAGGGCGAAACAAATGTTCCCCTGAACAAAACCGGCCTGATGCAAGCTAGAGACCTGCGTCGACAGACTCAAAGCCTGGACTTCGAGCTTTGTTATGCTTCGCCTTTGCTTCGAGCGGCCCAAACTGCCTTGACGATCGTTGATGGTCGTAGCGAAATCATTTACGATTCTCGCCTTAAAGAACGCAGTTTCGGGCGCTTAGAAGGCACTTATTTGCCAAAATGGGAGTTGATCAAACCAGATATCTTTGACCGCAATATAAATACCAACGTCCAAGGTATAGAGCCAATCCTTTCCCTGGATGCACGGACCTCGGATTTTTTGCGCGAGGTCTATCAAAAACACGATCCAGAAGCCAAGATTCTCGTCGTTGCGCATGCCGGATCGCTCAAATCGCTACTTGCAAGCTTAATGGATTGGAATACACCAGAGTTTCGAACCTTTAAAATCGCTCAAGGACAAGTATACGAGTTAGAATTCTAATTTCACGAATATATAATATATCTAAAGTGATCCATTTCGTAAAGGTCGCAAGGAGTACGCCAGTCTTGACAAAACTTAGTAGTTGTGATACAATACAATAAAGAATAGGTTAATATTGTATACTCTTCAGCGTGATTCTTAGTCTAGCGGAGAATATATAGAGGAACAGGAAAATGAGCCCAAAGCTAAAATTCAAAATCTTACCAGCACTTGCTTCTGGTCTCGTGTTTCTATCATCTGGTATCATCATTGCTAATACTGAAACAAATCCTACGCAAGATACCGCTCCGGTTAATTCACCCAGCTTCATTGCTCCTGTTGAGAAAAATATCACTCCCAAGATTGAAAAGCGCAACGAGACAGAAACTAAGGAAATTCCATACGAGACCGTCACTGTTTCCGACCCTTCTCTTAAGCAAGGTGGTACGAAAGTTACCGCTCCAGGCGAAAATGGTCTGCGCGAGTTAGTTTATGAAGTAACCTATACGGATGGTGTAGAGACGCATCGGGAGCTAATCTCCGACACCATTGCCCAGCCCGCCAAAGACCGCATCATCTCCGAAGGTACCTATGTCGCCCCAGCCACCAGACCTGCACCCCAAACTACGCCAACTAGCCAATGCACTAACGGAACCTATGTGAATAGCGCCGGCAACACAGTTTGTCGTCCTAGCCAAACCAATACCGGCAATGCCACTGCTCGTTGTGGTGACGGCACCTATAGCTATAGCCAATCCCGGAAAGGAACCTGTTCTCACCACAATGGCGTTGCCGAATGGTATTAAAATCGTAATTAACTATTGACTTTTTTAGCAATGTGTGATACAATGAAAGCATAAGGTTAATTTGTAGCCCAATTTAGCACAAAAGCTAAATAACGGGATATAAAAGCTTCAAAAAAACAGACCTTTGTCAAACCTAAAAAGCTATCTTAGCAAGATTTTCCTGCAAATTACTCTGTTCCAGTTGCTTTTACAATCTAAACCAAAAAATTCCTTAAAAAAAGTCTAGAAAAAGTGTTGACTTTGCGAGTGAAGTGAGCTATACTGATGAACAGTTAAGCAAGTTGCTGAGAGCAACCTCTGTATTATAGATAGAAATCTATGCGAGGTAAATCTATCAAACAAAAATAGTTTATCTTTTGATGAGGTTTCATTTAACAATTTGGACAACGATAGAATTGTAAGACGGAGCTAATAGTCGAATATCGATTGTTAGTTAAGTCAATGCATAAAAAGGTACATAAGGGCACTGATAGTGGA
>CAYTPD010000018.1:0-7931 GCA_964439975.1 uncultured Candidatus Saccharibacteria bacterium
TTGCCATGCCGGGAATTGAGCCAGCTGGAGACTGCATTTGCTTCTTCCGGGATTGCGCCGATCAGCTCACTGGTGAAGGCTTTGCTGAAATTTGTCTTGAGATTGGTTTTGAGCATGTTTTTGTCCTCCTTTCCGTGTTTTTCTCATCTTCGGATCCAGCATATTTGTTTTTGAGCCCATCCTCCGTTTACTGATTGAAGTATTGACTGTTATGTTGTATAATCTTCATAATATGAGCCCTCCTTTCCTGGTTTCTGTAAATAAGTTATCATAGGCGGGTACAAATTAAATGGACATCAAGTTGACAAAAAATTGACAGCGTTATAATGGGGGGATTGATATGGGCAGTGTTAGATTTGACTATGGTTCATTTGAAAAAGTCCTGCGTAAATATATGGCTCCGAATCTTTCGTTCGAGGAGATTGCGAATGCCCTGCTTTTATCGCCCCTGACTAATGCGTCAATGAGCGCGCAGGCAAAACAGGCCGTGTATAACCAGCATTATATAGACGAAGCAACCGTGACAAAGATACGCCGTGGAAGCCGTAAAATAACCAAGGAGCTGTTAAGGGATTATCTTAATCCTGTCGCGACAGAAAACGTGGAACACCATTTTGCGACAGAGATCCTTCCTTATGTTCCGGTCATCAAAGTGTCCTGTTTTATAAATGACATTCTTTCGCTGATTGGGGAATGTGGGGAGGTATCCCCACAGGAGAAAGAGTATTTCCAGAAAGCTGCTGCCAGAAAGAGCTCCGCCACCTTTTTGGCGGAAGCCTATATTTTTGCAGTAACAGGGATCAGCGCGGTCACTAAAAATATCCCAATACAGAAAACCACAAACATCCCTCCCCAAAACAGGTTCTTCTGTGGGCGTGATGGCTTATTGGCTTCCATTCGAAAGTGCTATCAGGAAGGAGTGCATATACAGGGGCTGTTTGGCATGGGCGGTGTCGGCAAGACCCAGCTCGCCCTTCAGTATGCGCACTGCCATATGAAGGAGTATAACGTAGTGTGGTGGATTAATGCGGGGAGCGCGCTGGGTATGCAGAACAGTATTTCTGAGTTCCTTGCTCTGCAGGGCTTCCTTCCGGGGGATGAGGGTACAGAATGTATCGGGGACAGATTTTCCGACTACTGCAGGTCGCATAAGAAGTGGCTGTTTATTTACGATAATGCGGAATATGGCACGCCGGAGGAATACGGCACGCTGTTAAAATATTTTCCGCAGGATACATCGGGCGGGGATGTTTTATTGACCACACGGTGCAGAAAGCCTTTTGAGCATGCGGAGCACAGGGAGGTCTTTGTCTGGAGCTGTGATGAAGCCGCTGCTTTTCTGGCGCGGCGTTCCGGTATCAGGGACGACCGGAACGCCGGGATGCTCGCAAAGCAGATGGGCTGTCTCCCTTTGGCTCTTGAATATGCATCGGCTTATATCAGGGAGACGCCCGATGTGGATTATGCCGTTTACAGCCAAAAGCTGGAGCGGTATGGAGTTAAGGTGCTGGACCGCAGAGTCGGCCACCAGATGTATAAGCTGACTGTGCGGGAGGCATTCCATATCACCCTGGACAGGCTGCTGAAGAATCTGGATGTGGACCCGCTTGCAAGAGGGGCGGCGCAGTTCCTCAACATCTGCGCATTCCTCGCCCCTGACGGGATCGAGATCCGCTGTTTTTCCCATAATGGGAAAGGCCTGCCGGAACCCATGCGTACAGTTGTAGAAAACGAACTGGACTTTGACGAGCTGACCCGGCTTCTGACAAAGTATTCCCTCGTCCGCGTAGAGCAGGGGAGCATGTCCATGCACCGCCTCCTGCAGGAAATCCTGCGGGACGAGCTTACGCCCACGGAAGAAATCCTATGCATAAACTATGCTTACGGCGTGTTTTACAGCCTCTTTTATTCCATGCGCGAAATGCCAATGGAGGAAATACGCCCGGCCTTGAGTTCGTCTGCCGTGCATGTACAGACAGTACTGTACCGGTACGTCCAGCGCAGCAGGAACGGCCGGCCAGAACCTTATGACGGCATCATGGTGGCAAAAGAATATTTTTCCTGGACAAGCTTTTTGCTGACGGATATAAAGAAGCTGGAGCCCTCCGAACAGGCCGCGGCTTACCGGAGGGAGCTCCCGGTGCTGCAGACAGCAGCCGAATTTTATGAAGCGCTCCCGGGCTGCGGGAACATTTACCAGGCGTATACTCTGCTCCTCCTCGCACAGGCGAATGCGGAACTTGGGAATACACAGGAAGCCCCGGGGCAGTATCTAAAATCCCTCTGTATGACTAACGAAATAGTGGAGAAGTTTCCGGCAGACATACGCCGGTGCCAGTCTGGGGCTATACAGGAGCTATACCGGACAGAAGCATTCCTGCTGGCATCTGATATCTGCGCCGCGGTGGGAAGCAGCCCCCTGATTTATAACCATACGGAGTTGATGTGGCAGAACCTTCACAGCCTGATAAAAATACTCCTAAAACAGCTCGTATGTTTTCCGCGCAGGGAGGAAGCGCAGAATTACAGGGAAACGCTGTTAAACCTCTGGATTTTTTCCCAGCAGGTCGCGGACTGTACCAGGAAGCCATTTGTCCTGCGCCTTAAAGCGCCGGAGACATGGCTGGGGGAGCAGGGCTATGGATTTCTGGACGGGTTTTATGGTTTCTTCTGCCCGAAAGAGGAGTTAAATGTTGATATGAGTACAGATGTGCTGGATGGGTTTGATATTCTGCTTAAGGACAGTGATCATATGATTCCGGAACCTGTCAATGATTCTTGGGTAACTCTGGCATTTGGTAATAACGTGCAAAGCCTGGATGATATGCTGGATGTTTTATTAGATATGGAAGGTATTGTACAGAACCGTCTTACAAAGCGTTCACTGTGCAGCGCGGTTTATGTAATGGCAACAAATCTGAACCAGGAGAATATCAAAGCCTTTTATGAAAAAGAACTGAAGATGTGGATGGATTAGCCTGGAAACCAGCCTGGTTTGTTATTGTTCCAGGGCAGCGTGGGAGTGATGTTTGGAACGGGCCGGCCCGTCGGGTTGTCGGCTATTGTATTTTTATTTTAACACTGACTTTTTTACCACTGCCGTCCCTGGCGGTTGCGGTAATCTTAACGGTTTTACCTTTGCCGGCGCGTTTGGCGGTAACCTTTCCCCTGCTGTTTATCGTGGCGTATTTTTTGTTACCAGACTTCCAACTGAGCTTTTTATTCGTCGCATTTTGAGGAGAAATGGCAGCCTTCAGGGTACGGGATTTGCCGGCTTTGAGGAATTTAGGGGTATTTTTAATCCTAATCTTCTTAACTTTGATTTTCTTGCTGTCAGCTTCTTTAAGAAGTTTAAATCTGTTGCCATGTTTTTTAGCATACTTTTCGGCAGTTGAACCGCGGTAACTGTAAATAGCAGTTGATTTTGGGATTGTATGATACTCTTTATTACGGGGATTAACTATTTTACATTTTTTGTTGCGGATTTTTATGCTGGTCAGTTTGGAACATCCTTCAAAAGTACCAGCAGATATTTCCGTAACACTGGCGGGCAGGTCAATGGACTTTAGACTGCAACACCAGAAAGCAGTTCTGCCAATCTTGGTTACGCCACTGGGAATCTCAACTTTGGTAAGCTTGTAGCATTCAGAAAATGCGCCGTAAGGAAGAACTTTGAGGTTTTTGGATAATTTAACTGTGGAAAGATTTTCGCAAAAATCAAAGGCTCCTTCCCCCATTTGGGTAACGCTGTCAGGAATTATTAACTTTTTAAGACCGTTACAACCCGTGAAAGCATGAGACTTAATTGTTGTTAAGCTATTGGGCAAATTAATTTCTTTTAGACGTTTGTTCATAAAAAAGGCATCTTTACCAATTACTTTTAGAGTATTGGGAAGAATAACGGTCTCCAAATTTTTATAAAAATTATAAAAATTTTCTTTTCCAATACTGGTGATTCCTTCGCTGATGATGATTCTTTTGATTTGTTTAGTATAATTGGCCCAGCCAAAAATATGAACATCCTGACCATTTCTCTTTTCTGTTTTTGTATCCGGCATCGGACCGGAGCCATAAAAATATAGTGTTCCATCCTTAAACTCCCAGGTGATATTGTCACCCCATTTACCAACGTTTTTTGGAAAACTGGTACTTATCGATTCTGAAAGGATTTTACCATTTGCATCCTTGACAACTGTTTTAGTACTAATGGAAGCATAAGCGATAAACAGATAGCCAAAATAGCTGCTGATAAATAATACAACAGGCTGTGCGTTTTAAATTTATGCATGCTTTACCTCCTGAGTGGCAGTATTTAGACAAGTTATCGAGTTGAAAATCTAATTTAAAAATATGGTACAATTAAAGAGTCTAAAATGTATAACCTGTATCGCTGTGCGATTTTGCGCGCAAGGCAGGACACCGCCAAGCATAGCGTAATTTCGTTGTGCAGGTTATACGTTTTAGACACCGTAGCGGTGTCCTTTTTGTTAAATATCGTAGCATTAAAAACAATAACTTGTAAAGGATAATCATGGAACAAAATAACACAACAACACTAAATCAAAGCGATAATGAACCTCCTACCGTAAATTTACTGGCACAAAAAGCACAGACTAGTTTACTCAAAATTGCACCGATCTGTCTTGCGCTAGGCTTAATTACACTGAGTTTGTTCATTGTGGTAATTTTATTAGATAATATTACTCTCTTTACAATCTTTAATATTCTAAAAATACCAGTACTTGTCATCGCAATCTTAGCGCTAGATCGTCTAATTTCGGCAAAATATGTTTACAAAATCTCAAACAATCAAGGTATGGTCAGCATACTGATTGGGATAATTGCAGGACTTTTACCAATCTCCTATCTCCAAATCGCCAATTCAACAGTTGGAGAGTTTCTAGTTATATTGATTGGATGCGCATTCGGTATCGCCGTCCATACTGCAAGCCAAAAAACTTATTTAAAAGATATTTCCGTATTGAAGAATACCAGCCCCTCTCACACTCGTGTGGAACATTCCTTGCGCACATTAGCCACCATCGCTATCATTCTGGGTATCATCTTCAATATTCTTATAATTGGTGGCTCTATATTTCTGTTTTTCATCCCCAAAACCCAGGAGGTAATGGGTCCAACATTGATAGCCGGCTTTATTATTTTCTATTGTATTTTACCAGTAAGTATTGGACTCATGATTGCCCTTTTCGCCAAAACGCGTCAATTTCGCAAAGAGTTTCCAACAGTAACATCTAGCTCAACTTTACGCATGAGTGTTGTGGGTAGAATTCTATGCTTAACACCACTGATGGTAATATTAGGCATCGTAGCAATCGTAACAGCTTTATAAAACACTAATAGATAAATTATAACCATGTGTTTCCTGAAAGAATACGGCTAATAATAGACTATATTAGCCGTATTTAGTACTATTTGATATTCGCTTTGACTGTAACCTTTTTATTGCTCCCGTCTGTAGCCATAGCTGTGATTTTTACAGTTTTGCCTTTACCGGCTTTCTTTGCTGTGATTTTGCCTTTATTGTCTACTGTGGCATATTTTTTATTGCTACTTATCCATTTTAATGTTTTATTTGCATCTTTTGAGGCTTTTGTAATCGTTCTAAGTTTCATTGAATCTCCTGCTTTAACAGTTCTGGTCTTTTTGCCAGAAACAGAGATTCTCTTGACAACACCTTTCATGTTCCTGATTTTGTATGTCGCCTTTTTGTTGCTTCCGTCTTTGGCAATTGCAGTAATTGTAACGCTCTTTCCTTTACCTGATTTTTTCATAGTTACAACACCTTTGCTATTAACTGTTGCAACTTTTTTATTGCTGGATTTCCAGGTTACAGTCTTATTTGTAGCATTGGACGGTGATACAGACGCTTTAAGGGTGATCTTCTTACCGGTAGCAATTTTGTGGGAAATGCCTGTAATTTTAATATTTTTCACCTTAATATTGGAATTATTTGGATCTTTATCGTCAGGCTTATTCGGAATACTTGGCTGCTCAGAAGGATTTGTGGACGGACTAACGGCGGTCTCCGTCCCTTTTCCGTCTGAAAGAACCTCTTTAATAGCATCGCCTTTATCATCTACAACATATAACTTCACATCCGATAACTTAGCGATATTGTCCGTATCTATGGATTTGTCTCCTTCAATTGTACTATACATCTTTTTACCAGCTGTAATTTCCACATTAGCAAACGTTTTGCTATTGAACACCTGCTGATCACTGGCACGAATACCCTTCACGGCATACTCCATAGTCCCTGTATCAATTCCTGACAGCTGGAAAGTGTATGTATCATTATCCAATAAATATACATCCTTTTGACTATCGATTATTGAGATACATATCTTATCTGAGTCAACGACATTTGCCAAACCATTTTTCGTGTTGCCTACAAGCAGCCCTTTCGAATTATAAATTTCTATATCTACAGGGCAGTGAATACCTACGTATCTGATAATGTTACCGCCTAACTCCGACAATTTCTTTATAACTCGTTTTTGAACTGCTTCATCAAGATCCTTTTTTGCTTCTTGTCGATTCTTATAATCAGAAGTGGATTTTTCAGAACGAAGATAATCCAAATATTTAGCTTGGTTATGTGCGTCCATCCCCATTTTAAGATTTGTGTAGTCATTCCAGGCATTGCTATACCAATAACTATTTCCAAATTTACCCCAACTAGAAAATTCGTGAATTGTTCCTCCAGGTGTCCATGAAACAAAATCGTTTGCATCTGCAATATTATAAATGCAAGTATAAGACCTCGCTTTATTAGATGATACGATGCCAATATCCGGGCAAGCAAAGGTATAAGCATAGATTTGACTTTGATTTACATGTTCATCTACTAACCTTCCTGCCAAAATATTTGCTATGGCTGCACCCCGACTAAAACCAGTAATTATAAACTGCGTATTAGAAAAATCGCTCGTTCCTAAAAAAGTTTTCATTCTGTCGTAGAGTGCTTTTGCTGCATCGGAAAATCCCACATGCTGACCAGTAGTAATATCAATTCTGGCATCAAGATTGCTGGCCCATTCTTGAATATCAGTACTTCCTCGTGCAACTATCAGTATTTGGGTTTTTCCATTCGATAGCTTCTTTTTTGCCATTCCGTAGCCTAAATAAATTCCGTTATCCATACTGTAATTTTTGTCTTGGTCTTTAAAACCAAAACTGTTAAAAGTCTCCTTCATATCTGTCTGATTGAAGACTGAATTACACATAGCAATCAGCATATGTGCTAATTGCGGATTATATACGGTTGCGTTTGTCCTTTTTGCACAACCTTCAAGGGAAACATCAAATATCTCGTAGCCGTCAGGATAATGGTCAGGACTGCGGTAAACTTTGTATTTAGGACACCCACTTTCGGGGATTATACTATTATAGTGAATGACGGCAGTGGTAAGCGGGTCGTTGGAGTCCCTGATTTTTATGTTCTGCCATCCAGTTGCATCACCTGCATAATACACATCTATCAGATTACTACAATACCAAAAAGCCCCGTCTCCGATGCTGGTGACGCTGTCTGGTATGCCGATGCTCGTCAGACTACTACAATACGCAAAAGCTGAGTCTCCGATGCTGGTGACGCTGTCTGGTATATTGGTATTCTTACAGCCCTTTAAAAGCATGTTACTTCTTGTTTCTATTATCGCATTGCAATTTCTTCTGCTGTCATATCTTGAGTTCCCTTTTTCCACATCTATGTTTATCAGACTACTACAATCATAAAATGCCTCGAATCCGATGCTGGTGACGCTGTCTGGTATGCTAATGCTCGTCAGACTACTACAACCCACAAATGCCCTCCCTCCGATGCTGGTAACGCTGTCTGGTATACTGATGCTCCTCAGACTACTACAACACCCAAATGCTCCGCCTCCGATGCTGGTGACGCTGTTTGG
>CAYTPD010000018.1:8031-10708 GCA_964439975.1 uncultured Candidatus Saccharibacteria bacterium
CTCCGATGCTGGTGACGCTGTTTGGTATACTGATGCTCGTCAGACTATCACAGCCATCAAATGCCCTCCTTCCGATGCTGGTGACGCTGTTTGGTATACTGATGCTCCTCAGACTACTACAATACACAAAAGCCCCGTCTCCGATGCTGGTGACGCTGTTTGGTATGCTGATACTCGTCAGACTATGACAGCCATCAAATGCATAGGATCCGATGCTGGTGACGCTATCTGGTATACTGATGCTCGTCAGGCTATGACAGCCATCAAAGGCATAGGATCCGATGCTGGTGACGCTATCTGGTATACTGATGCTCGTCAGACTACTGCAATACATAAATGTCGAGTCTCCGATGCTGGTGACACTGTCCGGTATGCTGATGCTCGTCAGACTATCACAGTCGTCAAATGCCCTCCCTCCGATGCTGGTGACGCTGTCCGGTATGCTGATGCTCGTCAGACTATCACAGCCACCAAATGCGTAGGATCCGATGCTGATGATGCTGTTTGGTATGCTGATACTTATTAGGTTGCTACAGCCCCTAAATGCCTCCACTCCAATGCTAGTTATTCCATTTTTAATAATAATAGCATTAATATTTTTTCGGAAAGACTTCCATGGATGATTATACTCATAAGAAATAACACTAGGAAAGTCATTCATCTCCCCCGTCCCACTAATGATCAATGTATTATTTTCTAATTTCCATGTTGCATTTTCACCACAAGTTCCTGAAGTAGGTGTTTCATCTGTAAGTGGTATAGCTTCTGTACTATTTGTAGACTCGGATAATTTGTGAGATACGCTTTTTGTATCATCTTGTAATTCATCCTTTTGGGTATTTGCTTCCTGTGTGCTTTCCGTATTCTCTGTATTCTCTGTGTTCTCAGAGCTATCGAAATCTGTATTATTTTTTTCAGATGCAACAGTATTTGATATTGGCACTAATATCATACAAAGTGCCAATAGTACTGACAATATTTGTTTTCTCAAATTTATCCCTCCCATTTTTAATAAACCTAAAAACTTCTGAGGCATCTTGCTATCTTACAGTTATAGAGACAACAGCTTTTTTCTTTCCAGATTTAGCGGTAATTTTTGCCTTACCTTTTTTGATGGCCTTAACTACTCCCTTTGAAGTAACTTTTGCAACCTTTGTATCGGAAGAGGTATATCTCAGTTTTTGCTGGCTGGTGATTGGTGTGACTTTTATCCCCAAGTCTGCCTTACTGCCTTTTTTAAGGATTATTTTCTTAGACTTAGCAGAAACCTTGGTAGTAGTTACTGCTTTCTTCCGCACCTTCACGGTCAAAATCTTTTTCAGACCACTTTTCATGGTTATGGTTATTTTGGCAGTTCCGGTCTTCTTGCCTGCTGTCAGCTTGAATGTTCCTGATTTTTTGATATTGGAGACCTTTACGATTTTGGCATTTGAAGATTTTACTGTGCTGACTGCATCACCCTTGGCTATATCCGTTACTCTGCATGCTGTTGTTTTTTGTCCTGTTTTCATTCTAAAGTTTGATGCCGTAACAGAAACTTTTCCAGTTATACTTTGAGGAGGCGTTATCTCGGAAGTGACGGGAGGTATGGGTTCTGTTGTAACGGGTGGTTTAGGTTCTGTAATTGACAGCCTGGGTATTATTTCCGTTTCTTCTTCATAGCACTCTGTACATTCTCTGATCCGCTTTCCTTCAGAAGTCGTCGTAGCTTTAATAATAGTTTCCCATGGCCCCCAGGTATGGTCAAGGGGAGCCGGTATATATTTAGTATAACTTAGCCCACAGATACAGGCATACCGGTTTTCTCCTTTTTCACAACCTTCTGGTTCACTTACTACGGTTTCATTGTAATTATGTGTATGCAGGGATGTATCTGGCTGGTATTCAAATATAGCTGCGTTTTCTTCAAGTACAAAGATCATTGTCTTGTTATAAGTGCCATAACCATAATAGCTTCCATAGCCTATGCTCAAATTCCAGACATTGTTTTCTCCGGAAAGGAAATCTTTCATTGCAAAAGTAGTAACGTATGGAAGATCCCCTTCATAAACTTCACCGCCCCCAACGCCCGAACGGCTAACCTGGAAACCGGTATCGGACTTACTGATCTGATAGCCTGCTACACCCATTTTGCCACAGGCTTCATTTGCCAGCATTTCTTTATCCCAGTTAATATTAACCGTGGTGTTTTTATCCACAAAATAAACTTCACTACCTCCAACCCATATTTCATTTTGAAGCAGGGCATTATAATTCTCATCAGTCATATACTTTTTTATGCTTTTTCCATTAATTGATATGCTGCTGATAAGTTTTTGCATATAATAATCCGAATCATATTCCTTGGCTTTTCCAGTTACATCAACAGGCTGTTTTTCTGTTGCTAATGCCGATACTGCTGTCATCGTAGCCATAATACAGGCTGTTAATAAAAAAGTAATAATTCTTTTTCTCGTCATCAAAATTCCTCCCAATTTTTCCTTTTAATAATGCTCAAAATTCTGTTTTTCCTATAGCTACTCTAGCTACTCTACTTGGACAAAAATGTATGAACCCAATCAATGTATCAAGTAACTTTCCGCCCCCTTCTTTGAGTTTATGTCACAGAAACGGCACTAAATAGCCGTTTCTGCTAAAGATGTAACACAATGGTTATTCTGTTTCTAATTTTAGCAGT
>CAYTPD010000019.1:0-9882 GCA_964439975.1 uncultured Candidatus Saccharibacteria bacterium
AAAATTGCATAGTATTTTACAAATCCTCTCTATCACGATCCTATGTGCGGAGCGGAGGTGTATATCTCAAAGTTGGTGCTTTACAATCTGTTGGCTCAAGTGTCTATAATTGGTCTGAGTTGGCTCGTTTGGAATCTGATTATGCTTATCTTTTGGGTGTCGATGAGACACAACTTTATATCTCCAATTATGGCGATCGAGCAATTGCTTTGCTCGTCCGGAAGCGATTGATTTTGACACTAGTTTTGTTGAATAAAAACAATAATAGAAAAATTGGATCGTGCGAGATTTGATTTTATTTTACGTTAAAAACATAAGAATTTTGCGAGAATGCTTGTAAGTAATTTAATGTATGTTGTATGATGCTTGTATGTATAGTATATTGTAGTTGTAGGGTATTTGTCATTATAGATGTTGTGAAAAATACTCTTTTAAAAAGCTTATGTATGTACAATGTAATGCATTATTCTATTATTTGATTTACAATGTAAGACGTTTAGTTTAATTTGTATGTCTATTGTATTGCATTTTTATATAAAGCGCGTTAAAATAAGTATAAGAGAAATAATAAGGGAAGTAAGGGAAGAAAACAGAGGTCAAAATGGCAAAACGCGTAAAATCAAAAATTGAGCCTAAGCTTGAAATGAAAGCGGGGGAAGAGGTGCCGGCTGTTGTTAAGGAAATGGCTGAAATGGCGCAGCTTGGGGGATTGAATGAGGAAAATGTGAATGGGAAGCCAGAGATGACGTCGGTGACGTTTCGGACAAAGCGGGTGACGAAACAGAAGGCGGAGCTGATTTTTGGCGAGTTGGGTATAAGTATGACTGGGGCAATAAATATGTTTTTGTCGCAGGTGGTGCGTGATCGTGGAATTCCGTTTTTGCCGACGACGCAACGTAAAGACGAGCGGAGCTTGGTGACGGAAGCGAGAGGTGAGAATGGGGGGTATGGGGGAATGGAGGAATTGGTTGATCAGCTTTGGGGGGAATTATAGGGATTTTGGAGCAAGTGTAGTAATTTCTTGAACCGGTGTCGTTTCAGCCCGTCGTTACGGGTGAAACGCACCTTATCCTCCCTCGTGGCGGTCCGGATGTTCAAGAAATTACTACGCTTGCTTTGAGATCGTCGTAAGATTCTTTCTATGTCTTTTAGAGCGTTTAAATAATCAGTATGTCTTCATCTTTGTTCTTGTGTTATCGGAGGGCTTTTTAACTTTTGTGGCGGTCCGGATGTTCAAGAAATTACTATACCTGCTCTGAGATTGTTGTAAAATTGATCTCTCTATTACTATCCTATGTGCGGAGCGGAAATCTTGAGTTGAAAGCATCAGCTTTGGTTTATACTGGGGTGTATAGCTATGGATGGTCGGGATTGGCTCGATTAGAATCGGTTTATGCGTATTATTTCTATGCGTATTATACGACTGTCAATACGTTTGGCAACTATAATCGTTATTTTGCTTTCCCTGACGATCCTATGTGCGGAGCGGGTATGTTGATTTGCATGAATATGTTTTATGGAGTTCTAATTTTGAAGGATATTATTGGTTTGAGATCTCTAGTGATCAAGTGTGGAGTGCTTATGCTCTTAGCATGAACGTAATGTATGTTAGTTTGTCTTTTCCTACGAGTCGTTATAATGCTTTGTCCGTCCAAATTTTTCTCTCTTTCACTATTCTATGTGCGGAGCGGAGATATCGATTTAAATTATGCCGCTTTAAGTGCTGGTAATATGAACTGTAGCTGGTCCAAATTAACTCAAACTAAAACTTATGCATATCTCTTAGAATTCAATACGCTAACTGTTAATCATTCTGAATTACATTCGCATTATCTTGCTTTCCCCGTACTAATCCTATGTGCGGAGCGGGCGTATCACTCTGTACTATGGTGCTTTAGGATACGCTGGTATTGATGCTTATGGTTGGTCTCGAAGGGCTTGGTCGGAGAATATTTACGCTTACTTTCTTTACATATACAATCAGTCTATCAGCCCGTCCTATTACTTCGGTCGTTATGTTGCTTTCCCCGACAATCCTATGTGCGGAGCGGGAACATTAATTTGTATTATGGCAGTTTGGGCTATGCGGGTGTGTATTCTTATATGGCGTCAAGGTTTGCCCACTCTGATAAGGTTTATGCTTATATCCTTCATGCATATGAACAGAGAGTTAATTCTTCAGATGATACTTATCGTTATGTTGCTTTCTCCGACGATCCTATGTGCGGAGCGGAAGTGTAAATCTTGGGTATGGGGGTCCTGGGCATATAGGGATTAGTCTTTATGGTTGGGCCGATTCGGCTGGTCCGTCGGAGTTGTTCGCCCATTATCTCGATGCATATGCTGGACAGCTTGTTGTTTCTGATCGTGGTACGCGTTTTGATGCTTTCCCCGACCGTTTAAGAGGCGATTGCGTATAGTTCATGTACGTTACATGTATACTGTATGTACTGTGTATGTATAATATATGAATGTTGTACGTATTTTGTATGTACGTTGTATGTACGTTGTATGTATAAAATATTGGTTATGTACTGATATTGTATGTAAAATGTACATATAATGCAATACATTGTACATATTATTTTATAGTGGATGTTGATTAGCTATGTATTGGAGGGAATTGGGGGCATTTTCGCTGGAGTGGGAGCTGAAGTTGACTTTTGTCAGAGGATGCGCTAAAATATAGGGGTAAATAAGCTTGAGGTACTTCAATGTCGGAAAAACAAACAAGTGATGGGCACGAATATGATAGTTCACAAATCCAGGTCTTGGAAGGGCTGGAGCATGTGCGGATTCGCCCGGGGATGTATATTGGATCGACTGGTTTTGATGGTTTACATCATTTATTGAAAGAGATCGCGGATAACTCGATTGATGAGGCGATTGCGGGATTTTGTACAAGAGTAGATATTACATTGTTAGCCGACGGTGGAGTGCGAGTTGACGATAATGGGCGAGGAATTCCGGTAGATATCCATCCGAAGACTAAGAAATCGACTCTAGAGACCGTGTTAACGGTTTTGAATGCGGGTGGTAAATTCGGTGGGGGTGGATACAAAGTTTCTTCGGGGTTGCATGGAGTGGGGTCTTCTGTGGTGAATGCGCTGTCGACGAAAATGGTGGCTGAGGTGCGCAAAAATGGTAAGGTGCATCACGTTGAGTTTGAAAATGGCGGTAAGACGGTTGGAGATGGGTTGGAAGTTATTGGGAAGACGACCGAATCGGGGACGACGATTATTTTCTATCCGGATCCAGCGATCTTTAAGGAGACGACGACTTTTGATTATGATTGGGTTTCCCACTATGCTAGACATCAGGCTTATCTGACGAAAGGGATTTTGGTTTCAGTTAAAGATGAGCGAACAGGGAAGCGGGAATCATTTTATTTCGAGGGGGGAATTCGGAGCTACGTACGCAAGTTGAATGAGGGAAAAGAAGTCGTTGCGGATGATATTTTCTACGTCGAGAAACAGATTGAAGACTCGGAAGTCGAAGTAGCGTTGCAATATAATGATACTTATGCGGAAACGATTAAACCGTTTGCGAACAATGTTTTGACGCCGGACGGAGGAAAGCATGTCGAGGGATTTCGGAGCGCGATGACGCGGGTGATTAATGATTATGCGCGGAAAAATAATTTGCTCAAGGAAAAAGAGCCGAATCTGACTGGAGACGACATTAAAGAAGGTTTGACGGCGGTGATTTTGGTCAAATTGCCGGATCCGCAGTTCGAGGGGCAGACGAAGAATAAACTAGGAAATCCGGAGGTGCGCGGATATGTCGATAAGGTCATGACCGAATATTTCGGGTACTACCTCGAGGAAAATCCGGCGATTGCCAAGAAAATTATCACGAAAGCGACTTTGGCGGCGCGGGCGCGAAAAGCGGCGCGGGCGGCGCGGGATAATGTGATCCGTAAAGGGGCGTTCGAAGGGCTAAATTTGCCGTCGAAGTTGGCGGATTGTTCGAGTCGAGATCGGAGCGAGTGTGAACTATTTATCGTGGAGGGGAACTCGGCGGCGGGTTCGGCGAAGGAAGGTCGCAATCCGAAGATTCAGGCGATTCTGCCGTTGCGAGGTAAAGTGCTTAATACCGAAAGAGCGCGACTTGATAAAATGTTGGCAAATCAGGAATTAGTGAGCTTGATCAAAGGGCTTGGGGTGGGAATTGGTGATCAGTTTGATCTGAATGGCTTAAGATATCACAAGATTATCTTCATGACTGATGCCGATGTCGATGGGTTGCATATTGCGACGCTTTTAATGACGTTCTTTTTCCGGTATATGCCAGAGGTGATCAAGGCGGGGCATGTATACCTAGCGAAACCGCCGTTGTTTGGTCTGTCGAAGGGGACGGGGAATAATCGGAAAATTGATTATGTGTATGATGAAGTGGCTCTGGAAAAGAAATTGAGCGAAAAAATTGATGAGCGGAAGGCAGCGGGAACGAAGATTGATCCGAACCAAGAGCGTTTTAAGCAGGCTGGATACACGGCGCAAAATCGTTTCAAAGGTTTGGGCGAGATGGACGCGAAACAGCTTTGGGAGACGACGATGGATCCAGAGAATCGAATTTTGGTACAGGTGCATATTGAAGATGCGGAAAAAGCAGACGCGGTGTTTACGAAGCTGATGGGCGATCAAGTCGACTTGCGTAAAAACTTTATACAGGCGGGAGCGGCGAGCGTAGACCTGGATGAATTGGATTTCTAAGGTGAAGGGAGAAAAGAATGGATAAGGATGAAAAAGATCTGACATTGGGTGATACGCTAGTCGAGGGCGAAGTGGTTGACGGAATTGAACGTCGTGATGTTGAAAGCACAATGGAGAGCTATTTCTTACGCTATTCGATGTCGGTGATTATCGACCGTGCTTTGCCGGATGTTCGAGATGGATTGAAGCCGGTGAATCGCCGGATTCTGTATGCGATGAATAAAAATGGCTGGAAGGCGCCACATGCGACGGTGAAGTCGGCGCGTATTGTTGGGGAAGTGATGGGAAAGTACCATCCGCATGGTGATTCATCGATTTATGATGCGATGGTGAATTTAGCGCAACCTTGGAAGATGCGTTATACCTTAGTTGAGGGGCAAGGAAACTTCGGTTCAATGGACGGTGATGACCCGGCGGCTTCGAGGTATACTGAGGCACGAATGGATAAAATTGGCGCAGAGTTGCTGACGGATATTGAGAAAGAGACGGTGGATTTTCGGGATAACTTTGACGGAAGTGAGCAGGAGCCGGTAGTTTTGCCGTCGGCGGTGCCGAATATTCTTTTGAATGGGCAAATGGGGATTGCGGTTGGTATGGCGACGAATATTCCGCCACATAATTTATCGGAAGTGATTGACGCGACGGTAGCGCAGATTGATGATTCAGAAATCAGTTTGGATGGGTTGATGCAACACGTTAAGGGGCCGGATTTTCCGACTGGGGCTGAGGTCTATGGCGGAGCGCCAATGCGTCAGGCTTATGCGACCGGAAAAGGGAGTGTGGTAATTCGGGCGGTCACGAATATCGAAGAAAAGAAAAATGGACGTTATGCGATCGTGATTACCGAAGTGCCCTATGGTATGAGCAAAGAAGGCTTTATCGAGAAGGTGCGTGAGTTGGTCCTGAATAAAAAACTTGATCATATCGCGGATGCACGTGACGAATCGGCACGAGGGAAAATCCGAGTAGTGGTTGAGCTGAAAAAGGATGCTTTTCCGAAAAAGATTTTGAATCAACTATATAAGATGACGGGTCTGCAAACGACCTTCCATTATAATATGTTGGCTTTGGTGGATGGTGTGCAACCGAGAATTTTGGGGTTGAAGGAGATTTTGGCTGAGTTTATCAAACATCGCCAAAAGGTTGTGCGTCGGAGAACTGAATTTGAGCTACGGAAGGCAAAGGAGCGGGCACATATCCTCGAAGGTTTGAAGATCGCGCTGGATAATATCGATGAAGTCATTAAGACGATTCGTGAAAGCTATGATGATGCGGATAAGCGTTTAATGGAACGGTTTGGGTTAAGTGAAATCCAAGCAGTGGCTATTTTGGCGATGCAACTGCGCAGACTGCAAGGACTCGAACGTGATAAGATTGAAGCTGAGCTGAAAGAATTGCATGATCTGATCAAGAAACTAGAAGCAATCCTAGCGAGCGAGGCGGAAGTTTTGCGAGTTGTGAAAGAAGAATTGCTGGCTATGAAAGAAAAATATGGTGATGAACGAAAGAGTAAAATCTTTAACCATGAAGTCGGTAAATTCTCAGAGGAAGAATTGATCCCCGATGAGGAAAGTGTAATTTTGCTCACTGCGCAGAATTATTTGAAACGTGTTTTGCAGGGCGATTTCAAGCGTCAAAACCGAGGCGGTAAAGGGCGTCGTGGAATGACGACTAAGGATGAGGATGTCATATCGCAGATTGTGACGGCGAATTCGCATGATTATTTGTTGTTTTTTACCAACCAAGGTAGGATTTTTCGGCTGAAGGCTTATGAAGTTCCGCAGGCTTCGATGATTGCAAAGGGGACGGCGGCGGTAAATTTGTTGAACATGCATCCCGATGAGAAAGTAACCACGATTATTAAACAGGGAGGAGATCCGAGTGGCTACTTGTTCATGGCGACGAAGAAGGGAACGATCAAGAAGACTGCCGTGAAAGAATTTCTGAATTTGCGCGCGAATGGTATGATTGCGATTAAGCTTGAGGCGGGGGATGAATTAATGTGGATTCAGGAAACGACTGGTAGTAATGATGTTGTTATGTCGACGTCGGCGGGTCAAGCTATGCGGTTTAATGAAAAAGACGTGCGTGCTATGGGGCGAAGTGCGAAGGGCGTGCGGGGAATTCGTTTGCGACCAAAAGATGAAATTGTTGGGATGGACGTCATTCGAGATGAAGGACAGAAACTCTTGGTCATGTCGGCGAATGGTTATGGAAAAGCGACTTTGGCGAAGAATTTCCCCTCGCATAAGCGAGGTGGCGTGGGGATCCGTGTCGCGGGTGTGACGGAGAAGACTGGGCCGATTGTGGCGGTGCATACACTGGATCCGTTGGCGAAGGAAGTGATCATGATGTCGACGAAGGGGCAAGCGATTCGAGTGGCCGTGAAGGAAATTCCGACTCTTGGACGGGCGGCGCAAGGCGTGCGGATCATGAAATTAAATGATGGGGATGCTGTGGCGTCGTTGGGGATAGTTTTGCCGGACGACGAAGAATAAAAGCAATGAGTTAAGGGATGATAAGACCGATTTTCTAGAGGAAGATCGGTTTTTATCATGCTTGAGGTTGTAAGTTGGAAAAAAATTTTGTTACACTCGCAGAAATATTAAATTAACTGTGAGAAAATATGAAAAAATTACCAATAATTTTAGCAAGTTTAAGTTTGTGTGGTATCAATGCAATGTTACCATTTTTGCAGGTAGAAGCCTCGGATCGTGATAGAAACTATACTTTACCAAACACTATAGAATCGATTACGCAACCTTATTATGTCATACCTAAGAGGGGTACGATTGATTTTCGATTTAGCACTAATCGGAGCGGATTGGCTTTTAAGGATATAGAGGTCTATGCATTTGATTATGAGAATGGGATGACTCGCGCAGAAGCGGATGCGAGTTTGGCAAAATTAGGAGTCGAGGAAGTTGCTGGAATGAAGAAAGTTGGCGCTTATACAATGCCAGATTACTTAGTAAGCGCATATTCTGCGTTTTCGACGGTTGAGGATAAAAATTGGTTCGAGACAAATCGTTCAGACGTGGTTTATTTTGTGGCGCAATTTGGTAATTATGAAAAAACTGATAAGGGTGAAGTTGTTTGGACGAATCTGTATCGAGAGCGTGGAATTATTGATTATCGGAATTGTGCGCACGATGAGAATGTTCCAACGCAAGTAACTTGTAGGCCGCTTGAAGCGGAGAGTGGGGACAGATATGAATATTGGCCGTATGGGCGAAAACATGAAATTACTAAGCCAGTATTAACTTGGGAAGAAGAGTGGCGCATGATTCAAGAGGAAAGATTGGCGGGTGTAGAGGAGGAGATTGATAATCTGGATATTGCGTCGCCAGAGGTAAAAACACAGATTTTGGATTTGCAAGGAAAATTGGCGAAAATTGAAGTAAATCTGGCTAAAATGTCTGCGGTCGAGGAATTAGAAGCAAAACGTCTAACATTGGTGAAGAGATTGGAGGAGCTTCTTGAGGAGATAAAGAAGAACGAAGAGGTTAAGGATCCGACGACTGAGGAAGGAGATAAGACGGAGGAAAAAGATCCGACGACGGAAGGGGGCGATAAGACTGAAGAAAAGGATCCGACGATAGGGGATGATAAGACGGAAGAAAATAAACCGGCTGGAAGCGAAAATGAGGACGAAAACGGAGGAATAACTGGAGGAGATACGGAAATAGGGGAAGATTCTTCGAATTTTACAAAGCCAGGCGTTGGAGATTCTCAAAGTTCGACGGAATTTCAAGGAGATTATGTTTCTCAAAGAGATCAGAATGTTCAAAGTGAGCAAAGTGAGCAAAGTGAGCAAAGAGTGCAAAGAAGTCAAATAGCTCAAAGTACTGGTAGTGATCAAAAGAGTTGGCTGAGGAGCGATAGTCAAACATCTTCTGAAACAAGTAAATCTGATATAACTGGCTTAACTGCCGATACGTCGGAGGAGACAAGGGAGCATGCAGAGGAGATACTCAGTGATAAGACGGAAGCTGAACAGAAGACCGAAGTACCCAAATTGGGCGGAAAAGAGAATAAATTTAATTTTTGGACGATTTTATTGCCGACATTTGTAGGATTATTGGTTTTGCTTTGGCTTTGGTTGAAACGAGCGTTTGGTTGGGACGAGGAGAAATGATTTTAATAGAATGACCTAAGAGATTTAACAGGTTTAGGACGAGAGGGAAGAATTATGCTATAATGTGCTTATGGAAGGTCTGTATGTAATAATAGCATTTGTAGTTGGGTTTTTGGTTGCTCAAATGACTAAGACTATGATAGGGATGATGAGCGACCAAAAGCCGAAGAATATTTCGACTTGGCAAGCGATGATTGGGTATTTTGTGCGCTCGGGGGGGATGCCTTCTGGGCATGCGGCGAGTTTTACGGCTTTAACTACTTACCTAGGGATGGCTACAGGATTCAATTCGTCAGTTTTTGCTTTAGCTTTAGGCACATTAATCATTGTACTTTATGACGCGATACATGTGCGTTATGCGGTGGGAGAACAAGGGAAGGCTTTAAATGAGATTTTGCGAAAGGCGGGAAAAACGGAATTACCGGTTGTTGAGGGGCATACTTTGGGGCAGGTTGTGGTTGGTTGTTTGATTGGCATGCTCATTGGGTGGCTGGTGTTTAGCTTGACAAGTATGTAGGGGTGCGCAAATTGGGGCGATTTTAGGCTAAAACGCTTAAAATTAAAAAAATAGAAAAAAGTCGTAAAAAAGTCTTGACATTTTTTATTCGTTGAGGTAAACTGGGATTAGTCTAAGAACTGCGAGAGAGGACTTGAGGGGTTAGGATTTTCTTCGATTTTAGACGTGAAAATTAACAATTTAGTTGTGCAATTATAATTTTAGAGATATCGTTGAGTTGATGCTTGGCGAAGTCTAAAATTAATCATCGTCAGTTTTTTATGAACTTTGGTTATGTTTTGATATAGTCAAAACGTAAGGCTTTATGCGTATCTGGAGAGAAGAATGTTTTTCTTTTCAGTTTGATGCTGAAGTTTTCAAATTTTCTGGTCGAGTAAGATTTAATCTGAAAGACTATTTCTGTCTTTGATGAGATGGAAATATTCTGTACATCTTTGAAAGGTTTTTTAGATGTTACAGCTTTAATGGAGAGTTTGATCCTGGCTCAGGATGAATGCTGGCGGCGTGCCTAA
>CAYTPD010000020.1:0-7901 GCA_964439975.1 uncultured Candidatus Saccharibacteria bacterium
GTCTCCCCGCTGGCACCTACAGCCAAGACTTGACGGTGTCGGTGGTGGTGAATCCTATAAAGGTGACCAACTTGACCGCTATGACTTACATGCAAGAAATGACTAGTACATTATGTCAGAACACGCCAAGTTCGTCGGACTATCGAAATCCGGTTACGAAACGTTTGATTGATTTGCGTGATAAAAAGCAATATTGGGTGGCAAAATTAGCCGACGGCAATTGTTGGATGACACAGAACTTAGACCTTAATATCGCTGGGGCAGAATCTGGTAGCAACTATGTCACCGACGGTGTAGAAATTACTAGTGAATTGTCGGATGTTGGCGGTAAACCTGCACTCAAAACAACCGTACTAGCGACCAATGAAATTACTGGCACTTCTACGTCCCCTACGGCAACTGGATCGTGGGATTTTGGGGAGTGGGTTATCGCTAATCCGACTTGGACCAACAGTTGCCCAGCTACAAAAAGCATTTCCGACTGCCAGAGTATGGGTTTAGTTCGTGTAGGTGAAGGTACTAAATACATTAATGCGAATTATGAGGCGAAAAAAGGATCGTATATCTTGCCAAACGGTCAAGTAATACCTGAAGAATTCAATGTTACTGTAAAAACATATCCATCTAGTGGCGGTGTAGGTGAAAATATGACATACAGAACCGACAATTTGGTTGCTGTCAACGAAAGTGCTGGAGCATATGATTCACATTACCTGATCGGCAACTATTATCAATGGAATACTGCGACAGCAGGAGCAGGTGGCTTAGTTCAGAGCCAAACTGTTTATGAATCGATTTGCCCCAAAGGATGGAGATTACCGGATGCTCTCCAACCTAATCCTAGATCGGTCGCGACTTTGTTAAAGCCATATGCCAAAGTTGGTGGATATTACTACTGGATGACTCCTATTATGCCAGGTAGAGACGGTAATCAATATAACGTTTATGCCCCTCCATTATACTTTGCTCGTAGTGGTAGCGTAAGTCAAGCTAATTCTATGGTAGGAGGTATTGGTAGCGTTGTCTATGGATGGGAAGATCGAGGTGAAAATGCAAGTGGATCATCTTATCGAGCATATTACTATGTAATGGATGAAAAAACCATCAATGCAAGCGGTGTGTCCGATCGAAATAATGCTTTCTCAGTTCGTTGTGTAAGTCGCTAACAGCTTAAGAGCTAGTTTGGACCGGAAAAGCAAAGTAGCGAGAGTCGCGACCAGACGGGTCGATGCCCTGAATGTTTATATAGAGGCTATAGACGTATGTCGCCTCCGGACGAGCTGTACCCGACCAGCTGTAAGTATAAGTGCCGGCGCCCCACAGAGTGCCATAGTTTAAACCGATCCACCCGCTCCGCACATAGGATAATTAGGAGAGAGATAATATTAAAGCCTCAACTATACATAAGTACCAGTTATACTAATTAAAACTAGTAGCACTTCCCCTTACTATCCTATGTGCGGAGCGGGTATGTTGGTTTGGAATATGGTATCTTGAGGGATATTTCTCAAAATGCATTTAACTGGTCAAAGTTAGCTCGGCAAGAGAAATTACTCGCCTATTTCCTTTATGTATATAGCGAAACAGTTGGTCCAGTCAGTCACTATTATCGTCATCTTGCTTTCCTCGGCGACTATGACGATTTTGACTAGCGTGGCTGGGAAAGTATGGAAGAGGAATAGATAAATAATATTGGGACTAGAAAAATGTATGCTATAATGAGGTTAACCCCTGATGGCGGCATGATTTTCCTGAATAATCATGTTTTAGGGATTTCGTGGCTCATTTCCGTGGAAATGTCGCATAAGATTTTACCCACCTTGTTTATACAACAGGGAAAACATAGCCATTAGGGGCTTAGGATAAATGAATTGGTTTGGAAATTATTTTTATAGCTTTGTAGTGAAAAACGAAAAATAAGAAAATGGGCAAAAAGTGAAACAAAGAATAAGAGTCGTGGGCATTGTGAAAAATGAACGTGGTATCTTGGTAATGAAGAGAAGCCACGGAAGGTTAGATAGCGCACCGACTTGGGAATTGCCGACGGGGAAAATTAAATTTGGTGAACAGCCGGAAGAGTCCTTACAGAGGATGTTGGGTGAGTATTTAGGCGTTGTGGCGAAGAAAACTGCGCTTAAAGATGTGGTGACTTTTTTAGCGCCCTATGGAGCAAGTCAGCTGAGTAATTTATATATTATATATGGTGTGGAATTGGACGATGAGGTTAAAATTGTTGCTCAGGATCGTTATTCGGCGTATAAATATATTCACTATGCAGAGGCCGCTAGCTTTCGTCTCGATGAGGCGAGTGCGATTACTTTGGAGATTGAGGAGAGGGGGAATGGTAAGACGCGCGAGAACCAGAAGGCAGTTGCAAATAGTGCGACGGTTTATGTTGACGGTAGTAGTCGAGGGAATCCTGGGCCGTCGGGGATTGGATATTATATCATTGGAGAAAAGGGCGAGGTTTTGGCTTGTGGCGGGGAATTTATCGGTTTTGCGACTTCGCGTGTTGCGGAATATTATGCTCTTAAGGAGGGGTGCGAGCAGGCGATTCAGTTGGGTTTAAAAACTGTGCGCTTTGTAGGCGATAACTTGATGATCATAAATCAGATGAATGGGCTGTATAAAGTAAAAAATCGCGATTTGTTGGCGATTTATGATGATATTCAGGAGTTATTGGGGAACTTTGACGCTTATGCTTTTACGCATGTTACACGCGATAAAAATGTTCATGCGGATGAACAGGCAAATCTTGCGATCGATCGGCATTTTCAGGAATAAGTTAATGTTAGACAAAGAGGGGAATTTATGATAATATGAGGGGGAGTTCGAAAGACGACCGCTTGTTTGACAAGAGGAAAGTCCGGACAGCATAGGACGCAGTAGTCGCTAACGGCGACCGCCCGTGAGGGTAGGGAAAGTACCACAGAAACGCAAACTTCCTAGCGCCTTATAAGCGTCAATCTTGCAGTTTTTTCGCTTTCGCTCGATCAAAATCGCGCTTCAAGCGAAGAAAACTACAACCTTGGCACTTCTAAGGCGCTAGGTAAAGGTGAAAAGAGTGGGGTAAGAGCCCACAGCACTGCGTGGTGACATGTAGTGGAGGCAAACCCTACTGGCTGCAAGGAGTGCTAGAAACCCTGGTCCGGGGATGCACGCTTACCGCTAGAATGCGCAAGCAATTTCGCGTCTAGATAGATGGTCGTCGGTTTCTCGAGAGGGAAATTACAGAATCCGGCTTATTGACAACTCAAAAAGTCCCAGTTTTGCTGGGGCTTTTTGGTGATTTGACGATGAGTGTCGTTCAAGATCTTTATTTGATTAGGCCTTTTTTCTTCAGAGTGCGAAGAGTAGAAGTCGCGACGTTGACCTTGACTTTCTTGCCGTCAATGATGAGGGTTTTCTTTTGAACATTTGGCTTAAAGACTTTGCGGGTTTTGCGCTGTGAAAACGAGACGTTATGCCCATACATTTTGCCTTTGCCACTGATTTCGCAGACTGCCATTATTTCGTCTCCTTTACAGTGTTTACAATTGCTTCAAATACTTTAGGTTGATTAACGGCGAGCTCGGCAAGGATTTTGCGATCAATCGTCGTGCCATTCTTTTTTAGTCCAGACATTAGCTGTGAATAGGAAATACCTAATTCGCGTGAAGCATTATTGATGCGAGTAATCCAAATTGAACGTAAATCGCGTTTGCGGTTGCGTCGATCGCGATAAGAATAGCGTAGAGATTTAATGACGCCCTGTTTCGCGAGACGATAACTGCGAGTGCGATAATGTTGCATGCCCTTGGCTGCGTTTAGAATCTTCTTATGTTTGGCCCGTGCGGGTACACCACGTTTAACTCTCATTTTAGGCTCCTAAAGCAGTCTTAATGTTTTTTGCAATTTTGCCTTGTACAAACGCTGTAGTTTTCATGTTGCGTTTGCGGGCTTTGGATTTTTTGGCTAGGATATGGTTGCCGTAGGCACGTTCGCGTGCAAGCTTGCCAGATCCAGTCACCTTGATACGTTTCGCGGTGCCTTTATGCGTTTTGAGTTTTGGCATAATGGTTATTCCTTTCTAATCGAGTTAGCCTCAATGAGTGTGTCATTTGGCACTTATGTTTTTCGAGTGCTAAACTAGATAATTAATTGATATTAAGAGGTGCGATCAGTGAACCATGAAAGCAGGAATATGCTTAGGCCGTATTCAATCTGATAGTTTTTGAGTTCGAAAATGAATTATTTCTTGCGAATATTGACTGAGAAATTACGACCGGCGAACTGAGGTTTGCCTTCCATGACAACTTCGTAATCAGTATTAATGAGCGCAAAAATTTTGTCTAACATAACCTGACCGAGGTTTTTATGCGCAAGTTCTCGTCCGCGGAAAATTACCATAATCTTTACGCGGTCTCCGTCTTCTAAGAAACTCTTTATCTTGCGAACTTTGATGTTAAGGTCGTTGTCGCTAATCTTAAGGCCAACTTTCATAGTCTTCAGCTCGGATTGTTTTTCGCGGGCTTTTTTACGATTTTTGGCTTCTTCTTTCATCTTTTGGTATTGATATTTACCCCAATCGATGATTTTGACAACGGGAGGATCGGCATTCGCAGCGATTTCTACGAGGTCGACTCCTTGTTCGTTAGCGAGAGCTTGTGCTTCACGACTAGACATGATGCCAAGTTGCTCTCCGTTAGTACCAATAACACGGACAGATGAGTAACGAATCTCTCCGTTTAATCTAGTGCGAGTGTTTTTACTAATGGGTGGCTTCCTTTCGCTTAATTGAACTGATTCTATTATAACAAATTTTTAAACTGTTAACAAGGTGTTTTATAGAGAAAAAGGTGGGATTTTGAAGGAAAATTGAATAATTGATTTAATAAATTTTGTGTTCATCGGGTCTTTGGCGGTAAGTGAGGGCTTCAGAAATGTGTTCAGGCTGTATTTCATTTTGTTCAGCGAGGTCAGCAATTGTACGTGCAACTCGCAGAGTTTTATAGTATCCGCGGGTTGAGAGTTTTAAATTAACAAAAGCGGAATCTAGCAATCGCCTGGAGGTAGTGCTAAGTTTAAAATGATGATCGATATAGCGCGAAGTAAGGGATGTGTTGTAAAAATTACTTGAACTGTTTTGACATGAATTTCGAAGACGCTGCCGTTGAATTGCTACTGTTATATTATTTTTTACAACGTTTTCGTCAAAATGGTGAGATTGCTCTGTGGTCGTTGATTGGGGTATTTTGGGCGATTCGACATTGACGATTAGATCGATCCGGTCCAGAATTGGTAAAGATAAGCGTTTGTGGTATTGTTGGATTTGGACTGGACTACAGGTGCAGGGCTGACGGGGATCGCCGTAATGACCGCATGGGCAGGGATTCATGGTTGCGATTAACATGAAATCGGCTGGATAGGTCGTACGATAGGAGGAGCGTGAGATAGTAATTTGGCGGCTTTCAAGAGGTTGGCGAAGGGCTTCGAGGACATTTTTGGAAAATTCGGGCATTTCATCTAAAAATAGGATTCCGTGATGGGCTAGGGAAATTTCACCAGGTAAAGCATCTTTACCGCCCCCGATAATTGCTGCGGAACTGGCGGTGTGGTGAGGTGTACGAAAGGGGCGTATAGTAATAATACTAGTTTGTTCGTCAAGCAAAGTGTGCATTTTGGTGATCTCGAGGACTTCGGATGGATCAGGCGGGGGCAGGAGCCTGAGGGCAGCGCGAGCGAGTAATGTTTTGCCGACGCCTGGGGGTCCGGAAAAGAGAATATTATGTCGACCGGCAAGAGCAATAATGAGGGCTCGTTTGGCGAGTTCTTGTCCGTGAATATCGGATAGAGAGGGAATATCTGTATAAGTATTTTGTACAAAGTGAGAGTCGAAGTAATTTGTAGAAGTTTTAGTATTTTTTACAACGTTTTCCTGGTGCGTGGTGTTCAAGGAGGAACTCTTTATTATATTATTTTTTACAACACTTTGACCTTGAAGATGAAGATAAACATCCATGAGATTTCGGGCGCCGATGACTTGAGTGTTCGAAACTAGGCGAGCGTGAGGGAGATTTTGCTCAGGAATATAAATTTGTTCAAAGCCGGCTTGTTTTGCGGTCTCAATGGCATTAATAATGCCACGAACAGGTTTGAGTTGGCCATCGAGCGACAGCTCGGCGATAAAGGCACACTTTTCGAGTAGGTAAGTCGGTAATTGCCCAGAAATTGCTAAAACTGCCAGAGCAATGGGAAGGTCAAGGTGCGTGCCGTCTTTGGTTAATTCGGCGGGCGCGAGGTTTATGGTTACACGCTTTGCGGGGAAGGTAAATCCAGCGTTCATGATTGCTGAGCGTACTCTTTCGCGCGATTCGAAAACAGTCTTGGTGGCCATGCCTACGATGTTGAAGCTGGGTAAATTTTTGCTAGTGCTACTCTCGACTGTAACGATTCGTCCTTCGTAGCCATAGGGAATAGCGGAATATACTTTTGCGATCATGAGTCGAGCCTAGCATAGAAAGCGTCACTCTTACAAACAAAAGCGTCTTGAAAAGGGTTGGGCTTTTATGAATACAATATTTATAGGTTATAATGTTGTGATTTTGACTCAAATGGAGAGATTAGAGAGTATGAGTAAAAATTACAAATATCAAGAGGTCAAAGTGTTATGGTAAAAATAACAACAACTCAGGATGTTGTAAAAAATACAGAACAGATTGCTAACCTGTTATTGTAATTTTTACAATAATGCGAAAATTACTCTTGTGCTTCTCTAGAAGATATGATAAATTGAGGGTAGTTGGGGCTGACAAAGCTTAGACGGATTATTAACAGATATCAGGCACGTCGAGTTATACCGTAAGTATTTAGAATAAGTGCAAAAAACACTTCTAAGCATGTGCTTTACGCACCTGCGTATGCCTAGAAATATTTGGTTCTAGACTGGTCTGACGCTCAGGCCCAGTAGGCGTTGGATTATCATATACGGGGATAAGGCAAGAACATGGCCGGTATCTTGCTCGAAAATTAAGGCTAAAGCACCCAAGCTCTGTTCTCTGTAGCTAGTGGGGTTTGCGGAATAAACAGAGGACTAAGCGTGTAGAATGATATCTTAGATTAATTTTTCGGACCCGGAGGCAGTATCCGGCAGCTCCACCAATTTTAGGTCATCAGCTTTGGCTGATATTTTTTGTGAAAGATAATAGTAAAAATGGGAATCGTATAAAACATTTAAGACTTTTTTCTTGTGGAAAACTTTATAAAAAAATTATTCAAAAAGTTGTTGACTTAAACGTTTTGGCGCACTATAATAGGGATAGTTCTTGAATACAAAAATTATTCAGGAACCAAAAATAAACATATAGCCAAAAAACTCCACACTCTACGGAAGACCGGTTTTCCTCGCAGTTACCGGTCTTCTTCTTTTTTGTGAAGTTTTGTATAGTGGGGTTTGCTTTTATAGCGGATTGCGTCGTCTTCTCCGACAAGTTAATCTTTCGTGCGTCTCTCATTTTTCTAATGTTTATCTTTTTGCTTGGGCTGAGTTTATGAGGGCTTTGTCTTTTTTGGATTGCTTGCTCGCAGATGTGCTGGATGGGGAAAGCATGATGTCGATCGTCAAGATAAGTTGTATCGACAACCTGACCTTTTGTATAGAGGAAGTAAGCATAGGAGCCCTTCGTCGGGGTAAGCAACGTCCAGCTTCCGATGTTCGAGCCTGCACTGCGCAAAGTCGCATAACGTGGGTAGACATACCCGCTCCGCACATAGGATAGTGGGGGAGAGGCAATATTATAGGCGTTCTGAGCTATGTCAATCTGGTAAGGGATATAAATAACAAAAAATCCCCAGAGGGGTGGTTAGCTTGGTGCGGGCGAAGAGACTCTAACTCTCGACCTCTTCCTTGGCAAGGAAGCGCT
>CAYTPD010000021.1:0-7628 GCA_964439975.1 uncultured Candidatus Saccharibacteria bacterium
TCATTGAGCATTTTACCAAACGTCCCATTGGTAGTATTATCACCGCTACTCGGCAATTGCCAGTTCTTCGGACAGATTGACTCTGCGGCTGCCTTTGAGACAATGTTACCGCCTGAACCCGCCGTCGCTGTGTTCCATTGGTAGTAATTCCCGATGAGATAGTGCGGATCATACGAGCCTGTATTCTTATCAACTGTGACAATATTCGGCGTTGTCTTTGTCTGCTCCTGAATCGTTACTGACAATGTTTCAGGCACTTCCGTTCCGTCCGGAAGAGTATAAGCACCTTGCTTAGCTTGGAAAGTTGGGCTAGGATATTCCGTACCTTCACCAACCCTGACGAAGCCTACGTTGGTACAATCCGAGATATTATGCGCTTCCGTTCCACAGCTCTTAGCTAGCGCAGGCACCGCGAGAACCCATTGACCAAAGTCCCAAGATCCCGTACCAGTCTGCGAAGGAGTAGTACCCTCTTCCTTCGGCGGAATTGCTGTCGAAGTGGTTTCTGGCGCAACCTTTGGCTGACCATCTGTATCAGTTCCCACCGAACTTGCAGTCCAAGCTTCATTATTCGTCAAATCGGACAGTTCACTCGTAATCTCAACTCCATCCGAGACAGGTTGTGTTCCGCCTGTTCCAGCAATGTTAAGATCCAAGTTTTGGGTCATCCAACAGTTCCCGTCAGCCAATTTCGCAACATAATACTGTTTCTTATCGCGCAAATCAATCAACTTCTTCGTGGTTGGATTTCGGAAATCCAAAGAATTAGCCGGCGTATTAAAGCAAATCTTTGGTGACATTTGTTGCATATAGATCAACTGAGTCAAACTCGTAATATCCGTCGGATTGGCCACAACTGACACAGTTACCGTGTTCATATATTGACCTGACGGCAAGGTCGTATCAATCTTCGTCCCAACGTTCAATTTCAAATTATCGTACCCATTCGGCGAAGCCTTTTGGAAAATTGGCGTCGTTGTCGTCGTACCGGTCGAAACTGGACTATATTCCGAAGTATCCGTCGCTTCCGTCGTCCCAATATTCACACCCCAAGTGTTATTCGCGAAATTCGCCTGAGTAACCTTTGAGGCCACTGCTGGGACTGACGCCGTGATCTTCGGATCGACATTTTTCAAAGCGTTCGTCTCACCAGAGTTGACAAAAATATTATAACCGCTCGCATTATTTGTCGAAATCGTCAAATCCGCCGATTTACCCGTAAACACTCCAGTTGGCGTCGGCGTCACTTCAAAGTCCACGCTATCGTCCAAGGCAATCGAAAGCACCGATTGGACATTTGCCGTTGCACGCACCTGACCACTTTGTTGGTAGGTAACCGCATCCGCTTTTTCATTCGACACCGGAAACAGCATCGCTACTGCCAAGATGCCCAGCACCCCCGCACAACCAAACGCCCCCGCAACGTTCTGCTTTTTTCCTTTTTTTAGTTTCATATTTGCTTTTTCCTTTTTATGCGACCTTTTTTGTTAACATAACCTTTTATACGCTCCATTATATGTGTCAATTTTGATTATGTCAATGCTTATTTTTGACTTTTCCAGCCTTTTCGTTTCTCAACGCCCTTTTAGCGTCCTCTATTCACCTCTCGTCGTACACTTCTTCTAGAGTGTCTCTTTTTTCTTTTTTAGCCCACAAAAAATCACCATTTTCTAATAGCTCACGAATTCCAGTTTTTACAACCGACACATCTTTCTCTAACCGTCCAATCTTACTTAATAGGCTTGTGCTGTAATAAAATCCGCCCTTATGTTAAGGTTGCAATGTGCAACACAAAAATCTCATTAGTCACAACGTTCGTCTCGAATGGCATGAATATTTTACCATTTCCTATTTTCTTGATCGCGATAAACATATCGAACTAATCCCACCGTCCCACACGCCAGGCACACACTCGCCAGATTTGATCATGGATGGCGTAGCTTGGGAGGTGAAAACACCCCGAGGCAAAGCTAAAACTACAATTGAACGGACACTACACCGCGCAGCGCGCCAGTCCGAAAATGTCATCCTAGATCTCCGCCTAACTAACCTTTCCAAATCTCATGCAATCAAACTCGTTAGCAATTTTTTCCAAAATTCTCAGCGCATTCATCACATCCAGCTCATCATAAAACCTAATAAACTCTTTGATTTTCGTAAACACCCTATCAAAATCACCGAAATCTATTGACTTTCTCTACATCACCATCTATAATCACAAACAAGTTAGATGCGTCCTCTTGCCGTATGAGTTTGGGGTCAGCTTCTTCCTAGAGGGCGTCCTCTTGCCGTATGAGCTTGAGGTCAGCCCTCATTTTAATTCTGCTCTTCTGATTACCCCAATTTACGTTTTCGCATCTCCCGCGTAAAGAATTCCAATTTGTCGCCAACTTCCAGCGCAATTTTCTTCTCCGTCATGAGCGCCAAACCGCCAATTTCCCCCTCAATCAGCTCTTTAACTTCGATTTTCTCTTTCTGAACGCTCTCAACTTTTGCCTCACCAATCACCTCTTTCTTATGCTTTACTCGCGCCAAAACCCCCGGCATAAGTTTGCCAACTGTCACTTTCCCGCCTGCAATAATCTCCGTCTTCGTCGCACGAAATACCCCCATAATTTCCATCTCGCCTACTTCTTCTTCAATTACTTCTTCGCCCAGAAGCGCTTCCATACTATTTTTCGCATCATCAAGCAACTCATAAATGACTTTGTAATTTCGAATTTCAACATTATCCCGCGCCGCTAATTTTGCAATATTCGTCGGCACGGTAACGTTAAACCCATAAATCACAGTATTATCCCCAACCGCCATATAAACGTCGTTTTCCGTCACGTCTCCCACCCCAGTCGCAACCACATTCAACGTCACTTCACCTTTTGTATCAATCAGCTTCAGGGAGTCAACCACGCTCGTTACTGACCCCAAGACATCCCCTTTCACGATCACATTGAAGACTTTGGTGTTATCTGCTATATTCATCATTCTCAAAAGATCACTGCTCGTGACATTCGCGCTCGCCATTTCGCTCGCCACCCCTTGAGCATTCAGAAGCGCTGCCTTTCGCGCACTTTTTTCATCACTATATTCTAAGAATCGATCGCCAAAATTTGGCAATTCCTTAAATCCCGTCACGGTTACCGGCGTCGAAGGCGTCGCCTTCCCCTTCGGTCGCCCGCGAAAATCCACCATGGTCCGAATCTTACCATAGCTACTCCCCGCAGCCACAAATTCGCCAACTTTCAATTCCCCTCCCGTGACCAAAAGATTTACCACGCTCCCTTTACCAGTCTCCATATGGCTTTCAATAACCAATCCTTCCGCCGGGATATCAACATCCGCCTTCAATTCCTCGACATCAGAGATCAACAAAATTCCCTCGAGCAACCTGTCTAGACCTTCGCCCGTCTTCGCTGACACCGGGATCATCATGATCTCTCCTCCCCATTCTTCCGGCATCAATCCATGCTCCGCCAATCCCGCTTTTGTCCGCTCGACATCCGCACCTTCACGATCAATCTTATTAATCGCCACAATTATTTTTGCATTCGCCCCCTGCGCAAATTTAATCGCCTCAACCGTCTGTGGCTTCACACCATCGTCCGCCGCCACAACGATCACGACAATGTCCGTAAGCATCGCCCCATGTTGCCGAATCGCCGCAAAAGCCTCATGCCCAGGTGTATCAAGAAAAGTGATTTTTCGCCCATCATACTCAAGCTGATAAGCTGAGATATGTTGCGTAATTCCGCCCGCTTCAGTTTCGACCGTCTTCTTTTTTAACAAATTGTCTAGCAAAGTCGTTTTCCCGTGATCAACGTGCCCCATGACTGCCACTACTGGCGGCCTCGGCACCGCATTTTTGCTCAATTCTCGATGTCCACCATCCGCAATCTTCGACGCTGTGTTTTTGCGTTCCAGGCGCACATTTTGTATGCCCAGCTCATCAATCATAATTTGCGCCGTCTCAAAATCCAAGCGCTGATTAATCGTCGCTACGATGCCATTCTTAAACAATTCCCCGATCAAAGTCGTTACAGACAAACCTAAAGCTTTCGCTAACTCATCTACCGTAATAGACCCCGCAATTTTAATGACCTTTTCTGCTTCACCGCCAGTCATCCCGCTCCTTTCTCGCGCCCCGCGCCAGTTTCGTCTGCTTCCGGACCAGCCATCCAACTACTTCTGCATCTTCCAGATCCTGTCCATTCAATTACCGCAAACTTTTATTTTTTATTACAACTCTCCCCATTTTACCACATTTCTTATTTTTTCTCAAAATCCACAAAGCAAAATTCGCGAAAACCTCGACAAAATCACCACAAACTTTGTTATTTTTAAATACCGATCAAACAAGTTACCATAACACAGCACCGAAACCCTCGCTAGAATATTAGCGAGGGTTGTTTATGACCAGCATCAACAATAGTAACATCCGTTAAAACTTTTTCCGACAATGTGGGTACCATACGTAATTATCCCTAAATAATACTCCACTTCTACAACATTCTGGACAAGTATAGTCCCCCCAAACAGAACGGTGATAAAATAATATTATAGCCATAAAAAAAGACAATCCAAAAAGGAGCATAAATGCCAAAGGATAACAAAACGCCACAGAACAGCGGTAGATTTTTAGCAATAACAGTATTAATCGTAGTAATAATTGCGGCCATTGGAATTGGGTGGGCAATTTTAGCCTCAGAAAAAGCAAAAGAGATAGAGTATCAAAAGAATGCAGAAAAAGCTAATGAGGAAATCCAAAATTTTCTTCAAGGAGAAGGGTGGAAAGAAAAACGTTAACATTAAAGACTACACGCCAACCTAACCCCTATTACTATTGACAAAATTAGGAATCTGTGCTACAATGGAAGTATAAGGCTCACAAAATCTTACTTGTGAGAGTATTTTAAGCTTCTCCATCTATCAGGGAGGTGATTTTATGGAGAAAAAATCAAATCTGTTAGACCTTAAGTATCAGGATTTACTCTGGCGGATTGTTGGCGCAGTGCGGAGAGAGGCTCGAACTATACCTCTCTTCCGAGATAGCCACAATGGTTGCATCAGGATCACAATCGTGCCACTGACTCAGGATGCTGACATCTGGCTAGGCGGTGGAACAAGCGATTTCGGCGAGTTCCCCGAAGTGAACATTGCTGACGTCTGCGAAAGGGAGTTCGTTTACAAAATCGACCCCAGGGGTAGCCATACGATCCAATGTGTCTGCGAAGATGGTCATACCGAGCCTGTCAACTGTTATGGCTACTCTGCTCTAAAAACAGCGTGGGCATCCTGGAAAAGGAAGATGAGAAAATCATCAGATGAACCTTACATGGGATATTTTACAGAAGACAATGGCTGGTCCGTGCACGATGGTTCAGTTTGCACTACTGTCACACTCGATGGAAAAGATTTCTGTCGCCTGTATGTCTGTACTTCTGGTGCGAAGTCGAGCGAAGACAAGCAGTGCTCACTCGCTGGTATCCTGGAGGCACAGGAGTGCTTTGAGCACCACAAGGGTATCGCCGAGTTCGATCCTTATATCGACGGCAAGAAATCTCCTCTGGAGCAAGTCTGGTGCGATTAAAAGCGTCTAACAGAAAACTCAACCCTCGCTGGGAAACTGGCGAGGGTTTGTTGCTAGTTGAAAGTAGAGCAAAAGACACGTTTTCTGACCCTTCTACTTTCTAACTTGGAAATCAAACAAAAAACGGTCCTTCCATCCCTGTTAGAACCGTTCAAATCGCTTGCTGAATTATCAAAATCCTTAAAAACTTCAAATTGGCTCCCGGGGCCGGGCTCGAACCGGCAACCTCGAAGTTAACAGCTTCTTGCTCCACCATTGAGCTACCCGGGAATACCTCCCAATTGTATCACACTTTTTATAAAAATGTAAAATTCTCCCAAAAATCCCCAAAAAACATATTACCATTATTTTTCTATATATTAGGCATATTTCTTCCATTTTTCTACTCCAAAATCACTTTTTTCATATATTTCCCCACATTTTTAGACCCTGTCTATTGATTTTTTACTTCATGTGTGCTATAATAGAATATATAAGGTCCTAAGAGACAACGTCTAAAATATTCCCCGTCTCGTTAAGGAGCTAAAAAATTATGGATAGATTTCTCATTTTTATTGCAATTCTCGCCACCCTGGGTTTTCTTGTGGTGTCAGTTTTAGCGGGCATTACAACCGCTCGCCGTCGGCGTGACGCCATGGATCGTTGCCGTTATCGCCCCAAAAAACAGCTCATGGTCGGTGCCGAAAAACACTGTTTCCAACTTTTTAACGAAATCTTCGGTCAAACCTTCTATATCATACCCGGAGTCGAAGTTTCTGCCCTACTTAGCCACAAAGTTGGCACCCAAAACCGCTACGAAGCCTATAGCTTTATCAAAGACACGACTGTTGATTTTGTCTTTTGTAACAAACGTACCCTTCGCCCAGTCTGCGCAATCAAAATTGACGAAGGAAACCATACTGGTAGCGATGATCAACCCGGCAGCCGTCCCAAAGATATGGAAAAATTTTTCCGGAGCGCACATCTTCCCTTCGTACGCATCACAAACCCCCGCTCTTTGAGCCGTCAACGAGTTATTGATGAATTTTCCCGTGTTATCTACGAAACGAGCAAGCTCCGCTCCTCCAATAATATCTAGCTCACTACTCTATATGCGAAGCGAGCAGATCAATTAAAGTAGCTTGACGGCAGAAAGCAATATAGCGATCTGTGATACCGGATAAATTGATATCTTGATTATAAATATAACAAAAATAAGCGCTAGAATTTTCCGATCGAGCAAACACTGTCCAACCAAAAGCGCCAATGCTTGCACTCCATAAACTACTATAATCTAAATTAACATACCCGCTCCGCACATAGGATAGTCGGGGAAAGCATTGTAGCGATTGTTGTGATCGGACGGGTTGACGGTCTGATTATTCAGATAGAGGAAGTAGGCATGGGCAACCTCCGGGCGAGTCAGACTCGACCAACCGTAGGCATTTATACCGGCGTTCCTTACAGCATTATAGTCCAAACCTACATACCCGCTCCGCACATAGGCTAATTAGGAGAGAGATATTACTTCACAACGGTTGTAGGAAAATTATTTGATGTCTTCTACTACTTTTCCAACAAAAGAAGTAAAAATTAGATAGCCTTTCTTAGCTTACCTTTCAAGAGACTAAAAGAGTATCGGCTATGCTTATAGTACTAGTTACCGTAAATCTAGAATCATATGACTCGGTATCTTCTTCTACTTTCATTAACAAGAGAAAGTAAGAATTAGGTAGCCTTTCTTAGCTTACCTTTCCAAAAGATTAATAAACGTATCATCTATGCTTGTAGTACTAGTTACTGTAAATCTAACATAATATTGTTTGATGCCTTCTTCTGCTTTCTTTCTAACAAGAGGATCCGGACGTACGAGGAGGACGAGCGCGTCAGCCCCGTAACGACGGGCGCTGACGACGCGCCTCTTGTTAGAAACGAAAGAAGAAGAAAATGACAAATAGAATATCCTCCTAGATTTACAGCAACTAGTACTATGTACATGGAAGATACTTTATGTCCCCCTCCCCTTATAATCAACACATAGGTTAATCTATGATAAATTAAGATA
>CAYTPD010000022.1:0-7528 GCA_964439975.1 uncultured Candidatus Saccharibacteria bacterium
AGACTAACGATTTAGCAAACCGTCCCCTTCAGCCACTTGGGTAACCCTCCAATGGCTTTTATTTTAGCACAATTCTTTGGTTAAGAAAACCGTTCGGGAGTATTTTTCCGAATAATGGATTTTTTGGGAAGCTAAGCACAAAATAACTTTGTTATAAGTTGTAAAAATTGCAAGGATAAATGTTTTTATAAACCGTAAATTGAATATATAATTATATGTTATAATAGAGGTATGGCGAAGACGATTACTTGGGAAGCGGAAGAATACGTTATTAGGAATAAAACGGTGGGGTGGTATGTTGGCTTGATCGTGGTTGGTCTGTTGTTGACTGGATTAGCGGTGCTTTTGCAAGCATGGACGTTTATTGCGGTGATTGTTTTGAGCGTAGTGGCGCTGATGATTTATGTTGTGCGACCGCCAAGAGTGATTAAATATACTTTGGACAATGAAGGCTTGTTGGAGGGGCAACAGCGACATAGTTTTGAGGAGTATAAAGCTTTTGGTGTTTTGAATGAAAATGGACATTATTCGATTGTTTTGACGCCGAGGAAGCGATTTTCGCCACGTACGATGATTTTCTTCCCTGAGGCGCAGGGTGAACAGATCGTTGATGCGTTTGGTGAACGATTGCCGATGGAGCCAGTGCAATTAGATTTGTTAGATAAATTGATAAAATTCTTGCGGATTTAAAATATGTGATATAATTAGTGTTATACGTTATGTAATAAGGTAAAAATTAACAGAAGGTGGGTAATATGAACCAAAACCGTACTAAAGATAATGATCTGCAACGCGCGATTGATGAGATCACCCAGAAGGGTGGTTCGAACAGTGGCGCGAAACCAGTTGCACCACAAGCGCAGGCTCCGGCTATGCCACAGGCTCAAGCGCAACCAGCTATGAAAATGCCAGTGGCTCCGGCTATGCCACAAGGAATGGGTATGCCTTCTGCTTCTCCAATGGGTGGATTTGGTCGTGGTATGGGTTATGGTGCAGATATTTCCAAAGTTAAGGAAGCTGCACTTAAGGAACTCTTCCCGATCATGGATCGCGTAGAAGTTGAGCCAGAAAAACGATTTTTGCTTTATCAGGAAATGTTGAATTCGATGCGTGATAAGGCGGTGATTGCGCCGGCTTATGAGGCTGCACGCCAGATTCGTGATGATAAAATCCGGGCTGATTCCCTGCTTTATTTGATCAACTCGATTGATGAAATGAGCTTGTAAAAGCTTTGTGATATAAACAAAGGTCTCCCTGCGGGGAGATTTTTGGCGTAAATGGTGCTATGAGCAGGACATTGGCGTTTAAGACAGAAATGTCGCAATTTAATGTAATATCTTTTGAGGCGGTGCGAAACGGATGGATGAAGGCGCATCCGGAGCTTGATATGGGGAACCGTGAGAGTAGAGTAAGAAAGGAGATTTTGCCGAAATTTATGGTGGAATTTGCGGAGTGGAATACGAAAATGACGGGAGAGCCGACGCTAGTTGAGGGGAGTTTCGCGAGTGTGGAGAATGTAATGAAGCTGTTAGACGAGAGTGATGGGAAGCGGAATATGGTGATTTGTCTGGGGTATGGTGGGATGACGCTTGAGGGAGTGGCGAAACGAGCCATTGCTAAGGCAGGGCGGGAGAGTTATTTGTTTGGGAGGACAGAGGAGGAGTTCAAGAAGCACTTCTATGATTTGGAGGAAAACGATCGGAAGAATCAGGAATATTGCGAAAAGCATGATATTCCCTACTTTGTGACGGTGGAAAATCGAGAGGAAGTTCTGGAGGAGATCATTGAGACGGTAAAAGCTGGATTGACCGTGAATGAGGCGATCTCCGGATTCTAGACCTATAAAAAGGCTCCCTAAAGGAAGCCTTTTGCTTTTGGTAGGGCGAGGGATTTAGTACATTCCACCCATGTCTGGAGCTGGTGTTGCGGATTGCTTTTCTGGAAGATCGACGATGAGTGCGCCCATAGTGATAGCTGTGGCAGCGATACTGGTCGCACTTTGGACAGCTTCTTTGGTTACCTTGGCTGGATCGATGACGCCAGCTTTTTTGAGGTCGATAAGACCTTTTTCTGGCTCCATGACATTAATTCCCTGTCCTGATTTAGCGCGTTCGACCTCGGCGAGAAGAGCCTGGGCATTGAGACCGGCGTTTTCCATAATGTGGATAAAGGGAGCGGTGAGGGCTTTTTTGACGATTTTGGCGCCGTCATTGTCGGCTTTGAGGTTGCTTGCGAGGTTGACGAGAGTTACACCACCACCAGTGACAATACCTTCAGCGAGAGCGGCTTTAGTCGCAGCAACGGCGTCATCAACACGGAATTTCTTTTCATCGATTTCGGTCTCGCTGGCGCCACCGACTTTAATGACGGCGACTTTGCCAAGGAGAGCAGCGGCACGTTTCTCAAGCTCTTCACGTTCATAGTCGGATTTTGCGAGTTTGGCTTGGCTCTGGATGAGTTCGATGCGACTTGCAACGGCCTTTTTGTCGCCGGTGCCCTTGATAATTGTAGTCTCGTCTTTGGTGGCGATGACTTTACCGCAGGAACCGAGGACTTCCATGCCAACTTCCTTAAGTTTCATGCTTTTATCGCCAGAAACGACGGTGGCATCGGTCAGGATAGCGATATCTTCCATGATTTCTTTGCGTCGATCACCGAAAGATGGAGCTTTGAGGACGAGGGTATTGAAGACGCCCTTAAGTTTATTCAGGACGAGAACGGAAAGAGCTTCGCCTTCGACTTCTTCGGCGATAATGACAAGATCTTTGCGACCAGCCTGGGCGCATTGTTCCAGGATTGGTAAGAGTTCTTGGGCGCTACTAATCTTTTTATCGGTAATAAGAACGAGGGGTTTTTCAAAGACGGCTTCCTGGCGATTGGTGTCGGTAATGAAGAATGGTGAAGAGAAGCCCTTGTCGTAAGTGAATCCTTCGACGATTTCCTGTTCCATTTCAAGACCTTGGCCTTGTTCGACGGTAACAACGCCGTCTTTGCCGATTTTACTGATTACGCTAGCGATAAGTTTGCCGATTTCTGGGTCACCAGCGGAAATGGTGGCGACTTCAGCGACTTTCTTATCGTCGCCAGCGATTTGTTCGGCGGATTTTTCAATACCTTTGATGATTTCGGCGCCAGCTTTCTCGATTCCCTTGCGTAGCTCCATGGGGTTGACACCGGCGGCGATGAGTTTGTTAGCTTCGCTGAGGATATGATAGGTCAAAACGGTAACAGTTGTCGTACCGTCGCCAGCGACTTTGTTGAGTTTTTCGGCGGCAGATTTGATAAGTTTAGCGCCGATTTGTTCGCCGAGGTTGTCTTCGGTAGAGCCGAGATCGACGGCTTCGGCAACGGTGACGCCGTCGTGAGTGATGGTTGGGGCGCCATAGGATTTTTCGATGACGACGTTTTGACCTTTGGGGCCGAAAGTAACTTTCACAGCGTCATAAAGTTGTTTTGCGCCGGAGAGGACCTTGTCGCGGGCCTCGTTAGTATAAAAGATTTTTTTTGCCATATTTAATTCCTTATGTTAATGACTATAAACTACTTTTACTACTATTTACGCGGAATAGGGCGCTTATCGCCGGGTTCAATTATGTAATTTTCCCTGCGGGGCGTAAAAGTTCCGCGACCTTTCGCGCTGACTTTTACTAAAATTAAATAATTGAATCGGGCCTCGCGCCTTTAAGTTCCTTATAAATAATAGTAAAAGTAGTTTATAGCCGTTTAATTAGTGATTTAATGTGCTAAATTATCTCTGTAGTTTATAAAGTGGCGAGGACGTCTTCTTCTTTGACGATGATGTAATCTTTGTCTTCGACTTTAATGTCGGTAGTGGAATAGTTTTTGTAGACGATTTTGTCGCCTTTTTTGACAACTTTGACATCAGGACCGACAGACTCAACGACGGCGTAGGCTGGTTTTTCTTTGGCTTCGCCGAGCAGGATGCCGGATTTGGTTTGGGTCATAGGTTCCTCTTTTTGGGCGACGATGCGATCAGATAATGGTTTTAATTGCATAATTAACTCTTTAACTCCTTTCGTAGTCTTAATATAGCACACAAAATTAGCACTTGCAATAGTTGAGTGCTAAGAAATTTCATCGTGAATCAGTCCATTGGTTGGGCAGGAGATCTGGGAACTAGCAATGTCTACTAGGGTGGTTCGCCGAGGTTGTTGCCAATTAAATTCGTTCTTATATTTGGCGGGATATGCGACATTGAATGAGGCGGAACCGCTATGGACTTTTGATAAAGCTTTAGCGAGAGGGTCGGGGACGGCGAAGATGGTGGAGTAATAATGGGCGATGAGGCGGAATAGAAAAGTTTTGTTTCTTGAATTTTGATAAGTGTTGTTATAATGAAGATATGAGTTTAAAGAGTTTAGCGGAAAAAATGCCGGGGTATAATTCCCTAGTGTTGCCGTGGCACTGGTTGGAGGCGGTGAAAGCGGGGGTGAAATATCGCTGGCCGGCGAAGAATCTGCGGGTGATCGGTGTGACAGGCACGAATGGAAAAACTACGACTTGTTTCATGATCTGGAAGATGCTGAACGAGGCTGGTCATAAGACAGGGCTTTTGACAACGGTGGGGTGGAGCGAAGACGGGAAAAAGTTACATGACCAGGTGGCGCATATGACGACGGAGCGGGTTGATATTTTAAATGAACGGATGCGAAAGGTAGCGGACGCTGGGGCGGAGTTTTTGGTCCTCGAAGTAACGTCGCATGCATTAGCGCAATATCGGACGCTAGGGGTACCGATCGAGATTGCGGTGTTTACGAATTTGACGCACGAACATCTTGATTATCATAAAACTATGAAGAAATATCGGAATGCGAAGTTGAAATTGTTTAAGAAGTCGGAATATGGGGTTGTGAATGCTGATGACCCTAGTGCGATATTCTTCATGAAGCCTTATGCGTATGGTGATATAATTTCTTACGGAATTGAACAGGGCGATTTACGTGCAACTGAGGTGGAATTGAAAGCTAGCGGTGTAAAATATGTATGTCATGATATGAGACGAAAAGGACAAAATTCATCTCATGATATAATTATAGAGACGCAAATACCGGGAAAATTTAACGTTTATAATTCTCTGGCGACGGTGGCAGTTGGGAAGCGAGTGGGACTGAGTGATCAGGAAATTGCTTCTGGAATTCGGGCTCTCGAATCCGTTGAGGGTAGAATGACACGTGTGCGAGAAGGTCAGAATTTTGAGGTCATAGTGGATTATGCGCATACGCCGGATGCTTTAGAAAAAGTCTTTCAGAGTGTGGCTTCTGGGCGAATTTCTTCGTCAGAACCTGCGAGTGTTTCTTTGCAGGACGCTAAGTCTAGTTCAGTCCGCTCCTCGGTTCTTTCGCGAACTTCATCGGAAAATCCTGCGCTTTGCGATGGAGAGGCTGAAAATGAGATGGGACGGAAAATAATTAGCGTGCACGGGGGTGCGGGGCAGAGGGATAGTTCAACGAGAGCGGAGCGGGGAGAGATTTTGGGAAAAAATAGCGACATCGTGATTATTACGGAGGATGATTCGCGTGATGAGGATCCTCAAGAGATTGCGGAGATGTTTGTCAAGGGGGCTGAGAAGGCGGGAAAAGTGCGCGATAAAGATTTGTTTGTAATCATAGATCGGCGCGAGGCGATTAAGAAAGCGATCAAAATGGCAAAGGAGGGGGATGTGGTTTTGATTCTTGGTAAGGGTCATGAGAAGACGATTTTGCGCGGGGATGGAGCGCATGAATTTGAGGATGAGAAGGTTGCGAGGGAGATTTTGCTTTCTTAGCTTACCTTTCTTCGAGGATCAGTAAAGTATCTTCCATGTATATAGTACTAGTTGCTGTAAATCTAGAAGAATGTTCTATTTGTCATTTTCTTCTACTTTCGTTTCTAACAAGAGGTGCTGATTGGTTTAGGCAACCTTTCTTAGCTTACCCTTCTTCGAGACCCACAAAATCATCCCGTCTTTACGGGTGATTTGTTCTGCGTCTTCAGCTTGAAGACGCTTTTAGTCTCTTGAAAGGTAAGCTAAGAAAGGCTACCTAATTCTTACTTTCTCTTGTTAATGAAAGTAGAAGAAGATACCGAGTCATATGATTCTAGATTTACGGTAACTAGTACTATAAGCATAGCCGATACTCTTTTAGTCTCTTGAAAGGTAAGCTAAGAAAGGCTATCTAATTATCGCTTCTTTTGTTGGAAAAGGTAGAAGAAGACATTAAATAAGATAATTCTGGATTTACGGTAATAATAGTTAGTATTTATACCAAAGGTGATTCATTGTTTCTTGGAGATGAGTGGCTGGGGAAAGCATTATAACGATCGTAGCGACTGGATGGGCCGACACTTTGATTATATATACCGAGGTCGTAAGCGTAGGTAGTTTCTGATTGAGATAGTCGAGACCAAGCGTAAGCGCCGATGCCAGCGTACTTAAGAGTGCTATGATATGGAGTGATATACCCGCTCCGCACATAGGATAGTACGGGGAAAGCAACGTAACGATAGTAGTGACCGGATGGATAGATCGCTTGCTTATTCATGTTGAGGTAGTAGGCGTAGGTTGTCTCTGGACCGGTTAAATTCGACCAATTATAAGTATGTATACCGGCGTACCTTAAAGTATTATAACCTAGATCAATGATTCCGCTCCGCACATAGGATTGTAGGAGGGAGGATATTTTGTTGTGGGTTTGATGTTGTAGTGGACGGATAAAGCATCGTAACGATTATCAAATTGAGCATCATTGTAAGATGGGTAGACATTTAACTGTTTGATAAGTAAGAAATAGGTCAGACGACTGTTTGCGAGTGCTGCATCCGACCAATGATAAGCTAGATTGCCAACACCCCACATACCATTAATCCCGATACTTGTAGTTCCGCTCCGCACATAGGATTGTAGGAGGGAGGATGGAATGTTATTTTCGCTATATAAAATGTTTTCTGATTTGTGTATGATATATGAGCTGGAAAGGTGGATAATTTCTGAACCATAGGTTTGGCGTTGTGATTGAAGTGATACATGAAATTATTTACTTTCTACCACAATCCTATGTGCGGAGCGGGTGGGTTAACTTGCACCATGCTGCTTTGAGATATGCGGGTCTTAATTCTTATGCTTGGTCAGGACTAGGTCATCCAGAGACTGGTACTTATAACCTGTATTTGAATGATCATGAGGTCTCGCTAGCTGTTCACTACAATCGTGACTATGCTTTCCCGGTCCAGGATTTTTGCTTCTCCCTCTACTATCCTATGTGCGGAGCGGGTATATAAATCTGGGCTATGGCATCTTGGGATATTCTGGAGTTGGCGGGCATGCTTGGTCTTTGTCGATACAAAAGGAGTCTGGAGTTGCTTATTATTTTGACATGGATGCGCAGAAAGTTTACCCCTCTGATTCTAATGATCTCTATTATCGATTTGCTTTCCCCGTCTTTGATTTGGCTTTGTTTGATACTTGCCTCTCTTCCACTATCCTATGTGCGGAGCGGATTTATTTCCTTGTATCATAATTATTTGGAGC
>CAYTPD010000023.1:0-7384 GCA_964439975.1 uncultured Candidatus Saccharibacteria bacterium
CCAGAAAGAAGATCTGGTTGATAGGCGCAAGGTGGAAGCATGGCAACATGTGGAGCCGAAGCGTACTAATAGGTCCATTGCCTTTTTATGCTCAGATCGTTGGATTTTGGTTGAGCTCTAACCTCGGTTTTTGCTTGACGAGAATCAGAACGATCTGGTATACTTAACTAACAATCGGTGTTCGAATCGACGAGGAATGCGAGCGAATAGGATGATTGCATCATATTCCGAGCTGACGAAGTCGATTCTGCAATAGCAGAATTTGGCAAGGCTTAGCCAATAGCCAATAATCACACCGAGCGAAGTTTTACAATTCAATCCTTACTAGTAGTATGGACATCGATTCAGCGTTTAATAAAAATATCAATTTCTATCCGAAACCACACTTTTGGACAGAAATTAGAGCTATTTTCTTTGAACGTTGGGAAACTTTCTTTGAGAAAGAGAAGTTGCCCAAATGAGCTTGGTGCCCATAGCGCTGGGGAAATACCTGTTCCCATTCCGAACACAGAAGTCAAGCCCAGTCGCGGCGATTATACTGCGAGAGCGGGAAACTAGCAAGGTGCCAAATTATACGAGTAAGCCACCCCAACGGGTGGTTTTTCGTCTTTGCGACTGATATAATAAAGCCATGAATCTAGAAATCGAAGCAACTTTCGTAGAAATAGATAAAGCTGAGTTGCGCAAGAAGCTTAAACTCTTGGATGCGAAGTTAATTCGTCCAGAAGTCCTTATGCGCCGCATCGTTTTTGATACAGGGCCAGATAGTTTCATGCGTGTTCGCGACGAAGGTAACCGAATAGTCATGACTTACAAATGTCATCATAATGATACTATTACAGGAACCGAAGAAATCAATGTTGAAGTCAGTGATTACGATGCTACAATCGCTATTTTACGGGCTAGCGGTCTAAGACCGAAAGCCGATGAGGCTTCCTATCGAGAATCATGGGAGCTTGATGATGTAGAGATCGATATCGATACTTGGCCGTGGATTCCGACCTATGTTGAAATTGAAGGGAAGACGTCCGAAGCAGTTAAGAAAATTGCTAATAAGTTAGGCTTTGATATGCGCACGGCGATCATTGGTTCGGTTGATGATGTCTACAAATTGTATTACGATGTCACAAGCCACTATATTAATTATGAGTTATCGGAAATAAAGTTTAGCGATGCACCAAAAGAACTAGCCAAGAATCTACGCCAGACCCCTCTTGCGCCCGCAAAAATAAAAGCCAATCCATATTCTGTATGACGCTTCAATCTGAAGTCCTGTCTCTATTGGCGATAATCCCTAATGGCAAAGTCGTCACCTACGGTCAAATCGCTAAGATCCTTGGTCGGCCTAAAGCTAGTCGCGTCGTAGGAAACATTCTACATCGCAATCTTGAGCCAGATCGGTTTCCATGCTATAAAGTTGTTAATGCAACTGGAAAATTATCTTCCCACTACGCCTATGGCGGACTAACTGCGCAAGCTAAACGACTCAGGCATGACGGTATCATTGTGCAGGGGGATAGAGTCGACCTAAAACGCTATCAAGCTCCTTCGGACGAACTTGCTAATCTTCTAGATTCATCTATCAACAAGTAATCTCGTCAGACCGATAACTGACGCAGGAGTTACTACTGAGAGATAGGCTTGAACTGGCATCGTTGACTTTTGATTTCTTGCAACTCGAAACGGTATTTTTGTTTCGCTCCAGGACAATCTTCCGGATTAGCCTCTGATAAAAACATCGTTTTTGGTCGTGCGTATAAATGTTTTCCGTCGTCATATAATCCACGGTAGATCACCAATTCATCGTCAGTCTCCGTATGAATTGCGACGTCCTCCACGATATAATAATCGCCCTTATAGTGTCGATAAATTCCGTGAATTACTAATCGATTACTCATGAGCTAATTGTAAAACCCTAAGATTTGATAGTCAACTGCTATAATGTACGAAAACTTGCTAATCCTCAACTTCAACGCTTTTTGTTTCAAAGGGAAAAGGAGTAATGAGAAGTTTCCAAACAACTACTATGGTCCCTGAAAACAAAGCCTTATGCTATACTATAAGAATAAAATTATTTTTTGGAGGTATTATGCAGAATGTAGAGAGCGTCATTGGCAAAATGATTGATAAACAGGATGTTTGTTTCTTGAGTTTTCTCGATGAGGCTGGCTTCCCAAGCACTCGCGCTATGCTAAATCCTCGTAAGCGTCATCACTTGAAGGAATTTTATTTGACGACTAATACTTCTTCAAGAAAAGTTCAAATGCTTGAGGTTAATCCAAAAGCCTGTTTATATTTCTATGATCGACCAACCTACCGCGGTGTTGCTCTGTCTGGCACAGTAGAAGTCCTACATGACCAAAAAGTCAAAGACGAAGTCTGGCGCGATATGGATACTATTTTCTATGAAAGCAATACAGATCCTAACTACTGTGTCCTGAAGTTTACTGCGAGTTCTGCGCGCTATTTTCAAGATTATCATTCCACGGATTTTGCCCTATAGACGAATAAACAAAATCCGCCGAAGCCTCATTCGGCAAACAATTCGAGGAATAGTTGATTTATGCTGTATATTGTAATATAATATAAAAATAGAGCTGGAGCTATTACGTGCTAAAGTCTGGATAAAAGCTTTTTGAGATTTTATTAAAGTGCATCAATGAAATAGAATAGGATTCTATAAAATGAAAATTTATATTGCCCATTCGCGTGAATATGATTATGAAAGAGAATTGTACGCGCCAATCCGTTCCAGTAATAATCTCAATCAATCCGAGATTATTCTGCCACACGAAACTCCATCTAGTAATCATACACGAGAGTTTTACGCAGAGCTTGATTTAATTATTGCAGAGGTTAGCTATCCAGCTACTGGCTTAGGTATAGAACTCGGCTGGGCTTTTGATAGTAAAGTTCCCATCGTCTGTATCTATCAAAAAGACAAGCATTATTCTGGCTCACTACATGCTATCACTGAGCATTTTTATGAATATTCTAATTCAGCAGAACTTATCGAAATAATACAAAAGATTATTACAGATACAAAGTAGCCTTCAATGTCAGAATCAACTAATCATTACAATCTCGATCCTAGCGTTACGCCAGACATGCGTGATCGTCTTTTGCAGAAATTAAAAACTCTTCCAGCCTCGCCTGGTGTTTACTTTCATAAAGATGCAAAAGGTGAAGTGATCTATGTCGGAAAAGCAGCTGTACTTAAAAATCGTGTGCGACAATATTTTCATAATAGTCCGAAAGATCCTAAGACGACCGCGCTGGTAGCAGAAATTGCCGATACCGACTGGATTGTTGTCGATACAGAAATGGATGCGCTTTTTCTCGAGTCAGAGATGATTAAGCGCTACGAGCCAAAATGGAATATTCTTTTGCGTGATGACAAAACTGTGTCATACGTACGAATTGATTTTAAATCAGAAATTCCATATGTTAGTTTCACACGTATTCCACTTGACGACAAAGCAACTTACACCGGTCCTTTTTATAGTAAAACTGCTGTTGCGCAAGCTCTTCGGGTCTTACGTAAAGTTTTCCCATATTATGACAAGCCATATGACGGAAAAAAGAATCTAAACACTGATCTTGGCCTTACCCCGGGGATCGAAGTCGGAAAAACTACTCCTCGGGAATATAAAAAGAATCTACGTAAATTACGTCTCTATCTCGAAGGAGGTCGCCATAAACTTCTTAAAGATCTGGAGAAGCAAATGCTCGTCGCTGCCAAAGCGGAACGATTTGAGGAGGCGGCTGAGTTAAGAAAGCAATTGTTCGGTCTTAAAGAGCTACAAAAGAAGATCGTCTTTTCCGATAAAGAATTCCTCGATATTTCTTCTGACCAAGCGCTCGTTGATTTACAAATTATGCTTCATCTCGATAACCCACCTCGCCGAATTGAGGGATATGACATTTCCCATCAATCTGGCACTAATGTCGTCGGATCAATGGTGGTTTTTACGAACGGCGTGTCTGATCGTTCCGAATATCGCAAATTTAAGCTTCGAAACCAAAAAAATGACGATACGGCTAATCTAGCGGAAGTTATTACGCGCCGTTTAAAGCATCAAGAGTGGGAGTTTCCCGATCTAGTTATTCTTGATGGAGGAGTCGGACAAGTTAATGCAGTAAAAGATTTATTGCAGACGCACCATATTGCGGTCATTGGTCGAGATAAATCTGGCGACCATGCCCGAAACGCTGAAGTAACGATTATCATCCCGCAGGACACGACTTATCGTGCGTTACACTTACCGAATAATTCGCATGTTGCTAGACTAATTTCTCGCATTGACGACGAAGCGCATCGTTTCGCTATTACCTATCATACCTTATTAAAACGCAAAAATATGTTGCGCTAAAACTTCAAGGCACATGGCGCTAGTCGTTACATTGTGTGCTATAATAAAAGATATAGGAATTATATTCGAGGAAAACATGAGCAAAAAAACTATAATAATTTGCATAATTTCTGGTGGAGTTGTTTTACTCGCTCTTGCTTTGATACTATTTAATTCTATGAAGAAAGAAATTTCCTGCCAATCCGATATCGGTAGTATTTCGATTTTTTATAATCGTGACGGTATCCAAGATTTTAGCTCCTCCGGTCAAATATCATTTGATTCTAGTAATCAGCGCCAAATCGCACGTGATATCGGCATAGACAACTATCTAGACGAATTTGAGCGGTGGTTTAAAGAAAATACTGGTGGCACTTGCGAACGTTAAAATGATTAAACATCAAATTTTTATTCTTATTATTCGCATCCTGGCTTCTAGCTTTGGGATGTGGCTCTGCATTACTCTGTTTGGTACAGTAAGTAGTCCAACTGATTTCGCCTTTTTTATTGCTGCGGGGACGATTTTCTCGCTCGTCAACATCATTATTAAACCTCTGCTGAAAATTATGGCTTTACCGCTGGCTATTCTTACCATGGGAATTTCGACGATCATCATAAACATCGCTATGCTCTGGCTAACTTTGCATATTCTACCAGGTATCGAAATGGACTTCTGGGGTACAGTCGCCTCGAGCTTAATCCTCAGCGTTATAAACAGTCTTGTCAATTTGCTCGTTCCGACGTATAATTATTAGTAATATGGAATTGGGAACAATATTTCAAAGTGTCATTTTTGTATCAGCGGTCTTGACGATCTTGCTGATCCTTCTACAACAGCGAGGAGCGTCTCTTGGCGCAGGATTTGGTAGTTCTGGCGAATTGTATACAACTCGACGAGGCCTCGAGAAATCACTTTTCGGCGCTACGGTAGTTACCTCATTGGTTTTCGTCTTGGCGATTTTATGTCTAGTACTGATACCAGTTTAAGGAAAATATAAAACTAAATCATGAAACAAACTATCAAAAAGCGTGGGCGAAACATAGCTAAGCGGTGGGAAAAATTCTCAAAAGAAGCCAGCGTCAATAGTCGCGAACATATTCAGGAAAACATTATCGAACGCTTGCCAAACGCACGGCGAGTACGACTTCTAATTCTAGAATGGTGTTTGTTGGTAATTATCATTATTTCATTGGCTCTGACCCAACTTTTTTGGTACGATCAATCCTATTCTACGCAGGCTTTTATCGATGGCGGTACTTTTATCGAAGGAACGATCGGTGAGGTAAATTCTTTGAATCCGCTTTTTGCTACGACGAGCAGTGAGGAATCTTTATCAAAGTTACTCTTTGCGCGCCTAACGACCGTGGATTACTCAGGCCATATTGGATTAGGTTTAGCCGAATCGGTTGTGCCGAACGAAACTGGTAAAGTTTGGACGATGAAGCTGAAGGACGACCTAAAATGGTCAGATGGAGAACCAATCACTATTGACGACGTCCTTTATACAATTAGCGTGGTTAAAGATCCAGCGATTAATACTATTTACTCTTCGAACTTTTCTGGTATTACCGTTAAGGCTCAGGACGATGCTGTGATTTTTACTCTCCCAGCAGCTTATGTTGATTTTCCTACAGTATTAGATATGCCTATCCTACCGGCGCATCTTTTAGCAGAAGTTCCTTCAACCATGCTCCTGGAACATAATTTTAGCGCTAATCCAGTTACTTCTGGCGCCTTTACTTTTAACGCTACTCAAAACGCTAATGCAGATAAAGAAAAGATTATTTATCTCAGCGCCAATCAAAATTATTATAAAGGCACAACGATGCTGAACGGGTTCGCAATCCATACCTACGATTCGACCGACAAAATTTCTGAAGCACTGTCAAAAGGCGAAATTACCGCCACAGTGGCTCTTTCTGCTAATGAAGGAGAGAATCTTCCCGCCGAGCTCATTTATGAGAAGCAAACCACGATCTCCGACGGAGTTTTCGCTTTTCTTAATACCGAAAGCCCTATTTTAAGCGATGTTAAAGTCCGTCAGGCTATTCGCCAAGGCGTTAATATCGACGCAGTTCTGGGCGGTAGCGACGAAAAACCTTTGCACTATCCCATTCTTAGTTCCGAAATTGAACTTAATTCTTATCCAGAGATTCCGCCTTATGATTATGAATCCGCAAAATCTACCATAGCCAACCAGGGTGGCGATAAGTCTATTCGTTTAGTCACGACAAATACTGAATCGTTCCCAGAAATTGCTCAAAATTTTGCTGACCAACTAACAAAGCTAGGCTTTACGGTCGAAACGACAATCTATGACTCTGGTCAAGAATTCCTCCTTAATATTATCCGCCCTCGAAACTATGACATTTTGATTTATAAAGTCGGTCTCGGAGCTAATCCGGACATCTTTCCGTATTATCATTCTTCTCGCGCTACTAATGCCGGCCTAAACCTCTCGAACTACCGTAACCTCGTTGTTGACGATTTAATTGTTAGCGCCCGAGCAACTATGGACGAATCGTTGCGTGTCATGAAATATGAGTCTTTCTTGCGCCATTGGGTAGAAGATGTTCCGGCGATTGGTCTATACCAGGCTAGCTTGAACTATTTCTGTAACCGCAACGCTCGCGCTTTCTCTGAAGATAATCGTTTGGTCTTTGCTACGGATCGCTTTACGGACATCGATGACTGGGCCGTTAATCAGGCCAAGAAAAATCGCACTCCTTAAATATTAATAAGATGCTAACTTCTATTATTAAAGGATAGATTTTCAGAGCAATAAACGATTTCTAGAAGAAAATTTTAAGTCTTCATATGAAGTTTTTACATAGTCTTTACGTTATGCTATACTAGTAAAGTCTATACTTATATCATTAAAGAACATCTCGGCCCAACTCGCTTTTTTAGCGAATATTGCCGTAATTAAGCGGCACCGCTAGCAAGACGGCAATAGCTGAGTTGCGGTATAGGTATAGACACCCAGCGGTGTCTGAAGAGATAAAACGCAATACCTCTGGGTGTCGCTTTA
>CAYTPD010000024.1:0-6867 GCA_964439975.1 uncultured Candidatus Saccharibacteria bacterium
CTACGCTACCAAAATAAGTTGTACCTAGTTGTTGCATAAAAGGGGAGGTTGACATTACTAATCCTCGAAGAAGGGTAAGCTAAGAAAGACTACCCAAATTAATATATATCTCCCCATTACTATCCTATGTGCGGAGCGGATGGATAGATATGACTTATGATTCTTTGTGGGGCGTTGGTAATGATGGGTATATTCGATCCGAAGTAGCTGTGCTGGAAGAGGGCAATGCCTATAACCTAGCCATGAACAATGAGAGTGTTCTTCCTTCAAATTGGAATATTCGTTATGGTGCTTTCCCCGAACGATGTTGCAAGAAACTATATCAACACATTAATAAAAACAAGCTCAAAAAATACCATCAGAACCTTATTCAAAACCCATAAATTCACAAAAAAGATCTCCAGAGCTCAAAACTCCAGAGATCAGTTTTATGTACTACGTGTTCTAAGCAATCGTCAAAGAAATCTTGCGTCCATCTCGATCAATGTCAAGAATTCGAAACTTCTTGCGCTCGTTCAAGGTAAACACTTTCTCTGGATCCGCATCATTCCCTGACCCAAGCTCCGAAACATGAACCAAAGCTTCGACCGCCGGAGAAATCTGCACAAACGCGCCAAACGGCGTAATCCGCGTGATGGTGCCCTCAACTTCATCACCACGCTTCAAGTTTTCGACTTCCGACAACCACGGATCTTCTGTTAGTTGCTTCATCGACAGCGACAAACGTTCTTTATCAATCGTGATAATCTTCGCCTCGACTGTATCTCCAACTTTTACATAATCAGCTGGGTTGTTTACACGCTCCCACGAAATTTCCGAAATATGAATCAGTCCTTCTACTCCGTCGACGTTCACGAACGCACCAAAATCAACTACGCCAGTCACTACGCCTTTTACAGTATCGCCGACATGAAGCTCAGCAAACCTCTCCGCTAGACCATCCTTAATCGCTTCCTTCTCAGAGAAAATCAACTTATTATCCTTGCGATTTGCGTCTAAAATCCGTACCTTCATCGGTTGACCAATCAATGAATTCAACCTCTGCAAAATCTCATCCTTATCAGCCGACCCAACTCGCGGATAATGCTCCGCTGAAAGCTGTGAAACAGGCAAGAAACCGCGAATACCTTCATATTCCGCCAACAAGCCACCTCGGTTCGCATCAAATGGCGTAATCTCAATCACCTCTGCGCTATCCAAACGAGCTTGAATTTCATCCCAACCTTTTTCTTTCGCAGCCTTACGCAAAGAGAGAAGGATACTGCCATCTTCCATCTCTGCTTCTATGACGGAAGCCGTAACCTCATCGCCCACCTTCAAATTTCGCGCAAAAGAAACTTCTTTCCTCGGCACTACGCCGATTCCACGCGCACCCAAATCAATCAAAATCTCATGCTTCCGCATCGAAAGCACTCTACCAGTAACGGTATCTCCCGCTACAACTCGCTGTACGCCTTCATCGGCTCCAGCCAGCAACTCATCCATTGTTAGTTTGGTTTTTGTCATAATTAATAATATTCCTTCCTTCAGATTCGTTCAGGACACTCAGAACTTCATAATTTTGTCACCTCGCAGTCGCCCACCTCCTTAACAAAATTCTCAATTCCAAACTCCTGAACGAACCCGAAATCTACCCCTAGTATATCAATAACTCTCTAGTTTGTCTACAATTTTTGTTCACTTTTTCGCTTAAAATTACAAAAATTGTTCACAAGCCGGACAATGATATTTTTGATCCCTAGTCTGATACCTGGTTAAGCCACATTTTGGACATCGCGACCTCTGGTGTAGCCAATCCCGATAACTATCCAATTCTTGTTCAACAAATTCTTGATCAAACCCGCTAAACAAACTCTTTTCTTCTCTATTTTTACCCTTTTGAGCATAAAAAGTATACAATTCGGCTGCTTTTTCCCAAGCTTCCCGCTCCATTTTTAACCGCTCCACATCTGTTACGAATTTAAAATGCCCCAACAACGCATGTCCGAGCTCATGAAATAACTGCATACACCAATAATTCTCTTGCATTAGCTCCCGACTCCCTTCCGTCCCAACTTTTTGTTCAACTTGCACAATCTCGGTACTCATGGAACAATTTTTTTTATCCAACGCCTCCAAAACCGAACTAGACGTCGCTAAATTTTTTTCTAAATCCCGTTGCTCCTTCTGCCCCCAATCCAGTTCAACATAAACAATCGTCCGCTCTGGACGAAACAAAAATCTCTCCCCCGCCTGCCATTTTAAGTTCGGGTAATCTCGCATCAGCTCCAACAATAAGTTCGGTTTTTTTTCTCTTTTTGCCCCATTGACATTCAAGATTTTTTCTTGTCTGACCTCCATCATACCCCTATTATACACCTAGTTTCCCGAATTTTCGAACGCAAGCAAAGGAGACGCACAGATCGTACGTCTCCCAAACCTTAAAATCTATCAATTAGTCTAGCAAATCAGCCCTAAATTAAGCTTTTTTCGCTGGACCACGACGGCTAATACGACCACCCTTCGCACCAGCAATACGCGCCAAAGCCGGGTTAGCAGCAAAACCGCCAGTGTGACCATTCTGACCACCTTTACGACCAATTTGCGAATAAAATTCTTTGCCATACTTAGCTTTATTGGTTGCAGCAGCTTTCAAACCGCCAGCTTTCGTTCCTGCCATAGAAACTCCTTTTCTGCCCACCAATTATTATCTAATAAACACCACCCTTTTCTTCAGCAGAGTCCTCGCAATATCCAAGTTTAGCTTCATCCTACTCCGCTAAACCACGCACCCTGCTTCTTAGGATGTTACAAGCATTGTAGCATACTGCTTCAGTTTTGTCAATACGTTTTTGCTAAAATCATGTTATAATCACACATTTTACCACATTCTTCCCTATTGAAAACCACCAAAAAACTATTTGATTTATCTAAATTTTATTATTTTTTATGAAAAAACTAGACTTACCGACTTTTAATTTGCTTAAATTTCATACTTCCCTACCCGAACAATACTACTTATTTTTATCCACTCCCTGTGGAAAACCCCAATATGGCAACTGTACAACTTCCCAAAGCTCCCCAAAAAAATCCCTAAAAAATCAACTACCCCATAAAATAGCCCCAGACCCTTCTAAAAGCGACTCTCAGGCATCTTTAGCACAAAAGCTTACAACTAGTAACCTTTTACTCCAGAATAGCCTCAGAAAGCCTCTACGTGCCTCAAAACCTTACGTCCCACCAGCCTCAAACTCCAGCCTACGCGGAAAACAATATATCGATCGCCACGAGGCAACGACGTAGTAGCTCGATCTGTTACAGCCAAATAAAATGCATTTGTAGTTTCCTTCCAAGTGAATCCCGACCAAACATAAGCACTATAGCCAGCATATCTTAACGTAATATAACCTAAGCTAACAGTTCCGCTCCGCACATAAGATAGTAAGGGAAAGAAAGTGCTTCTAAACAGACCCTTGAGGGAGGTGGAGTAACAGGGATCAGAATTTCTTACGAAATTCTTGAACCATGGGGCGTCAACTCAAAAGAAAAAGTAAACTTTTTCTTCGCTCGTCTCCTACCATGGACAAAGCCTATCGCTGGTTCTCGACCCTAAACCAAGCAAATAGCCACACGAAAGTCTGGCTATTTGCTTGGTGGAGTAACAGGGATTCAAACCCTGGACCTCTGCCTTGCAAAGGCAGCGCTCTAATCAGCTGAGCTATTACCCCAACAACCTAATTTTATCACACTTTCCACCTCCATACAAGATCCCAATTAGCGTGAACGGGAAAAGCATAATGACGATAACTATGATTGGACGGTGTAATCTCTTGCGCATAGACAAAAAGAAAGCTCGCATCTCCTTTTTCCGGTCTTGCCACTCTTGACCAGCCAAAACCATAAGTTCCCCCGCTTCTCAAAGTCTTATGATCGAGATCAACATACCCGCTCCGCACATAGGATTGTATGGAGAAAGCTCATATAGTCATAAAATATTCAAGGAATGGGTATTTTTAGTCAAATTTCACCTTGATTTTTTTGCAGATCTAAGCTAAAATCAAAACAACGAGTTCATTTGGGGATATAGCTCAGCTGGTTAGAGCGCTAAACTGATAATTTAGAGGTCTGTGGTTCAAGTCCACATATCCCCACCACAAAATAACGGGTTTAACCCGATTTTTTGTTTTCAAAAAATACGCATCACAAATGAAAGTCAAACCCACCCAACGATCTTAAAATCAGCGAAAGCTCCCATAAGATATACCACTCTTGAGCTCTACCCCCCTAATCTCCGCTAGCTCTGTTAAGGTGACAAATTCATATCCTTGCGCCCGCAGCTCATCAATCACCTTAGGCACCGCATCAACCGTCGAATTATAGATATCATGCATCAAAATCACCGATCCATCAAACGACGCCGTCACCACTCGCTCTCGGACCACTCCCGCATCTCGCACTTTCCAATCCTCAGGATCCACCGACCATAGGATTAAAGGCTGATTAACCGTTTTTCGTGTTAAATCGCTAATCGCGCCATAAGGCGGACGAATTAAACGCGGTTTCTCACCCAAAATCGCCTCAAACGCTCGATCAACCGACTCCATTTCTACCCGAATTTCTGACTCCGCCGATGTAGCCAAATTCCGATGCGTCATAGAATGGCTCGCGACAACATGCCCTTCATTCTGCTCTCGCTTTAATAATTCTGGAGCTTGCTCAGCCATCCTTCCCACCACAAAAAAGGTCGCCTTCACCTTTTTCTCCTTTAAAATATCAAGCAATCTGCCCGTCGTCTCGCGCGACGGGCCATCATCAAAAGTCAACGCTACTAACTTCTTCCCCTTAAAGTCTTCTGCCTTAATTTTTTTAGGCTTTGGTTTCTTCAAATTCAAAGCCACCGCCATATTTCGCGACTCTGCATCTCTCACCTCTCGCACCATTCCCGCCTCACTCAGTGGCAATACGATCAGCAAAACAACCAAAGCAACTTTCAACCAAGGATACGCCAAATTTATCTCACGAAAAGCTTGCTTGACTCGTGCTGGCCAAGCCAAAGTCTGCCGAAAGACCTGCGTCTTTCCCGTTCGCTTCTTCGCGACGCTTAACGCCTTTTCTCTCGACTTCAGATACTTCCTCGCTCCACGCGACATCTTCGGTAGTTCTTGCTTTTTCTTCAGCATCATCTCATCTGCTTTCTCTAATTATAACATTCCAGCCTCATCTCTGCCAAAATCCTTCTCCACAAAAAATCCCCGACGTATCAGGGATTTTTTCATTCTGCGTATCATCTCATTCTAGATTTAGCGTGATTTCAAACTTCTGTCCGTCCAAGTCCACCCGAAAAGCCAATCCTCTGTGTCGTAACGTCACTTCAATGTGCCTTACATCGTCTCGAGAGTCTTCATCCGTCCTTTGTGTCGTTCGTTCGACAAACGATGTCGTCTCTGTTGCTATTATTTCAGTCTTTTCCGCTCCTGTCTCAGTTTCGGTTTCAGTTTCAGTTTCAGCTTCAGTTTCGGCTTCGTTTTGGGTTTCAGTTTCCGCTTCATCTCCCATTTCAACTATCACCTCAGCTTCAGCCTTGTTCTCTTCGATACTCTCAATCGTCACCCCCTGCTCTACATCCGTTTTCAGACATTCTTCAGGCGCACATCCCGCTCGTGCCCTACGCAAAATCTCTGGCCACTTTGCCTTAGGCCCCAGATGTCGCACCAAGGTAGTATAAGTATATGCTTCTTCATGATTTTGTACATAAGTCTCCAGTTGCAACATACTCGGCATTTCGCCCAACTCCTCTTGCACTTTTAGTAGATACGTGATTAAACTACCCACCCCCGCACGCCCAACACGACGTCGCCTCGGCTTCTTTTCCGTCTTCACCGTCGGCTCTTGGGCAGCTGACCCCTCTGCAACTTCCGGCATCGCCTCTTGCGCCGTAAGTTCTTCCGCCACCACACTTTCAACCTCTGGCTCATCCTCGCTTTTTTCCTTTTCCTCTCGTCTTTGCATTTCTGCACGCATAGCATACTCAACCTGTGACCACATACCAAACAATTCCAAAGCTGTCCGATACTTCTCCGGGTATTGTTTCTTTATGGTCAATGGTTGGATCGCTTGACCTGTTTTCAAGTGTTCAGCAATCAACCAATCAATCAGAGCATCCTGCTTCATTTTCTTCGCCGATTCCTGAATGCGTTGCTTTCTAACCTCTGCCATATCTACACCCTTCTGTTCTGCCGCCCTCTCCTGCTGAATCTCTGACCATGCAATCTTACACGCTTCACTAAACGAACCGCAATAAAACGCCAAATCATTCGCATTATCCAGGTCAGAATGCATTTCCGCTTCCTCAAGCGTTATATCCACTCTACCCAAATGTACAATTGCTTTCTTCAGCTCATTCAGTAATTGTTCTCGCCTACGTTCTATTCGTGCCATTCCTGCCACCTCCTTTTAATCTACTTCCAGTGAGATCATACCAAAAAGTTAACGTACACCCACCAGTCCCTTCAAGTATACCCCCTCCCCAGAAAAATGCAAACATTGCCATATTTCCGCCCTTTGTACAAAACATAAATTGCTTCCATACTTCCCATATCATACAAAAAACACCCCATCTCGAGGTGTTTTTGATTTAACAACTTAGTTGTGCAATTCATCGACAATTTAAAAGCTTGTTTTTGTCGCGACCTGCGAACAGGCAAATTGTGCTTCAAGCTTGCGTCATCATTACTGATAACAGCACAACTCACGACCGACCTAGCTAGATACCGACTTCGCCTCGCTAAACGCTCAGCTCGTCACAGCTCACAGTACAAAACTGCTCACTTCTGTATCCGCATCAAATCCTTCTCAAGAAAGGAGGTAATCCATCGACACGTTCTCGTA
>CAYTPD010000025.1:0-5960 GCA_964439975.1 uncultured Candidatus Saccharibacteria bacterium
CTCTCGACCTCTTCCTTGGCAAGGAAGCGCTCTAAACGACTGAGCTACGCCCGCATGGATGGTTTCATTGTAGCATATTTGATTTTTGCATACAAGGTCTAATGTGCTTTTTTGAGAGGTTTTGAGAATTTTTGTATTGAGGGGTATATGAGATATGCTTAAGTTTAGGAACGAGTTTTAAAGCATAAGTCTAAAATTTTGGGATGCGTTATGAAAACGTTAAGATTTGGAGATTTGGGGATTTGAGGATTTAGGGATTTGAGGATTTAGGGATTTGAGGATTTAGGGATTTAGGGGTTTAGGGAAAATGGCGCGTTTTTTAAAACTAAAGCATTTGAGGTAGAGGGAAGAAGGGAAGTTTGTTGTAAGAATAACAACGCTTTAGGGGAAAATGTTGTTTTCTTTACAACATTTATAAATTTTTGACATAAGTAAAATAGGAGAATGTTGTGTTTTTTACATCATTATTCGGTAGTATGTAGACAGGGGTATAACTATGTATGTTGTAATAATTACAACATTTTTTTCGAGATAAGTATTGAAATATTGTCTTGCGCGTGGTATATTAGGGACAGTTCAACAAAGAACACAAAAACGACAAACAAAAGCAGTTTAAAAATGAGAATCTTGGTTCCACGAGCAAAATGGTAATTTCTAGCCATAAATTACAATTTAGGAATTACCATAAGCTTGCGGAAGATCATACAGAGGGTGGGATTGTATGATGTTAAGGGTATCGAATAGACTTTATTTTGGAAAAGAGAAGGCTATATCTGTTTTCCAAGCTCTCAACGCTATTTGGTATCTGGAAAATTTCGTCGAGCGCGTTTATGCTCAACTCTGTTCGCACATTGATATAAAATAACAGGGAAGAGGATAAGCAAGGACGTATGCCCCACAGGTTGTGGAGCGGTCAATAAAAGAGGGTGGCGAAAGTTGCGGTCCAAAGTAATATTTTTTAGCACCGGGTAACTTTCCCATTCTCTCCTTGATACACTTTGTGTATCTAAATCTTTTAAGAATCAGGGTTGAGGTGTGAGTGACAGCGATTGGGACTTGTTTTTGACAGTGTCAAAGATAGAGTTAGGCTCGCATATGTCACAAAAAGGGAATTGTTTTGATGTTTTGCGCCATTAAAGCGAAAATGCCGTAAGCGTGATATAATCAACTTATGCCTAAACGCCTGATTCCAGTTCTGAGTTTGATAGCAGCGGTAATTTTGTTGGTAATGCTGAATTTCACGACCCCGACGGGCATAGGTCCGTTTGGGGTTTTAGTCTTTTTTGGGGCGGTTTATATTGTCATGCTGGGGGTGGCGCAGGTTATTGTACGGGGGTGGATGCGCTTATTAAAGCGACCGTTAAACCAGAAGGAAAATTTGTACAGTGCGGTGATTGCGTTTGGACCGATTATGCTACTTTTGGCGCAATCTCTGGGGTCGCTGAGTCCTTTTACAGTAGCTTTGACGGTTGTGTTTGTATTTTTGGCTTGTTTTCTGATTGGAAAGCGGGCTTAGAGATAGTTTAGCTCGGGTTTAGGGGTGAAAAATGAATAAAAAAATTGAACAAAAATGGTTTTTTATGGTAGAATAAGCTTATGGATGAAACTGAAGCGAATGAACGTCGGATAACCCAGGAGGGTTCTCGTGGGGAGCTCGGAGGGCAAGAATATCGAGCGGAGCAAGAGTCCCGAGATGAACAAGAGTTTCGAGAGGGGCGGGAATTGGCTCGTGGAGCAGGAAATGTTGCTGAGACTGGGAGAGAGAAAGGTGTGGCAAGTCAGGATTCCTTGCAGAGGTTAGGAGAGGCAGCGCTTAGGGGGCATGGAAAGTTTGAGCGAGGGGGATTGACGGAGAGTGCGACGGGGGTAGAGCGAGAAATGGCTGAGGTAGAAACGGCGATCGAGCGACCGCTTTCCCAGGTTGGGGAAGAGACGAAATTGCTACGGCGCGAGAGAGAGATGGCGGATCGGGAGGATTTTCGGGCAGAAGAGGACCTGCCTCCGAAGAATGCGAGTGCTGATCAAATCGCTTTAGTGCACCGAGATCATCGTATTGTAGAAAAAACACAAACAGAGGTGGCATCAGGGGTAGCGGAAGAAGTAAAAAAAATCATGAATCAATCGCGGGTAGCTCCGGCGGATTTGGATAAAATACGCAACGAAGGGATGTATCGGATGTTGTCAGGAGCGTTTGGCTATAAATTTGGGAGCGGAAATTAATGCCTAGCGGGTTGATTTGGGGATTTTTGGTCCTGATTGTGGTGGTTGGAGTGGCTTTTGTCTGGGCGATTCGCTTGAACAAGCAACGACAGCTAAAGAATTATGAGCGTGGGCTGAAAATGATGCCGATGTTGATTCACTTGCCACCGTCGACGGATGATATTCAGGGGGGAGGACGAGATGAGCGGGATGTTACTAATGAAGCATTGAGCCAGGCGCAGGTTATGTATTCGATCATTTCTTCGACGTTGACTAAGGGATTTAACAGTCGAGTGTTTGGTCAGCGACATATTGCTTTTGAGATTGTGGCTTCGGGAGGATTCATTAAATATTACACGGTAGTTCCAGCGGTGATTTCGGAAACGGTCAAACAGGCGATTTTGTCGGCTTATCCTTCAGCTCGTTTAGAGGAGATTGAACAAGAAAGTATTTTTGCGAAAGGTGTTTCGACGGAACAAATTGCGGGAGGGGAATTAAGTTTAAAGAAAGAATTTGTCTATCCGATTCAGACTTATGAAGATAGTCAGCGAGATGCAAGTCTGGCTATGTTGAATGCGATGTCAGCAACGAAGGAAGGGGAGGGCCTAGCGTTGCAAATATTGTTCAGGCCGACTGATGGGAGCTGGACAACAAAATCTGCTGACTGGGTACAAGATTTAAAGGCGGGGAAGAAAAAATCTCGCTCAAGCTTAAAAATTTTATCAGGATTGGGTGGATTGATCAAAGATCTTGTTCAGGCTTTTTTTCGTTCGCCAGACCCAAATCAAGATGCTGAACAAAAAAATGAGCCGTTGTCAAATTTACAACAAGAGGAAATTTCGGCGATTGAGCGAAAGACAAAGTATCCTGGATTTGAAAGCCTTATCAGAATTGTGGCTAGTTCGGAGTCAAAACAGCGTTCGGAAGCTTTGTTAAGTGGGGTGGTGGCTTCATTTGTGCAATTTGATTCACAAAATCAGAATGGATTTCAGTACGACGCTTTGAAGGATACGAAGAAATTAGCGGTAGATTATGTTTTTCGGATTTTTCCTCAGGGAACCAAGGAGATGATCTTAAATAGCGTTGAATTGGCGTCGATCTTTCATCTACCAGCGCAAAATGCGATTCCGACTTCGCAGGTCGAGCGACAGGCGACTAAACAAGTTGATGGGCCAGCAAAATTGGCTAGCGAAGGTGTGATCTTAGGGGTTAATGAATTTCGTGGCGCAAAGAAAGAGATTCGGTTAAGTGAGAATGACCGACGTCGACATACTTATGTCATTGGATCGACTGGTATGGGTAAGTCGATTTTGCTCACAAATGTGGCCTATCAGGACATGTTGGACGGGAGAGGCTTTGCTTTTATTGATCCGCATGGGGACGCGGTGGAGCTTTTGTTGTCGAAAGTGCCGGAGGATCGGATTGATGACGTGATTTACTTCGATCCGGGGGATATTGAGCATCCTATGGGCATGAATATGTTTGAATTTACTTCGGAGCAACAGAAGGATTTCATTGTCCAAGAAGGGCTAAATATGTTACAAAGTTTGTTTGATCCGAGTAATCAAGGATTTTTTGGTCCAAGAGGTCAGCACATGTTTCGTAATGCAGCGTTACTGCTTATGGCGGACCCTAATGGGGCAACCTTTATTGATATTCCGCAATGTTTTACTGACCCGGAATTTGTAAAAAGCAAGCTGAAATATGTGAAAGATAAGGCAGTGTTTGATTATTGGACGAAGGAATTTCCGGCGAGCCAAAAATCCAGCGATGCGGGTGATGTCATCACCTGGTTTGCATCAAAGTGGGGGCCATTCTTAAGCAATACCATGATGCGAAACATTCTTGGTCAGACCAAAAGCGGTTTCAATATTCGAGAAATTATGGATAGCAAGAAAATCTTTCTTGTTAACTTGTCAAAGGGGCGATTGGGCGACATTAACTCTAACTTGTTGGGTATGATTTTGGTCATGAAGTTTCAGCAAGCCGCCATGAGCCGAGCGGATATGCCAGAGGATGAGCGTAAAGATTTTTGCTTATTTGTGGACGAGTTTCAGAATTTTGCGACCGAGAGCTTCGAGAGTATTCTGAGTGAGGCGAGGAAGTATCGGTTGAATTTGTTCCTTGCGAACCAGTTTATGACCCAGCTCACCGATAAAATCCGGGAGGCGATTCTTGGGAATGTTGGTACGGTTATGTCGGGAAGATTAGGCGTTACGGATGCGGAATTGATGGAAAAAGCGTTTACGCCAGTGTTTAATGCGGAAGATTTAACAAAACAAGGAAATTATCAAGCGATTGCGAAGGTCATGATGTTTGATGTGCCGAGTGCGCCGTTTACTATGAAGCTTTTGCCACCTATGGGTGAGCCTAATGCGGAACTTATGGAGATGATGAAACGATATTCCGCGGCGCAGTACACCCGCGATCAAACTGAGGTCGAGGAGGAGATTAAACAGCGCCAGAGACAGAGCGAGACGGCTAAGAGCTCGGTCAAACCGCTTATGCCTCAGTCATCCGAAGAAAAAAGCCAAAGTTTTCTCGAACAATGGCAAAAGAAGCGCTCGGAAGTCGTTTTGAGCGATCAAGAAGGGGAACAAAAAGAACAAGATACGAGTCTCGAGGGGCAAAAAACAGCAAAATCCTCTCAGAGCAGCGTAGAGGCTCAGGAAGGGCGTGGTAAAGTCGCAATGCAGTCGGATAGCACTATGAAGTCTCAGACGTCTTCTGCGGGCTTTGAAGCGCCTCAGAGCGTAAATCATGAGCGGAATGCATCTACTGAAGGGGAAGTATTTAAAATCCGGTAGAAGTTGGTTTGGGTAGTCTTTCTTAGCTTACCTTTCTTCGAGGATCAGTAAAGTATTTTCTACGAGTGTAGTTCTAGTTACTGTAAATCTAGGAGGATATTCTATTTGTCATCTTCTACTTTCGTTTCTAACAAGAGGCGCGTCGTCAGCGCCCGTCGTTACGGGGCTGACGCGCTCGTCCTCCTCGTACGTCCGGATCCTCTTGTTAGAAAGAAAGCAGAAGAAGGCATCAAACAATATTATGTTAGATTTACAGTAACTAGTACTACAAGCATAGATGATACGTTTATTAATCTTTTGGAAAGGTAAGCTAAGAAAGGCTACCTAATTCTTACTTTCTCTTGTTAATGAAAGTAGAAGAAGATACCGAGTCATATGATTCTAGATTTACGGTAACTAGTACTATAAGCATAGCCGATACTCTTTTAGTCTCTTGAAAGGTAAGCTAAGAAAGGCTATCTAATTATTTTCCTACAACCGTTGTAAAGTAATATACTTCTCTCCCAATTATCCTATGTGCGGAGCGGGTATGTTGGTTTGGACTATGGTTTTTTGAGGAACGCCGGTATAAATGCCTACGGTTGGTCAAGTCTGACTCGCCCGGAGGTTGCCCATGCCTACTTCCTCTACCTGAATAATCAGACTGTCAACCCGTCCGATCACAACAATCGCTACAATGCTTTCCCCGATTATCCTATGTGCGGAGCGGGTATGTTTATACACCTTATGGTACTTTGATGAATGCTGGTGAGTATAGTATGGCTTGGTCTATGCGTGCTCGGCCGGATGAAGAGAATAGTCTTTACCTTGGTATATACTATTATACTTCTATTAATCCTTCTATTTTTATTCCTCGTTACGCTGCTTTCCCGGTCCGCGAAAATGTCAAACCCCCGCAAAAAATTGCATAGTATTTTACAAATCCTCTCTATCACGATCCTATGTGCGGAGCGG
>CAYTPD010000026.1:0-4781 GCA_964439975.1 uncultured Candidatus Saccharibacteria bacterium
GTAGAGCAGCCGCCTTGTAAGCGGCAGGTCGTCGGGGCAGAGCCGACACACGGCCCCAAAACATCAATTACTATTTACAATAATAAAATTTTGTGATAAAATTCAGACATTATGGCAAAGAAGAATAATACGAAACGTAAGTTAGTTGGTTTAGTTTCTGAAGAATCAGGAATCCGCGCTTATTACACTAAGAAAAACACTATGAATACGCCTGATAAACTTAGCCTTCGCAAATATGATCCAGTAGTGCGTAAGCACGTTGTCTTCACCGAAACAAAGAAAAATCTCGGTCGCAACGAAGTTAAAGAAAAGAAACGCTAAATCGATCATATTCTCATTATTTAGGATAAAAACAGCGCTCAATTAAGAGCCTGTTTTTTCATACTAACTCAGCAATAGCCAAACCCCCAAAAGACAATCTAAAAATAAATCTAAAATTATTCGATCACAATCTTCTTTAATACGCGACGTACTTTACCAGCCTTACCTTCTCGCGCAGTCTTCGATCTCGAATGTCCCTGAAAATGTACCGGTACCTCATCTGAACTTGGCTTAAAATTCCGCACCTTTAACATCTCGTCATTATCTTCACTCTCAATATTTTTGTCCGGATTAATCTCCACTCTCATCGTCTCAGCTTTGTCTTTTGGATCATTTTTGTCCTTTGTTGCTCCCGATTTCTTCTCATGTACAATATTCACTGCCACAACCTCATTGCCCCGTCGTTTAACCTCAGCCTTAAGATTATCCACTTTATCACACACCAGTTGACGAATTTCACGAATCTCTGCTTCAAATTGATGCTTCATTCGACCTGGCAAATCAAAGTTCTTGACATCCTCAAGACCTGCCTGTCCGCGCATAATGACATCCGAGCTAAGCGCATAAAATTGTTCAATCATTCCTAATCGGCAAAACCTCGCAATCAACTCCGAGTCTTCCGTTCGAAACACTTCCGGCTTCATTTCGGCCAAAATCGTCATCATTTTACGTTGCAAAGGACTATTTAACCACTCAGGCGGACAATTTTGCATTTCCTCACGAAGCATCAAGCCCCTCTTCCGACTCTTCGCCACACTGTCTTTCTCGTCACGCCAACTTGTGGTCCATGGCAAACTCAACTCTCCCGCTATCGGCACGCCAGCCACAATATCTGAAGCTACCAACAATGGCTGATTAAGCCTCTTCAAGCGCAAATTCAACAGCTCATCCAGCAACTTTATCACCCCCACGCCACGCCGTCGCGCAAAAATATTCGCATCAACAAAAACATTCAACAACATACCTCGCAAAGAAGCAAGTTCACATTTTTTATGCAACTCTGCAACATTCAAATTAGCCAATTCATGATTAAAATCCAACATCAACAAATTTGAAAGTTCAGCATTACGCAATAAAATTTTTACACCATTACCAACCTTAGCCTCATATAAATGATTAGAGCTTTTTTTGGCCAAAATTTTCTCATCAGCGCCAGCTAAAATTGCATGCAGACCATTTGACTCAGCGCAAGCGATCAATCGATCCGAGATCATTAAATCCGGACAAGCCAAGACCGCACAATCGACCCCAAATAACTCGCGTATTTTTTCACGAAATAGCCAAAGTTCGGCCTCAAATTCCGCCACATCATAAAAAAACGATAAAGAATTATAAAACGGCGTTGCTAAAATCTCCACACGGCCATCTCGCACCAGTCGTTTTAGTCGATCAATCAACTCAGGCTCGAGTTTTTCCGCCAATTCGATCCAAACTCCAGAAACCTGCAAAGAAACGCGAAAATTAGCATATTTTTGCGCATTACGCTCTAAAAAAGCAAAGAAAGGTTGATATATGACCAAATTCTGTGCACGAAAAACTTCCTCATCACCAAATGGACAATGCAACTGAAAACCTAAATGAAGTAATTGCATTTTACCTCTCTTCTAAACATTACTATAATTAGTATAGCACATTTTTCTCTCGACCGGTATTTGAACAAAAAAACACCACTTTCGACCAAAATATGTTAAAATAAAACTATAGGGGCGTAGTACAACGGCTAGTATAGCGGTCTCCAAAACCGTAGATGTGAGTTCAACTCTTACCGCCCCTGCCAGAGATATATTATTTGAAATTCTTAATACATGGACCGACCAATTACAACATTATTTATGCTAGAATCGCTGGACGGCAAAATTTCAAGTGGTAGCGATGATTCGCTAGATGTAGATAACGACTGGTGTAATATTCAGGGCGTCAAAGAGGGCTTGCAACAATACTACGATATCGAACAAACTACTGATTTATATTCACTCAACACTGGTCGCGTAATGGCTAAAATTGGAGTTAATGCGCGTAAAGAAATGCCAAATAAATCTCCTGTTAGTTTCATAATTATCGATAATAAACCACATCTAGATGCTACGGGCATCGATTATCTTTGCCACTGGGCAAAGAACCTGTTTCTTGTAACAATTAATCCTAACCATATTGTCTTTCAACTCAAAGAGCAATATCCGAATCTAACTATTCTTCAGTATTCGAGTCTCAATCCCCAAAAATTTTTTCAAGATTTATATGAGAACTATCAAATTAAGAACTTAACTATTCAATCTGGCGGAAATTTCAACGCTCTCCTGCTAAGAGCCGGCTTAATTGATTACGTTCACGTTGTTATTGCTCCACTTCTGGTTGGTGGAACAGAAACTTCTACTTTAATTGATGGTAAATCGATTACTACCATTAACGACCTTCATCAATTAAAGCCGCTAGAACTTATCAAATGCACTCAATTACAAAATTCTTATATCGAATTAAAATACCGTGTATTAAATAAATCAACCCAGCTCAACAAGTCTTAACATATTTATCTAGCACGGGTTTCGCACACTCGACGCTGAACTCTCCCAGTGCTATCATATACTTAGTATTAGACCCTTGAAACCCTGCCACATTGATTATGTTAAAAATAGTAAAAATGCCAAAACCTAAGTCTTGCTCAATTTGTTGCATTGTAATGCTGACGCACAGAAACTTCGACGAAATAATAGAATTATGTTTTGAAAAAGAACTCAAAGATTTTTCGATGGATCTTAACACAATGGAAAATATACTACAAAAAGCCGGCCTGCAGACAACTCGACTCGATTCAATTCCGCAGAAACCTCAGAAGGATATGTTAGTAGAGTGTAGAAATAAAATGCAACAGTATTGGCACTATATTGTATATGACGCTGAGCAAAAAGTGTTTCTCGATCCGATTCCAAATCCTCCAGATTTAGCTGAATACGATTTTTATCGAGTCATAGAAGTAGAATAATTATGACCACAGCCATAGAATTGATATAAAAAAGCCCCACGCAAAGCGCCTTCTGCGTCGTGCAAGACTTCTATTACTTCCAATACATCAAACCAACCCAAAAATATCATTAATCTAGCCCTTCTTCGAAATCATTAGTATGACCTCACATATTCGACATTAAACTCGCCGAGTGCCACCATATATTTAGTAGGGTTGAGAATTAAGTCCTTAAAGCTTTACCAACCATCATGTTTTATTTTTAGATTTTATGAATTTTGAAAAACCACTGTACAAGAATCCTGAGACAAATGAAGACCTAAAGCCAAAATTTGCGACTAGAACCGTTTTGTTCGACGAAGACGGCCGAGTTGCTATTATTAACGTCAAGCAACATGGATATTATAAAATACCAGGCGGAGGCATTGAAGACGGGGAAGACATCGAGAACGCAGTCAAACGCGAAGTCAAAGAAGAGGCGGGCTGCGATTGTAAGATTACCGAAAAATTAGGGAAAATCGAGACTGAAGTTCCAATTTGGCAAATGCTTGACATCTCCGACGGTTTCATTGCAACAGTACAAGGCCAAAAATCTCAACCAAATTACGAAGATTGGGAAAAAGAGCGTGGCTTCGAGCTTGAATGGTTCGATAATCTTGACACCGCCATCAAAACCATTGAAGCAAATACCGTTAGCGAACCCGGTATGGAATCTATTCAAAGCCGAGATTTAGCTTTTCTTAAATTAGCACGCGAAATTCTCCGCTAGCATCAGCCTATTTCTTATTCTTTTACTTTCATCATACTTATTACTTAAATATGTTCAGTAAACTACAAATCTCCGCAAACGGCAAAAGCAGTGTAGCGATTATCGCCACCGGAAGAAACTATTCCCTGATCACTCATTGCAAAACAATAAGAGTATGATGTATTTACTCCGGGCATTATCGACCACTCATATCCATCCGACCCGATATGCAACAACCTATAAATACCGAAATCAATATTTCCGCTCCGCACATAGGATAATGGGAGATAAGGCATAAGTAGAACAGGGGAAAGCATTGAACCGATTATCGCCACCCAAGATATTAATATCCCGTTCATTTATATAAAGACTATAGGCAAGCATTAAATCACGATAAGTATGACTCGACCAATTATATCCATATTCGCCTGCAAACCTTAAAGTCTCATAGCCTAAGTTAACATACCCGTTCCGCACATAGGATAGTGAGGAAGAGGATTTTATGATGGAAAATTATATTTAATATTCCACGACGGGGAAAGCATTATGACGATTACGATTATCTACAGTGTTTACCATGTTTGAATTAAAAATTAAGCCATAGCATAAACTATTATTTGACAAAGCAATTTTTGTCCAAGCGTAACTATATTCTCCACCATAACGATAGCTACTGTTATCCACGCTTATCCATCCGCTCTGTCCCCCTCCCCTTATAATCAACACATAGGTTAATCTATGATAAATTAAGAT
>CAYTPD010000027.1:0-4157 GCA_964439975.1 uncultured Candidatus Saccharibacteria bacterium
GAATCCCTTGAAGCCAACCACACTCACTGACATTACCTACATGCAGGATATGACATCAGAAGTCTGCCAGAATACACCACTCATGACTTCCAACCCAAACGTTCTTAGTACTTCCGATCCAGCGTTCAATGACTACAGCCAGCCCGTCAGCAAAGCGCTAATCGACAACCGAGACAAAAAATCCTATTCCGTCGCGCGCTTAGCTGACGGGAAGTGCTGGATGTCGGGGAATTTAGCGTATGACCCTACAGCAAATTATAGGGGTTCCACCTATTATTATAAGTATGCAGACGCCAAAGATGCTTGTGCGGAAGGGTGGCAGTTACCACCGCGCCAAATTTATAGTCCTCTTTTTGGAGCATATGGTATTAGCGCTTACGATGGCCATTACTCATGTGGATATAAATTTGGAAAGCAATATTGTCTTCATAGAGCTCCACTAAACGTCCAATATGCTGGGACATGGATGGGTTCTTATTTCAGCGACGGCGGATACGCTCGTTATTTCTATGCTGGAAATGCATACACCATGCGCCTTGCACCCTATGACGATCAAACCGGAATAGAAAGCAATTTTAACTATCTTGCAGCTGCCGAATATGAAGCCCTGCCTGTGCGTTGCGTAGCGAAATGATTTTCCCAATCCGACCGCCCATTAATTAAACACCAGGCCGGCGAAAGCATCAAATCGCTCATAGCTATTATAAGGTGTAACATACTGGCCTCCCATGCCTAAGAAAAACGCCATTTTACTATCTGAAGACGATAAATTTGACCAGTTATCAGCACTACTACCCGAATGCAGTAAGGAACTATTACTAGGATTCATATACCCGCTCCGCACATAGGATAGTACAGGGAAAGCATAGTACCGATTATACCGCACTTCCAAACCGATCTTTACGTTATCCATATAAAATGCATCCGCTATCAAACCATCCAGACTAGATAAGAGCGACCAGAAATAACAACCATGATCAGCACCTCTAAGCGTGCCATAATATAGATTAATCCACCCGCTCCGCACATAGGATAATAGAGGGAGAAGCAAATTCAGCAAGCCGGGAAAGCAAAATAACGTCCACCGTCAGTATTTGGACCAACTGCCGTACTTACAAAATATAAGTAATGCGCATCTCGCTCAATATTAAATGAGCCATTCGTCCAACCATAGCCATTTACCTCGGGCTCACTTAAAATTCCTAAACGAAGATGTATGGTTCCGCTCCGCACATAGGATAGACGGGGAAAGCATTATAACGATCACTTCGACCTGAAGGATTAATATTTTGAGCATTTATATCAAGATAGTATGAATATAAAATATCCGATCGTGCAACTATCAACCAAGCATAACTGCTAATGCCAGTATCACGTAAATCTCCATAAAATAGCTGGACTCTCCCGCTCCGCACATAGGATGGTTAGGAGAGATGACTATAATATTTTTCATTATCCTACCTCACTCTCAAAAAGAAATCAACGTAATGACCCCTAGGCTAATTTTAATTCTGTGCTATAATAGATCTATACGTAGAGAAAAGTAGGGAATCATGAATTTTAAGACCATTATTAAATCGTTCAAAAATAAAGACATGTTAAAACGTATCCTGATCGTACTAGGACTCTTGATCGTCTATCGCTTTTTGGCGCATGTACCAGTACCTCTCGGAGAGCCGACCACTTTTCAAGAAGCAATTCAAAGCTTGATCCAAAAGTCTGATTTTGGCAACTTCCTTAACTTAATTTCTGGAGGTGGTTTGACCGCATTCTCAATTCTCCTGGTCGGTCTTTCCCCATATATTACTGCCTCAATCGTCGTCCAGCTCATCACGAAGGCCATTCCTCGCCTCGAAGAACTTTCTCAGGACGGCGAAACCGGTCGACGCAAAATTAACCAGTGGACTCGGATAATTACCGTCCCGCTTGCTATTATTCAATCCATTGCCTACATTTTTATTCTTTATCAATCCGTAATCGCCTCAAACACTTCCTTTGCTTACACTCCGACCTCAGCCGACTGGCTTCTATCAGTTACCTCTATGGTCGCTGGATCGATCATCCTTATGTGGTTCGGCGAACTTATGACAGAGCAGGGAATTGGAAATGGTATTTCTATCATCATCTTCACAAGCATCATCTCCCAGCTCCCAGCAACTCTAACTAGCCTCGGCGCAAGCCTTTTCGATACCTCCCAAGGCACATTATCGCTCTTTGGCTGGTTTAATCTCCCCGTTAACCCAACTATTTTCTGGATCACACTTGGTTTTGCCGTCGCAATTCTGATTGTTATATACTTCCTCGTCAAGCTTAACGAAGCGCAACGCATTATCACGATTAATTATGCCAAACGCGTCCACGGCAACAGCACTTACGGCGATATAAAATCCATCCTCCCCTTAAAACTAATCGCTGCCGGTGTCGTACCAGTCATTTTCGCAACAGCTTTCCTTTCTTTGCCTGCCTTAATTGGCCAATTCATTATGACGATTGACAAAGAAAATACCTTTGGCGCGACCCTTCTTCAACTCTTCACCGCTCCAAGCGCCTCAAATTTCGCAGTCTATTATCCGAACGGCATTACCCCTCAATGGTTTTTCTATCCAGCGGTATACTTCTTACTTGTCGTGCTCTTTACTTATTTCTACACTAGTATTATCTTTAACACAAAAGAAATCGCCGACAATCTGCAAAAACAAGGTGCTTTTATCGAAGGAGTTCGCCCAGGCAATCGTACTGCCGAATATCTCGGTAAAACAATTACCCGCCTCAACCTATTCGGAGCGCTCGCGCTAGGTTTCATCGCTATGTTACCATTCTTAACTGATTATGTTTTTATCATCGTTACTGGCATGCCAATCGGACTCTCGATCTCTGGTACAGGACTTCTAATCGTCGTCACGGTTGCGCTCGAAAACCTTCGCCAACTCAATTCTCGCGCACTCATGGTAACTTACGACGAATATAAATAAATTTAAAAATTCAAAAAAGGGCAATCAAAGTGAAACTTCCAACAATTCGAAAAATTCATTTCAAACCGACCACAATCATCCTAACGATTATCGTTATCATTCTCGCTATTTTCTTTGGACGCGTTGCGATTTGGGAACATGATTATTTGAAACGCATGGAAGGTAGCGAGCGCCAAGTCGTTAACGTCTACGAAAACCAAGAGACAATTGAAGAAGAACCCCCAACCGCTACGGATCGTGCCGAACACGTCGTCCCTAAAGATCGACCTCGTTATTTTAGCATCCCAACCCTAGGAATCACTAACGCCCGCGTAATTGAAGTTGGTCAAACCGCTGACGGCGCACTAGATACGCCAACTAATATCCACGACGTTGGCTGGTTTAATGAGTCGGCAATCCCCGGCACGCCGGACGATACTGCGATTTTGGACGCCCACGGCGGTGCACTCGGAGATGGCATTTTCAAATCCCTTCCCGAAATCAAGCCAGGTGATCAAATCACGATAGAAATGGGCGACGGCAGACTCCTCAAATATCGAGTGGTTGATCTAGCGACCAAACATCTTGGCAACGAAGCTGATGACTATATGCAAAATTTCGTCGACCTTTCTCCCGAAAGTGGCAAAAGCTCAATCACTTTAATAACCTGTACCGGCGATTGGTGGCTCTCGAGTCAAACTTATTCTCACCGTCTTTTTGTACGCGCAGTGCTCGAAAATTAGCCTAACGCTGACATATCTGACTAATCGCATAATTTCGAAAAAATCTATTTACTTTGTCACATAGCTATGCTACAATGATAAATGTAATTTATGGCTAGTCAAAAAGAAGTAATTAAACTCACTGGTGAGGTGATTGAGGCGCTGCCCGACACCCATTTTCGAGTCAAGCTTGAGAATGGTCATAATATCATTGCACACATAAGCGGACGAATGCGCAAAAATTATATCCGCTTAGTGCCGGGCGACCGGGTTGAGGTGGAATTGACACCCTATGATCTCACGAAGGGTAGAATTAGCTTCCGACTGCAATAATCAATATTAGAAATGTTGTAAAAAATACAACATTTAGTCTTTTGTTTGACAAAAAGTTGAGTTTTGTCAAACAAAGCTGATTTATTTTTACAACACCTAACGGAAAGGATTTTGACACTGTGAAAGTACGTGCAAGTGTTAAAAAAATCTC
>CAYTPD010000028.1:0-3788 GCA_964439975.1 uncultured Candidatus Saccharibacteria bacterium
CTACGCTACCAAAATAAGTTGTACCTAGTTGTTGCATAAAAGGGGAGGTTGACATCCATCTGTACCATAGTACTTTGAGATACGCCAGCATTGAGGCATACGGTTGGTCGAAGATAGCCCGACCTGAGGTTACTAACACTTACTATTTCGGCATAGGTGATCAGAATGTCGACCCATCTGCATACTACAGTCGCTATCTTGCTTTCCCCGTCCGCTAGCTCATTAGAAATGAGTGTCTCTAGTAAACAACAAATGCAACATTTTGTGGCGTATTGCGTCAGGCGTAACTATCATTTATCTTTCCTTTACTATCCTATGTGCGGAGCGGGTATGTTTATACACCTTATGGTACTTTGATGAATGCTGGTGAGTATAGTATGGCTTGGTCTATGCGTGCTCGGCCGGATGAAGAGAATAGTCTTTACCTTGGTATATACTATTATACTTCTATTAATCCTTCTATTTTTATTCCTCGTTACGCTGCTTTCCCCGTCCGCTAGCTCATTAGAAATGAGTGTCTCTAGTAGGCAATAAATGCAACGTTTCGTTGCAAATAATTAACGTAGGCACAACAAAAAGACCCAGAGAAACAGTATCTGAGTTTTTCTAGTTAGGCTCTGTATTCTATTGTCTAAGCCTCAAAACAGTTCCATTCCTAGATATGCCTTATCTAAATCATCCTGCGCAACACCTAGATAGCGCCGTGTGGTTTCATAGTTGCTATGGTTATAGACGTGCATAATCACAACTGGGGATACCTTGCCTCCTGTCCAGGCATGGTATCCCCAAGTTTTCCGAAGGCTGTGGCAAGATATTTTACCAACAATTCCCACTGCCACTACTGCAGTATGGATAATCCGCCATGCCTGTACCCGGCTGATCGCTTGGGCATCAGCCCTGTTATTAACAAAAATCACATCATTGCGTCGGGAAGGATAGTATGCCTTGAGTGCTGATATAACTTGCTTATTAAGCGCAAAGGTCTTAGGCTTGCCGGTTTTCTTTTCCGTAATAGTGACATGTGTATAGAAGATTTGCTTTTCTTCATCATACACATCCGACCACTTCAGGCGAAGCAAATCGCTGACTCGAAGTGCTGTATATGTGCCAAGTACTACCAAAACATAATTACGGAGTTGCCGTTTCTGCAGATAATATTCTGCCAGTGCTTTCAGCTCTTTCTTGCTTCTAATCGGTTCTGTTGCTGCCATAATTTAATAAAGCCCCCTTGTTCTTCTTGATACGAATTAGTATATCGTATTGGATCACAAAAGGGCTTGGTAACATATTGGTTACAATGTTACATTCTGGAAAATTATCAATGTATATTTTGGGCTTTTATCTAAGGGAAAAAAGCGTTTGTTGTATATGATGCGATAAGAAAGAAGAATTATTCCATATTTTCCCAAAAAATCATGATTTTCTCTTGCATACGGGGTTTCTAACTGCTAAAATTAGAAACAGAATAACCATTGTGTTACATCTTTAGCAGAAACGGCACTAAATATTCGTTTCTGTGACATAAATTAGAGGAAGGGGGAATAATCTTTGACAATGAATGTCCGCCTATATTGGGACAGATTAAATAACTGTAGAAATACATGATTCTAAAAAACGATTTAAAGCAAGCGAGGAGGGGTAACGAGTGAGAAAAATTATTTTACAAGTGACGAAGAAAGCAAGAACATTTGTAAGAAAGGAGTCATACATGGGAAAAGAAAAGCAACTATTAAAATTTGTACTTATCTTTATAAGCGCGTTCATAATGTCTTACTGTATAACTATTTCATCGTATGCCGCAGATGATTACCCAGCAAAATATAAGAATGCTGGACAAGACACTTTAATTGATGAGTGGAACTTTTATAATCGTGAGTGTACATCTTTTGTAGCGTGGTGTCTTAATTCTAGAAATAATGTCCCTTTTCACAATAATTACAAGAATGTGCACTGGGGGAATGCACAAAACTGGGGAAACGCTGCGAGATCTTGTGGGATAACAGTGGATGGAACTCCGGCAAAAGGTTCCGTGTATTGGTCTAACAGCGGAAAATATGGGCATGTAGCGTTTGTTGCCTCCGTAGACGGAGATTCTGTCCGAATAGAAGAATATAATTATGGTAGTAAGCAAGGGGCATATAATGAACGTACAGTAAACAAGGGTAGCGCATCTGGTTATATACATATCCAAGATATTGTCGATCAGCAACCCATACCGCCTGCTCCTTCCATTCCCGAGGGGCCTTCCATGACTACTGGAAGTGGCCAGACTATTCCAGATGGTGATTATCATATTGTTACAGCACTCGATCAAAATAAATGCCTGGATGTTGATAATGCTTCTCTTAATGATGGGGCAAATGTTTTTATCTTTTCCAGTGTGACCGATGACAAGCAAGTTTTTAATGTTCGCTATCTTGGTAACGGATTTTATAGAATAAAGCATAGATTGTCTGGAAAATACCTGGATGTAGCTGGCAATGACCGCCACATGGGAACAAATGTACAACAGTGGGGTCAAACTGATGCGGAAGCGCAGGAGTGGTCTGTTACAGGAGTAGGTAACGGATTTTACACAATTCAATCAAAACGCAACAGCTACTTTTTAGATGTAGAAGACGGTAATCCGGCAGACCGTACCAATGTCAGGGTATGGGAAGGCAATGGGTCGAGTGCACAGAAGTGGTGCTTTGTGCCATGGGGCTCACCGATTTCTGGCGGTTCCCAAACTATCCCAAACGGAGACTATCACATTGTGACAGGTGTAAACAACAATATGTGTTTAGATATTGCTAATGCGGAGACTAAGAATGGTACTAATGCATGGATTTGGCATAGCACGCAAGATCCAAAACAGGTATTTACTGTTACATGGTTAGGGGCAGGTAAAGGATACAAGATTGTAAACAAGCATTCGGGAAAATGTTTGGAAGTCGCCGGGAATGACAGGAGAAACGGAGCGAATGTCCAACAATGGGATTTTGTCGACAACCCAAGCCAAAGTCAATACTGGGTAATAGACAAACTTGGAAATACAGGTTACTATACGATACGCGGTAAAGGAACTGGTTTTTATTTAGATGTAGATAATGGAAAAGCCGTAGATAAAACCAATGTCCAGGTATGGGAGGGCAATGGAACAATTGCGCAGAAATGGCGTTTTGTACCCTGGGCTACCACACCCGATAAAGATAATAAACCTACCCTCCCAGGAACTGACACTCCAAATAAACCAAATACCGACACAGGAAATGCGGGTAATACGAATACAGGTAGTTCGGGCAAGCCGTCTCAGAAGCCAAATGCGAGCGGTTCAAATATCTCTCCAAAACCGCCTGTTTCGAACACCAGAGTAGCTTCTCTCAAAATTAATAAGAAGAAATTAACGCTGGCTAGAGGAAAAAGCTACAGACTGAAGATAAAGAACGCTAAGCAGAAGGTAAAATGGAGCAGTAACAAAAAATCTGTGGCGACAGTATCCAAAAAAGGGATTGTGAAAGCTAAAAAGAAAGGGAAAGCCGTTATCATCGCAAAAATCGGTAATAAGAAGCTAAAATGTAAAGTTACAGTAACAAATAAGAAGAAAAAGTAATTGATAATACGCCCGCGAGTAATAGTCTTTTCCTTAGTGCTCGCGGGCTGTATGCATCTCCCCCGCACCTTGACAACTAAATATCCGACGACTAAGCATACTACAGGGATTCTAGATTCAAGAATAATCATTAGAAAATTTATCATCCTGTAACTATTCATCGCACATTAACAAGGAGGTACTATTATGTACAAAA
>CAYTPD010000029.1:0-3621 GCA_964439975.1 uncultured Candidatus Saccharibacteria bacterium
CTGGCAAAGGTAAAACTGTCCGTATTACCGCCACCGCTCGAGACGGTTCGAAGAAGAAAGTTAGCTTGAAACTCAAAATCAAATAGTACGCCTCTATGGGATCACTTATCTTAGGCTGCCAAACGGCAGCCTTTTCTAACCATAAGCATTATAGAAACGCGCAACGCCCTCAAACAGATCAGACTAACTTCAAACCTGCCTAAGTTGTCTCTCCCAGTCTAACACATCACCCCTAACTTGGCAAAAAATACAAAGGAAATGTAAATACAAATAAAATGAAATGGAATGCAACATCTCGCCTTATTACGAACAAACCGCTCCCAAAGATTTTATCTGGCATAAAACTTTATTGCTAACATTATTTCTCTGAGTCTTTTTGTTGTACCTACCAGGCCATTTGCAACAGAATGTTGCAAATGGCTTGGTAGAGACATGTTTCCGCCAACAATCTGAGAGAGCTGGAATAACTACTATTCGTCAAACTTCGCTTTGACTTGCACACTTATAAAATCATATCTGAACGTAGAACTAGGCTCTATCAGATCAGTAGCCACATCACTAAAGCTCAAAAATATTGCATCATCGTCTATCCTCAGCTCAGGAGTATCGATTGTCAGACCACCAAGACCGTTATTAGGCTCAAGACGTATACTGCCATGGACATACTCAATGGAAAAATCTCTATCTGCACATAGTGTTATTACATCACAAAAGATAGCAGGAAAAATTTCATCAAAAGCAATCAAAGTCGTGATTCGTTGTCTTTTCTTGACGCTTGCAGGGATTGCCAAAACTCCGATCGATTCTATCGGGATTACGCCAGCACCATTTGGTTGACTGAAGATGCCTAATCGTAACCTATAAATTTTTTCGTTCTTAACTTTATAACATCTTCCATACTTAGTTTCATCAATTAACAAAGGTCTTTTTTTGTTCGGGTCAATACATTTGAGACTTAAGACACCTATGGGAATTTCCTCAACAGTGGGGAGGTGGAGCAGTTCGTCATCTGTTTCCTGCCGTGTTTCTTTCTTCTGAGATTGGTTTAACTCTTTGTTCAGTAGATTTTCCTGCTTGTGATTGTTTGTAATTTTCTTGTTTGTGGTTTTCATAAATGTTCTCCTTTCGTGAAATGAATGGCTTGAGTGGTATCGGTAGCCTGTGGTACGATAGCACTTGTACCACAGGCTACATATAAAAGGCATCAAGAAGCACAGAATTTTAACCTTTTTCATAAAAATCTTTTAATTTATTTACTATTCGCTTGATTCTTTTAGAAATCGCTGCATTAGATACGCCATAGAGGGCCGCGATTTCTACTTGACTTTTTTGGTCAATTATTTTTAACGTCAATACTTCTATGTCCTTCTGTGATAAGGATTTTATAGCTTGATACAGTTTAAAATTATCAATATTGTCTATCCAGCCATAACGCCTCCGCTCGCAGATTTCATCTTCTTTGGAACTAAAAGATTCCAGATTATTTTTAATTAGTGGCGAATGCTCTTCTGAACTAGTATGATCATCCTTAAAATTCACTGAATAGTATGATATGGTATGGGTTACATATTTTCTATTTCCATTTAATACTTCTTTATCAAAATCATGCATTTCTGAGAGCGATTCTTCTAAACTTGATTTATGTATTTTACCTTCATCGCATTCTGCTTTATAAGCCTCTGTGTATTCTTTTTTGAACTTTGCAAACTCGTCTTCCATTTTTTTTCTTTCTTTTCCGTAATTAAACTCCATATTCAGGGCTCCTTCCTATGACGATGTACCGCCGGAGCCGTCTTGGAAATACAAAAACGGCAGTGCGGTACACCAAAATCTACTTGGTTCCGTACTGCCGTCTCTGAGAGCTTTTATAAAGCTGCGGTCTCAATTCTGTATTAATTTTTCTTAATATCTACTTTGTACATAATGTGCCGGGATCAAATTCTATGGGTGTTCCCGGCGGGAGGATAAACGCCGATCGACACTTTTTTGACCAAATTTCTATCACCCCCTCTTCTGGATACCACTTAGCAATCAATTTGCCTGTCACGTTGCGCATTTCTTGTTCATTAGCTTTTTTGGTAATTACTTGTTTTTTTCGTCTGTTCATTGTTAGACCTCCTTTGATATTGAATTGAAAAGTTTATTATATGAAAAAATTACTACATTTTAGACTGACAATACATAGCTGACGGGTACACTGATTATCAGCCTATTTTTTTATCAGTGTACTTGTCAGCCAGCACAAAATTTACATTTTCTATTGACAAAAATAGCTATCTGTGATAATATAAAAAAATATTTGTTAGTTATAACTAACTTATATGCACATTAATTGTTCTGACTCTGCTAATACCCTCAATCTATTGCAGATTTTACCTGTGCTTTCGTAATAAAGAACAGGTAATGATGCAATAGCTATTTATTAAAGGAGGGTATAGGAATGGCAAAAATTAAGTATGGATGTTATTTACTCGATGAGGATAACTGTTATGTAATTTCCAATGCTGACATGGAATATGCTGAGGATGTATGCGATAAGTCTTTTACTAATCCACCAATTAAAATGACTGTGGAGGCACTAGAAACGGAGTGGGAGCTTGCTTTTGACGCACAGGAAAACTATATGAATCACTCCATACTTCAAGATAACCTTATGGCAGTTTTGCGCGGAGAATTATCAGAGTTCCGCTTAACGGGAGTAAACGTAGGCGAAGAAAGCATCTATTTGATATATAGTTCAACACTCCCGCCCGAAAAATTATGGGACGATATGGAAGGAACTAGTGGCGGACAGGTTTTTGTGCGGGGAGAATTCACAATGCTTTTTGAGACCACATTCATCAATGGTTCTCCAACAAAGCAATATCGAGTGGAATCAAGGCGATTAGATGATATTCACTATAGAATTCAGGTGACAGAATATATCGAAGAACGCAAACATCGCAAGCTAGAATTTTGTAATGATGCGCTTGATATCCCCTATCTGCCTGGCTATCAGTATTGTATCATTACAGAATATTGAGAGTCAGATAAGAAATAACCGACCACCGGATACTCGATCCGGTGGTTTTGGATTCGCCGGCTATGCCGGCAGGATAGCCTAGTTTAGTTTTATATTTTATCAAACAAGCTTGCCTGTTCGATTTGGTTGTGTTTAGCTTGATGTTTTACGTATCGTCTGATGATCAACTCATCAATGCCAATTGTAGAGACAAAATAACCTCTCGCCCACATACTATGCTTCTCGTAGATACCACTTTTATGTTTAATCTTTTTCTTAAGCCATGCGGAAGATTTTCCTTTGATAATCTGCATAGCATACGAAGGAGAATCTTTGGGAAGTAGTATCAGTACCATATGGATATGATCGCCTTGGATATTAAGCTCTAGGAGTTCCCAATGCTTCCATTTGACTATTTATTCTATAGTCCTTTTTATTTCTTGTTTGACTTTAGTGTCTGCTAGCACTTTACCACGATACTTAGGTGTCCACACGAAGTGATACTTCAAATCATAAAAGCAATGTGTTAGAGTTCTAATTGTACGTTTATTATAGTTCATAGACGTATATCTCCAATAAGGGCCATCCTACCGGATGACCCTTATTATACGACTTCGTCT
>CAYTPD010000030.1:0-3283 GCA_964439975.1 uncultured Candidatus Saccharibacteria bacterium
AGACCTGGAGCGGGAGTTCGAATCTCCCACCCTCCGCCAACCAGAAAACCGCGCATTCGCGCGGATTTCTGGTTGTTTGAGATTCAACTAGTGTTGAGTTCGTTATCCGCCCAGCGCGCTGCGCAATGGCGCGGATTACTCTTCCCCCACCCTCCTTCTCAATAATCACAAAAACTACCACTTCTTCCATTTCTGTGCTATAATTAGCTCAATCAAAGCGCCATATGCGCTAGGGAAGTATAAAATATTAATTGCGAGATTTTTATAATGAAAAAAATGGCAAAATATGCTTTACAAATGTTCACTGGCATCTGTGCGACAGTTACCCTTTGCGCCGGAAAAGCTATGGCGCTTAGTGTTCGTGAAGGCGCAGAAGCAGCGCGTGCTGATGATATGCCTGCCGATCTCATCGGTTCTGACGGTGTTTTTACGCAACTAACGAATGTCGCCCTCTATGTCATCGGTGCGATTTCGGTCATTATGCTAATTTGGGGCGGTCTCCGCTATGTCATTTCTGGTGGCGACAACAAAAAAGTCACTGACGCAAAAAACACTATTCTCTACGCTATCATTGGTCTAATCGTCTCAGTCCTAGCTTTCGCAATTGTTAATTTCGTACTAAACGCTATTAATCGCGTGACGACCAACGAACCAACTACTTCAGAGACCAGGGAAGAAACCGGGGAAGAGTCCTAACTCTTCTATCCTTCCTTTTTCTCGCCCCTATCTTCTTCAGGATTAGGGACTTTTGGTTCTCCCGTCGCCAAAATCGCTCCCACAACATACTTCGCTCCCGCCTCACGCAAAAGTCTCGCACCCGTTTGCATAGTCGCCCCAGTCGTCCAAATATCGTCTAATAGGAGATAAATCGCATCCGTTTCAATCTTTCCTGACAAAACATAAGCTTCCTTCGCCTGTTTTCTTCGTTTGTCCGCCGTAGAACCAACCTGAACTGTATCTACCTTCCGATCCAATAATCTTTTACAACCCCACTTACGCTTCCGAGCTAAGCTTCTCCCTAAAATCCAAGTATGATCAAAACCTCTTTCCCGCACATGCTTACTTATCGTCGGCAAGGGAACTATAATAACCCTCTGCTTATCACAAGAATTACTTCCTGCTAAATTATATCCAAATTTCTCCGGCAACATTTGATCAAAAATCCCCACCAAATCACCTTTCAACGCCCGCACCGAATGATATTTAAAATCTTTTATCATTCTTGCCAAAATCCCATCGCGATATCCACCGACATATAATTCATCAAATTCATTTTTACAGTTTAAACATTTTTGTCGACAATCATCAAGAGTAGATTTACAGATAGGACAAATATTTTTCCATTCCGCAAGTATGTCATTTTTACAACACTCGCAAACCACCCACCCTAATCGTCCACAACCTCGACAAGTGTGTGGACAAAATAAATCCCATATTTTTATTCTTGTTGTATTTTTTACATCAAAACCCATAATTATCGTTGATTTTAGCGCAAAAAACCCTTATAATAAAGCATAACAATATATAACGGAGGTAATTCAAGCAATGGCTCGTACTACAAACGATCTGATGGAGGACGAACTAGCAGCTGCTTTCCTCGACGACGAACCAGCTCCGGTCGTTGATCATGAAGCAAAAGCTGCAATGAGCGTTGAACCGTCAGACGACGATGATGCTGTGTGGGATAATACTGACGATTTTCCAGGACAACTTGCCGTGGATGTCTACGAAACGACCGATAAACTCGTTGTAAAAGCACGTACTGCTGGAATTTCAAAATCGGACCTTAATGTTACAATTTCTGACAACATTCTAACAATCTCGGGTATTTTAAGTGGCGGTGAAGACGAAAACACTACTGCTTGGCACATTCAGGAATGCTATTGGGGAGAATTCTCGCGTACTATTGCTCTTCCAGTTCAGGTAAAGGAAGAAGAGGGAACTGTAAAAGCCGAACTTAAAGACGGAGTCTTAACAATCACTTTTGAGAAAGAAAAAGTCGAAGCTCCGCACAAAATCACAATCACCTAATTCGATTCATACGCTAATTTACGACACAATAATCATCCATAACGGGTGATTATTGTCATTTCAGACCTTATTTTATGTTATAATATAATCATGGCGCCATCGTTCAAGGGATAGGACATAGACCCTCTAAGTCTACAATGCTGGTTCAAGTCCAGCTGGCGCTACCAATCAATTTTAGCCATTATATTTATAGTCTCTCTTCCACTATCCTATGTGCGGAGCGGGTATGTTAATCCGAGTGGACCTTCTTTGCCTTGGAGCGGCACCAGAATTTACAACTGGTCTCTTACAGCTCAAGCGGAAACATGGTTTGCTTATAGCCTCTATGTGCATACTCAAGATATTTATACTTTTTATCACAACTATCGCGTCAGTGCTTTTCCGTCCACTAGCCCCTCATCCTAAACATACCATTACCGTGCAAGACAACGAACTGGAAAAGCAGCGAAACGGTCATTACAGTAACTACGTGTACCAAGAAGGGCGCAGGCATGGCTTCCATTATTGACTGTTTTTGACCAAGCATAATTATTTTGACCTGCATATCTAAGTGTACCGTAGAGTATCGAAACTAATCCACTTGTTACATAATTTAGTGGCTTGTCGAAGATATGATAGCTTCTTCCATCTCCGCCCACTCCACTAGTATTTGATATTAAGCCGTACTTGTTCAGCATGTAATAAAATGTACCGTTATTAATATTGTTATTGCCACTGCTCGGTAGCATCCATCCTCTTGGACAAACTGAACCACGGGCGTCTCCACTTGTTAAGTTTCCTCCACTCGCTACCACTGCAGTATTCCATTGATAGTAATTTCCTATTAAGTAATGCTCGTCGTAGACCCTATTCTCTTGATCTACAGCTACTAGTTGATTCTCGTATTTTGTCCCGTTTGGCGCAGTCCATGAACTAGTCGTGGCTTCGAATCCTGGCCTATAACCCGAACCTTCATCTACGTTAACAAAACCTACGTTGGTGCATTGAGAAATGTTGGTCGCACTAGTACCACAACTAGCGCCAGCAGTCGGTATTGCTACTACCCATTCTCCAAAACTCCAAGAATTAACGCCATTTTGTGGTGGCCAAGAAGGATAGGTTGCTCCCGGAATTTTCACGGATGTACCCACCGACACTGTCCAACTCGTTGCAACGTCGGTCGTCTCATTAGTTAGCACTTCTCCCACCTTTAAGTTTAGTGCCAAGTTCTGTGTCATCCAACAATTGCCGTCGGCTAGTCGAGCGACCCAGT
>CAYTPD010000031.1:0-3202 GCA_964439975.1 uncultured Candidatus Saccharibacteria bacterium
TTGCCATGCCGGGAATTGAGCCAGCTGGAGACTGCATTTGCTTCTTCCGGGATTGTGCCGATCAGCTCACTGTTGAAGGCTTTGCTGAAATTTGTCTTGAGATTGGTTTTGAGCATGTTTTTGAGCATGTTTTTGTCCTCCTCTTACTTGATGTTTGTTATAAAGAAAAGCCATACTTGCAAATTTCGGATTAACGGAATAATCATTCCTCATTAATGGCGTAAACAGCTCAGTACAAGTTGTGTAATTTACGCAGTGCCTCTTGATTACTCTTAATCATTTTATGAATAAACAGTCAAGGAATCATGAAATGCCTACGCTGTTTGTCCGAAATTTGTAGCCATACTGCTATTCTTCAAATTATAGTCACTGAAAAATTATAAATTTTAACCGTTTTTGGAAAAATATTTTGATTTTCTGAAATAAAAAGAGACACTTTGAAAGTGTCTCTTAGTCAAAACATTATTTTCGATAATAATCAATAAAGTTTATTAGTATTTATCTTCGTATATCTTGCGAACAAGCATAGCACTAATCACTAAACATGTCATAATTAAAAGGAGAAGTATTGTTGATATCGTTGCAAATTTTGTATCCTTATATAAAATTACCGATGCGTAGTCCTGAACCAACTCATTGTTAACTGAACCTTGTCCCCAGTTGACTAGCGTGTTAGAACCACATTCTAAGCCTTGATCGACAATTTTAGCATTGAAACGAACATAACCGTTTGCTCCTGGACCATAAGCACCAATATTGATACCTTCGTCAGTTACTAAAGTATCTTCATTGATCTTATCACCAGTGAAGTGTTCATTCCAAATGCGCGTACTGCCTGGAATATATTCAACACCTTCAGGTAAACGATCTCGTAAGCTAACATTGTATTGATCAAAATTACTTACGTTTTCATAAAGAATCTGGTATTCAACTTCATCACCAATCTTCACTTCGAGATTGTCAGTCCAGTTGTTACCTTTAGTGCCAGCTGGGCGGACGGAGGTTTTTATTGTATATTCATAATCATAAACTGCTTTTAAAGTAATCCCAATATAACAAGCATACTGATAGCATCCCGGTATATTACCGTCTAATTTATCATAACCTATTAGAATACCACCAGCAGCCGCATTAACTATATCATCACTAAGTCGAACCCCGCCAGCTGTATTACCATTGTTTCCTTTGCTACCTATACCATTGTTCTCAAGAAATGCAGAATTGCTTACATATTCCAAGTGGAATGGTTGATCACTGTTGAAATTAACATGGTCGTACACTTCTGTAGGTGTCGCATCTGGCGAATCAACGAAACCTATAACCTTAAGCTGGTTATTTTCGTTCGATGCACCTGGTATACTAAATGCAACGTGGGTGTTTTTTGCGACGGCTTTACGACCATTTGGGTTGTTGTTGTGGACATACATACGGACAACATAAGTTTTACCGTCTTCAACGGTGACATCGTCCTGCCAAATTTTCTTTTCTCCACTATTTACTTTGTCTTCTTCGAGAGCACCAACGAAGTTAAATTCGTGACCGATGACACTGTCTTTGATTGAGTTAAAAGTAATTGTATCGCCGAGCTCGCCATTGTTGATTTGGTCAAGGGTGTACTCTGGGCGACCATTTTCTAAACCGGAGTTATCACTCCAAGCGAATGTGGATATTGGGAAGATTATAAAACTTAATAAAACACTTATATTAAGCGTAAAAAATAGTCGAATTATAATATTTTTTTTCATAGCTAAATACTCCTCAAATAATTGTTACATTTAACTACTCAAGATTATCAAGAGGTATACTATTAGTCTCCCGTAATGAAGCGCGATTGGCGGGATCTTTAATAATAACAGTGGCTGTATCTTGTACATTATTGTCACCATGAACTATAATCTCAGCTTCTCCTGTTGCATCTTTAGCGGCCAAAATATGAGGACTATGTAGTGATTCCGGTTTTACAATATCATCGTGAGTACTACGATAAGATAGTTTGCTGAGTTCTACTTTCGGTTCGGTTTTGATTTCTAAATCATCTTCTTCTCCAGGAGAAAGGAAAATATTCTTATTAGAGATTTCGATTGTATCTGGAGTTATCTTTTCCGCTTCTTTAAATGCTATTTTAATTTGTTTATTTGATACCTCGACATATTGTAGGTGATAAATTTTGAGGGCTATGGATAAAACTGCAACTACAACTATCATGAAACATAAAAGTTTTTTAGAAGAACTTATTTTAAAGGTGATTCGCTCGGAAACGTTTAGATGTTGTTTTTGTTGTTTTTGTTGTTTTTGTTGTTTTTGTTCTTCGTATTCTTCTTGCTCTTCGTATTCCTGTTGTTCTTCGTACTCTTCTTGTTCTTCTTTATAATCATGCGTCCTCTTTACGGGTTTAAAATCATCTAAAATATAGCATGGTGTAGGTAATTTAACTTCTAGTACTTTACCATTTTCGTCATAATAATTTGTATAAATTTTTTTTGTAATTATTTCTAATAGTTCTTTGCTAATTTCCTTTTTACTTTCGGACACATCATGCATGAGTAGGCCTCGTAGCCGTTTTTGCTCTTGAGGGTAATATGTCTTTATTCTTTGATAGCTACCTTGTTCATAGCCTTCAAGAGCAACATAATCACTATCATCAAGATAGCTTTCATATCGATCCTCCAGCCATGTATTAGTCTCGTTCTCCGTGTGCGACAGACAACCTTTCAAAAGACCGAAAGATGCTAAAACTACATCACGTCTTCTAGTTCTTACTCGGTCTTTCTCCTGTACGTAATTGTCATACACATTTCCAATCGCATTAATAAGTATCAATTCGAATAACTTTGGGTCTGAATCATCTTTCAAACCCAGTTCTGTCCAAATTTCACATATTTTTTTGTCGAAAGTCACAAGGTTCTTTTGGTCTTGAATTTTACTATGCCTTTTATTACCATTTGGTTTACGAATATTATCTAATATATTTTCGACAGTATGAATATTAAGTTCAGATTCTTTTGCCATTATTTCACCACCCGAGTTGTAGTAAACAATATTATACAATATACTTTATATTACTACAAGAGGAGTTGTGACCACAATCGCAACTTTTGATTAGTTATTATAGGGCTGAGCAAACCACCCCTTGGAGTGTACGTTTGAAGACGAAGTCGTATAATAAGGGTCATCCGGTAGGATGGCCCTTATTGGAGATATA